>JBOEFW010000029.1:0-52925 GCA_050633105.1 Aureispira sp. | reverse complement strand
CCCTTCAAAAACCATGGCAGGTGTCAAAGTTTTTAGTCATTATATTTTTAAATTAATTTCTGTTACAATGTATTTAGTTTTTCAGGATATGGCAGAAGAACAAGAAAAATTGGCTGCTTTTATGAAAGTAGGAGCTGTTTATGTTTGTAAGCCGCTATTAGGGCAAGAAGGAGAAGGGGGGAAACTGCATTGTGATACCTTAGAAAAAGTGGAAGCGGCTTGGTTCCCTTGGAAAGATAAATACCAACATTTTTACTAGAAGAACAAATAGAAGGGAAAGATTTGAGAATACAAGCGGTAGGCGGTAAAATGGAAGCCGCTTGTATGCGGCTTCCTGCTCGATTGGTAGGAAATGGCCAACAAACCGCCGCAGAATTATTAGCAAGAGAACAAGCAACCATTAAAACTCAAAACCCTGCCAATAGTTTGGTCGTAGATGCGCAGGTAGAGGCTCTGTTAACGCAACAACGGATCTTTGCACTGGATGTTATCACAGCGGATCCAACCCAAGCCCCTACGCCTTCTACTGCTTGGGCCTTAGAAATTAATGGAGAATCGTATTGGTTACACCATACTTTTTCAGAAATACGCACGCATAATATGGCGCGTTTAATTTTAAAAGATACATTTGACTTGACATAGAGGGGATATTGTACAGCAAGTACATTGAAGCCCTTATCTTGTTACTATCATTTTTTATTTTGTCTTATGAGCAACCTTCCAACAATGCAACAACTTTCTCCCCTTCTTATTATAGGTGTAATTGTAGGTTATTTTATTTTATTACTTGGAGTAGCTTGGTGGACGGGACGAAGTGCTAGTAATCGTGATTTTTTTACGGCTAGTCGAGAATCTCCTTGGTATTTAGTGGCGTTTGGAATGATTGGAACCTCTCTGTCTGGGGTCACTTTTATTTCTGTGCCTGGAACGGTAGGAGCCGCTTATATGAATCCAGCAATAGAGCAAGCCCCTAACATGGGTTTTTCTTACCTACAAATGGTCTTTGGTTACTTGGCGGGATACGCTGTTATTGCGCTAGTGCTGTTGCCGTTGTATTATCGTTTGCAATTGACCTCTATTTATACGTACCTAGAAGGACGCTTTGGGCGTAATGCTTATAAGACAGGAGCAGGTTTTTTCTTGGTTTCTAGAGTGATAGGTGCCGCATTTAGATTGTATTTGGTGGCGATGGTGTTGTATTTATTTGTTTTTGAAGCAATGGGCTTGCCTTTTTGGATGGTGGCTTTGTTGACGATTGTTCTTATTTGGGTATATACCTTTAAGGGAGGCATCAAAACTATTGTTTGGACAGATACCTTGCAGACACTCTTTATGTTAATTGCGGTAGCTTGGACATTGTATGAATTAACTACTGCCCTAGACTTATCGTTAGCAACAGTATGGCCTACGGTGAAGGAAGCTGGTTTGGGTCAAATTTTCTTTTTTGAAGGAGGGTGGACCGATCCTAATAACTTCTTTAAGCAATTCTTGGCTGGGATGTTCATTGCGATTGTAATGACAGGATTAGATCAAGATATGATGCAGAAAAATTTGACTTGTAGAACCTTACAAGATGCGCAAAAAAATGTCTTTAGCTTTAGCATTGTTTTGGTTGGGGTTAATTTTTTGTTCTTGGTTTTAGGCGCCTTATTGGCACTTTATGCTGTCAGTTTTCAAGTGGATATTCAAGGAGCTGATACTTTGTACCCTACGATTGCCTTGCAATACTTACCGACAGGAGTAGGGCTTTTATTTTTAATTGGACTTGTTGCTGCTGCCTATTCCAGTGCGGATTCTGCTTTGACGGCACTGACTACTTCTTTTTGTGTAGATTTCTTAGGGTTTGAGGTAGGAACGCCAAAGAAAAAAGAAGCAATGCCAACGATGTCGGATATTCTAGAAACATCTGTACCTTCTAATATATTAGATGAGGCTTCAAAAGATAAAGCAAGCTCTATCGCGTCATCTTATAATGAAAATACTTCCTTGCGTTATCTGGTACACATTGGGTTTTCCCTTCTACTTTTTATGACCATTGTTCTATTTTGGTGGGTCAATGATGAATCGGTGATTGTTAAGTTATTTAAATATGCAGGGTATACCTACGGTCCTTTGTTGGGCTTATATGGGTTTGGTTTATTAACAAAACGTCAAGTACAAGATAAATGGGTGCCTATAATTTGCCTTTTAGCTCCCGTATTAACCTATTTTATCAATGAAAATTCGGCCGCCTTATTATGGGGCTATAAGTTTAGCTTTGAATTATTGTTACTCAATGGCTTTCTTACAGCAGTAGGTCTATTTATAATGAGTAAAGCTGCCCCAACCGATTAGCGGGCATTATTACGAGGAATTAACCTGTATTAACAAAAAACTCCCTTTTTAGGATTTAAAACACAGATAGATATGGCAACAAAACAATTGATTGAGTGCGTTCCTAATTTTAGTGAAGGACGAGACGAAGCTGTAATTCAGCAAATTGCACAAAGTATTCAACAATCAGAAGGCGTAGAATTATTGGATGTTGACCCTGGAAAAGCCACGAACCGAACCGTAATGACGTTTGTGGGCGAACCAGAAGCGGTTATTGAAGCGGCTTTCCAAGCCATCAAAACAGCAGCGAGCTTGATTGATATGCGTCAACATCATGGAGAACACCCACGTATGGGAGCTACAGATGTTTGCCCATTGATTCCTATTGCCAACATCAATATGGAAGAAACGGTAGAGTATAGCCGTCGATTGGCCGAACGAGTAGGGAAAGAGTTAGATATTTCTATCTTTTTGTATGAATCTTCCGCTTCTGATGCGCGCTGGCAAAATTTAGCTAATATTCGTGCTGGAGAATATGAAAAAATGAGTTCTAAGCTTCAGCAGGATGATTTTAATCCTGACTTTGGCCCTAGTCAACTGAATGAAACGGCAGGGGTCACTGCTATTGGGGCACGTGATTTCTTGATTGCTTACAATGTTAATCTCAATAGTACTTCTACAAAACGCGCTAATTCTGTTGCATTTGATGTACGAGAGGCAGGACGTGTTAAGCGAGAAGGGCATCCTGTGACGGGTAAAATTGTCCGCGATGAGCAAGGGGAAGCGGTCCGTTTACCTGGTGCTTGCAAGGCCGTTAAAGGAATTGGATGGTACATTGAAGAATATGGTATCGCGCAGGTATCTATGAACTTGACGGACATTCAAGAAACGCCTTTGCATGAGGTATTTGAAGCTTGTTGTGCTTCTGCTAATGCTCGTGGAATGCGGGTGACAGGCTCTGAATTGATTGGATTAATGCCTTTGCAGGTTCTGTTGGATGCTGGTAAGTATTTCTTAGAAAAACAACAACGTTCTACAGGAATTGCCGAAAAAGAAATTATCAAAATAGCAGTGAAGTCAATGGGCTTAGATGAACTACAGCCTTTTGATCCGCAACAAAAAATTATAGAATATCGTTTAGCCGCAGCGCAATCTACCCCTTTGTTAGCAATGACTTTACCTGCTTTTGCTTCTGAAACGGCTTCTGAAAGCCCAGCGCCTGGTGGTGGTTCTATTGCGGCTTATGTAGGTTCTCTAGGAGCGGCATTAGGAACAATGGTAGCCAATCTATCTGCCAATAAACGCGGATGGGACGAATACTTACCGCATTTTTCTGGACAAGCTGAACAAGGGCAAGCATTGATGGCACGCCTGTTAGCTAAGGTGGATGAAGATACAGAAGCATTTAATGGTATTATGCAGGCTTTCCGTTTGCCAAAAGGCAGTAAAGAAGAAAAAGAAACTCGTCAAATAGCTATCCAAGCTGCTACTAAACATGCGGTAGAAGTACCTTTTGAGGTGATGGAAATTGCTTTTGATACCTTGGATTTGTTAGAAGATATGGCACGTCAAGGGAATCCCAATTCTATTTCTGATGTAGGAGTAGGAACAAGTTGTATCCACACGGCTGTTTATGGCGCTTATTTGAATGTATTGATCAATTTGAAGGACATCAAAGATGAGGCTTACGCAACTACTAAAAGAGACGAAGCGAATGCATTATTACAAGCAATGGCCGAACGAGAACGCATAATTTTAGACCTAGTACATGAGATCATCAATGCGTAAATGTTTGTATTGAATGATTGGTTTTTCAAAAAAATGCTAAGAACTGTAAATGATATCGTTTGCAGTTCTTTTTTTGTGTCATGCCCTTTAAGTAGGCGGTAAAACGAATCATTTTTTAGTGCGAACGCCGCAGGCCTCACGTAGTAGAATTTTTTTAGTGACTACTTAATAAAGTCTAATTGTTGTTCCTCTTTTTTATTAAGCCAATAAACCAACAAATTCTTATTATCTTTGCCAGCCATTCTTAGAGATTTTTATCTAATTATAATTATAATGAAACAACAGCTAACTTTATTACTTGGATTACTACTATGGAGTTGTCCAATTATTCTTTGGGGACAAGAGTTGACAACAACAAGTCTACACAGCAGTACGACTAGTTCGGTAACACCCCCTACCATTACTTTAACGACTACCAATGTCACTTGTTTTGGAGCCAACGATGGCTGTGTGACAGCCTTAGTAACAGGCAGTAGCATAGGGCAATTGAGCTATGTCTGGTCTACAGGAGATACCACTAGTACGGTCTGTGGCTTGGCAGGAGGACAATACTTTGTAACCGTAACAGATACTGTAGCGGCTATTCCTCCTAGTACAACTAACCTCTATGCAGAAGATTTTGATGGCACACACAATTGGAGCTTATCAAATGCAACAGGGACAAATTCTGCTAATTCAAATGTTTGGCAGGTGAATGACGAAGAAGGAGGAGTGGCTCCAACTAATTGTGGCGTAGGTAACAATGGTGACAGCACCTTACACATTACTTGTACCAGTTTGGGCTGTGGCTTATTGTTTACTGGATCAGCTTATAATGCAACCGAAACTAGTAATGTACGAGCGGAATCACCAACTTTTTCCACTATAGGCTTTTCAGGAAATACCTTAACTTTTGATTTTATTGCGAATGGAGATGCCTTGTTAGACAACGCTTCTTTGTGGTACAATGCTGGTGCTGGCTGGGTTGTTTTAGATCCTAGTCTCAAGTCTACTGTTTGTCCTGGGGGACAAGGAGAGTGGACAGCTTATACGATTGTATTGCCTGCTGCTTGTGATAATAATGCGACGGTTCAGTTGGGTTTTAACTGGACAAATAATGCTGATAATGTAGGAACAGATCCATCTGTTGCTATTAATAATATAGTAGTAAGTCATACAACAACAGGGAGTGGCGTGCAAATTTGTACGGTTGTTGCTGATACCACAATTACAGCACCCCAATTCTTATTGGTCAACAATATTGATAGTCTTGTTGGGGCAACTTGTGCTGGAGATAGTAATGGTTTAGTTCATCTGGCTGTTTCTGGTGGTATTGCTCCTTATCGTTTCTTGTGGTCGAATGGAGCCACCACACAAAATATTACGAATCTAGCGGAAGGTTTATACACGGTTACGATTACAGATAATAATAATTGTATCAATGTGGATACCGCGCTTGTTCCTTTGTTGGGTCTAATAACGGTGACCATTGATAGTACGGTGAGTCCATTCTGTAATGGCGATAGCACAGGGGCGATTTTTGCCACAGCAATAGGAGATACAACGCTTAATAACTGTAGTTCGCCAGTCGTTCGTCTCAATGAATTTTTATACCGCCCAACAGCAGCCTTCAACAATGGCCGTGATCCCAATACAGGAGAGTTTATTGAATTGATAGGCCCTCCAGGAGCCGACATTAGCTGTTACGTTTTGTCTGATGGTGATTGGACGATTACGCTTCCTGCAGGAACGACTATTCCTAGTGACGGATTCTTTACTATTGGTAATGATGTTGTTTGGGGAGCAGGCACCTTCGATTTAGATGCAGAAAACTGCAATTGTTTTACAGAAGGCCCAACTGGTTCTGGTACTGGTTTATTGATCTTAACAGATGGAGGAGAAACCATTGCTATTTTTGATGCGACAGGTAGTTTTGTAGATGGGGTAGTTTATGGCAACCCTTCTAATGGCAACCAGCCTTATGGTTCTACGATTAATACGATTGGCTTAACAGGTTGTGTGAGCGCGGTGACATTCCCTGCGGCAAGTGCTTACAGTACTGCCCCTGGTGGATTACAACCGAATACTTCTTTGGTGCGTGCTCCTGATGGTTCAGGGAGTTGGGTGCCTCAAGTAGATGGTTCTCTTAATGCTTGTAATAATATAGGAGGAAATGGTGCTGGGAATATTACTTATTTATGGAGTAATGGAGACACCACACAAAATATTTCAGGGGTGCCCGCAGGTACTTATACCGTCATTGCCACGAATGCTTTGGGATGTATGGATACTGCAAGCTTTACTTTAGTAGATTCTAGTAGCCTTATGGCAACTGCTGTAGGAACGAATATTGCCTGTATGGGGGATTCTACTGGAAGTATTGATTTGACAGTAACAGGGGGAGCAAATCCTTATACATTCTTATGGTCAAATGGAGCAACAACAGAAGATTTAGGAAATGTGCCCACAGGTATTTATTGTGGAACAATCACGGATAATAATGGCTGTACGATTGTTTTGTGTGATACCTTATTAGAAGACTCTTTAGATATTCCTTTTGATACGTTGTATATCTGTGCAGGCGATTCTGTTCAGTTATTAGTAAACACTACTGTACAAAACATACAATGGAGCCCTGCAACGGGTTTGAGTAATGATACCATTATTGATCCTTTTGCCCGTCCTACAGGAACAACAACTTATGTGGTAAGAGATATAACTAGTAGTTGTATGATGATGGATTCGGTAGTAGTAGTTGTTGGAGGTGCTGCTTCCTTAGTGAACTTGGGGATGGCAACAGAGCCAAATTGTTTTGGTGATACGACGGGAAGTATTATAACAACCAGTAGCAATACTAATTTAGCTTATTGGTGGAACAATGGTGACACCACTGCGAATTTGAATAATGTACCCGCAGGAATGTATACCTTAATTGCGACGGATAGTAGCAATTGTGTTGACACCTTGGTGGTGATGTTAAATCAACCTGATAGTTTACAATTGAGCATAGGAGGAATTACTAATGTTACTTGTAGAAGTGGTAATGATGGTGCAATTGGAGTAACAACCGTATTAGGAGGTGTCGCAGGATACAGCTATTTATGGTCAGATGCAGCAGCATCTACAACCGATAGTTTGGACAATTTGAGTGCAGGGTTATATTTAGTAACTGTCACTGATGCCAATGGCTGTATTGTCTTGGGTAGTGCGACAGTGAATGAGCCCATCGATTCTATTAGTATTGGATTTAATGCGACTCCTGTGAGTTGTGGAAACACCAATGATGGTATGGTAACCGCTTTACCAATCAATGGAACACCTACTTATACCTATCAATGGGATGCTAGTACGAATAACCAAACAGGAGCAACGGCTACAGGATTGTCTTCTGGAACGTATTCCGTTGTTGTCACTGATGCTTTGGGATGTACTGCTACCGCGCTTGGAATTTTTGTTCCTATTAATGTTGCGATTGATACCAATAGCATTAGTTTGGTGGCACTTGATAGTGTTTTGGATTGTACCTTGATGCCTACAGGCACCTTGCGCATTAATACGGTAAACAATTACACCTACTTATGGAGCAATGGAACAACCAACCAACAAGCAGATAATTTAGCTGAAGGAGCGTATGCTGTTACTGTTAGCAATAGTCAAAATTGTAGTGTTGTTTTATACGATACCATTACAGCACCGTTTGTGCCTAGTATTTTGCCGTATATTACTGTACTTAATAATGTTAGTAGCACTGGAACGGCTGGAGAGGTGTTTAATATTGGAGCAGGCAATGATCAAACGAATTTAGGCGTACAATACGATTGGACGGTAAATGATCCTATTGCTGTTATTGTCAACCCATTATTAGCCAACAGTACTGTTTCTGCTAGTACATCAGGAACTTATGTCTTAACCTTGACTGCAACAGCAAACGACGCAGAAGCGTGTCAGGATACAGGATCGGTTACGCTAACAATAGAATCTATTTACTTGGGAATGCCTACCGCATTTACACCCAACAACGATGGTTTTAACGATTTGTATCGTCCGATTGGATTACTTGCAGAAGATGTGATTCGTTTCAAAATCTATAATCGTTGGGGACAAATTGTCTATGATGGAGATGATTTAGAGAATGGTGGCTGGGATGGCCGTTTTGATGGAATAGAGCAACCAACGGAGGAATATGTCTTTGTCTTAGAATACAAAATTGGTACACAAGAGCCACAAGCTAGAAAAGGCGGCTTTACCTTGATAAGGTAACGGTCTTGACCAGATACCATATACAAAGCCCCTTCTACACAAGTAGGAGGGGCTTTGTATATAAGGTACTATTGTATCAAAAAATGGTATTAAGCCATTTGTTCTTCACTGACTCGCAATTGAAAACCATTACCATGAATGTTGACAATCTCAATGGTATCATCTTTCTTAAGATATTTGCGTAATTTGGTCACAAAAACATCCATACTACGCGCGGTAAAATAGTTGTCTTCTCCCCAAATTTCTTTCAAGGCAATACTTCTTGGTAGAATGTCATTCAGATACAAACAAAAGAGGCGTAATAACTCTGACTCTTTTGGAGAAAGCTTATCCTTGCTTTCATTGTCTCCAAAAGTAAGAATGCGCAAGGGATAATTGAAATGGTATTTACCAATATTGAATTCCTTTGTTTCTTGGCGTTGACGCTCTGGCTTTTGGCTGCGTTTCAGGATAGCCTGAATGCGGTACAATAACTCCTCTGGCGCAAAAGGCTTAGGAATGTAATCATCTGCTCCTGCCTGAAAACCACGAATGACATCATCCTTCATTGTTTTAGCAGTCAAAAAGATGATGGGTACAAACTGATCAATCGCACGTACATCCTTAGCTAGGCTTATTCCATCTTTTTTAGGCATCATCACATCAAAAATACACAAATCAAATTTGTCCTTCTGAAAGCGTTTCCATCCTGCTTCTCCATCCTCTTCTAGAAAAACGTCGTAGTCATTCATTTCCAGATAGGAGCGCAAAACGTCCCCAAAGTTTTTATCGTCTTCAACTAATAGGATTTTTCCTTTTGTCTCCATAGTTTGTGTATTTTTACGTAAAATTGGAATGGTTCAAATAATGATCGCTTGTTTTGAGCAAGCTCAAAGAACAGTAGGTGTACGCACTCCCAATGCAGAGGAAGAGGTAAAGTTGTTGATACTGCAACCGACTTCCTGCTAAAGTTTGTTATAAGTATGCTGTAAAATACCTAAATGTTAACACAAATGGCCTACTGATAAGCAATATTGTTATTATTCTACAAAAAAAGCGCCGTCTTGTTGTAAAATAACACTAGCCTAAGGGCTATAGGACAAAAATAACTTTTCTATAAGGTTTTGCTAGGAATTGGACAACGAAACGAACTCCATTCTTACTATAGCCTTTATAAAGAAAGAAATACCTGTTGTTTATACAACCGAAAATTATTAAGAATCTTCTTTAAAAAACACGCCATTCCTTCCTACAAAAAATTAGAAGCATGAGAATAAAATTAGAAATGCCTACTGCCTATCATTTTCAGACTACATTGACGGTACGGATTACCGATCTCAATTATGGTGGACACGTTGGAAATGAAATGCTCTTAGTTTATGCCCAACAAGCACGGGTAGAATGGTTGAAAAGCTGGGGCTATGGAGAATTGACTTTAGCTGGCAAGGGAATCATTATGACCGATGCAGCAGTAGTTTACCAATCAGAAGCACACGAGGGAGATGTTTTAGAAATTGCTTTAGGGATAAAAGATCGCTCTACCATTGGCTTTGATTTGTATTATCAAGTGAGTAATAAAGCGACAGGAAAAGCGGTAGCAAAAGTTAAGACAGGGATTCTATGTTTTGATTATAACAGCAAAAAAATAGCCCCGATTCCAGCAGAAGTGGTCGAAAAATTAGAAAAGATATAATTGTAGCTAAGATGCTTGATTCAAGGAGAGGAATACTCCATAAAAAATCTCTTGATAAAGTAGTGTTGCTGCCGATGCCAATAAAGATAGGCACATTCACGAAATGGATCTTATCACACTGCGTAAATCACTTTTAGGGAAAGCACCATTACCCGCGGCTAACATGTCCTTTATTGCAAAAGGAGAGTTGGTACTTTCTTTGGTGAAAGATCCAGCAGGTTTGGCAGAGGTACATTTTGACTGTAGAAACAATGCTTCTTATAACAGGAAACGTTATGTGATCAAATGGTATAACATTTTTATTTATACTGGAATTTAATTCTCTATCAGAATACATTTTCTAAACACTAGTACTTATTTTTGTAAAGAAGGGCGCTATAAAAGCTCTGCTTCCAGTCACTGTTGTAGAATATAAAGGCGCTTAATTATGAATAAAGTAATCCCGCACGCTATCTTAGGAGACATTCTTTATAAGAAGAACAAGCGTTCTAAGCGAATTACTATTCGTGTTAAAGAAGGAGGAAAAGTACAAGTGACCTTGCCTTATTATGCGCGGTATCAACAAGCCATACAAGTTGTTAATAAACACGTTGCTTGGATCAAAGAGCAATTGCAAAAAACAGCACAACAAGCACTTCAAAAAGCATTGGATTGGGATACAAGATTGACCATTCGTACACAAGAATTACACTTGCAGCCACAGGAAGGCAAGCGTTTGCAAGTGCAAGAAAACGCCAAACAACTCTTGCTTTTGGTTCCCCAAGATTGGAACTTAGAAACAGTGGCTCATCAACAAGCACTTCAAGCAGGGATTATAGAAGTACTTCGAAAAGCAGCCAAAGCCTATTTGCCTGCTCGTACGCGATATTGGGCGGCCTACCATCACATTAAAATTGAAAATGTACGGGTAAAGAAGGTACAAACCCGTTGGGGCAGTTGTTCTAGTAAGGGCAACATCAATTTGTCCTTGCACCTGATGTTATTGCCCGATCCTTGGATTGATTATGTTATTTGTCATGAATTGGCGCATATTGCCCATCCAAACCATAGTGCTGCTTTTTGGGCACATCTAGAGGAATTATTGCCAGGCGCAAAGCAAATTGATAAGGCCCTCAATCAATACCAAAGACCCTTCTAGAGATCATTTATTGAAACTGAAACTAGCCTATTAGACTACCCTTTATACGCTTCATCTTGTGCAATGTTACTCAGTACCCAAGAGAAATCCCCTAAATTGGTTTTGGCCCCACAATAAGAACAAACAGCGCTGTCGCTTATCTTATCAGCAGGTGCACCACAGTTTGGACATTGATGTACATCAAAACTCTCTTCAGGTTTTTCTACTCCAATTTTTCTAACAAAGGTCCAATATTCAGAAAAACGCCTAGGGCTGTTTTTATTACCTCCAATCAAGCGTCCACTGCTGTGCTCTGTATAATCAATAGCACTCGCAAAAATACGAACAGTAATGGCTTCATAGTAATTATCAGAAGTGATCTTAACAGGCTCTATTTTTTGGAGCTGAATATTTCTAAGACGATTAAAGTAATCTTGCTCTTGGTATAAACGAATCCAAAAGGAATTGGATTCATGAAGACGATCGCTCAATAAATGGCGCACACTGTCCCAATTATCCCGATCTGACCAAGCATTGTACATGGCTACAAAAGTCTCTTGCACTACATTACCCATAAAGGTATCCCAATAAGTAGAAGGATTAGCCAATTGATGGCGTTGTATAAAGGCGGCTCCTTTTTCTTGTAAGAAGGGATCAAATAGAGTTGGTGTATTATTCCCTACTTCTGGCGCATAATGGCCTAAAGAAGCTGCTCGTACATGTTCATGTTCTTGCACAACAATCTTTTGCACCATCCATGTCATTTCCCCTGCTACGATTTGCGTATTACAATACCCACAAGTACCTGCATCTGTGAAATCGCTAGGAGCGCCACAATTGGGGCAAGCCAAATTACGCATGGCTTCTGGATCTTTCGCTTCATGCACGCCTTTGCGGACAAGGGCCCATCGTTCTTGTAAGATATGGCGGAAGCTTTTCCCTTGGCGCACCGTTGTAAAATTCGTTTCAAAATCTACCGTAATGGATACAAAATTTGGATAAATATCAATGTCTACAAGCTGTAAATTGCCTACGACAACTTCTGTTCGTGGATGTTGGTAGTTGGCAACATCCAGCTGAACTTTGACGGAGTCGCTTAAAAAAGGCTTCACGTCTTTGAGAGCAGACTTGCCAAGGTTGGTGTATAATTTATGATACAAAGAATGTGCAAAGTCTAAAAAGAGGACTTCCGAAAATTGAGGATCTTGCGCGACTAAGGTATCAATTTGACGTTGTTTAGTAGTGTTGGCCGCTTGGTTGTGGTACTGGCGATCACTTCCTGAGCTACGCACATAATTGCTAACACGCGTACCATCTGCTTGCCCACGTCTGTGGTGCATAAAAAAGGCAATGACTCCTACTATTACAATTAGAATTTGTACAGGATAGGGTAAGCTTAGAAAGATGTAAATCAATACTCCAATATCACCATCACCACTACTGCTACCGCCACTGCTATAGCCACCTCCGCCACTATAACCACCACCAGAAGATCCGCCACCACTATAGGAATGGCCACCTCCAGGCCGTCCCCAAGCTAGTTCGGGAAAGAACACCAATAGAAGTAAGCTAACTAAAGCTAGGAAAATACCTAAACGACGAAAAAAAGTAATGGAGAACATAAGCGGTTTAGCGGTTAAAGTTGTACGTGCAAATGATTGGGCAATTCATTGATGTCATTGGGGCGAATGGGTAAGCACGCCTCAAAAAGTGGGATACTATTGCTAATATGTTGTAATAAAGCTTCCTCTGGTTGCGGAGCCTCAAACAAGGCTTGAAAAGTAACGGATAATTGATCCAACTCTTCTGCTGTCAATTCTAAATCGACATTTAGATCCCATAACAAAGTCGTTTGTTGTTCTAACGCAGAGACAAATAATAGAACAGCAGTATGGTGAGACGTGCGATACAGATGTGCTTTTTGGAAAACAGCCCTAGCCATAATTTCTGCATGGCGTTTGCTGCGTTTTTTATTTAAAAAGAAGCGCTTGAGACTAGGAAAAAACTTGATAAGCCCTATCCCTATCGAAAAACAGAGAAAGGTGCCCAATAAAATGGTATACAAATGAATCTCTGTTGGCACCATAAAAGTAGTCACCAAAAAGGTTGCTGCTAAAATGATTCCCCCCCAAAGCTCCACATCTCGATAATCGTCACTTTGAGGATAAATGACGGTTACAAATTCTACGCTACTACGCAATTCCAGTTCCTGGATCGTTTGGTCTAAACGATCTTGGTAAGCACTATCAAAGAAAATTTTCATACACAAAAAATAATCTACCCAGAAGGGCAACAGCAAAAAAATAAAGAAGGGCTATTGTAAGAATAGCCCTTCCCTTGATTCTATTAAGAAACCTTAGGCATCTAAGGCATTTTTAAGATCTTGTAATAAATCTTCTACATCCTCAATTCCAACACTTAATCGAATCAATGAATCCGTTAAGCCTACCTTTAGGCGTTGTGCTCTAGGAATAGAAGCGTGGGTCATGGTGGCAGGATGTCCAATCAAGGATTCTACGCCTCCTAAAGACTCTGCTAGTGTGAAGTAATGCGTTTTTTCTAAAATGGTTGCGGCGGCTTCAAAACGATCATCTTTTAAATCAAAAGACAGCATTGCTCCAAAATCACGCATTTGTTTTTTAGCAATTTCATGGCCTTTGTGGCTTTTAAAACCTGGATAATAAACGTTCTTAACACTTGGATGGGTGGCTAAGAATTGGGCAACAACTTTAGCATTCTCACAAGCACGTTGTACCCGTAAGTGTAAGGTTTTGATGCCACGTAACAGTAGGAAACAATCTTGTGGGCCAGGAACAGCTCCTGCTGCATTTTGTATATAATATAAGGCTTCTGCGTCTTTTTCATCTTTACAAATGATGCAACCATGCACCAAATCAGAGTGTCCGCCTAGGTATTTAGTCGCAGAGTGCATCACCATATCTGCTCCCAAGTCCAATGGGTTTTGTAAATAAGGAGACGCAAAGGTATTGTCCACACAAGTGCGAATGTTGTGCCGTTTGGCAATTTTGCAGACTCCTGCAATATCCACCACATTCAACATGGGATTGGTGGGGGTTTCTATCCAAATAAGTTGGGTGCTTTTAGTCAAATAACGTTCAATATTGCTAGGGTGCTTCATGTCCACATAGCGCGATTTGATTCCAAAACGTTCAAATACCCCTGTTAATAAGCGATAGGTTCCACCATATAGATCATTGGTAACAATGATTTCATCTCCAGGTTTTAAGGTTTGAATCAATGCATTGATTGCTGCCAATCCACTACTAAAACAAATCGCTTTGGCGCCATTTTCTAACGCCGCTAAATTATTTTCTAAAGCGGTGCGTGTTGGATTTTGGCTGCGGGCATAAGCATAGCCTTGGTGTTGTCCAGGCGAAGCTTGAACATAAGTAGAGGTTTGGTAAATAGGAGTCATAATGGCTCCTGTTGTGGGATCAGGCTCAATGCCTGCATGAATTACTTTGGTTCCGAATTTCATATGAAGGGTTACAAACCTTGAAATAAAAAAAGGCTAACAGCCTATCTTGGCTGTTCTCAACAATGTTATTCTATGTTTAGAACGGGCCAATTGTCAGAACAGTTCAATACAGGAATTTAAAAGGCATCCTCAATTTCTTCATAAAGATGTGCTACAAAACCGTTGCGCATTCTGGGCTCAATCCAAGTAGATTTTGGAGGGAGTGTTCCTTGTTCGTCGGAAATCTTGATCAAATCTTCTAAAGCGACAGGGTAGAGATTAAAGCCTACTTTTGCGCGCCCTTCTCGTACTCGACGTTCTAAACCAAATGCTCCTTTGGGGCCTTCTACATACTTAATATCAGGTTCTGTACGAATATCTTCCATACCTAAGATCTCTTGCAAAACAAATTGATTGAGGAAGTAAACATCCAACGTTTCGTTTGTAGGAGTGCCTTTTTTAGGATAATATTTAGGAAGCAGTTCTAATTGATACCACTGTTTGCCAAGTAACATCCCCATATCATACTGACGCAAGGGATTGTGATAACGTTCAACAGTGGTTATGTTGTAATAAGGGGCTAATTTATGTAAGAACTCCTTTTCCGTGAGCTTGCCCAAATCAGCAACAACACGATTGTAGTTATGAATTTCAATTTCGGAAGCGGGGAAATAAGCGACCAGCATATGGTTGAATTGTGCTTTCTCCTTGTCCAGTTCTTGACTTTCTGCATAGCGCTTATAAAACGTTTCAGAAGTCTTGGCACGGTGGTGTCCATCACAAATATAAGACTCATCGACTTTGTCTTCAAAAAGTGCTTGAAGGGCTTCAATGCGTCTTTGGTCATCTATCTGCCAGAAAATATGCTCCTCATCCTGAAAAGGAATAATGAAAGAAGGAGAGGAGGATGTTGTAATTCTATTAACAACAGCATCTATTTCCAAAACATTAGGATAGGTCAGCAAAATAGGCTTAATTAGTGCTTGACGCTCTTCAAAAAGACGCATCATTTTAGCTTCCTTAGCTGCCAGGGTATTTTCATGACGTTTGATAACGCCATCTATATAATCTTTGACACTAGCACAAGCAAGAATCCCTGTATGGCTTCTATGGGCTCGTTTGACACGATAGATATACAGCGAAGGCGCTTTGTTTTGTTGATAAATTCCATCACTTAAGTACAAGGGGAATTTACGTTTAGCAGAGCCAAAAAAATCATCAAATGAAATAATATCTGTCAAATCAGGCAAAGCTGCCCGAAAAGGAGAAATAGTCGCCATGAAAAGAATGATTTAACCGTAAAAAGATTGAAAAGATCGTTGATCTAGCGAGAGCCAAAAGGCGCAGCAAAATTATTGATCTTTCTTAGGAACTTCAATATAAAATAACTTCGAGAAGAACCCGATTAAAAAGACTATAAATCCCTAGTAAACGGGAATTAAGTCCTAAAGGTGTTTAAGAAAGTAGAAGAGGAGAACAACAATAGTATTCTTTATTAATCCCAATGATTATGTTTAAATGGCTTCGCCGCTGGAAGCGTTATTCCATTGCTGAAATCAGCAACCACCAACATTTAGAGCAAGCGAGGATGAAAGAGGCGGCAGCATTTATAGCTGTTCAAGCGCCGCTATCTTCTATTAATTGGCCTATTTTAATCCTTGTAGAAGGGGTGGTTTATTGGGGAAAAGAAAAAGAGGGTTTGGTGCAACAGCAACATTTTTACAAAACAGATAAAAAAGGCATTGAAGCAGCATTCTTAGGCTTATCACCAGCCTCCCAAAAAAATTGGAAGACACATTTAAAAGGTATTTTAAGTGCTTATTTTGATCGTTTTGATGGGCAATTAGTTCGCCTCAAAGAAGGGACTATTCTAACCATAGAAATCACAGAAAAAGGACATTATAAAGTGCATTATGACCTACAAGTGGAAGCACAAAGCACAGGGCTCCATGCCCCTGTAGAAGAGCAAACCCGTCGTTTTGAATTGTTGCTATCTGGAAGGACCTTTGAAGAATTGGCGCTCAAAGAATTGAGATAGTGTTGAATTTAGTTGTACCTTAAAGCCGCTGATTGCTGTAATCTTGTTGTAGTTTTGTATTGCAATAAGAGCTTACAATGATCTAAGTTTTATAACAGGGAACTTCTTTAATTGGAACCCTATTTATTTTCATTTTCTAGTTGCTTAATCTTTGTTGCGATGCGTCCTATCCAGATGGTTGATCTCAAGACCCAACATGCTGCAATAGCTCCTGCTGTTCAGGCAGCAATAGCTGATTGTTTAGAACATACAGCCTTTATTGGTGGCACCAAAGTGGCGACCTTTCAGGCTAATTTAGAAGCGTATCTGCAAGTAGAGCAAGTGATTCCATGCGCGAATGGTACGGATGCGTTACAATTAGCTTTGATGAGCTTGGATTTAGAGGTAGGAGATGAAGTGATTGTGCCTGCTTTTACATATGTGGCTACAGCGGAAGTGATTGGCCTATTGCGCTTAACGCCTGTATTAGTTGATGTAGATCCTCATACATTTAATACAACAGCAGCTCATATTGTCCCCGCAATTACAGCAAAAACGAAAGCAATTGTGCCAGTGCATTTGTTTGGACAGAGTGTTGATATCGAACCAATTTTAGAGCTAGCGAAGCAGCATAATTTAGCGGTGATTGAAGATAATGCGCAAGCAATTGGAGCAGATTATACCTTTAAGAATGGCCAAGTAGCAAAAACAGGAACGTTAGGGGACATTGGATGTACTTCTTTTTATCCTTCTAAGAATTTAGGAGCTTATGGTGATGGAGGGGCCTTAATGACTCAAAGTGCAACAATTGGGCAGCGCTTGAAAATGTTGGCAAACCACGGTCAGAAAAAACGTTATTACCACGATTTAATTGGCGTGAATTCTAGACTAGATGCCTTGCAAGCGGCTATTTTGGACATTAAGTTGACCTATTTAGAGACGTATACCAAAGCTCGTCAAAGAGCAGCCGCTTATTATGATAAGGGCTTAGCGTCGATCAAAGAAATAATCATTCCTGTTCGCCAACATAATTCTACCCACGTGTTTCATCAATACACCCTCAAAGTACCTGCGGAGCAACGCGATGCTTTGCAAGCCTACTTAAAGGAGAAGAACATCCCTACCATGATTTATTATCCCGTTCCTCTACAAGAACAGGGGGCTTATCGTGGGATCATTCAGCAACCTATACAAGATTTATCCAACAGCAACCAGTTGTGTCAAGAAGTCTTGTCCTTACCAATGCATTCTGAATTAGAAGAAGAACAATTAGCGTATATTGTGGCTAGTGTTCAAGCATTTTTTGAGGGATAATCTATTTTGTAAGAAACTCTTATTCTACAGCTTATTTTAATTTAGGATTATTAGCGTGGCGATCTTTGTCTCGTTTGGTGCGTTTGTTCATGATACGCGTGAGGACCTCCCCTAAGTCTACTTCTGCTTGGTTGGCTAAGCACAATAAAACAAATAAAACATCGCCCATTTCTTCTGCTAAATCCTCTTTAGCAGTGGCGGCTTGTTCTGGTGTTTTGAAAGATTGCTCTCCATAAATACGAGCCATTAGGCGAGCGACTTCCCCCACTTCTTCCATTAGAATAGCTGTATTCGTTAATTCATTGTAATAGCGGATACCTATCGTATTGATCCACTCATCGACTTGTTGTTGTGCTTCTTGTAAGGTCATTGTATTATTAAGCGATTAGTTAAGGGACTAAGTTAGCTTTTTTTTTGGAGGAGATAGGAGGCCGCATAGGAGAAAGTGGTGTGCTAGGTGCAGGAGGAATGGTGTTTTTGCGCTGTTGCAAACGAGCAGGTACATCTAATAAATGGGTTAACAAAGTTGATAAAATCCCCAAGGCGATCGCACGATAACGAACGAGCGTACCAATATTATAAACCAATAGACCAACCACTAGTAAATTACTAATCGTATAAGCGAGTAAGAAATAGAGTAAAGGGTGGATGCTATTAGGGGCTGTTTTTCTATAAGATAAAGAAAAACCTAATAACATCAGGAAAGAAATCATTTCTAAACTAGCAACAAGCTGCAAAATATCCTTGCATTCCCACAAAAAAGGTCGCCCAAGAATATTAAAAACAGCAGTAGGTAAGGCTTGCACTACACCCCAAAAAGTAGGATCAAAGGGCGTTGCTTCCATAATAGAAGAGCCTCCTTTTTCTGCCAAAAATGCCAATTGGCGTTGAGATAGTAATTCAAAGATACTCTTTCCTAAAAGAAATTCACTGCCCACTAAAGCAAGGATTAAACTAGCGCCATAGACCAGAGCATAGGAGATAAAAACACGTTTTTGATGCAAAGTGACCACATAAGCAATTGCCGCAGGTAAAAGCAGTGCCAGCAAATAATAACGGGTAAGTCCGATGACTAAGGCTCCAATAACTAAGGGCTGCCAGATGTTTTTATGTTGTTCTTGCCAACGCAATAAGCCTATGCAAAAGAGACTCAAACCGTAATAAATGTATACATCTTTGTGCATTCCTGCTGTCCAAAAACTTAGAGAAGGCAAAAAGAAGCAACAAAGCAACAATAGATTTTTGGGTAAGGAGAGTACCTTTTTGAAGACATGGTAGAAATTTAAACTAGCCTTCCAACCAAATAAGCCGATAAAAAATAAGTGTACCCCATATAGTCCACTTGTAAAGGGATAGAGTAGGGCGTGAAAATGTACTAAAACGTAAGTGCCAAAATCTTTCCAAAATAAATGAGAAGGAGGGTACAAGAATACATTTGCTCCTTCTGGAGGCGGAACACCACTTCCAAAAATATTAGAAAGATAATACGAAGGATATTCTAAAAAACTTTGTCCAATAAGAGTACTCTCTTGTAGGTAAGCAAAAGTATCTCCTTCTACAAAGTAATATTTGTAAATAAGTAAATAAACCCCACCCATTAATAACTTAAATAAGAAAATGGAGAAGAGAAAACGCCGCGAAATATCATAGTGCTCTACGCTAGGGGTACGTCTCAACCAAAGGCCAAAAGCCAAGAGGTAAAGGGCGAGCAGAAAATATGTCATAGTTACCATTTGGGGATGATGGAATCCGAATCAGTAAATGTCAATAGGTTTATGAGGTGTCCATTTAATCTAACAAAAGTTTTTAAATGTAATACTTTTTTTAGAAAGCTTTACTAAAAAACAATATCTAATTATTTTGATAAAAAAATATTGATTTTTTAAAGAGGAAGGATAAGAAAAAAAGAGACTTTTACTGATAAGAAGTCTTACATCATTGGGCATAGTATTTTAGCAATGAATCATTAGGAGCAAAAATACAAACTAATAAAGGGAGTTTCAAAATAATGTACAGAGATACTAAAATAATGTCCTTTTTGGCTGCTTATTGTCCCTTTTGTGCTATCGAATGATGCTTCTTTCTTAGGTTTGTTGTAATAGTCTAACGTTCTTGTCTCTAGTTTCTATATGCGTTTGTCTGTTTTTTTTCCTTTTAATAGAGGAACAAACCGAAATTGATCTAATTTTTCTTCCTCAAATTCTTCTTCATTGAGGCGAGTTAATCGCAGCATTTGTTGTTGTTGTTCCCCCACAGGAATGACTAATTGACCGCCTATTTTGAGTTGTTTTTTAAGTGCAGGAGGAATAAAAGGGGCACCCGCTGTCACCAAAATCTTATCAAAAGGGGCAAACTCCCCTAAACCTCGATAGCCATCCCCAAAGTAACAGCGCACCCCTAATAAGCCAAGGCGTTCCAACATTAGTTGGGCGTAGTGGTACAATTGTTCTTGACGTTCAATGGTATAGACTCTTGCCCCCATTAAGGACAAAATAGCGGTTTGATAACCTGACCCTGTGCCTACTTCTAATATTTTCTCTCGTTTCTGAACTTGTAACAGTTCTGTTTGGTAGGCTACTGTGTACGGTTGTGAAATGGTTTGGTCGGCTTCTATTGGAAACGCTTTATCTTCATAGGCATGTTCCTCAAAGGCTTTGTCTAAGAAAAAATGTCTAGGTAGAGTTTGTATTGCACTTAAGACACGTTCGTCCCTAATACCTTTTTCATACAATTGCAAGGCTAGGCGTTTTCGCATTCCTTTATGTCTATTACTGTCTTCCATTCGTGTAGTGCCTCTAGTACAAGAAAATAGAGCTCCTGAGGGCTCGTTTTCAGACTTTAGCTTTTGCTAAAGAAAAGACCCGCATGAAATCTAAATCCAAAGTACAAATTTCAAACTAGCTTAACCTACAAATGTCTAGCATAGCTGTTATTTTTTTGCTAATTTGGCACAAAATTATGAGAAAATAACTCTTTTGTTAACACCAGAATCGCCCTTTAATAGAAAGTCTAGCTAAGGATATAGGTGTTGACTATTGATAAAATAATAGAAAAATATGACTACAATTAAGTTTGGTACTGATGGATGGCGTGCTATTATAGCACAAGAATATACTGTAGATAATGTAAAGCGTATAGCAACCGCAACCGCTTTATGGGTCAAAAATCAAGGCGGAGATAGTTTAGTCTTAGGGTACGATTGCCGCTTTGGAGGGTGGTTGTTTGCACAAACAACCGCACGTATTATGGGACAACACGGGATTAAGACCTATTTGGATAAGAATTTTGCGACAACTCCTATGGTCTCTTTAGGAGTTGTTCAGAAAAAAGCGAAGCTTGGAGTTGTGATTACAGCTAGCCATAATCCTCCTTCTTATAATGGTTATAAATTGAAATCTGAACTAGGTGGACCTTCTATTCCTAGAGATATTGATGCGGTAGAAGTGTTGATTCCTGATACCGTTCCAACAGAAGAATTACCTTCTTTGGAGCAGATGGAACAAAATGGCTTGTTGGAGTATGTCAATTTAGAAGACATGTACATGGAAGCGGTAGAAGCAGGATTTGACCTTAAGACCATTCGAGAGTCAGGAGTAGTTTGTGGGTACGATGCGATGTATGGAGCAGGTCAGAACATCATGCGTCGTATTTTGCCAAATGCTGTTCCTTTACACTGTGAGGTAAACCCTAGTTTTAATGGACAAGCACCAGAGCCGATTCATAAAAACCTGACCGAACTTTCTGAATTGATTCAAAACAACGCAGGGATTACTTGTGGTATTGCGAATGATGGAGATGCAGATCGTATTGGTATGTATGATGAAGATGGCAACTTTGTAAGTTCTCACCATATTCTACTTTTGTTGGTACACTACCTTTATAAGCACAAAGGGATGACAGGTAAAGTAGTGGTTTCGTTTTCTGTAACAGATAAAGTCAAAAAACTGTGTGAACTGTACAATCTAGAGCACCAAGTGGTGAAAATTGGTTTCAAGTATATTGCTGAAATCATGATGACAGAACATGTTTTGGTAGGAGGAGAAGAATCTGGTGGAATTGCTGCTGCTGGACATATTCCAGAGCGAGATGGTGCTTGGATTGGCTTGTTGATTTTAGAATTTATGGCCAAAACAGGAAAATCTATCAAAGAATTGATTCAAGAAGTTTATGACTTGGTTGGTGAATTTGCTTTTGATAGAGATGATCTACACTTACCAAATGATCGCAAATGGGCGATTATTGAGCGTTGTAAAAACGGCGAATACAAAGCCTTTGGAGCATACACTGTACAGCGTGTTGAAACAACGGATGGGTACAAATTCTACTTGGCTGAAGATAAATGGGTGATGATCCGTCCTTCTGGAACGGAGCCTGTTTTGCGTGTGTACGCGCAAGGGCCTGACCAAGAAGAAGTACGCGCTATTTTAAGTGCTACTCATGCCGCTTTAGAAGCCTAATGTAACATAATATCTTATGGTAAAGCACTAGGGGGCTTTACCATAAGAACAGTTATAAAATTAAATTCCGCTTTCTAAGCTTTTATGAGAGTTAGAGGGCTTCATTCCTTTATTATCAAGATAAGAAACGTATGAAAAAGACAGCCTTATACGATAAACACCTCGCTCTAGGCGCCAAAATGGTTCCTTTTGCAGGGTATGACATGCCTGTATCTTACACAGGAATCATTGCTGAACACCAAACCGTGCGAGAGCATATGGGGATGTTTGATGTGTCCCACATGGGAGAGTTTGTCATCAAAGGAGAAGGAGCCACGGCTTTGATCCAAAGTGTGACCTCTAACAATGTGGAAAAATTAGAAAAAGGAGATGCACAGTATTCTTGTTTACCAAATGGTAAAGGGGGAATTGTAGACGATTTATTGGTCTATAAGTTAGGAGAGGAGGAATACATGTTGGTGGTGAATGCTTCTAATATTGATAAAGATTGGAATTGGATTGCTCAACACAATACAGCAGGAGTAGAAATGAAAAACATTTCTGATGAAACCTCTTTATTGGCAATCCAAGGACCAAAAACAGCAGAAGCATTGCAAAGCTTGACGGAGGTAGATCTGGGGAGCATGAAGTATTATACTTTTGTACGTGGAAATTTTGCAGGCTTTGATAATGTGATTATCTCGGCAACAGGATACACAGGATCAGGTGGCTTTGAAATTTATGTTCGCAATGAGCATGCAGCGGCTGTTTGGGAGGCGGTTATGAAAGTAGGAACAGAGTATGGAATTCAACCAATTGGTTTGGGCGCTAGAGATACCTTGCGTTTAGAGATGGGGTATTGTTTGTATGGGAATGACATTGACGATACGACTTCTCCTTTGGAAGCTGGATTGGGCTGGATTACCAAACTTAAAACAGCAAGCGATTTTGTAGATAAAGCTTATTTGATAGAGCAAAAAGCAGCGGGTCTTCAACGTAGGTTGGTAGGATTTGAGCTCACTGACAAGCGCCCACCTCGCCAAGGATATAATATTATCAACGAAGAAGGGGCCGTGATTGGAGTCGTTACTTCAGGAACAAAAGGTCCTTCTGTTGGAAAAGCTATTGGTTTGGGTTACGTAGAAAAAGCTTACAGCAAGAGTGGTACAACGATTTATATTGATGTTCGTGGTAAGAAATTAGAAGCCACTACCCAAAAACTGCCATTTTATAAAGTTCCTTAAAGGGGCTACTGTCAGAATGACAGATGAACGCTTGGAAATCAGAAAAAAAGTACTTTTAAGTTAACTTTTTATGGATTGGTGCGTTTATAGTAGTACATTAGAGTAGAAGCATTTAATGGATACAACTCCAACAAGGAGCACTCTATAAACTGCTTTTCTAGATCAAAAAATCAATATATAGTGGTTATTACACCACAAAAATATAGTTAGAAGAGTCATAGATGGTTGCAGCAATGCAGCAGTTTTTGGTTATCCCGGTGGTTCGGGAAAGGTTTTAAGGTTATTAAATTTATCGGAGTTACTGTCTTTCAGTGACTCCGATTTTTTATGACAACTTTTTTGCGACGGAGTATTAAGTAGGCGACAAAAATAACCGTTTTTTAGTGTGATAACTTTTTGGTGACTACTTAAAATACCCTTTTAGAACAATCTGTTTACCCATGCGCTATTTTTTAGAATTAGCTTACAATGGCACTCGTTACAGTGGATATCAAGCACAACGGAATCAAGTTACGGTACAAGGTGCTTTAGAACAGTCCATCCAATTGCTCCTACAGCGCCCAACCAAAGTTGTTGGTTGTGGTCGAACGGATGCAGGTGTCCATGCTTTACAATATTTCATTCATTTTGATGTTTTTGACGTATTGCCTCCAAATTTTCTCTATCGATTGAATCGAATCTTAGGGAAGGATATTCTTTGTTATCGATTATTAGAGGTTGCAGCGGATGCGCATACTCGATTTGATGCCACTTCTCGAAGTTACCGCTATGTCATTGATGCTTTTCAAAATCCCTTTCATCAAGAAACGGCTTATTATTGTCATTATGTTAAGCAGTTAGAGCTGGCTAAAATGCAGGAAGCAGCACAACTACTGTTGAATTACGAAGACTTTACCACCTTTTGTAAAAGTAGAACGGATACGAAAACGAACTTGTGTGCGCTACAGGAATCCTACTGGGAAATTAAGGAAGAAGAGCAGCAATTGGTCTACCATGTACGCTCCAACCGATTTTTAAGAGGAATGATTCGCCTTATTGTTGGCATGTGCTTAAATGTAGGCAAAGGTACCGTAAAATTAGCGGAAGTAAAGACCGCTCTAGATAACAAAAAAACACTTGAACGAGCCTTTTCTGCGCCTGCTACAGGCTTGTTCTTGACGGATATTCGCTATGATTTTATACCACCACGCAGACTTGATTTATTAGAAAAATAGAACTATTTTTTAAAAAGCTAGGTTAATTCTTATACTATAAGGCTGGATCAAGTGCATAGAGATAGGTTGATCCTGTTTTGTTCGCCCTTCAACAGTAGCTATAGTACTACCCTTTTGGTTAATAATCAAAACAACTAGCTCATGATACCTATCTCTGATTCTCCAACGACTATTTTTGCCAAACGTTTTGCGAATAACACGCCCCAACGCACCCAAGAAGCCCCTTTTTTCTCCTTTGAAAACATGCCTACTACTTATGCTCCGTCTTCAAGGTCAGCCAAAGAAATGACCATTCACCCTTTATTAGCCTGGTCTGCTGCGATGCCTTTATTGTTATGGACAGGGCAGGAAGAGGCCCAAAGTGATGTTGGCGGTACCTTAGTTTTTATGGCTTGCTGTGCGTTTGTTATTGGTCTTTTTAGTAAAACGGGATGGCGTAATGAAGAACCTCGATAGTCAAGCATTCTTTATTGAATGCACTGCAAACGCTGCACTTAAGTCTTTGAATGTGTCAGCTTGATTGTAAACGTGTATGTGGCGGCTAATTCTGTTGGGGTGGTGGATTTTGGTTCCACCAAGCTAGTTTTGTTATTCAAAAATAAGTAGCCTTGATACTTAACAAAACAAGAGGTTCTCTAATTAAAGAAAACCTCTTGTCTTTATAACAATAGAAGTAAAGTTTCGTCTTATAAATATTGTTCTCCAAAACGAGCAGCAAGCTTTTTGGAGACACTTTTAATTTCTTGCTCTTGATCCTTAGGATAAATCAACAAGGCATTACCTTCATCTACAACAATATAATTTTCTAGATCTTTGATGATGACCAGTTTATCCTTGGGGGTACGAATCATACAATTAGAGGTATTCAATGGCTGTACCAAGTTAGGCGTATCGCTGCTGATGGCATTTTCTTGGGTATCTTTCTCAAATTGTTCGTGTAGAGAGCCCCACGTACCTAAATCAGACCATCCAATATCAGCAGGCATGGTGTAGATGTTTTCTGCTTTTTCCATGATGGCGTAATCAATAGAAATACTAGGCGTTTGTGGATAATAGGTATTCAAAAAGCTTTGTTCTTCTGCGGTTCCCCATTTGTTGGCTCCTTGATGGAGAATTTGGTAGACTTCAGGAGCATAGCTTTGTAAAGCATCAAGTACCGTATTCACATTCCAAACAAAAATCCCTGCATTCCACAAATAATCACCACTGGCTACAAATTCCTTGGCGCGTTCTAAGTTAGGCTTTTCTGTGAATTGATGGACAGGGTAAGTAGAGCCAGCCACACTTTTATCAAAATGAATGTATCCATAACCTGTGTTTGGTTGATGTGGCTGAATGCCTAGTGTGAGCAACACCTTGTTTTCTTGAACAAAATTTAACCCTTCTAAAATATGTTGGGTAAATTGATCCTCTTTGAGGATAACATGATCAGAAGGAGCGACTACAAAATTAGCATTGGGATTAATCGCTTTTAATTTGAGTGCCGCATAAGTGATACAAGGTGCTGTATCGTTGCGAGATGGTTCTGTCAATACTTGTTGATCGCTTAGTTCTGGCAACTGCTTTTTGACTAGCTCTTCGTACTCTAAGTTGGTAATGACAAAAATGTTTTCTACAGGGCAAACATTCTTAAAACGCTCAAATGTTAATTGTAATAATGTTTTTCCTAATCCCAAGATGTCTAAAAATTGCTTGGGTTTTTTTCGGCGGCTACTGGGCCAAAAACGGCTTCCAATACCACCAGCCATAATGACCACATAGTTATTACTGTTCATAAATAATTCCTTGTCTTTGTCTGCTGCCAAAATTTAGGTACGCTTCAATCTATCGCCTGATAAGTAAGAGGGATCATTATTCTTAGAGAATAATTTCTAGCCTATACTGCCATAAAGCGAACGGGGAGACTTTAGCATCAAGTATTTTTGTAACTAAGAACGCCTAGAATCGGCGCTCCTTTTTTATTTTTTATAACTGATCAGATACTATTATTAGTAAGAATTTAGCTTGATAATAAAATCGTTAAATAGGCAACAAATTTTAATCCAATTTTGTAGAAGAAAACAAAGCAGGTAAAGCTGCTAAGCTACTTTCCATCGCGGTATCAAAATAATTTTTTAAGAAATAAGCTTGATAGCGACGTATCGGATTACTGCCTGTTAAGGGGTCTAATTGACAACGCCAAGCGACTTGTGTGTAGTCAGGATCTGCCGCTGCCAATACCAATGTACCTAAAACAACCAATTGTCCTTCATCAATTTCGAATCGATATTCCAAGGCTTGGTCAACAACTGATTTGGTTAAGGTAAGCCGACCATTAATACGCTTGCTTTTCCAAATTTGAATGGCTCCTTCTCCTGTTGAATGACTGGCATAGGTCAGAGAAAAATCTTCTTCTTCTGGTGACCAAATTGTCCACTCCTGCCAACGTTCCAATTCATTGAGTAATGGAAAAAGTTCTTTGGGACGAGCAGGTACCAATACAGCTTTTTCTATTCCCCAAGTAGCAGGCAAAAACAATCCTCCTAGCATTACTGCAAGGAAAAAAAAGCCTGATAGGATTAGTAAAATGAAGAGGATATCCATGCGTAAGTTCGTTCTAGCCTAATGAAGTAGTTGTAAAATTAAAAAGCAAGCATCTAGCTTTCGCTAGACACTGTTGCTTGTTTTTTCCAATCATAACGCTCATACTTATTTGCAAATCCTGGAATAGTTTGCTCTAAGCGTTCTTTTTCTTTGTCTGATAATTGTGCTAACTGTGCTAAGGATAGAATACCCGCTTCTACCAATTGTCTAGCGACAACTTTGCCCAACCCTTTAAGGGAAGAAAAAGCTTTAACAGCTTCTTTGTTATGTCCATTGGTTTTCCCATTGCGATGGCTGCCATTTTGTAGCGCATCTAGTTTTGGAATAACAATTTCTCTAGGATTAGTATTAACATTTTCTATATCACCAAAGGCCCGCAACAAAATATCTTCTTGTTGGGCATTGTGTACTTTCTTGAAACCTGTCGCAGGAGACGCACTTGATTTGCGTGCAACCAATTCTAGGTCATATTTTCTATAGAAAGCTAAAATATACTGCCAAGCTCCCATATTAGAAGGCTCTTCTTGTACCCAAAGCCAGTCTGCTTTGGCGTACTTGAGCATTACTTCTTCTACTTGTACAATTGGGAAAGGGTATAATTGCTCCAAGCGAACGATGGCAACATCATCGCGATTGTCCGCCATTTTCTTATCCAATAACTCATAGTAAATCTTACCTGTACAGCATAAAACACGCTTGATTTTTTTCGCTTCTTCTTTGCTGTTGACTTGTGGATCGTCAAATACTTCTTGGAAACCACCTGTCGTTAAATCATCAAAAGACGAAACACATTCTCTTAACAAAACTTCTTCGTTGCTGCGGTTGATGTCTCTAGGACGCAAGAGCTTTTTGGGGCTCATCACCACCAATGGCTTACGGAAAGGACGTGCTTGTTGGCGACGCAATAAGTGGAAGAAATTGGCAGGAGTCGTCACGTTCGCTACAGTGAGGTTGAATTCTGCACAAGATTGTAAATAACGTTCTAGGCGAGCACTAGAATGCTCTGGTCCTTGGCCTTCATAGCCATGGGGGAGGAGCATTGTCAAGCCAGACATACGCTGCCATTTGCTCTCAGCTGAAGAAATAAATTGGTCAAACATGGTTTGTGCGCCATTGGCAAAGTCACCAAATTGTGCTTCCCACAAAACCAAGGGTTTTGGAGAGGCCAAAGAGTAACCAAATTCAAAGCCTAATACCGCAAATTCTGATAATAAAGAATTGTGAATTCTAAATTTACCTTGCTTGTCTGCTAGGTCATTAAAACGATTGTATTGTTCATTGGTCTTGGCATCGTACAGGATCGCATTTCTGTGAGAAAAGGTCCCTCGCTTTACATCCTGTCCTGTTAACCGAACATCATGGCCTTCTAATAACAAAGAGCCATAAGCTAAGTGTTCCCCCATAGACCAATCAATCAATTCGCGACTGAGTAGTTCTTGGCTACGCTTGAGCAACCGCTTGAATTTAGGCAAGGGGGTGAAATTTTCAGGAATCTGTTGTAGCTTCTTCAAAATAGTCACCACCATCTCCTTATCTACAGAGGTATCAGGAGAAGTGGCATAATCTTCTGTAGAGGTGTATTTTTTTAGCTCGCGCCAATCCAGCTCTGTTTCTTGGTACTGGTATTCTAAGGTTTCTTCTTTGGCTTGTGAGAATTTAGATTGCAATAACGCATCAAATTCTTTGTCCATTTGTTTGGCTAAAGCTCCTTCAATATCACCATTCGCAACCAATTTCTTACTGTACAATTGGCGAACGTCCTTTTGTTTTTTGATTAATTCATAAAACTTAGGCTGTGTAAATTTAGGATCATCTCCCTCATTGTGCCCATGACGACGGTAACAAACCATGTCGATAAAGACATCATTGTTAAATTCTTGGCGGTAATCGGCAGCCAATTCTGCAACAAATAACACCGCTTCAGGGTCATCTCCATTAACATGGAAAATAGGTGCCTGAATTGTATTGGCCGCTGCCGTACAATAGGTAGAAGAACGAGCATCTTCAAAATCAGTGGTAAAACCAATCTGGTTATTGATGATAAAATGAATGGTTCCTCCAGTATAGTAGCCTTCTAGTTGGCTCATTTGAACCACTTCATAAACAACTCCTTGACCAACAACAGCGGCATCTCCATGAATGAGAATGGGCATGATTTGATCAAAGTTAGAATTGTATAGGGCATCCGCTTTGGCTCTAGTAAAACCTTCCACAACAGGATCAACTGCTTCTAGGTGAGAAGGGTTCGGAACTAATTTTAGATGAACATTATTGCCTTCTGGTGTTGTGATTTGAGAAGAGAAACCCAAATGGTATTTTACATCACCATCTCCAAAAACATCATCTGCTGCAATGTTTCCTTCAAACTCACTAAAGATATATTTATAAGTCTTGCCCATGATATTGGCCAAAACATTAAGACGACCACGGTGCGCCATACCAATCACTACTTCTTGTACTTCTTGATCTGCTGCTCTATTGATAATGCCATCCAAAGCAGGAATCGCAGATTCCCCTCCTTCTAAACCAAAGCGTTTTTGAGCAACATATTTCTTACCTAAGAAATTCTCAAAACCAGTGGCGCCGTTTAGTTTTTCTAAAATTCGGCGTTTCTTATCTAGACTGTGCCCATAATCAGCGCCTTTGATTTGGTCAATGCGTTTCAAGAGCCAATCGTGTTTGTCTCTATTCTCAATGTGTGCAAATTCAAAACCAATATTACCACAATAAACCTGTTTGAGACGCTGTATGATGTCTCCCAAAGTAGCATTGGGCAATCCAATTTCACTACCCGCTATAAATTTAGTCGCTAAGTCACCATCTCCCAAACCAAAACAATCTAAATGTAAGTTGGGAAAACGGAAACGACGCTCACGTACAGGGTTGGTTGTAGCAACCAAGTGCCCACGTTGACGATACGCCTGAATCAGTGCTAATACAGACAGCTCTTTGGGCGAGCTAAAAGAAGGAGAGGAAGTCGTAGAGGTCGCATTGTCTTCTAAATGATTTTCGATGGCATAATCAAAACCAGCAAAAAATTCCTTCCAGCCTGTTGCTACAGACGCTGGGTCTTGTTTGTATTGTTGATAAAGTCCCTCAATGTAAGAAGGATGAGCGTTGGATATAAAAGAATAGTCCATTTTTGAATTCCTAAGTTTAAGAAACCACACGCATTATGGAGGTGGGGTTGGTGCTTCGTTGTTAGCTATTAAAAGTAGCCGAAAAAGACTACATTTTGGTGTTGTTATTATAAAAAATAAAGGTACAAAAGTTATAAGGACTTCCAAAGCTTATGCGCCTAAAATCAAAGGGGGCCTATGGCTCTAATGCACACCTTTTAGAGGCCTTTTCCCTTGCCCACAAAAATAAACTATCTTTTTCGGACTTTTTGTGGGAAAATAAAAGACTATTGTTATCTTTGCATGCCCTTTACAGAAAGTGGTAAGGGGAAAAGCTTATAAAATTGAACGAAATACAACATAGATAATTATGGCAAACCATAAATCGGCTAAGAAACGCATGCGTCAAGACGCAAAAAAGAGATTACACAATCGCTTTTACAAGAAAACTACTCGTACAGCTATCGCTGCTTTGCGTGGCATGGAAGATAAGAAAGAAGCAGAAGCTTTCCTTCCTAAGGTAGTTTCTATGATTGACCGTTTGGCTAAGAAAAGTCAAATCCACGATAATAAGGCAAATAACCTAAAAGGTAAATTGTCTAAGTACGTTCATAAATTAGGATAAGCTTCCTAAGCTAGAACTACTCGTTCAGTGGATATGCTATACAACTACTTCAAGTAGTTGAAAGATAGTACCCTATATTATTAGGGTGCTATCTTTTTGTGTTTATTGTTGAACGATCTAGCTTAGATGAGAGGACCGTTGGCAACCTTCCAAAATATTATTCGTCTTTAAAATAGAAAATGAGAGGAATTGCAATTTTGCCAGCAGGGACGGGGGGGAATAGATTCCTTTGCTCAACCGCTTATGCCTGAATGAAAGCTACTCAGGGACAAAACTAGCGAAAACTATTGGCTCTTATGCCTAAAAAATACAGACAAAGGAGTATAGAGGAGTTACTTTTAATAACCTTCTTTGTTAATCAAAGGAGGAGAGCTGTTGTTCTAGATAATCAAGGCGCTTTTGCAATTGCTGGATGCGCGTGTAAGTTGATTGGTAAGGCGCTAATTGCTTGGCGACACGTTGTAAGGCTTGTTCTTGGGCTTCCTGTTGACGCTGCTGCTGTACGGCTGGTCCTGTTGCGTTGTTGTATTGTTTGAGAATAGGTTGTAAGGAAGGATAAAGAGACAGTTCTTTGAGAAGGCTGGCTTTTTGTTGAAGTAAGGCCGTACGCTGAGAAATGCCAGAGGCTTCTAAAATACCAACATCTAAACGCAATAACGCATGTAATTGACGTTTGAGATTGGGGCGAATGGTAGCTGGTAAATCTTCCGTAATGATTTTTAGCGTTTCTACAGCTTTGAATAACTCTAAATCACTGGTCACTAAATCCGTTTCAAAACCTTGTGCTTGTATTGCCCAAGTATTGATTTGTGTATAACCATAAGGCGCACATTTTGCTTTGGTTGCCTCTTGTGTGCGCTCCAAATTATCGACTTGGTCCACTAATCCTTTATAGTGGAGGTATTTTGGCCAAATCGCTTCCCATTGCTCTTTGGCTTGTCCAAAATTAATAGTCAATTGCTTCTCTTTTTTACCAGCTAGTACTTTATAACGAAACAATTGGCGTTTGGAGCTTTGTGCCGCTTCATAAAAAACCGTCCCAAAATTGACACCATCATAGCCCGATTTAACGGTAGGTGTTGGATGAACTTGAAAGGTATACCAGTTGGTCGAATTAAACAAGGTAGGCAAGCTCCTTTTTAAACTAGGATGCCAGTTTGCGGAAGCTACTGCGAAGGGTTCTAAGACAAAAGAAACAATCTGTAAGGGAGCATCCCCCTGTTGTAAACTGAGCTCTATGCTAGGTTGTTCTATACTAGCACAAGCACAATACACCAATCCCCAAATTTCGGCAGAGCCTGTAAATGCCGCCGTATCTTGGTGGTAATTCCAAAGAGGTTCTACGGCATAGTTCCCTTCTAAGGGACGATGCAATAGAATAACAGATTGTGCCCAGGTGCTTTCTTGCACCAAGAGCCAACAGACAAACAGCAAACAGGAGGCTTTCATGGTCTAGCGATTTTTTACAATATTGGTAGCGCGATCAAGTACTCTAAAGGCAGTTTCTGCCATGGTATTTTCTTTGTTGTCCAAGGTAGGATTCACTTCTGTAACTTCCAAACAACAAACCTTAGGATCAGCAACCAACCCACAAACTAATTCAGTTGCTTGTTCTTCGCTCAAACCATTAGGAACAGGAGTACCTGTGCCACGAGAAACCAAATCACAATCCATACTGTCTACATCAAAAGAGATGTAAATCATATCACAGCCGATAAGGTATTGCAAGACTTCTTCAACAATCTTAGAAGTCCCTTTTTCATTGACTTCTTTGACGGCAAAGTTGCGAATTCCATGTCGCTCTGTCAAGAAATCTTCTTCCTCTTCTGTATCTCTCAAGGCAATAAAGACCAAGTCATTGGCTTCTATTTTGGGATAAACATCTCCCATGTGTTTGAGTTTACGCCAGTGGTCGGCAATGGCTTCAGGAATGTCATTACGTTGGTGTTCTATGTTATCAATGCCCAAACAAACGGCAAGTGGCATGCCATGTACATTGCCAGAAGGAGTAGTGTAGGGGGTATGTAAATCCGCATGGGCATCAATCCAAATAACTCCTAACCGTTTCTTGGGATTGGATTTTTTTATGCCTGTAATGGTAGCGCCTGCGGTAGAGTGATCGCCTGCCAAAACAATAGGAAAACGCTTGTTATGCGTGACTTCCTCTGACACATAATGAGAGACATAATTATAGACTTTTACAATCCCATCAATGTAGTTGGCATATTGTGTAGGGCTGTCTTCAAATAACAATTCATTTTCATTGGGAACAATGGTTGATTGGTATTTAGAAAAGTAAGAATTCTTAGCATTAAGGGCGGCTACTTTAATTGCCCCAATACCCAAACTAGCTCCTCGTGTGCCTGCTCCCAATTCGGAAGGCACTTCTATCAAACGGATTTTATCGTTCTGATTCATGATTTATTATAAGGTTCCTATGGTAGGAAGGTGTATTAATAGATAAAATGAAAAAGTGTGAATCGTTTAGTTGGAGTTGTGGGGGAGCCCAATAAAGCAAACGATTGGCACAAGATTGTGAAGTTATTAAAAAATATGATTCCTCGCAAGTCACTGTTGTGCCTTATTGACCACAGCGATTGTTTACAAACTCTTTTAAATCTGGCGCCCCCAAGTCTATTGCTTTTTGTAAATCTTGGCAACCTGCTGTTTTTCGCCCATGCAAATTTTAGTCAATCCTCTTTGAGAGTAGGTCTGCTCTTTTAATTATTGCATTAAAATGAGAAACAGCACAAAAATTGAGTTGTAAATAAGCGCTTGCAAAAGTACTTGAAATAAACTATATTAGAACAATCCAATACAGCAAACAACGACCAGAACACTTTACTTCAACCAAAAAAAACACAAGTGGTTCGGAAAAATTACTTAGAAGCGTTTCAACGCTTAGCAGAAGCCATTAACCAACACTCCTCAGCGGCGTTGTTGGGTTATCATGCTTTTGCGCCCTTGAGTTTGGCCGCAATTCAGGGACTAGAGGAGCGTTATAAGTGTCAGTTGGATGCGCCTATGCGTCAATTTTATCAACAAAGTAATGGGTTACAATTGCGTTGGATGCTTCGAAGCAACCCTGCTTATGATCCCGCTCGTTATCCTGTTCATCAAGAAGGCATGGCTCCCAAGCCTTGGGATTATGCCACGCAAGCACATCATCCTGAAGAAGGGAGCATTTTTTTATTGCCGCTTGAAGAGCTGTTGCGGAGTTTTTTGCCTCCCAATAATCAACAACCTTCCATTACTATAGCACATAAAAGCTATGATACCATTGATTTTTATACGCGTTTGCGGAATTTAGATGCTTTTTCCTATTACCTGACAATGGGAATTCTGTTTAGAGAAGAGCAGGGGCCTTTATTGTTATTAGGAGATGAGGAAGGGACCTGCTTTACAGATGCTGTTCCTCTTACCTTTGAAGCCTACTTGGCGTTTTTATTGGCTTCTAAAGGATGGATATTGCGTCGTAAAGAGTGGTTGGGCCAACCACAGGGGTATCAACAACCTACCGTAGAAGCCTTACCGCCTCGTAAGAATTGGCAAGAGGCGTGGTCGATGGAATATTTGCTCTTGGCACAACATTTCCCTTTGGCGGACCATTTGCCAAAAGCTCAGCCGCAAGTCAAAACTAAGAAAATGCAACAAAAAGCGGTTGCTGAAGACGCGTTAGAGGTCGCGGAATGGCAAAAAATTGTAGCCGCCCATCGGTTATTTTTAGAGTCAGGAGGGACACAAGGGCAGTGGAAAAAGATTGCCCTGCAAGGGCGGGCAATGGGCATTTATCAATGCCCATTGGCTTGTGATGGGCAGCAAGCTATTTTGGATTTACAACGTTTGGATAAAGGCTTAGAATTTCAAGAATTGTACTTGCCTTATTCTAGTTGGTGTGGGGTGTATGCTAAAGGGCAAGATTGGAGTGATGCAAATTTGACAGGCAGTTTGATGACGGATGCTCGATTGGATCAAGCCATTTTTGCAGAGACGAATTTAGAGAATGTTGATTTTTCTCGTTCTAATCTGAGAGGGGCTAGTTTTATGAATGCAAATTTAACAGGAGTGGATTTTGAGAATTGTGATTTGACAGGCGCAGATTTTAGAGGGAGTAAACGAACAGGCGCTTGCTTTAGAGGAGCGGTGCTTAAAAACATCCTTTATTAAAGGGCATTTTGTGCACTAAGAAGGAGGGTTCTATCAGTATTTGGTTTATCTATTCTAGAGGCTACAATAATGGTTGTTTTTCCTGAAATAGCAGTTAGAAGTCTTTCTTTTGTCATCAAATAGCCTTTGGCTACAAAAAATGATAAAAAGCCTTGTGAAAACTTGGATGTAGTTTATAAGTACTCTATATTTATGGTTCATGGGTTTTAGGGTTTAGTTTTCTAAGGTTAGTACGCACCCGCGTACTGACCTTTTTTTATGCCTACTACTCATCAATCGATCAAAAATATTGCTGGATAAAGCCTTCTAGGGCAAGGCTCTAGGCAGAGTAAATAGGTCTCTTGTTTAGAGAAGGAAGCTGTTTGAAAAATCAATTTTAATTTTTTTAAATAAAATGATAAAAAACCTTGTAAAAATTTGGATGCAGCTCGAAAGTAGCCTATATTTATAATTCATGGGTTTTAGGGTTTAGTTTTCTAAGGTTGGTACGCACCCGCGTACTGACCTTTTTTTATGCCCACTCTTCTTCTTATATCTTATACCTGACCAAATAGTTACCTACAAGGAATTAATAGAATAGAGCGCAGCTCTCTACTTTTATAAGAGCTTTTTGTTATAGATGTAGGTTGGTTTTTTATCTTTGTTCAAGCAAAGAGACAATAAAAGAGGCGTCTCTCGACGTTTATCTATTCTTAAGTACCTTCTCGTAATAGAAGATAAGGAGCTTCAGTAGTGAATCTTCTTTTTTTATTGGTGCTGTTATTTTACACCTTAAGTAATTAACCACAAATACAATTGTTATGCATTATCTAAAAGAATTTATTGTTGTTCTGTCTTTTTTATTAGTAGCTCATTTTGCTACCGCACAAAGCAATTACAAGACTGGTGTTGGACTACGCCTAGGACCTAGTTATGGTTTTACCATTAAGCATTTTATTAGTGATAAAGTGGCTTTAGAAGGCTTGGTAACAAGCCGTTATTATGGACTTGGAGGCGGTGCTAGTAGAGGTAGCTGGAATAATAACCCTGGGGCTATGTTTACTGGATTAGCAGAATGGCATTTCCCTATTGGGAATGTTCAAGGCTTTAATTGGTTTATTGGAGGTGGTTTTCATCTTGGTGTCCTAGGAGGGTATAATAGTCATTCTATTTTTGGAGAAGATCGCCCTTATATTTTAACAGGTTTTGATTTTGTTGGAGGGGTAGAATATACATTACCGAATGCACCTTTTACTTTTCAGGCAGATGTCAAGCCTAGTGTTCACTTGATAGAATATGTTGGTATTTGGTATGATGATATTGCGGTTAGTGTACGTTATACCTTTTAATAACATTTATTAGACCAAATGTTTGGTCTAAAATAGAAGAAAAAATTAAGAGCGAATGGCCAAAGCTATTCGCTTTTTTTCGTTTAAAAGAGAGGGGCAGACCCTAAAACGCTAAAAAATCTTAAAAACTGTGTAATTTGCAGAGTATTGTCTACTAATTTAATGCTTCTTGTTTGTGATTATTCTATCTCGTTTGCGCCCATTTTTATGGAATATAGTAGCTGTATTGCTGCTTTGTTGTACCCTTCCTATCAAGAGCTGGGCACAGCCCAAGGTAGCTCCAAAAGAGCGACAAGGACCCAAGATTATTGGTGACACTACTAGTGTGTATTACAGTACACTAGCGAATCCAACGGAACTACAACGCATCCATGATGGCCTAAAGAATTTTGAAGAGGTTGTACCTACATGGGATAGTAGCGTTTGGTATAGCAGCTTGGGCAATATATTGGCTGCGCCTAGTTTTGATTTGGTTTATCAGCCACCTACTTTGGACGGTGGTTTTAGAGTCGGGTTTCATCAGTTTGATCCATTTATACTGAAGCAGGAGCACATTAAATATTACGAAGTTGATAACTATCGGCCTTTTACCGAACTCTATTATTCTCAACTCAACCAAAGAAACAACTACATCAAAGCTGATTTTGGTTATCGCTTTAATCCCAATGTATATTTTGGGGTACAATATAGTTTGGTTAATCAAGCAGGATATTTTGATCACCAACGAACGCGGAACCAAAACATCGGTTATACCATGCGTTTTATGACGAATAATAATCGCTACCACAGCTATTTTAGCTTTTTTAATACCGCGATTAAACAGGAAGATAATTGGGGCATTCGAGATACCGCTATTCAAGATATTGCGACGGATTTTTTGACCCAAGTGGCGGTAAATTCAACCAATGGGAATACACGATACAACAAAACTTCTGTCCAATACAGTCAATTTTTTTACAATAAAGGCGTAGATTCTTTGAGTGGTGTAACAAATGCCAATAATGCTTGGAGCCACAGTATTCGCTATGCTTTTAATCGTTATAAATATTTTGATAAATTCCCTCCAACAGACAATAGCTTGTATGGTTTGGCCAGTGTCAACCCTAGAGGTATTCGTCTTTTTATTCGCCACCAAGAACTAGAGAATGAAATTAGTTTCCGACAGGCGGTAGGAGGAACCTTGAGTAGTGCTCCATTGTGGTTCAAAATCTATGGCAAACATCGTTGGAATTTAGTTTACCAAGAACCGATCACTTTTAATGTACACAATTTTTCTGCGGGAATTTTGGTGCAAAATAATCCTCAATTTAAATTTAAGTATCGTGTTCAAGGACAGTTAACTTGGGCAGAACGCCAATTAGACTTTTTTGTAAAAGGACGGGTTGGTTATGATTTAGGCAAGCTGGGTTACTTGGAAGGACAAGCGAATATACAGCGATACCAACCTAGTTTGGTTGCTCGTCAATTATATGTTTCCTCAGAAAGTATTTGGGATAATAATTTGACTTATCGACAAGTGCAAACCATTAATTTTGGAGGCAGTTACACCAATCAATTTCAAACTAAATTAGTAGGGGTAAAACTTCGTGGAACGGTGCTCAATCATACACTGACCAATTGGATTTATTACACCAAAGAACAAGTGCAGCAAGCGCCAACTTCTATCAATCTATTACAGGTCAAGGCCGCAGGAGATATAAGAGTATGGCGTTTTCATTTGGATAATGAAGTAATCTGGCAGCCCACCTTGGTAGGAAAAGAATATTTTAGAGTCCCTGAATTGTTGTTGCAACACAATTTATATTGGCAAGATTGGATTTTTAAGCGAGCCATGCTAGCAAAAGTAGGCGTACGTTTTAATTACAACAGCAACTACTTTGCGAATGCCTATTCAGCGCTCACAGGTGCTTTTTATCTGCAAAACAACGAGCCAATACAAATGTACCCACGATTTGATGCCTATGCTAGTTTTAGAATTTGGCAATTTCGCTTTTTTGCACGAGCAGAAAACATTGGATATTTTGTGTATGGACAGAATTACTTCACGGCTTACCAACATCCTATTACCAATTTTGTAGTGCGTATTGGGATTTCTTGGCGCTTATTTGATTAGAATAATCTTGTAAGAATTGCTTAAATAGTGCCCATTGCGAGCATTACATAAGTTTCCATGGTAATGGTATCAGGAATGCCTCGGTGTACTTGCATGTGTTTAGCACGGACGCCTTTAGAATAGCGTTTTTGAAGATATTTCTCATCAGAGAAACGTTCAAAGCTATCGTGCATGGTATCACAGAGTTTTCTTAAGGTAAAGACTTTGTAAGCACCAAATTCTTCTAATAAATCTCGATATACGTCAGCACAAACATCAATGGTTAAGTCAAAACTGCTTTTTAAATCTCGTTTGAATTGATCGATGTCTAATACCAATTGTTCTGGATCAAAATCTTTCTTAAAATTATCAACTAGTACCGCCAATTGACGGCAACGGTAGGACAGGGCTTCTAAGGCAGGCGGTTCTTCGTATTGAAAAGAATCATCTATTTCAGGAATACCTTTGAGGGCCTCTTTGTTGTTGTTTAAGTGCTCCGACGCATCTCTAATAAAGGCCAAATCTTCTTCTGAAAGCTCCCCTTCTAAATCAGGGTTGTCCAATAACAAGGTTTGTATATTGCGTACTTCTTCTTCTAACAACCGTAAATCCTTGTCTTGAATACTGGAAATGTCCCCCAAATCTTTGATGTCTTCCAAACTTTTCTCAAGCGAACTAGACGCATTATGGCTTTCTTGTTTGTTGTTAATCGCTCCCATCCAATCAATCAACTCTCGAGATTTGTCCCAGTCGCCTTTAAAGGTAGAATAGCTAAAAGTTTTGAGGAGATAAGTACAATCAATACGATAGTGTTGGAGGTAATAATAGGCATCGCTTCCACTGGCTAGGAAAGAAGGTACTTCTTCTTGCAATTCATAAAAATGACGACGAGCAGGAGTAAGGCTTGGAAATCCTGGTGCGGATTGCTCTCCAGCAGCCAAGGCTTCTAAGGCTAAGCGGCTATCTAAGTGTACTTCAATGAGTTTGTTTACCAATAGGTAGCGCTCCTGAAAAGGATCTTCATACCATAACTCATTTTCATCTACCCTTTTGTGATAGATTTTACAATACTTAGCCAAAGAATCGAAATGTTGCTGAAAACTCATCTTATTGCAGGTCAAGACTACCCCATTGAATAGGGCATGATGATAAAATAAATAGTTACCTAGTCAAGCGGGAAGATAAGTCTTTTTTTTGGATTTTTATAATACAAGTTGTAAAAACACAATAGAGAGGGGCTTGTAAAGAAACGCTTTCTATTTGTGGGGAGCAGCCTCAAAAAAATGCTATTTTGAAGAAACTTAGGCAATATGAATATTGCTTAATAACGCTTGGAAAAGCATCAAGAAAACCTTCTTTGTAAGCAACCAATACATAAGGTTGTTTGTTAAGGAAGTTGCCTAAACTAATAATTGTTTATTTATTGCATCAATTACCATCACCATCTGACCAATTTTCCTATGTGTCACCTTTACGGTTTATTCTCTTTTTTTCTGCTTTTTTTGTTGAGCTCTTGTAGTCGAGAATCGCTATTGGTGGTAATCAAACCGCCTAAAAAATTTGCTCAAGAGCGCCTTGCGGAAGCACCCAATTATGCTTTAGCAAAAGATTGGCATGAAGCCAGTCGCAGATTTACTAAAAAGAAAGTTGATGTCTTTTTTGTTCATCCTACGACCTATATCAAGGCGCGTTATTGGAACCAGCCGTTGGATCATGTGCATACAAATTGGCGGACTAGAGTTTTGTCCAGTTGTTATCAAACTAGTGCTTTTTATGAGGATTGTAATATTTTTATGCCCAAGTATCGCCAAGCAGCTTTTTATTCTTTTGTGGATAAGAAAAGAAATGGAGAACAAGCACTAGAGGTCGCTTATCAGGATGTAAAAAAAGCATTTGCCTACTACTGGGCTCATCACAACAACGGCCGTCCGTTTATCTTAGCAGGCCATAGCCAAGGCTCTCTACACAGTCAACGACTCTTGGCGGAATTAATGCAAGATAGTGTAATCCGCCAACAGCTTGTCACAGCCTATGCTATTGGTTGGCCTGTGACAAAACAATCTATAGTCGATCAACCACGCTTGTCCGTTTGTAGCACCGCCACTCAAACAGGTTGTTTAATCTCTTGGAATGCGCAAGATTCAAACGCCAAAACGACGATAAAAGATGCCTTGAAAATTCAAGAAGAAATTGTTTGTGTTAATCCATTGAGTTGGACAACTGATACAAACTATGTCGATCGAACGTATAACAAAGGAGCATTGATGCCTAATTTGCGGCTAAAAAAAGATGAAGTGTTATTGCATTATACGGATGCTCAAATCAAAGGAGATTTATTACTAACTACCCCTAATCCTAGCAAACAGCGCTTGCAAATGCCACTTGCGAAAGGGAATTATCATATTTATGACTATAATTTTTTCTATCACAATATAAAGGCCAACATTAAGACACGAATTGAGGCGCACAAAAAGCAACAAAAAATACCGTTGACTTTAGGTTATTATTAGAAATAATCCAAGGAGAGAAGACAATTTGCAGCCGACTAGCATTTGTTTTTATCTACAATTTTTTGTTCTTTGATGAATAGAATCAAAATCATAGAAAATGACAACACGCAGGAATTTTTTGAAGATGATGGGGGCCGTAAGTCTGGGTTTCTCTGGTTTGCAGAGTTTTGCACAACAGAAAACCTCTTTGGCGAGCCCTTTAGGATTTGGCCCTTTAGAACCCCAAGGAATTTTGGAATTGCCTAAAGGATTTAGTTATAAAATCATTGCCAAAAAAGGAAGCACCATGAATGATGGACTGCTCCTACCAGGGCGCGCCGATGGAATGGGAACCTTTGAAGGAGCCAACGGTCGTGTGGTGATTGTTAGAAACCATGAAAATTCACCCGCTTACTTGGTAGAATCTCCATTTGGCTACAGCAACCAGCACTTGTCTAAGATTAATCCTAAAAAATTATTTGATAGTGGTTATGGTAAATATCCGCATTTAGGAGGGACAACTACTAGCATTTATAATGAAAAAACACAAGAGGTCGAAAAGGTTTTTATGAGCTTGGCAGGGACCGCTCGTAATTGTGCTGGGGGAGTCACTCCTTGGGGCTCTTGGCTCACTTGTGAAGAATATGTGGTGAGCAAAAATGCTACCCATGCCAAGGATCATGGATATGTATTTGAGGTACCTGTTACGGAAACGCCTTACATTAAGTACCCTGTTCCTTTACGGGCTATGGGGCGTTTTAATCATGAGGCAGTAGCGGTAGACCCTCGGACAGGGATCGTTTATTTAACAGAGGATCGCTCTGATGGTTTGTTTTATCGATTTATCCCCAAGGTGAAGGGTGAACTGCATAAAGGCGGGCAGTTGCAAGCCCTTGTTTTTGTTTGGAAAAAAGGGATGGACACGCGCAATTGGACAACCGCTAATCTCCAAGAAGGAACAGGATATAGTGTTCGTTGGATCAATATGACTGATGTAGAAGCACCAAAGGACGATTTGCGTTATCGAGGTTTTAAAGAAGGGGCAGCGATGTTTGCGAGAGGAGAAGGGATTTGGTTTGGCAAAGGCGAATTGTATTTTGCCTGTACGAATGGTGGTCGCCTCAAAACAGGGCAGATTTTTAAGTATGTTCCTAGTCGATATGAGGGAACAAAACGGGAACAAGAGTCCAAAAATTATGGCCGCCTTCACTTATACAGTGAACCCAACGATACAAGTGTATTGCGTTATTGTGATAATTTGACGGTAGCACCTTGGGGAGATGTTGTCTTTTGTGAAGATGGAATTCATCCTCGTATCTTTGGCATTCGTCCTGATGGCACTTTTTATCCTATAGCTAACAATATTGGTTATCAATCCGAATTTGCAGGTGTTTGTTTTTCACCTTCAGGCAAAACTTTATTTGTTAACATTCAAGTACCAGGGTTGACCTTGGCTATTACAGGAAATTGGGAAACCTTACAAGGCTAATGGATATGATGCATAATTTAAAGGACTTTTTGGAGACCTATGAGGTGGATCAAACACAATCGTTGGATCCAAAGCATCAAGGAAGTATCTATCAAGCTACCAACAAGGCAACCGAAACGACTTGGGCGCTCAAATGGGCAGAACTGCATCCGCGATTTGATAAAGGAGTGCTAACCAATCGTTACGAGAAGGCGCAGGAATTGAGCCATCTGAATCTCTTACCTTATCATCAGAACTTTCGTTTTGAGGAAGGGAGTACTATTGTAGAATTGGCCTTGTTACCGATTGTTACACGCAAGAGTTTAGCACAAGCAACAGGACTTAATACAGAAGAAAAATATGCCATCACAGAGCAAGTTTTGGATGGATTGTATTATCTGCATGGGCATGGAGTAATTTGGCAAAACCTATCAGCTAGTCATATTTTACTAGAAGAATCTTTTGGTAACCTTATCCCTAAGTTTATTAATTATGGCAACCAGGAAAGAATTCCCTTGCCCTTCTTTAGTGATTATGAATATTTGGCCCCTGAACAGTTTAAGACCAATTCTAACGTTACTGAACAGACTGATATATGGGCTTATGGTGTTCTATTACACCAGTTATGGACGGGGCGCTTGCCTTTTGGGGAGAAAAGTGCTAGCTTACCTAATGCTAAAATCCAAGCAAGAATTACAGGGGAAGAAGATTGGGCCTTAGGGCTGTTGCCCACTATACCAATGCCTTATCGATTATTAGTAGAAAAATGCTTAAAAAAGAATCAGGAGGAGCGATGGGAGAATTGTGGACAAATTATTGCGGCACTAAAAAAATGGGAAAATACTCCTGATAAGGACATCCTTATTGCTGAAAAAAACGTTTTAGAAGAAGAGGAGAAAAGAGAACGTCGTTTTTTGAGGCGTCCGAGCCGACCTATTAATTGGTGGGTGGTGTTAATTCTTTTAGGCTTAGCAGTGGCCTTAGGTCGTTGGTTAGGTTAGTATGATACTAGTTACTCCTTGTTCGATAGTTGATAATATAAACGCTTATGATGAAAAATAGACTACTGCTACTACTCTTAGGAATGGCGCTCTGCACTTCGTTACAGGCCCAACAGCCTGCCCAGTATTCCTTGTTTATGTTGAACAAATATGCCTATAATAATGCCTATAATGGTTTAGATCGGTCCTTGAGCATTACAGGTGTTTTTCGAAAACAATGGGTGAATTTTCCTGGCTCGCCTTTGAGTGTGAATTTTAATGCCCATATGCCTTTAGAAATTATCAGCAGTGGTATCGGGATTGGAGTAGAGTACGATGCGTTGGGAGCTTATAGCAATTTAGCGTTGCGAGGTTCTTACAGTTATATTATAGATTTAAAAGAATCTGGTCGCCTCTCGATTGGATTGGCTGGTCGGATGATTCAAAAAGAATTAGATGGTAGTCGCCTTTTGACTCCTGATGGTATTTATGAATTGGGGGTTAATCATAATGACCCAAGTGTACCTACTGCCCGCGTATCAGGTTTGTCATTTAGTATGGATGCGGCTGTTTATTACCAACATGATTGGTTTGAAATAGGTGTTGCCGCCATTAATTTAACACAACCTAGTTTGCAGCTCGCAAACGATGCTTCTATCTTGTACAATCGGGCTTATTTCTTTACGGCAACAGGTAAAATTCCAATTAATCGAGACTTTACAATTAAGCCTTCCTTCTTACTAAAGAGCGATTTTATTAAGTTCCAACCAGAGATTGCAGCAATTTTAGATTGGAAAGACAATATTTTTGGAGGAGTAGCGTTTAGAGGATACAATAGCCTAAACAATGATGCAGTTGTATTTCTGGCAGGCGTAAAATGGAATGATAATTTTACCTTAGCTTATGCTTACGATTTGTCTATCGGTAGTTTACAGGGATTCAATAGCGGCTCTCATGAGGTCGTCCTCAATTATAATCTGAACAAAAAAATTGGCAAAGAAATCCCGTCAAAAGTTATCTATAACCCTAGATTTTTATAATTTCACAGAAAAAAATACGGAAAGTTTGCCAGAATGGATAATAATAAAGGGGCTTGCCTCGTTAGTAATCCGACTGGAATAATCTGATACATCAATGGTAAATGCCTTTGACTATTGATTGACAGAAGGACCTTTTTGTAGAAAATATAGTTAGCGTTTAGTGAGCTATTTTTTCATTACTTACATTATTACTTTCCTAACCACACTTCAAACGGTCGCCTTGCCAGAAGTTGTAGTTGACGCTTTTTTAAGAAAACGGTTTTAAACACGGGTGCGAACATGAAAAAACAAAATTTAGCTCTTTTATTTCTCTCTCTACTTCTCGGTGCATGTGCCAAGGTAGATAGTGGCCAGTTGACTGGTGTCTTGGAACGACCACTTTGGAGACCCATACAGCCTTATGGTATGGTGTATGTGCCTTCTGGAAGTTTACACATTGGTCCAAGCGATCAAGATGTTAACCATGCTTTAGTACAACGTCCTAAACAAGTCTCTATTCAAGGCTTTTTTATGGATGATACAGAGATTACTAACAATGAATACCGCCAATTTGTAGAGTGGGTGCGTGACTCTATTGCACACACTAAATTGGGACATACGAGAGAATACCCTGGAAATGTACAAGGGGTAGACTGGGAACAAGAATTGAATTACGAAGCTGGAGGAGAACTAGATGACATGTTCTACCAAGGTGATGAACAATTTGGTAGTAGCCGCAACTTAGATATTCGTCAATTGGTTTTTGATTACCAATGGTACGATTGGAAAGGTGCTGCACAAGATTACTCTTGGTCTAGTGATTACAATAGACATTCTAAAGAAGTACACAACCGTGCGGATTATATCAAAAAAGACGCGACTAGAATCTATCCTGATACTCTAGTATGGATTCGTGACTTCTCTTATTCTTACAATGAGCCAATGACGCGTAATTATTTCTGGCACCCTGCCTTTGATGATTATCCAGTAGTAGGTATTGCATGGAAACAAGCCAATGCGTTTTCTTATTGGAGAACAAACTTGTGGAATAACTTTGAGGATGTAAACACAGAGGATTTCCGTTTGCCAACAGAACATGAGTGGGAATATGCTGCTAGAGGTGGTCATGATTTGGCTCCTTTCCCTTGGGGGGGGTACTATGTACGTAACGCCAAAGGATGTTTGTTAGCTAACTTTAAGCCTGGTCGTGGAGATTATCCTGCTGATGGTGGTTTGTACACTGTTCGTGCGGATGCTTATTTCCCTAATGATTATGGTCTATACAATATGTCTGGTAACGTGTCAGAGTGGACTTCTTCTGCTTACTATAAGAATGCTTATGCTTTCTTACATGATTTACAACCTGATATTCGTTTTGATGCGCAAGACGAAGACCTAACGGCCTGGAAACGTAAAGTTATCCGTGGTGGTTCTTGGAAAGACATCATGTACTACATTCAAACAGGTACACGTCATTGGGAATTCCAAGACACAACAAAATCATACATTGGCTTTAGAAACGTATTGACGTTCTTGGGACGTTCTATGAACGATTTTAACAACTAAGCCAATCGTATTATAATAAGGTGTTTCAACGATGCCTTCTTAATAGCCATTCTGATCTATGATCAGAATGGCTATTTTTATTTGGCAAAAAAGGGGCAACGACAAAACTTTTGTAAACGCTGCCTATTATTTTTAGTTTTTTTTCTTTTAGCTCCTAAAAAACTGTATCTTTTATGCTACAACTGCATTACAGAAGTACAATCGCTTAAAATCATATAGGCGCAGATCAAGGAAAAAAACAATACGGAAGATAGTGGTTTGGTAAATAGTCTACTATGTATTAATATAGACATTATCAAATAAGAACAGTTGTCCCATCCCAAATAGAACGCTTTTATTACAAAAGATCGCTTCCATCATTTTGATGAGAAGTTAGAATTTCTGTAAAAGGAAAAATAGAATAAGAGTAGAGGACAATAACCTTTACAAGAGAAGAAACAATTAAGTAGATAGAACAAGTCTATCAATAATTTGGGTGTTGGTTTTTTTGTTGAAAAAAAACCGAAATTTTTCTGTCAAAAAGTGTAACCTTAATATAAAATAGTGTTATACTTACGAAGTTTTTAGAAATTTGGGCCTACCCTTAAAGGCACTAACATTCTCTAAATATTTTCTGGAGACCCTTTATTTTACATTTTACATAACCTTTTTAAACATTTTTAGATCATGAGTTTCATACATTCTTCAACATTCGCTTATGTCAAGAACCTTATTATTGGTGTAGGTGCTGCAGTTGTATTGATTGGTGCCCTTTTCAAAATTCAAAGTTGGCCATTCGCTTCTGAGATGTTGACAGTTGGATTGATCACAGAGGCATGTTTGTTTTTACTATTAGGAGTATTACCTCCCCACAAAGATTACTACTGGGAGCGTCTATATCCAGGATTGGACAAAGCAGATGCGGACATTGCTATCATCCAAGATAACACTGCTCAACTTTCTTCTAGCCCATCTTCTTCTGAACAGCAATCTGCTTTATTGGAAGCTATGGTAGGAATGAAGCAAGCTGTTTCACCATTAGAATCTCAGCAAACACAAATGGTTTCTGAACTACAAAATATGTCTAAAACAATGAAAAGCTTAGATATCTTCGCTGGTGTAGACTTTAAAGATGTAGGTCAATTAACTAAAGACAGTGGTAAGTTTGTTACTATTCTTAATGATGCTATTAAAAATGTAGTAGAATCAGCAGAAGATGTAAAAGTTTACAAAGAAGAGTTAGGCAAGTTAAATGGTAACTTGAAAAACTTAAACAATGTCTATGGTGGTATGCTTACGGCTATGAAAGGATAATTTCCAATTCAATTTGTTGAATTAGATAATATCTTTCAAAGACAAAGAAATTTAATTTCTTAATTATTAAAAAAAAGTAAAAGCATGTCAATTCCTAAGGAACCGAGACAGCTGATGATCAACCTTATGTATCTCGTTCTAACGGCTATGTTGGCTTTGAACGTATCTGCGGAGATCATCAACGCCTTCTTTGCATTAGACAAAGGTCTAAAAGCAAATAATTCAATCGTAGAGAAATCTGTAGCTAATACTATTGCCTCTATGGAAGAAACTGTGAAGACAAAAACACAATACCAGCCTCTAGTAGATAATTCTAAAGCTGTTAACAGTTTAACAAAAGAGTTTGATAAGTATGTTGACGAAATTCGTGAGCGTATGGTTAAAGAATCTGGAGGAGTTTATTCTACAGAAGCGACTAGAGCTAAATATGAAGCTTTGGGGTACACAGGATCTTTATTTCACCTAACAGAAGACGAAGGCCTTGTAGGTAAGCCTTCTGGTAAAAAAGATAAAGATACACCACAACGTATTTTTGTATCAGGAGATTATGGTAGCGAAAAGAAACCAGCAGTAGGTCCTGAACTAGATACAAAAATTCAAGAACTAAGAAAAGCATACATTAATTTTGTAGCTGGACTATGGGAGAATGGTGGCATTCCTGAAACCGTTTTTGCTAGCAATGATCCTGAAAAGAAGAAAGCTGCATTAGCAAAATTAGAAGAAGCAATTACCTTAACTTCTTCTGAAAGTTATATTCCTGAAGAGCATGAAAACAAATCTTGGGAAGAGTATACATTTGGACACATGCCTGTAGCGGCAATTTATCCTATGTTGCGTAAATTCCAAAATGATGCTAGAACTTCTGAAGCAGCTGTAGTTAACTTCTTGGCTTCTCAGATTGGTAAAATGGAAGTAACTTACGATAAGTTTGACGTATTTGCTCAATCTTCTAAACCTTACATTTTGATAGGAGAGACTTATGAAGCTGAAATCGCATTGGGAGCTTATTCTTCTCAAGCTGGTTTTTCTGTTTCTGTAAATGGTCGTTCTTTACCTGTAGTAGATGGTAAAGCTCAATTCAAAGCTTCTGGAAGCAGAGTTGGTGAGCAGAAATATACCGCTACTATTGGTGTAAAAAACCCTCAAACAGGTAAAACAGAAAGTTTTAAGAAAGACTTCTTCTACGAAGTTGGTCAAGCTTCTGTTAACGTAGCAGCAGACAAAATGAATGTACTCTATGTAGGTGTACCTAACCCTGTAACTGTTGCAGCTGCTGGTGTTAAAACATCTAACATGAAAGTTTCTATGTCTGGTGGTACTTTATCTGGTTCTGGATCTAGCCGTACAGTAACTGCTAAGAAACCTGGTAAAGCAGTTATTACTGTTAGAGATACTGAAAAAGGAAAAAGCTATCCATTCGAATTCCGTGTGAAGCGTATTCCTGATCCAGTTGTTCGTTTAGGTAAAAAATCAGATGGCGCTATGGGATCTGGTGAATTCAAAGCACAGCCTGGTCTAGCTGCATGGTTAGATAACTTTGATTTTGATGCCAAATGTAAAGTACAGTCTTATACTTTGTACTACACACGTAAGCGCCAAGATCCAGTAGAATTGAAAGGCAAAGGTGCCCGTTTCTCTGGTCAAGTAGCTAACGCAATTCGTGCAGCAAAACCTGGTGACCAATACGCCTTTACAGACGTTAAAGCAAGATGTCCTGGTGACTCTGCTGGTCGTCGTGTAAACGGATTGGCTTTCAAGATCAGATAATTCCGAATTATTTCGAGCGGCATAAAATACAAGTTGGTTGTTTTGCGTTATAATAGAGCGCAAGCAGCCAACTTTTTTTACTTTTACAAGAATTGTCGCTTCGTGCCACGTTTAAATAAAACTTTAAACGTCCAATTAAGACTTATTTTGCCTTTTAGGTACACAGCAGGACCGCCTTATCTTGCTATATTCAACAATAACTTCTTTTATTCGGTAAATACTAAAAACGATTGAACTGATGAACGCGCATCTTAAATTTATACCCTGCCTTTTTCTTAGCTTGGCAGTCACGTTGTTGTATTCAGGAGCTGCTTTGGCACAACCTGGCGGTGATGAACCAGTCAACAACACCAACATGACCGAGTCTGGCAATACTAATGACGCCAAACCGAGAGATAATTTTTACGACCGTTACTTATATACGGAAGAGCAAATCATTCCTTATGATTTCATTCATGAGAAAGATGTATTCTGGGAAAAGAGAATTTGGCGTTTAATTGATATTCGCGAAAAAATGAACCACCCTTTCAAAAACGAAAAAGAGCCGTTCATTACCATCTTACTTAATCATGCAAAAGAAGGAGACATCACTTTATACCATGTTATGGATGATGAATTCACACAAGCAATGACACAAGATGAGATGCAGAACATTGGTAGTTCTGTAGATACTATTATTACGTTTGATCCTGATACCTTTGAGGAAATCGTACAAGTTGTTGTGAATGACTTGAACCCTGAAGACATCAAAAAGTATCGTCTCAAAGAAGTATACTTTTTCGATGAAGAGACCTCTACTTTAGATGTACGTATTTTAGGTATTGCCCCAATTATTGACCGTGTAGATGACAATGGTAACTTCTTGAACTCTGGTCCTATGTTTTGGGCTTACTACCCAGAATTGCGTGGAGTATTGGCTCGCCACGAGGCTTTTAATCCTTTGAATGATGCCGCTCGTATGAGTTGGGAAGATGTGTTTGAGGCACGTTTGTTCTCTAGTTACATCATCAAAGAATCAAACGTTTATGATCGAAGAATCAAAGATTACAAAACAAATCCTATGGATATGTTGTTGGAATCTGATCGTATCAAAGAGACTATCTTTAACTTCGAACACGATTTGTGGTCTTACTAAAGAACTCGTTTAAACAGCAACTCGCCTTCTTAGAAGGCACTACATAATACTTTTAAAGCCATTCTGAATACTCTTCAGGATGGCTTTTTTGTTTTAAGTAGCCAGAAAAAAGATCAAGGAGTAAAAACAACTAAGCAAGGGGCTCAGGAACGTAGTGACCACGGAGTAGCAGCGCAGTTAGCTAAAAAGGTCTAGAGCTAAAAGGAAGGCGCTGGGCAAACAGCTTTTTTGTTCGCCCAAACCTTTCAAGATCACGCAAGCGGAATGCTACGCACTTCGTTGGTGAGTTCGCGTTGCTCGGTTCAAACAAGAAAGGTGGTTCGCTTTAAAGCTGATTACAAAGTACACTGTATCTTGTAATCAGATCGCTTCGCGAGTAGCTCCTTCCAATGTCCTTCCAAAACCGTTGCAGATGTTAAAGCTTTTCATAGTGTTTTTCAATTAACTCTTGTTACACGGTATTTAGAAAAAATAAAAAAACTTCTTTTAAATTGTAACCATTTTGTGATTGGGCATTATGAGAACAAACAAAGCCACTCAAGGAATCCTAGGTCTTGGAAGGGCATGTAGCTGCGAATAAAGCAGCCCTAAAACTAGGTCAGTTTCTACTGACTATACAAAGGAAAGATTAGTAGAAGACTCTGCTAAGTAGTCCTTTTATTCAATTTCTAACTTTATTGTTGTTACTCTTTTTTCTATTTATTCACCAATAAATACCACCTTGTTATGTCTATACCTAAGGAACCAAGACAGTTGATGATCAACTTGATGTATCTTGTACTAACGGCTATGTTAGCCTTGAATGTATCTGCCGAAATTATAAATGCCTTCTTTGCACTAGACAAAGGCAATCAAAGTGCCATGGATGTGGTCAAAAGTCAATTAGATTTGACAGAACGAAGTCTAGATAAATTACTAGAAGATGAATCCAAACAAAAATTTAAGCCAATAGGTGCTGCCGTTGATGATGTTAGAAAAACTAGTAAAGACCTAGTCATCTATATTAATGCTTTGAGAGATGAGCTTATTGATGCTGCTGGAGACAACAACGGACAAAACGATGATGGTGATTATATTATGAGTTATGGTATGTCTGTTCCTAAAGGGAAAAAGGACAAAGATGCCACCACTCGTCTATTAGTAGAAGAAGGGAAAGGAACCGAATTAGAGCAAAAAATTCGCAGTACACAAGAACAGTTAATCCAACAGTATGAAACGCTCTTGACAACTTACGGAAAAGATTTTGACTTGAAGGAAGAAGAAATAACGATGAAAATTGCTGCCTTAAAACGTAATATAGCCTTACGAGTAACCGATGATTGGAAGAGCAGCGAGAAGAAAAGCTGGGCAGAATTTAAATTCAAGCAAATGCCTGTAGCTGCTGTTTTGCCTTTATTAAGTCAAATTCAAACAAATGCAAGAACAACAGAAGCGAATTTGGTGAGTGACTTGGCAAAACTGGCAGGAGGTAGAACGATTGTCATGGATCAGTTTTTTCCTATTATTAATGCAGAGAAGTCCTATGTCATCAAAGGAGAGTCTTTTAAAGCGCAGGTTTCTTTAGGGTCTTATAGTACACAGATGAGTCCTGAGAATATAAAATTAACGGTTAATGGTAAACGCCTAAATATCAGTTCAGATGGAACCGCAGACTTTTCTCAAATTGCTAGAGAAACAGGAAGTAAAACATTAACACTGCATAGTGAGGTGACCAATCCTTTAACAGGGGAAGTAACAAAAGGAAGCAGCACTTTTAAATACGAGGTTGGCCTACGCTCTGCTTCTGTAGCAGCTGATATGATGAATGTATTCTACATAGGGGTTGATAACCCTATTACGATCTCAGCGGCAGGCGTCCCTACTGCCCAATTAAATGTCAAAACAAAAGGGGTAAAATTGTCAGGTAGCGGTGCTAAAAGGATAGCCAAAGTTACAACCCCTGGTGTTGCAAGTGTTACTCTATCAGGTGGTGGTTTGAGTCCTACTGAATTCAAATTCCGTGTCAAACGTATTCCTGATCCTAAAGTAGTGATTGATGATAGAACAGGTGGATTTATCAAAAGCGGACGTTTTAAAGTACAGCGTGGATTGTATCCCAAATTGGAAAATTTTGACTTTGGAGCGAAGTGTAAAATCCAAAGCTATACTTTATTCTACACCAAAAAACAAGGCGACCCTGTTAAAGTTGATGTGACAGGCGGTGCCTTTACAGGCCGTGCAGGCCAGTATGTACAAAAAGCTAAAGCAGGTGATTCTTTCATCTTTACCGATGTCAAAGCCCGTTGTCCAGGAGACAGCCGAGGTCGTCGTGTGAATGGATTGGCGTTCACGATTCGCTAAAAATTAAACTGCCCTAAAACCTAACCCGGTTATGTAAATGAGCAAACGTTCTTCACGCTAGTCGTGGAGAGCGTTTTGTTTTGTAAGAACAGTTGTCCTATCGCCAAAGCTGTACATAGCGT
>JBOEFW010000028.1:0-43070 GCA_050633105.1 Aureispira sp. | reverse complement strand
CCAATTCATGGGTAGGCACCATGACTAACGCTTTGATGCCATCTTTGCGTCTTGCTTTTGCTTTTTGTTGTTGCAAGCGATTAAGCACAGGAATACCATAGGCAGCTGTTTTTCCTGTTCCCGTTTGGGCAACCGCTAAAATGTCTTCCCCTTTCAAAACATAAGGAATCGCCTTAAATTGAATGTCCGTAGGGCGTTTAAAACCTAAATGGTCCAAATTGTTTTTTAAATCAGGCGAGAGTTGATAATCAGAAAATTTCATACAAGTAACAATACAAGTGATACAATGGTGTGTAGACTAAACTACAAAGGTACGCTAATTAGAATGGGAATAAGTAGCTGCGCTATAAATTATTTGACGCTATTTTCATCAAATAGCTTAGACATGTTCTAAACAATGTTCCTGTAATGCAACATTAAATTTGTATCTTTGTAGTAAGTATAGTTATTGCTTTGAAGCACCAGCATTATTAAAAATGCAGGTATTGGAAAACAGCATGACTTTCTTTCCAATAATACAGCATAACAACAATGAAAAGCTTTGGAGTAGAGTAAAGATGAGGACTTTAAAAAGTATCTACCATTGTGTTTAATTTGTTTTCTCCTTGCTTGTCAAGAAGAAAACAAGGAAGCACAACAACCCTACATCAGTCAACAAGCTTATGAGACAGGAGAAAATCTCTTTAGTGAATACTGTGATGCATGTCATCATAAAAGTATGATATATGAAATGACAGGACCAGCCTTAGGCTATTCTTTAGAGCAAAGAGACAGTGCTTGGGTGCGGTATCACATAAAAAAAGGTTCTTATGCTGCTGTGGAAGATAAAGATAGTATTAGTCTCACATTGCGTGCAAGAGGCTGGGGGGGTATGACCAGCTTTGATTTCCTAACAGAGGAAGAAATAGATGGAATAATCTTCTACATAAAAGAAGAATTCAAGAAAAATAAGAAATAGCCATTCAAAAAGAGGCCAATCAAAATCCTCCTTTTTGTAATCATAAGATTTAGTAGAATTAATGAACATAGATAAACAACAAATAATAGAAGCACTAAGAACCGTCAAAGATCCTGAAACAGGACAAGACATTATTAGTGTGCGTATGGTAGAAGACCTACAAGTTTCGGGCAAAGATGTCACGTTTACCCTTGTAGTACCTTCCCTTAAATCGCCTGTCAAAAACCAATTGACCTTCTCTTGTATTGGAGCAATCAATGCGGTTTATCCAGCTGCAGAAGTACATGTGCATTCTAAAGCTGCAGCTAGTAGTAATCAAGGCCCCAAAAGTCCTGTACCACACATCAAAAACATCATTGCTGTTGCTTCAGGGAAGGGAGGTGTTGGAAAATCTACCGTCGCGGTGAATTTGGCGCTAAGCCTAAAAAACATGGGCGCTAAAGTTGGCTTGATGGATGTCGATTTATATGGTCCCTCTATTCCAACGATGTTGGGAATGCAAGGCGAACGTCCACGCATCCGAGATATTCATGGCAAACCTAAAATGATTCCAATTGAGAAATTTGGAGTGCCAACGATTTCGATTGGTTATATGATTGAGCCACAACAAGCAGTGGTTTTACGTGGACCACGTTTGGGAGGAATTGTTAAACAATTTTTCCATGAATGCTTATGGCCTGCTTTGGATTATTTGATTATTGATTTGCCTCCAGGAACAGGAGATATTCACCTAACATTAGTACAGACTGTTCCTGTAACAGGGATTGTAATGGTGACAACGCCACAAGAAGTAGCTTATGTGGATGCCTTGAAGGGAATGAACATGTATCGCCTAGAAAATATCAACGTACCTATTTTGGGTATTGTAGAAAATATGGCTTGGTTCACCCCCAAAGAACTTCCTAACAATAAATACCATATCTTTGGAGAAGGAGCAGGCAAGCGCTTGGCCAAAGAAGCGAATACCATGTTGTTAGGGCAAATCCCTATTGTACAAGGTATTCGTGAAGGTGGCGATAAAGGAATGCCTGTAGCGGAAGGAACAGAACCAATAGCTAAAGCTGCATTTGAAAAAGTAGCACAAAATGTGTTGCGTCAAGTGGCAGTTCGAAATGAAATGTTGTCTGCGACTAAAGTTGTTAAAACAACTTAATAACTAGATGATTTAAAGGAGCGAAGGCAAAAAAAGCTCCTAATTAATCCTATTCAATTTTATTTTTAACAACAATCCAATGAGTCCTGACAAAGAAAGAATTTTAGCTCGTGTAGAGCAAGCATTAACTACCTTACGTCCACACTTAGAAACAGATGGAGGCGATATAGAAGTAGTAGAGTTAACAGATGATATGGTTTTGCGATTTAAATGGTTAGGAACCTGCGAAACCTGCTCGATGAGTACGATGACAATGAAAGGAGGAGTAGAACATACCATTAAGTCGTTTGTACCAGAAATCAAAGAGATTGAGGCGATAAATGGCCTTTTTCATGCTTAATTTCCTATTTTGTAGATGATACCCTATTTCCTCTTCTAATTCTATTGCTCTATGACTCGCTTTGTTGGATTGTTCCTTTTATGTTGTTGGCTATTTTTGTCAGCTTGTGATAATGAAGCTCCATCCTTGAAGCAACCAGAATTTAAGACTTCATGGAGCAAAACAGAATTAGACGAAGTAAGTGTCTATGCCATTGCCGGAGATTATTACGAGGCTAAAATTGGTGTATCTGGCAACCAGATTACAGGTGTTTATCGAGATCCTAGTACATCTAGTGACAAAGCTTGTTGGTTTTTCTTTGAAGGAACAATCAGTAGTCAAAATCCTATTTTAGTTAATTGTTACGATCCAACAAATACCAAACGCCCTATTCGAGGTGAATTTAAAATTCTAGGAGATATTATTATCATGCAATTAAAGGAAACTCCTGCTGGTAATTGTACCGAGGAATTTACCGATAATGTAGGCCGTTCGATTGTACTGGATTTGCAACAACAATGGTCCGCTGTTAGAATTGTGCAACACAAGGCGAGTTTGTACGAGACGCCTAATGTGGAAACTACTCCAAGGGCAGAATTATTGCCGCGAGGAACCGCTGTTGCTATTCGGGAACGCCGTAAAAATTGGTTGTTAGTCGATATTCTATCACAACCAGGGCAACGTGCTTGGTTACAAGAACATGAATTGTATGCCCTTCTTTCTTAATAATGCTCTATTGGAGTTCAATTGTGGAAACCATGATCTTTGCTGTAATTAATGGCCCTAACTTGAATTTGCTAGGGCGTCGCCAACCACACATTTATGGCAATCAATCTTTTGAGGTGTATTGGCCTAAATTAGAAGCTGCCTTTTCGGGACATCAACTAACTTATTTTCAAAGCAACGCTGAAGGCGCACTGATCGATGAACTGCATCGAATAGGTTTTGATGTAGATGGAATTGTCCTGAATGCAGGAGCTTATACCCATACTTCCTTAGCCTTAGCGGATGCTATTGCCTCGATAGAAGCCCCAGTGGTAGAAGTTCATTTGTCCAATATTTTTGCACGAGAACCCATTCGCCAACACTCGCTCATTGCTGCCTCTTGTCAAGGAAGTATTAGTGGTTTTAGCTTACAAAGTTATGATTTGGGCCTTCAAGCATTAATAGGGCTCTTGTCTGCTCAATAATTTTCCCTCTACCTTTCAAGTTAATTATCTGACTAAAATTACTTTTCAAGCAGTCAAAGAATTACGCTTTGCCTCTTTAGGAAAATTTCCATGGAGACACTATTAGTAAAACTGCTCTATTTTTCTTATTTTAAGGGGGCACCCTCTTTGAAAGAGGAAGAACACCTTCACTTAGCTGTTAAGAAAAGCTCCCTAAAAATCGCCCTCCCCGCTGTGATTTGATGCTTCTCTTTTCTACTGTTTTTGTTTTACAAAAAGACCTTTTGATAACTCTCTGGTTATTGATAAGGCATATTTCTTGTAACTATAGTCCTACAAAACAATATAGCTTTCAATGAAAAATACGAATTATACAAGTAGCTTGGAACAGCGCCAACTACTGCGAAAGAGTACGTATACTATTTTACCAAGCTCTTTACGTTATGAAACACAAAGAGTGGGTAATACACGCTCTTTTGATATTTCTTTTGAACACATCTATAGAACCGTACTTACTGATAGAGTATCAAAAATGGAGCATCTTTTTTTTGCGACAATTTTAAATGGTTTGGGAGCAGCCTTTTACTTCCAAGAAGGAGCTATAGCCTCTTGGTTGCCCTTTGCCTTATTAGCGATGGGAACAATATTGTGGGCTTATTATCATTTATCGGCTAGTTCCTACCTAAAAGTCAAAATTACAGACAACCGCTATTTTACTCTGCATAAGAACAGTCCTGATGCTGCCATCGTGGAGCGTTTTTTAGAAGAATTATTTGAACGCAGGGACGCTTATTTGATTAAGGAATACGGTTATATTAATACTCGACTCACTTACAATTATCAATTGGAGCAATTTAAACGCTTGCGTCGTCTTCAAGTATGGAATGAACAACAGTTTGAAGAACAATGTCAACAATTAGAATCCATGCACCGTTTGTTGGATTTAGGCTTTGATATTGGAGAGAAAGCCATTCAAAATTAGAAGATGAATTCCTTGGACAGGAAAAATTAATGCACTTTGTCAAAATATTTTAAAGAATAAACCCTGATAGGTTATAATAAGTTGAAATATAGAGCTAGCTTTGCGCATTATTATTTTTGAAGCTCTTCAACCAGCTTTTATTTTAAAGTTGAGCAATCAACTTTGTTTAAACAATCATACGATGAACAACGGTACTGTAAAATTTTTCAACGACTCTAAAGGTTACGGTTTTATCACTCCAGACAATGGCGGTAAAGATGTATTTGTACATGCTAATGGCCTAATTGACGATATTCGCGAAGGCGACAACGTAAGCTACGAGATTGAAGAAGGCAGAAAAGGACCGAACGCAGTAGAAGTTAGAGTACTCTAATTCTAAGGTTCACCTAAAGAAATTGCCTCCTGTACCAAGTGTACAGGAGGCTTTTTCATGTTTAGGAAAACCCTGTTCTTACGTTTAAGTAGTCAGGAGAAAAGAATCATTTTTTAGTATGAATGCCGCAGGCCTCACAGAGTAAAACTTTTTAGAGATTGCTTAAATCAAAACTTCATCTAACTTATCCATAAAGCGCTTGTCTAAGAGTTCCAGCAAATATTCTATTTGTTCCACCGAATTGAGCTCCCGCTTAGGCGCCTGGAGTTGGTTATCCTCTAGATGCTGTGGGGAGAATACTCGACGTGGCTTTTTACGTTTTTGAAAGAAGGCCTTTCGATGCAGTTCTTTAGGAGTGATGTCGTCGTATTCTCCTGTACAAACCAAATACTTATTGGTAGTATCCTTAGTGATAAGATGTTGCCAACCATCTTCTTCATTAAAATACAAATTGGGAGCAGCTCCTGTGATGTAGATTTCAACGCCCAATAGAATATCTCCTTTTTTATGTGCTTTCCATGGATTTTTATTCTTAAAATCGACGGCTTGTTTAAAGTAAGTTTTTAAAGCTTCTTTGACCGTATTGCCCTCGGCATCGATGGTCTCTTCTATTTTATTGTACAAAGCTTCTCTATACCAGACAGAACGTAAGCTATAAGCATAGCCTTTTTGCTCCATCATAGTCTGGTAGAGTTGAAGTAGGGGCTTAGGATTGGCATTGTAAATGCCCAAGTAAATACCTTTGGTTTGTTCCTTAGGCGTCATGGACTCGTACAAGTTAATCTTGAGATCAAAATAGACTTTTTCCCAAGCTTCTATTTTATCATAAAGTGTTGTATTGAGTTGTTCTAAACCCATACTGACGAGGGCCATTGTTTTTTCATTGTCTTCTGCTGCAAAGCGATGAGCCTCAAACAAACTTTGTAGTTGTAGAAGCATCGTGTAGCGGGTCGATTTCTCCTGACTCGCCCAAAACTTAGCATTGTTTTTATTTTTGAGCCGTTTGTACAGGTCCAAATCACTCTGTAAATGAACGTAATAAGTGCCCTCAAACAAATGGGTGACGTTTTGACGCAAACTAGTCGCATAGTCCATATACTCGTTGTGGGTCAATTCTTCTAGTAATAAATCAAGTTTTAGAGGATCAGCCTCTACCGTCAATTCAATACCTGTTTCCCCGACTTCAACCTGGACCACTAATTTTTCATCAAAGCTATATTGATTAAGTAATTGCGCCAAAGGAATGGTCAATTGTTCCCGTAATGTACGCTGTAGTGCTCTTGCTCCATATTTAGGATCATAACCCTGTACCCCTAAATAATCATACAAGGCTTCTGAAAATTGAAATTCAATGTTTCTATGCAATAACCCTTCTCGTTTTCTAAGGCCTTCTAATTCTCGTTCTACCACAAAACGCACGACCTTAGGATCCAAAGAATAAAAAGGAACGACTTGATCTATTCTATTAAAAATCTCTGGACGGAAATAGCGACGAACTTCATTGGTATAATGGGCAGCTTCACGCGCCGTACTGTTGTCTGCCACCCAAGCAATTTCGTTGCGTTGTAGTTTCTTCGCACCAATATTAGAGGTCATAATAATAATCGCACTACAAAAATTAACGAGTTGGCCTTGACTGTCGGTCAAGCGGCCTTCTCCTAATATTTGTAATAACAGATCATTAAAAGAAGGGTGTGCTTTTTCTAACTCATCAAAAAGCAAGACACAAAAGGGCTCTTTGCGTACCGCAGAGGTCAATAATCCATCAGAGAAGTAACTTTCGCCTGTAAGGCGGCTGACGGCATAAGGTGTAGAAAATTCGCTCATATCAAAACGCACCATGCGAGAGCGGTGTCCAAACATAAATTGCGCTAAAACCTTAGCCATTTCTGTTTTACCTACCCCTGTCGGCCCTACAAAAAGCATAGAAGCGATTGGCTTTCCTTGGCGTAATAAAGCCGTTTTGACGGAAGCTAAAATATCTACTAAAACATCTACCGCATGGTTTTGACCAAATACATTGCGGGTGAAAAATTGCCTAACACTAGGCAAATCCATTGCAATTGCAGGATCTACCATAAAGGGAGGCATTCCTGTCTCTTCACAAAAGGCCTCAATAACGGTACTGCGATCTAAGCGAACAGAACTTTTACTAGGTTCTGCGGTATTTTGGCCTTTGAGCCCCATCAAAATACTTTCTAAAAAGCGAATAGGCTTGCCAGGAAAACCCGAATAAGGCGTGTAGCGTTGGTTGAGGCGAATGGTTTCTCGAATGGCTTCCACTTCTATTGCTAGGCGCTCTGTATTGGCAATGGCTTGCACCTTCTGTAAAATAATGGCTTCTAAAGCAGCAGGTTCTATTGGAGGTGTAATGGAAAGAACTTGAAAATTATTGAGGTAATTGGGGCTACGGGCTTCAATACGAGCATATTCTTCGTCCGTACACTCTGCCAGAATCGTCACCTCGCCTTGGGCTATCGGATCGCGTAGAAAATCTGCCATGCTCACATTATTCCCCTGGTATTGTCCCACTTCAAACAATTCTAATAGATTGCGCACAAAGAGGAAATCTCCTTTTTGAGTGAGTTCTTTACACAATTGAGAAAGATTTTCTTGCCAACCAATACTGCCTGTTGTTAACTCTTTAATGAGGGTAGAGGCAGTGGTTTCCCAAATGCCAGCGGTCAGGCCAAATTGATGGCGTTGGCGATCCAATTCCCAAACCAAGGTACTTTTTCCAACCCCAGAGCGCCCTACTAATAGAACACTTCTGTTGTAACGCCCTTGCATCAAATCAGCAAGACGTTCTAATTGTTCTTGATACCCATATAAAACTTGACGTGTTGTTTGGAGTTTTTTGGCCACTTTAGGCAACCATTCTTTTTGTTGAGTTTCTTGTAAACGAGTGAGTTCACTTGGAGTGTAGGTACGAAAGTCAATTTGTTCAGTGTGTAAACTGGCTTTCTCAAACCAAATCGTAGCAATGACTTGTTGAAGAACTTGTAGGCGATTCTTTCGCATGAAGTCAAGTTGTACAACTTCTTGCACACTGTTTTCTAAACTGTCGGTATCTGTTGTAAAGGTTTCTACTCCTAATGCTGGAATAACCGCCCAATGTCCTTGTTCACTACTTTGGACAAAATAATCAAAATTTAGGTGTAGTTTTTTGAAGGAAAATTCCTGCCGCCCTGCTTTGAACTCAACGGTAGTAGTACGGCGTTCAAAATCCCCTTGTAAGGTATAATCCAACAGCGATTGATAACCTCCATGATCTAATACTTGTTCTTGGTAACGGTCGCCAAATCGACCAGCCATCATAGGAGCAGGGAGATTGACCCAAAGTACATCCTTGTCCAAAATAGGAATAATGATCTGATCGGGATTATTTTCTAGGCTCAATTGTACCATTGGAAATGGCAGCTTTACTTTTTGCATGGCGGTTCTTGATTTTGTACTAACCCTACAAGATAATCCAATTGTTTAAAGAAATAAAATAAGATGGGCTCTACTTGTTCGTAGATGGCAAGAGTAGGAAATTTTTTAGAAAGGTAATTATAATAAGGAAGATTTAAATCGTATCCTAAGAAAGTACCAATAAAAATTGATGGATTTATAAAAGGTTTAAGTTAAATGTTTTAGGTAGAAAATGTTACTTTTTGTTAAAAAAGATGTACTTTGAATAGCCTTCGATAAAAGAAACCAATTGTAATAAACAAATCTCCCTCACTTTTTGATGACTACTCCAATGGTTTGATTTAGTGTACTCCTATTTTCTATACAAAGGAATTAAATGACTTAATCTATGAATGAAGAATTTTTTGGCGATGTGGCTATTGGTTTATATAAGGATAAAATTGTTCAAGTAAGACACCCTGAGGAATGGCAAGGAGAAGATACGTTAGAAGTTGCCAAAGAAGTAATGGACGGCATCAAACGCTATGTTGGAACAGAACCTAAAGGGTTATTGATTATTGGACCAAGTACCTATAAGAACAAAGAAGTTTTAGATTATTATAATCAAAGGGATGTTAACGAAGTAGCCAGAGCTTTAATCACTCCTTCTTTTGCAGCAAAGGTTTTTGGTAACATGTACCTCAAACTCGCCAAAAATAAAAAGAATGAAATAGGACGCCATGTGCCTACCAAGTTATTTGCAGACAAAGAAAAAGGTGTACTCTGGCTCTATGAACAAATTAAAAATAGCGCATCCTAATACAAGGATACGCTAGTCTTTCATTTTCCTAAACTCTATTTTTATCAGCGATACTTACAACAATGGTGTAAACTGTTGTAAGTACTATTTTTAGCTTTTGCTAAAGGCGTATCATGGCCTACTTTGGCAATGGCCTTGGCAACGGTAGCTACTGATGTCTTTGATGGCTCAAAATCAAGCGTCAGAAGACCTGTTTTTGCATTCCAAGAAGCTTTTTTTACTCCTTTTACTTTTTGCGCTGCTTGTTCAATTCTTACCCGACACATCCCACAGTTACCTGCTACTTGTAATTTCTCCTGTTGTATTGTATTAGGGGAAGAAGTAGCCATTACTTTTGTGTTTTCTATTTGCCCATTGGTGCGAATAATCTGCACATGGACAGCAGTATAGCCTGCATCTTTGACTTGTTGTATAACCTGTGGACTACTCATTTTTTCTGCACTAGGGTAGTGGAAGGTAAAACGACCTGTTTTGAGGTCAATAACTGGTTTTTTTAATCCTTTAAGCTCCTTGAATTTTTTCTCTAAACTATGAGCACAAGAAGAACAACTTAAACCTTTTACCAAGATTGTAAATTGGTCATACTCATGGGGACGTTGTGCCTGACTATTAGTGGTTCCCCAAAAAAAGAAAAGGCTAATTATTATTAGAATTTTGTTAAGCATAATTATTTATAGTAGAATTCCCTGTGAGGGAATTATAATTGAAAAATAGTGGATATGGTACCGCTACACTAGGCGATGCACTCCATTGATTCGTACTGTTTGCTAATTGATAGAATGACAACTAGCGGGCGGATCAAAACGCTGTTTTCCTTGGACAGTGTATTTTACCCCTGCATAAACTAGCCGACCTAAAACAGGTGCATAGACAGAAGAGGCATCAAAACGAGCGGTATTTAGGGGGAGCTCTCCAAAAGGATTTCCATGACCTAAAATAGGCGCACTTTGAGTGTAATTACCAAGGTTTTCTCCACCAATATAGACCTCCCAAGCATCTCCAAAATACTTCACAATATGGGCATGCGCTATGCCATAAGTAGGGCTGTATTCTTGATAGCGATAATTTGGTAAGTTCTCTCCATAAGGCGGATGTAAATGCGGCAGGCGTTGGCGACCAATGATGTTGTAAGTAAAGTTCAAGGACCAGTTTTTCTTTTTGGTGGCCCAACTTAAGTGCATCAATGCGCGGTGTTGGGGCTGTAAAACAACTTGGTGCAAGACATTGCCCATCGTCATTTGTACCTCATTAAATTTATAAGCCAAGCGCCATTCCAATTGCTGAAAGAAGGTTTGGCTAAGCGTCACTAAAAAACTATTAGAAAAGGATTCTCCTTTTAGATTGTAGAGCTGTAGGCTGTTGTAATTAAAATCACTGTCTACATCAGATACCAGTTGATTGTTGAATTGAGTGCGATAAGCATCCACACTCCAACTGCCCTCGTATTGACGGCCGACTTGAAAATTCCAAACGAGATTCACGCCATAATTCCAAGCGTCCTCTGGGAGAATGTTTTCTTGTAAATCAAAATCTCGATAGCTGGGCATAAAACGCATGTTCTCGATCAACACATTCGCCGTCCGAACTCCCCGTCCACCAGAAGCTCTAAAAACTAAGTCATCCGTCACATTAAATTTGAGGTTGAGGCGAGGAATCGGTGCAATATAAGTATAGGTATTGCTGACAATAGTTAATGCTTGAATACCTGCTAATAAAGTAAAAGAGCTGCCAAGTTCATTGTTTAACTTTAGTGTCCAGTCATATTCTGCTTGAAGACTGGTCCATACCTCTGTGCGATCAATATTTACATTGGCAAATTGCTCTTGAATGGCCACATGCTCTGTGGTGGCGCTAAGCATCAGATTATGTGGTTCAGGGAGCCAGCCTGTTTCAAAGAGGAGTTGGAGGTAAGCACGGGTTTGCTGTCCTAGATAGTTGCGTTCTCCAAATAAACCACGGTGTTCGTGGAGGTTAAAATCATAAATAGCAGCGATGCTCTGGTTGCTTTTAGGAAGCCCTAAATACCCTACTTTTCCAAAAACACCCACGCGTCGTATATCATTATTAACTTGATAAGAACGGGCAATGGGGGAGGTGGTTTGTGGGTCAACAAAGGGTTGTTGTCCTCCACGGCGAGAATCTACAATTCCTTGTAGATTGGCCTCTATATGCCAGTTAGGTGCTTGATAAAACCAACGCGAAATGGCATTCACTTGGCGTTTGATAGGGGCATCTAAAAAGTCATCAGAATTGTTGTCTACTCTGGTTTCAAAGAGATTACCATGCAGGAGTAAGCCCGTGCTCCAACGTTCTGATAAACGGTAATTAAAGTGTAGATTAAGCTCAACCCGCCCAAAGGTATTGCCAAACAAATTGACAAAAAGAAGTGGCGCAGTAGAGGGTTTAAGAAGTTGGGTGTTAATCTGTCCTGCAATGCCTTGGCTGCCATTACGCAGAGAGCTTGCTCCCTTAGAAATCTGAATGTTCTCAATGAAAGTACCAGGAATGTATTCCAATCCAAACGCTCGCCCTAAACGATTAAAGGAAGGGCGGTTTTCAATCAGCATTTGAGTATAGGTTCCTTTCAGTCCTAACAATTCAATTTCTTTAGCGCCAGTAACGGCGTCACTAAAACTGACATTAACGGTGGCATTGTTTTCAAAACTCTCAGACAAATTACAACAAGCAGCACGGCGCAATTCTCCTGCCCCAATTTCTTCTACATTAAGAGGATCTAAACTGCTGCTGAAGCTTCCTCTTTCTTGTGCTTCAACAACCACATCATCCAAGGTAGCATTAGCTTCAACAACTAATTTTAATCGTTCTTCTTTTGGTAAAATTTCTACTTCTGTGAGAGCGTAGCCCACATATTGAATATGGAGCAAATGGCCTTGAGTGGTATCTAAGCGTTGGATGGTAAACCAACCATCGACATCAGTTGTGGCGGCAACTTGTGTGCCTTTCCAATAGACCACGGCCCCAACTAGAGGCGTGTCAGCGGTATTAACAACCATCCCAGAAAAGGACATTGGATCATCTTGGGCTGTGGCTATGGATAGAAACCAACTACTTAAGAAGCTTATTAATAGAATATATTTCATGATAATTAGTACTATTTTGATTAATAGAGGGGACGCTATAGAAGGATTTTTTGACACCTTGCTGCTTTAGGTAGTATGCATTCAACGTTTTCAACACAATGTATTTAGTGCGCCATAGAATGGGCTGTTCACTAAATAATAAATGTTTCTTGCGCTTGTATACTTAGTATACGACACTTCAAGATAGGAAGAGGCCTAGCAGCTGTCAAAAAAGGTTCTATTGTCCTGTTATAGGATAAAATTGAGTGTAGAGAAGAATAGGCATTCTTACTCTACCCATCACATAAAACAGGAGTTTACAGCAAAAAGGCTTGCACAAAGATGGGGACATCTTTGTAGAGCAAAGGAGGTTGGTAATGTCGGAAGTGGATAGAAGTGCTTAGTTCCCAATAAAATGTGTTTGAAAGCGCTTCTATTTTCCAACTGTTTAAGACAGGAGGGTATAGAGAGAGAGCAGTAGATAAAGAAAGTTGCTCTTGTAGAGGCAGTGCTGCTTGTTGTTCAATGGTTTCGGTGCAACAACATTTAACCAATGGTGCTGTTTTACAGCACTTCTTAGCGACCGAGCAATCCTTTTTAGGGCTTTTTTTGATGGTACAACAGGAGGCTGTTGTAGACGAAGGGCAAAAACAGTTGATCCTATCCATTGCCTGTCCTTTGCTTGTCCAGAGGATAAGCAAGAGCAAAAAATAGCTGCTCCAAAGACGGTATATAGTGGATTGGTCCATCGTGTTGTTGCTGTTTTTTAAAAAAGCATAAAGGCGGCCATTGCGACCATTGTCACATCTTCTACAATAGTAACGGTAGACATAGGTAAGTTAAATACATCACCTAAACAAGCACATTTGATTTTTTTCTTGTCCAAATTACTTTTAATCACCCCTAAAGTACTTACTCCTAAGACTACAATAGTAATCCAGTTGGTGTAGAAGGGAAAGCTATTCGTGAGGTATAAAACACCCAAAGCTAATTCTACAAAAGGATAAATGAGCCCCCAGGGACGCCAACGAGCGGCCACCAAATCGTATTGAGCATAAGAGTTGGCAAAGCCACTCAAATTTAGCATTTTAAAAAAAGAAAAAACTAAAAAGAAACCTGCCATAAAATGGCGCATCAATAAGCCTCCCGAAAAATTCTCAAAAGGATATTGTACGGCAATACAAGTTCCTAGAATATACAAAACAATTAACAAAAGCGGTTTATAAACGGCCCAAGAAAATTTTTCTGTTGTGTTTTTTTCTATAAATTGTTCTCTGGTGATTGATGGAGGAGTTTCCTCCAACGTTATGTTGTACTTATCTCCTAAAACAGCCTTAAGTGTATCTATCGGAATGTCTGTTTTTTGACGAACGACAGTTTGACCACTTGGTAAATCTATCGTCACCTCTTCAATGGTTTCTAATTCCAGTAAGGTACTTTTGACACGATTTAAACAACCGTTGCAGGTCATTCCTTGGATGTGGTATTGTTGGATCATCTACATTGTTCTTTTTGTTAGAACAAAGATAAGCCAATCAAGGATAGAAAAACTGTAGAATTTAGGTTAAAAGTTGTGTTTTTAGGAGTTTAAGCAATCATTCAAAATAATTTATAGTCTAATTATGATTCTTTTTACACTGCTCTTCATCAAAAAATATTGCCTTAGCCCGCTAAGGCTGTTATTTTCTTCTTTGATCAGCACTAAAAATAAGCACAATTTTAACTATATCTAATTTTACCTGCTTACTTATTCAATCGAATCAATAAATTGACGAGGAGAACCACCCGATTTTTTGAAGGTACTAGGGCTTTGGCCCGTGAGTTTTTTGAATTGATTGGAAAAGTGCGCGGCACTGCTATAGCCAAGATCAAAAGCAATAGCTGAAATGGACTGTTGATTATAAACCAAGAGTTCTTTGGCGCGCTCTACTCGTTGTTGTTGGCTGTATTGTTCGATGGTTCGCCCCTGTTTTCTACTAAAGGTTTTGCTGAGTGTTGAATAGTCTTTGTGCAGTTCCTGTGCCAAGGCTTCGGAGAGATTCCAAGAGCTTTTGGCAGCTTTGCCATAGTGTATCCATTCTACAATAAAACTCTTAATAGAGTTGACAAGCTGTTTGTCTTTGTCTTCTAATAATTCAAAGCCTAGTTCCTCCAAGTCTTGTTGGAGTGCCTGTTGTTTTCTAGGACTCAAATCTCTTTTTAGGGAAACTTTACCGAGCTCTACGGCATGATAAGACAACTCATGTTGCTCTAGTGTAGTTTTGACACTATTGATGCAACGTGGGCAAACCATATTTTTGATGAAAATGTCAGGCATTGTTTACAAGTTCTATGAATAGAAGGGCACAAAATAAGCTTTCTTTATGGCTTTGCACCATAGACTTCTAGCTTGTTTTTTCTTTTAAAAAAAATAGGTCATCAACAAAGGCCAACTAATTAAGACTAAGGCTACTAGATTGATAAGGTATAAATTGTGATAGGTTTGATAATAAAGAGCGATGCTAGAGTCCATTATAAACCAAGATAATAAGCTGGACCAAAGTGCCCAATAGGCCCACGATTCTTTTTTTGCAAAGCTGTTTTGGATGATAACATAAGCAAATGAAAGCCAATAATACTGCCTCCAACAATACCAAAAAGCCAATTTTTAGTGCCAATACTTCTGGTGATCAAGCCGCTCCATCCAAAAAACAGCTTGGGTGCCTGCATTGTGTACCTCAAAAACTATACTATTTCCTACAAAGGCGGTTAATAAACCGACTCCTATGGTCTATAACATTGGCTGAGAAGAGACATCGTGTCCAAAAGGTGAATTTTTAGTGATTCTTTTGTATAAGAATTCATGTAGTAAAAAGATAACAATTTTGTAGCAGAAATTACTGCCTGCTTGTATACTTTTTGAGTATTTTACGAGCCTTCTTAGGCTTCAATAAACAATGATATGGCTTCTTTTAAGAATTCTTGGGTGTATTTAGTAGTACTAAGTTTTTGTAGCATAATTTCTGTTGTACAAGGACAATCTACTTTTTTTGAAGAGGAGGCGCCTTATCGCCTTAATTGGCCAGTGGATATTTCGCTGGGTAGTTTGGCCTTGGGAACAGGGATTCCTTACTTGATTTTAGATGCCCAAACTGCTCCCTTATCATTGTCTGTTATCAATGGCCTAAATCGACAAAATATCAATGTTTTTGATCGCCCTACAAGTTATTTGTGGTCGCCAACTATTGCCCGCGTAAGTGATGGTTTATTATACGCTAGTGCTGCCGCTCCCGTTGCCTTAATGGCTGATCCAAAAATCAGGAAGGATGCCTTGCCTATAGGTATTTTATACGTAGAAACATTTGCCATAACAGCAGGTATTACAAGCCTGACCAAAGTGTTGTTGAAACGTCCAAGGCCTTTTGTTTATGGAGAACAAGCCCCATTAGCAGAGAAACAAGAGAAAGATGCTCAATATGCTTTCTTTTCTGGACATACTTCGGTGAGTGCTGCGATGTGTTTTATGACGGCTAAAATTTATCAAGATTATAACCCTGGTAAAAAATCAGTGCCTTGGGTTTGGGCGGCTGCCGCGGCTGTACCTGCTGCTACAGGCATTCTGCGTCAGCAGGCAGGTAAGCATTTTTGGACGGATGTTGTCTTGGGTTATGCGTTAGGGGCAGCTGTTGGGATTTTAGTGCCAGAGTTGCATCGGATAGGGAAAAAGAAGCGGGCGGCTCCGAAAGCTATATTTTAGGGATATTATTGGCAGTTGAGACATTGAGCCTCTTTTAGTTGGAACGGAAATTCATTTTGGTTTTGAGTGTTTAGATGAAAACACCCTTTGAATGTATAAGATTTACCTGCTTTGAGTTGGTATTTTTTTGTTTGAAAAACTTGAATACAATCTTCAATGAGGAGGTTAGTGCAGGATTGAAACTGTTCATCGTATCTAGATAACACAATGGTGTTCTTATGATCAAATTCTTTGTCAAGAGAAGTAGTTTTGAACCCCTCTATGGTAATACTGGATTGACTTTCTAAGTTTTTGGTACTTTTAGAAGGAATAGGAACGAGGACTACATCATCTAATTTTTTATCAAAATATACTTTGTAAGCTACCTGATCTAATACGTTCCAGATATCCCCAGGAGGGAAGAACAGAACAGTAGAACACCAACTAAATACTAAGAATAAGATTTTCATTCGGGGCTATTTTAATTGTGCAATAATTGCTTGAATGGTTTCGATGGGTAGTGTGGTAATATCAGCAATGTCTGCTAGAGCTATATTTCTTTGCCAACACTTTTCTACTACTTGTTGTTTTTCCTTTTCGATGCCTTTTTCTATACCCTTTGCAAGCCCCTCTGAGCGCCCTTTTTCTAAGGCTTTCATTTCAGCAGCTTCAATTCTACCTCTGGCATCTTGTATGGCAATAAAGAAGTTATCATAGGCGATTAACTCTTCTTTTTCCCAGCTGTGTTTTTCGGCATCTCTATAAGCTTCTGTTAGGCCTTGGTCAATTGTGTTTTCAGGGATCAATTTTAAATTTTCGGCATTCTTAATGAAAAAGACCCATTTATCGACGAGTGTTTTTAGCTCTTCTGCTGTTTTGTGAAATTTGCCCAACTCTATAAAGGTGAATTGAATGTCTTTGAGTTTATGTTCATAGGTTTCTCCATGCACAATAATATGATGCGACAAATAAGGAGTCCCTTCAAAAAAGTCAAAATCCAAGATGCCAATAAAATAGGTTGGTTTTAAGAGGTAGTATTGATCGCCTTTATTGATTTGGGTAGAATAATCTCTGCAAGTATAATATTGAACTCTTTTGTCAAATCCATTGACATCAGCAACTTGCATTTCAATCACAAACTGTTGCCCTCGTTCATCCTTGGCTCGAATATCTATGATAGACGACTCGTCTTTTGTTCATTGCCAAAAATCTTTCGAAAAGCAATATCATTGGTTACATCTACAAACTTCATTCTTCTTTATTTTTAAACAAGGTGAGCTTAGGTCTACGAAGATATTGTGGCGGTGTTTCAATTTTTGGAATACTTATTTTGCATGGAGTAAGTGTTTCAGGGGGAACTACTTCCACTAAGGGGTACCCCTTAGTGGAAGTAGTTTAAATTTACTTCCTTTTTGATAGTGAGGAGGGAGTTTAAGAGGTCAGAAAACCTTCTATTACAGTGGCCAATTGTGGTAGATCATTCTTTTCTATAGGATGATAAAACCCTTCTAATTCTTGTAATTGCCCCTTTGCTAAAAAAGTAGCAACATCCCTCGATTCTTCTACACTCACCATATTATCTAAGCTACCAATTCCAATTAAAACCTTTTGTTGAATTTGTTCTAAGTCACTCGGAATTAGTTTATTCCCATTAGCTAAACCAAGCATCATTTGAGCGGTTTTGTTTAACAGTTCCTTCCAATCATTGGGAGCATGTACTTGTTGGAGTTTGGCAGCAAATTGAGGGACTTTTTGCTCGATGATAGAAGGGTTTAACATTTTTACTTCTTTGTTTGCCGCTTCTATGGACCAATTGAATTTTGTTCCTAAAGTGATGATTTTATCTACTAAGAGAGGATGTTGTAGCGCCAAATTCAGGGCAACATAACCTCCCATACTGTAGCCCAAAATAGACACTTTGGAAAGCTGTTGTTTTTCTAAAAATTGTAAAACATTTGCTACAAATCCATTCATAGAAAATGGAGTAGAAGAGGGCCGCCCGCCATGTCCTTCAAAATTTAGACGATGTACTGTAAAGGTGTTGGCTAATAAATCAGCTAAAGGTGCTAACTGTTCTTGGCTGCCCAAAGCGCCATGTAATAGAAGTAAATGTTGACTCATGCTAGGATTAAATTAGTTCTTGTAAGAAAGTTAAGATAACTATTCTAAGTCAATAAAGCTAGTGATTTGGGTGGCAGTTAATGCGGTCATACTCTTTCTCAAAGAAGTAACAAGCTCGATATAGTCCTTTTTATAAGTAACCCGCAGAACACAAGAAGGTTTGTAAGGGTTGGTACAAATACAAGGAAGGGTGAATAAAGTGGATTGATTGCTTTCTAAATTAACAATTTTTAATTGAAAGAGTTGGTATTCAAATTGGTAACTGCTGTCTGTAACACAAATGAGCCATTTTTTTTGAGTGTCGATGTGAACGAGATTTCTATATTCTGTGGGGGATACCATTGGTGTTTTTGGCAGAATAGTAATAGCAGAACAATCCGTAGCACAACCATGTTGTAAAATAATTTGATCCGTTGTTTCTGCCAAATAAATGGGCGTGAAGTAGTGTCTGTAATTTAAAAGCTGTGCTCCTCTATACATTTTTTCAGAATTGTTTTTAGCAACTCTGATATAAATATCTTGCCCTATCGTACTATCTTTTTTAACCCAATAATCTATTTTCCAGTTAGTGGGGGTTGATTTAGTATGATTAATCAACCAATGTACTTTCTCGTGCAAATAACTACTTTTCTCAAAACCTATAGAATCAACCGCTATAAAATCTTGCTTCCAGTTGGTATAGAGGGAGAACGGAACCAACGTGTTTTGTGCAAGGAGGGGACTACTAATGAGAATGTTTATTAAGCATAACCAATAGAAAAAGTAAGAACGGCGAGTCATATTATTAGGATAAAAAGGGATCAATTTATTTTTCTTCTTCTTGCTTCTTGTGATATTTCTCTAGGAGTATGCTATTGTCAGCAGCTATCTCTTGCCAAATGGAATCAATAGTGCTTGTGTTAATAGGAGGGAGGTTTTTAGAGAGCGGAATAGAAGGAGACGCATCAAATAACGAATCTAACGACTGAAAGGGCTGCATATCAGCATTGCAAGTCACTCTAGTGTAATAGCCGTCTGTTTGGTGTCCAATTCTTTGTAATAAAGCTTCATCTATTTCTACTGGTAGATCGCCAAAAACATAACTACCATTGGGCCTTTTTGCAATAGGACTGCGAGCGATGCCTTGGCAACCAACGCCAAAAGAATGAATGCCTACTTGTTGTTGGGCTAACTGAGCGGCGAGATCAGGAGTGTATTGGCCTGTATTATTAACCCCATCCGTGAGAATAACGATTTTTTTAATGGTGCTGGTGCTTTTGGAGAGTTCAAACAAGGCAAAGAGTAAACCGAGACCTATCGCTGTTCCATCGGCAATGCTCCCTGCTTTTATAGCTTGTATTTGCTTTAATAAGGTGGAAGAATTAGTGGTTAAGGGAGATAATACCAGCGCTTCTCCTGCAAATAAAACCAAAGAAAGACGTTGTTGCTCTTCCTTGTTTTGAATCATTCGTTCTAGTAGGAGTTTAACCACTTCTAGTCGATTGGGCACAAAATCTTGAGCGAGCATAGAAGAAGAAATGTCAATGACAAATACAATATCTTCTGTGGGTTTGGGTATGGTAATAAAATTTTCTTTAGTAGGAATAGAGGCTACCTCGTTGGAGCAGGAGAGGAGGCTTGTAACTATTCCCCAAAATAGGGCCAGCATAATTAATCGCATAGGGAGAAAGGAGTTGAAGGATTGGAACTTCTAAAAGAGTAAAAAATTAATAAAAACAAAGAGCAACATTGTAATGATGAAAACAATCATATAACCAAAGAAGAGGAGGATGAATTTAAGCAAGGTTTTACGCCAACTCTGTTTATAAACGACTTTTAAGGCTCCAAAGCTATAACCTAAACTAAGAGTGACGAGTATATTTCTAAGTAGAAGGATAGAAGCCATGATTACTGGGTGAATCCAAAGAGCAAAGGCCAGTATCGTTGTGAGCACCAATACAAACGTATGGATATGCAATAAAAAGACAAAATGCTGGATATAATAAGGATGCTTCCGCCAATACAAAAGATACATCCAAAGTGCTAACAAGGGCAAAGAGGAGAGGAAGAGCCAAGACAAGTGGCTTATGATATAAGTCTGAAATTTTCCAGGATCTTTATACGCCTTAAGTAACTGAATAGCAATTTGACGTTCAATTGGATGAGTGATATTTTTGCGTTGTATTAACTCCTCTACACTATGTGCTTCTAACTCTTCGATACTGAATTCTTTGTCCATAATAGAAAATACCCCCTCATCATAAGTTTTATTTTCTGGAAGACCTTGCAGGAGAATGCTGTCGATAACGATTCGATCCAAACTATCTTGAAAGTGAGCATGTAAGCCTTTTTGGCTAATCGTTTTGTATGCGTTTAATTCAAAATCATACGCGTCTAATTGCTGAAATTCCTCCGATTGTTGAATCAAACTATTAATCAATAAAAAACTAATCGTTAACCAAAATAGAAACAATTTGAAGGGCGTATAATAACGGTTGCGTGTCCCTTTAAGATAGGCTAATGTCAGTTGTCCTGGCTGAAGCAACAAAGTGCCTATTGTACGCAGTAGTTTAGAATCTAATGCCCAGATATTGGAGAAAAAATCTCGCAGCAGTTCCTTCATAGAAGGCAACTGATCAATACGCTTTTGTCCACAAGTATCACAATAATTAGAGTCTTCTTCTAAGGAACAATGACAACTTTGACAACGGTGGAGAGTTGATTTCATAAATGAATTGCGGGCTAATAGTTTTTATACTTGCTCCAAAGCAATGTTGTAAAGGGAATTGTTCCTTGCAAAAGCAAGATAAGTATTTTAAATACTGAAAATCAAATAAACGATGGGAGATACCATAGAATATTTGATTTTCAGTACTTAAAATAAAAATAGGCAATTAAATCCAACAGCCATCCCAAGGTTGTGTAGGATCTAGTGGAATGGGGAAAAGTTGTCCATTATAGGTATTGCCACTAGCAGAACCGCGTACTTGCAAGAAACGATAGGCCCAACATCGACTATCATGAGTAACAGTATTGTTTTCCACCGTTAAGTTGTCCATTTCTTTGAAGCAAAGATGGCCATCAATCAAGATATTGTCTCGAACAACTAGATCGGCTCCTTTGTACATGTAGAAACCACAATGATTGCAAGTGTTCTCATAAACATAAGTGGTAGCAGGATTGGTTTTAGGGCTATTATTAGAATACATGATGATGCCATTCCAGTTATTCACAGAAACAGAGGTCATTGTAATCTCATTGTGGCGGATGGTTAAATCGCCTTTTTTCCAATAAACCAATGGCCCATCAATGTAACTACTGCCTTCTCCTTGTTCCAAAATGTTGTGTTCTACCAAGACATTTCTACCATCGGTATTGACAATGTCTCCTCCTCGGTTGTGATGAAAATAGTTGGAACGGATAATAATATCCTTGCTGGTGTAGCTCAAACTCTCCACGTCAATTCCAAATTGAGGAGAAGTTCCTTTGGTATGATGAATTTCATTGTTTTCAATCAAAACATCGGTGCCACCGACAATAGAAACACCTTGACGGCGATTGTCCACCATATTGTTGTTTCTAATGGTAATTTGTTTGACAGAAGAACCTGCACCCATTTGTCCAACCAATAAAATGCCATCCCCATTGGCCTTGCCCAAAACAACATTCTCAACGGTAACATATTCACTTTCATTCTGAATGCAGATCAAATGTCCTTCATCGTGTACAATACTTCCATCGCTGGATCTAGGGGTATACGTATGGTTTTCTCTGTCACCAATGATGGTGCCACCAGAAATAACAACATGAACCTTTTCGGTCACAGCAATGGCACAGTAATTCCATTTGTCATTAGGAGCCATTTCAAGGACCGCATTCTTATCCAAAAGAAACGCCATGTTGTTTCTTAGCTCAATACCTGCTTGATAAATCGCATTGCCATATTTGCCGATTAGATAATGCCCTGCAGGAAGTCGGACAATACAATACCCTTCACTACTCGCCCAGTCAATTGCTGCTTGTAAATTATCGGTCGTTTTTTCTGGATCTTTTCGTTGGTTTGAAATGTCCCATCGATCCAATTCAATGGTGTATTCTGTGTTGCAAATTTGGCTATAAGGTAAGGTGCTAATAGGATCCATCGGCCCAATAATAGCGTTGGGGTGATTGGGATCAGAAGCGGAAAGATTAAGATCAATGGCAAGATCTGGTTTTGCGTCTTCTTTGGTACAGGCTGTAAAAAAGAGGCAAAAGATAATTGAGATAATAATAATTCTCATAATTATAGGATGTTAAAATTCTATTTCCTATAAACAATGGAGTGTTGATTGGAGAGAAACTCTAAAATAGGACAATAGAAGCATGAAAGAATAATAGGAGTTATTCTTGATAGTAACTTAGTTATTAATATTGACCTATGCAATTCTTAGGATAGAATAAGAGTCTTCTTTTTTTTTCTCTAAACAGCTCGTTGTAACTGTTGTTGCGCTATATGAGCTTCTATAACCGCAAATACTTCTTCTTGGTCTTCTATATTAGTCCAACCCATTTTAGCTAATTCTAAGCCAATACTTTCTCTATTTTTATTCTTATAAGAATGATAGAGGACAAAGGTGACGACCTCGATAGGGATTCTTTCTGCTTTATAAGTATCAATACTGTACGTTAAGAACAGATAAGCGATGTAGTAAGTTAACCCTATTTGAAATAGCCAACTGCTGAGCAGTCCAATAGTGCCTAGATTAAGCGTGTCTATCTGCAATCCTGCCTCTAATCGAATCTGAAAATAAGTCATAAGATCTACATAGGGCATACCTTTTTGTCCAATCAAAAGTGAATAATTAAAGTATTGGTTGAAGAGGAAAATAGCCAAAGTCGCAACAATTAGTACTCCTTTTAGAACAGAAAGATTGGTGTAATGGCTCTTTTTTATTAAAAAGCCCAAGGCTCCTCCCAATAACACCCCTGTGATCAATTCGTAGAGGAAAATATAATAGGTCCATTGAACGCTCAAAAAAGCAATAATAAACCCTAATCCCAACGCCATTCCAACGCTTCCCAATAAGACCATCCAAAGGTGAGATTTGGGGCGTTTTTTAGGAGCTGGAAGTCTAGTTGGTACTTCATATTCTTCCCAATTATTACTACTTTCAATTTCCTTTGTCAAGTTGGCTAAAGTCTCTTTATCAGTTTCTTTGGCCACTTCTTGAAAGGCATACATAAACAATCGAACCCATTTAGAATTCATGCCCTTGTCCCAAAGCGTATCATTAGAAGAGACGGAATGGACAACTACTTTCCCATGTTCATAAGTCATAGTGATTTTATACGTCCAGTTCCATCCTTTAGCCTGTGTTTTTGCTTCTACAACTTTATCATCATAATAAACAACAACCCAGTCCAACTCTTGGAGTGTTACTAAAGTGATGGCAATAAATTCTTTTTGAGTTAAACCTGTTCTAAAGCTTTCTTCATGGTTTAATTTCCATCCAAAATGGTGTTGCTTTTTTATAGAACGTTCATGAGTTTTGAAGCTTTCTTTCATCGGAATATGAAGTAAAAGGAATAGTGTTTGGATTATAAATGAGGTAGAATAAGATTAAAAGTAGCCATTAAAACTCCTGTGAGTTTGCCAATCAAACCAATAATCGTATTGCCTTGCATAAACTCCGAAGCTTTTTCTTTTAACTGTTCTTTTATATCCTCTTGCTGTTTCGCAAACATATTTTCTTCAGGATTGATTATGTTTTCTTCTGGGTTGAGAATAATCGTTGTTTCCTCTCCCAAGCTATTAGTTGTTGTTAAACGATTGTTGACTGCTACTTTTGTTGGGCGTTTAATTCGGCGCATACCAATCCAAAAGAAAGATAAAGTTAAGACACTAGGAAGAAACAAATCTAAAGGAACATCCATCCCTCGCAGTAATACAAAACCCATCCACAAGGCAATATAGCCATGAAAGATAGACGTCAAGAATCCAATGGGATGGGCAATTTTTATAGAAAACTGCAAGAGCACAGCAGGAGCTGGCCTTTTATTAAACAACCAATATATTCGAGAAAAAAGTGCAATGAGCAACAAGCGTAAAAAAACAGCCATCAATGGAATGAGGGTAAACGCCAAAAACAACGTTAAGAGATAGGCAAAAGCCGAAGCAAACATAAGTGGAGTATTTTTTTATTAGAATAGATGATTGAAATAACCATCTTGAGCGCGGTTAAGATAAGGAAGTTGTCTAAAAAGACCAACCATTTCCTTAAACAGGTATAGATTCTAAAAAGTTGCTAAAAGCCAATGCTTATTAATAGTTCTACGAAAGCGCCTGTTCTTAACAAAAAAGTCATACCTTTGCACTTTATTTAGCCTGTTCATGGGCGCTTTGGGACTCAACTATAGGGAGTGGTAAGCGTATTGGGACAGTTATTTTCATGAAACGTTGAACCATATAATATGTTGACATTCGAGGAGTTGGGTCTACGCCCTAATGTATTAAAAGCCCTACAGGATTTGGGTTTTGAGAAGCCTACAGAGGTACAAGCACAAGCGATTCCATTTGTATTAGATTCTGATCGCGACCTAGTCGCTTTAGCTCAAACAGGAACAGGTAAGACGGCTGCCTTCAGTTTGCCTATGTTGCACAAGTTGCAAAAAGACAAAAAAGCCATCCAAACATTAATTTTGTGCCCAACTCGAGAGTTGTGTATACAGATTTCAAGAGATATTGCTACCTATACCAAGTATGACTCTTGGATTCAGACGGTTTCTGTTTATGGTGGGGCTCCAATTGATGGACAAGTGCGCCAGTTGCGCCGAGGGTGTCAAGTGGTGGTTGGTACACCAGGACGAGTACGCGATTTGATTGAACGTCGTAAGTTGGATATTAGTGAAATTGATTTCCTAGTATTGGATGAGGCGGATGAGATGCTAACAATGGGTTTCAAAGAAGAGCTAGATGCCATTCTTAGTCAAGCACCAACAGAAAAACAAGGATTGTTGTTTTCCGCAACCATGCCTCGTGAGATTGATGCGATTGCAAATAACTACATGCGTGACCCAGAGAAAATCGAAGTGGGGTCTCGTAATGCTGCCAATGAAGATGTAAAGCATGTTTATTGCACGACTCGCGCCTCCGATCGCTATCGTGCCCTCAAACGTATTGCTGACATTTCTCCAGAAATGTATGGTATTGTGTTTTGTAGAACACGTATGGAAACCAAAGAAGTCGCAGATTGGTTGATGGCTGATGGTTATTCTGCGGATGCCTTGCACGGTGATTTGTCACAAGCACAACGCGATTACGTGATGGGCCGTTTCCGCAAAAAGAGTATCCAATTATTGGTAGCAACGGATGTAGCAGCACGTGGTATTGATGTCAATGACTTGACACATGTATTGCATTATAAAATTCCAGATCAATTAGAGAATTATATCCACAGAAGTGGACGTACAGGTCGTGCAGGCAAAAAAGGTGTTTCTATTGCATTGATTACAAGCAAAGAAAGCCATAAAATTCGCCTACTAGAAAAGAAGATCAAGCAGAAGTTTGAGCGTCGTTTAATTCCTACAGGAGAACAAGTATGTGAACGCCGTCTTTTTGCGCTGATTAATAAAATTGCTGATACACCTGTTGATGAAGCAATGGATAAATACATGCCTACTGTTTATGAACAATTGGGCAATCTTTCTAAGGAAGAAGTTTTACAAAAATTTGTCACCTTAGAATTCCAACGCGTCTTGAATTATTATAAGAATGCAGGAGATTTAAATGCTGCTGTTAGTAATAAGAAGGGAAGAAAGGAACGCGATCGTTCTGAACGAGGAGAACGCTCTGGTCGTGGTGGTCGTCACAATGACGAAAATATGGCTCGTTTCTATGTAAATGTAGGAAGTAAGCACAAAATGACTGCGCCTAAAATGATCGGTTTGATCAAGGACAGTGTGAACACTAAAAGTGTAGAGATCGGTAAGATTGAAATCATGAAAGGCTTTTCGTTCTTTGAGATTGATAAGAATTTTGAAGGAGAATTGATGGATGGTATCAAGAATGGTCGCCAAGTAGCAGGTGTGCCTGTTGTGGTAGAGCGTACTGCGAATCGTACGGAACAAGGCAATGGCGGAAAAGGTCGTTACAAGAAAGAGCGCTTTGGTAAATCTAGCCGAGGTAAGTCTAAAGGTAAATTTGGTGGCGGCAAATCTTTCAAAAGCAAAAAGAAACGCTACTAGACTATAATTCTTTACTAATTACTAAGGAATAAAAAAATCCCTCTAACCATATTGGTTAGAGGGATTTGTCATTAAAAGCTGTTTGCAACTCAAAAGACTATTAAGGCATTTTCTTAATAACGGCTTGTGTATGGATTAAGCGTCCTTGGCTGTTGTAGACACTTACATGATACGTTCCCGCAGGATAGTCCCTCCAATCTAATACTTTGTTGTTAATTCCTACATGACTCTCCTGTGACCAAGTATTTAATACCTGTCCAAGTGTATTGTGGACGGTCAATGTTAATTGCTCTTGTTGAACAGCATTGAATTGATAAGTTAATTTACCTGTTGTTGGATTGGGGAAGAAACGTTGTGCTCCTTCTTTTGTTGCCACTTCAATTGCAATAACGCTAGATAAAGAAGTCGCACCATCATGATCTATTTGACGTAGACGATAGTAGTTGATGCCCAATAGTGGCGTTTTGTCTTCTTGAAGATAACTTTGAAATTCATTGGTTGTACCAGCTCCAGCTACTGTTGCAAGGAGGTCAAAATTTTGACCATCTGCACTGCGTTCTAATTCAAAACGATTGTTGTTCAACTCACTTTCTGTTGTCCATTGCAAGGTATTGCTGCTCCCTACATTCCAGCCTTTAAAACTAGATAGTTCTACAGGTAAACTACCAGCAGGAGACAATCGAATCGCACCAGCGCCACCAGAGAAACTTGTAATCCCTGTAATTTCTGCATAGTTGATTCCATTAATGGAGTTGGTAACTCCTGTCAATTTAGTTGGCTGGTCAAACAAAGGTGCGGTGTAAGCTGTTCCTACATTCTTAAACCAATAAAAACCATTAGGATTAGCATAAGTATAGCTGTAGTTACAAGCAGGGTTGTTGGCAATGTGATTCATCGCTGCTGTTTCTAAGTCTGTTTTTTCATTAGCAGGGAAATAGTAACGAATATCATACGTTCCATTGGTTGTTCCTGTAAAGTCAACATTCCAACTACGAGGCATTTCAAATAATTCATCGCCTGGAGAATAGCCATTAACACAAGAACCAACAACATTAACGGCTGTTTGATAAGCTGTTCCATTGTTGTTGATACGGGCAACAGGATTGGCAGTTGCTCCTGTTAAGTCACCACGCATAGAGAATATAATATCATCATTTGCATTGAAAAAGTGGTGCCATCCTGCGTTGTCTGTACAATAACCAGTAGAGGTATTCAATCCTACAGGAGTATAGACGTAATCGCGGATTTCTACTTGTTCTGAATCGTCATTGGTTGTATTACAAATACCTTGACGACGGGCATAATAAGTAGTTGTGCTCATCGGAGAGACCATAATGTTAGCGCCTGTACCCAATGAAGTGCCTGTACCATTCGGGCCAGAAAACCATTCAATATTGGAACCTGTTCCTGCTGTACCACCACTAGCAGTTAACGTCAACGAACTGTTTGGGCAAATTTTATTACTTACGGTAGCAATAGTAGGCGCTGTAGAGTTGGTATTAACTGTTACAGTTGCCGCAGTACCTAAACTTGTTGTTCTTACACAGCCATTATTATCGGTCACAGAACTTAAGGTATAAGTGGTTGTACTACTAGGAGAGACGGAAATATTAGCCCCACTATTAATGTTGTTGAGTGTAGTACCGTTGTATTGGATGTCAAACGGTCCTGTTCCCGCAGAACCATTAAAGGTAATGTTGGTCGCTGTTCCTGCACAGATGGGCCCTGTAGTAACTAAATTACCGTTAGGAATTGGATTGACGGTTACGGTTGCCGCAGTACCTAAACCTGTTGTTGCAACACAGCCATTATTGTCGGTCACCGAATTTAAGGTATAAGTCGTTGTACTGCTAGGAGAGAGAGAAATAGTAGACCCATTATTAATATTATTGAGTGTAGTGCCATTGTATTGGATGTCAAACGGTCCTGTTCCGACAGAGCTATTAAAGGTAATGTTCATTGTTGTTCCTGCACAAATTGACCCTGGAGCAACTAAATTACCATTAGGAATTGGGTTGACGGTTACGGTTGCCGCAGTACCTAGCCCTGTTGTTGCAACACAGCCATTGTTATCTGTAATGGAACTTAAGGTATAAGTCGTTGTATTACTAGGAGAGACAGAAATAGTAGTCCCACTATTAATGTTATTGAGTGTAGTGCCATTATATTGGATATCAAAAGGTCCTGTTCCAGCAGAGCTATTAAAAGTAATGTTCGTCGCTGCTCCTGCACAAATTGGCCCTGGAGTTACCAAGTTACCATTAGGCAAAGGATTAACTGTAACTATAACAACATTAGAAACACCTGTAAAACCACAGCCATCTTGTAAACGACGTCTATAATAACGTGTTTGGGTAAGCCCAGCAGGTGGATTGTAAGTAAGAGCAGTAGCGCCTCCAATATTAGCCCATGTAGAATTATTGTTGCTAAATTGCCATTGATAATTTAGAATGTCAGAATAAGCAGTACCACTGTTGGTTGAAGTTAAATTGTTAGGATTGCCTCCTGAACAAATGGATTGATTGCCTGCAATCCCCCCTGGTGTAAGGTTCGTAGCATCTATAAAACGAACTTCATCAACAAAACCACGATCTTCATTTAAAGAGCCAAAACCATCTTTGACATAACGCCATTCGACAGTATTGTTACCAAAGTCTAAGTTCAAAGTCATAGTCGCCCAACCTGTTACCCCAGAAATACGGTTTCGACGCGTTCCATTCACATAAACTTCTAAATAATCACTGTTGGCTTGTGAAGAAACTCTCCAACGAAACGTTACTTGACGTTTACAAGTAACTTGTGTAGAGAAGCTAGAGGTTTGGTTGTTTCCAATAGTTCCAGAAGTAGCACAGTCGCTTCCTACTGCGGCCCAGCTGCCACGAGAGCCCCAAAAAGGACGATTTCCTCCTAATGTGAGCGGTGTAGCAGTGTATTCTGTTGCATTGTCTAAAGAAACGGTAGCATAACGGTATTGGTAAAATGTATTCATATTGAAATCATTATTACCACAAGTAGGAGAATTAATGCTTGTATATTGATATTCTAATGGATTAAGGAAATTGTAGGTACAAGTAGTTCTAGTTCTACAATCATCGCCTCCATCATGAGCACATCTTGAACCTCTATCGTCTTCCCAAGCATCTATTCGTGCTCGTATTTGAGTGGCTGCAATATTTGTTCTGGAACGACTGGCATAAGTGCCTGTACGGGTACAATTGGAATTTCTATCACATTGGATGCAACCAGAAGAAGTTTCTGCGGTATTTACATTGTCACTTAGAAAGCCATACCAAGTCCATTCTTCATCAAAAATTTCTCCGCAATCACTACCAAAAAATCTTGTGATGCGTGCATTGTAATCTACATTCTGTGCCCAAATAGCGGAAGAACTAAGGATTATTAAAAAAAGGGTACATAATAACTTCATAGGAATAAAATTAGTGGTGAATAATTGCTCTTGTTGAGATAGGAAAATATTGAAGGGGGATAAGAGCCCTGTTAAAGAGTTCAATTAAAGAATAAAACATCTATTATTTTGATGTTAATTTTTTGCATGGCTAGCTAAGATACAACTAAGACCGTAATTAGCTGCGTTTTAGGAAAAATTTGACAAAAAAATAAAGAAAAGAATAAACAATTTCTGTAGGAAAGATTTATAAAATATTGTTTTATAACAAATGAAATATTTGCAAATGTATTTTGATGGAGTCTCTAAAAACAAAAGCACACTCCTATACAGAGTGTGCTTTTGTCTTGGTTAAGTGGTTATATCTAATTATTTGACCAAGGTCATTTCTTTGATCAAATGACCTGCCTTACCATATTTATCAATCACCCACAACACATAGCGCGCATCTACAACAATGTTCCGACAACGCGACTCATCAAACATAAAGTCACTCATAGTGCTTTCCCAGCTACGATCGAAATTAATGCCCATTAAGTTGCCTTCAGCATCAATGACAGGACTACCAGAGTTTCCTCCTGTGGTATGATTAGAAGCGGTAAAGCAAACCCATAATTCTCCATCTTGCTCATATTGTCCCCAATCACCTTCTTTGTATAACTGTAAGAAACGATCTGTCAATTGAAAATCTGGATTCTCTGGGTCATACTTTTGCATGATTCCTTTGATGGTGGTATAGTGGCGATAAGCAATACCATCTACAGGAGCAGAGCCTTCTACTTTTCCATAAGCAATACGCATGGTTGAGTTGGCGTCTGCCCATGTATTGCGTTTGGGAAACATGGTGAGCAACCCTTCCACATATTTGCTTAAGAGCCCTTGTTCTTCTGCTGCATATTTGCGATAAGCAGGAATAACTTGCTCACTGAAATTGTTGTAAAGGCTAGTCGCCATTGTAAAGGCAGGATCTTTTGCTAGTTTCTTGCCTGTACGCTCACTGTAGTTTTTTAAAGTGCTTTTGAGCTTTGCAGGGTCTAAGAAGATCGACTTGCTAAAGATTTTATCCCCTGTTTTTTTCCAGTTTTCCTTAAATCCTTTAGGCAAAAGACTAGGATCCACATAGTCAATATACATAGGGGTAAGGCGGTTGAAAATTTGTTGATCTAGGTCTTTGTTGTAATTTTTATAATAACCGTCAATTTTATTGCTAAGGCGTTTGATTTCATCCTCTAGTTTTCCTTCTTTTTCTAATTCAGCGTAATCTTGAACCAAGTCTTTGTAGTCGTGTACAAAACGCAAGAATTCTGGCCCTACATAGAAGTATTCAATAAAAAGGGAGCGAGCAAACTCATATTGTTCATTATCGGCCTGTAGCTGTTTGAGTTGTTCTAATGCAGATTTATAAACAGCCCAGTCTGCCTTTTCGGCTGTTTTTTGGAAGTATTCTTTTTCCCAAGCTAATTTCTTGTTCAACGCATTTAATTCGCGTAAACCTAAGATTTGACCAATCCATTTTTTCCATGCGTTGGCAATGCGTGCTTGTTTAGAAGCATATTGAATACGAATTTTGTCGCTGTTGTTCATGGCTGGTTTCATCAAGTCCAATGTTGTTTGGCGCATGTTGATACGAGCAGGACGCTCTTGATCCATATAAAATGTCAACTTGGTAGAACTTGTATGTTGATCGGTACGTCCAGGAAAACCATAAACCATGGTGAAATCTCCTTCTTTTTTAGGTTTTAGACTAACAGGTAAGAAGTGATCAGGTTTAAAAGGAACATTGGCCGCATCGTGTTTAGCAGAAGCATTGTCGCCATCTGCATAAATTCTAAAAACAGCAAAATCTCCTGTATGGCGTGGCCATACCCAGTTGTCTGTATCGCCACCATATTTTCCAATAGCAGAAGGAGGGGCTCCTACTAAGCGAATATCGTTGTAATCCTCTGTCACCAACATATAGTACTTGTTGCCTTGGTGGAAGGGTTTGATTTTAGCTTTGATAGAAGGTTTTGTTTTGCTGGCTTGTTCTAATTTACTGATGTTAAACATCATCTTTTTGTTGCGCTCTTGCGCACTCATGCCATCTGTTATACCTGCTAAAACATCATTGGTTACATCTTTGATTTCTTTGACAAAGGTGACATGTAACCAAGGGCAAGCTAATTCTTGTTCTTGATTCATGGCCCAAAAACCATTTTTGAGGTAATCTTTTTCTACAGAAGAATGGCGTTGTATAGAACTAAAACCACAATGGTGGTTGGTAAACAACAAACCTTTATCAGAAACTAATTCAGCTGTACAACCACCGTTAAATTGAACGATCGCATCTTTTAAGCTGGATTTATTGGTGGAGTAAATCTCTTCAGGGCTTAGCTTTAGACCATAAGTTTTCATGTCAGAATGAAATAGGTCAATTAGAGCTGGAATCCACATGCCCTCAACAGCCCAAAGATGGATTGGCCATTGTAATAATAATACCAATAATAAAGTGATGGTTCTCTTCATTAGTAATGATTTGATTGGAGCATTCTCTCTTGTTATATTCAAAAGAAAAATAGGAGAGAATAGGTTAGAAAATAAAGTAGATAAATACCATAAAATAATAAGGGCTCTAAGCGTAGATCTTGAAAAGCAAACTGCCCAAAACTCTCTTGAAGTTTTGGGCAGCTTAAGTGATAAGCACTTTCTAATCAAGATAGTGCTTAAAGCTACGCATTTTTGGCTATAAAAAATGCCTCTGTTAGTGGTTAATTTATCCTTCTAAATTTCTAATAAAGGAGGGTCGCATCATTGATGATTTGTGCGATATCTTCAGGTCCATCAGGATAAAGTGGTTGTAGGCGGGTACCACAATCCAATAAAAACCAACGGCCTTGTAAAATACTATTACTTGTCCAGCCCTTATTGAAGGAAGTGTATTGTTCTTTTGATAAGGTTTGTTCAAATATAAATTCTTCATCAGAGCAAGTAGTAAAGTCCCAAATTTCACCTTGTTCGTCTTCAAAAAGATAATGGGTAATATCTCCCATTTCAAAATCGATAAACTTTGCTTTAACTTTAAAAGATTCCTTAGGAACGGTAGTAGGACTAACTAAACGCGCCTGCGTAGAAGGAGGAGTGAGCTCATTATTGGTTCTTTGATTGCAGGCAATAAAGGAATAGAATAAGAAGAGGACGACACTGTAATTTATAATTGATTTCATAACAGGTAAATTGAAAACGACTACTATTTTCTGGAGGAGTATTTTAAGTATTAAAAAAAAGAATCACAAAAATACTCTCAAAAAAAACAAAACAAAATTTTGCCCCTAAAATAGTGTCGAGTTATAGAAAATAATGTGGGGACTATCAAATGAGGATTTTTATTTTTTTTGTATAAAATTGTAAATAAACTTGTTATGGAAGTTTTGTGGCATTTGAAGTATAAGTGCAATATATAAACAAAAATGCGGAGATCTTAGTTGTGTGACAATTTTGTTGAAATATTTCCCATAAAAAAAAGAAAAAACGTATAGGTGTAAGTTATTTTTTACCATTGCGAAAACGTAGACACAAGCCTATACTTATGTGAGTGGCTCCAACAGGCGCTGCTCCAACCCGAACAAAAAATTCTAGTGCTCGAATGCGATGTTGTTGATGAGCAACAGCAGCTAGTTGCCAGCCTATTTCTCCTACCCATACAAAATACTGTCTTTGATGGCTGTTAATAGAGGCGCGGTCATATAGATCAACGGATTGCCACTGCAAGCCTGCTCCAAGGTGTAAAAAAGTCCATAAGCTTTGTTGGCGAGTTAAGGGAAATTGAACTCTGATTAGCGTAGGGACTTCAAGGATTCCCAAACCACTGTATTGTTGTGAACTAAGAGCAAAAGGAAGGAAATTGATTCCTGTTTCTACACTTAACAACCAGTTTTTGACGTTCCCTATCCAAAGTCCTGTATGAAAACCAGGGAGGATATTGAGGACTTGACCTGTGCTGTAAGGTTTTTGTAAGGACAAGGAACTAGGAGGGCGATGCCAACTGTACATATTATAAGAAAGACCAAGGCTATAACCTACTTTGAGTGTGGGAATGGTGGGCGCTGGTTGGTCTAATTGAGCGTTGACAACCGTTAATTGTCCAAAAAGGAGGAATAAAAAAAGACAATACCGCATAGTGTTATTCTAAAATTAATCAAGAAAAAAGCAGTTGTTTTTAAGGAGATTCTTAAAAACAACTGCGAATTGACCTACAAAGAAACACTTTTTAAAAGATATATCCTAGTTAGCTTTCTATCAAACGGTTAGGAGGCTCCTTTAATGAGATCTTGGAGGGCTTCTCCTGAAATACACACTACAGATGGTCTAGGAAGTTCATTCGCGCCATTTGGCCAGTGGCTGGTTAGCGTATTCAAACTCCTGCTTCGTTCTCCAGGGTGTTGTACACTCAAAAATAGTGTTTCGCCATCAGGAGCAAAGAATGGCCCTGTTAATTCAGCATCAACAGGAGCAGAAGCGATTTGTAAAACCTTTCCTTTATTCTCCCCCCAAGAAGGAACCATAAACAAACCATTATTACCAAAATCCTTATAAGGTGCTTTGCCTATTGCACTCCCTGAAATATCAGAAGTAAACCAAAGGTTCCCAACGGTATCAAAAGCCATGTTATCAGGACAAGCAAAACCTGTTTCTTCTCCACCTGCTAAGAAGGTAGATGCCTTAAAGGACAAGGATGTTTTATTTTCGTTATCTGCTTCTTCTATTTTTAGAATTTGACCTAGATAATCGCCTTTAGGTTTGTTATTCGTCAAGGCAATTAGAACATCTCCTGTGAGTGGATCAATTTCAATGTCTTCTGGACGATTGAGTGGCGTACCGCCCACTAATTTAGCGGCTTCCCTCAAACGGATAAGTACCTCAGTTTGGTTTTTAAACTTTTCTTGTAAAATTGGTTGTTCCTCATAGACCAAGGAAATCCATGCGCCATTTTCAGTATCAGCCACATAGAGTTTTCCATCGCGCAAGTTCTCTGGTTCGTCACTAATGAATTTATACAGGCATTCATCGTTGCTATCATCACCTGAATAGACTACTAAACGACCATCTTTAGTCTCATATACAGTGGCACATTCATGGGCACAACGCCCTAAGGCTACTAACTTTTTGGCAGCTCCTGTTTGTGGGTTCACTTCTACCACCCAGCCATAGTGCTCTGGTGGATAATCATAATGATTGTACCAACCATAATCATATCTGCTATAAACTCGCTTAGGTGTATCCGTACTATGGTCTGTTTCTCCATAAAACATGTCATAGTTTTCTTCACAAGTGAGAATGGTTCCCCAAGGCGTCACACCGCCCGAACAGTTGGCAAAGGTCCCAATGGCAGAAGTTTTGCCCATGATTGGCTCTGGCCAATCAAACGAAATTTCTGTTTTAGCTGTTAAACGGCGATTGCGAGCATCGTCTAACACTGGTTTCCATTGTCCCTTCTTATTTTTCTGAATACGAACAAGGGAGCCTCCTACAGCGTACATTTCTTTGTTGACTTGTTCCTTTGTTTTTTTGCGAAGATCCTTCCCTACAAATCCACTAACAAAAAGTGAATGCAAGTATTCATGGTTGACCCATAACATGCCGTCTGTTGGATTTTTTTTGTCAAAAGGAACAAAGGCAATATAGTCGTTGTTGAAACCAAATCGCTCCTTTTCTGAGATGAGATCATCCCATTGCAAGAGGACTTCATAACTCAATCCTTCCGCTAAATCCAATTCATCAGATAGAGAATGAGCAATGGATTGAAGTGGGAATGGGCGATTGGTTGAAGTGGTAGTGGGGACATCCACAGTTGTTGCTTCGGGGCTATTGCAAGAGCCATTGCTTAATAAGATGCCTCCTGTCGTGAGACTCAAACTAGCGCGCCCTAAAAATTGTAAAAAACTTCTTCTGTTCTGTGCTTTCATATTGTTGATCCTAGTTACTATTAATGGGGCAAAAATAATAAAAAGCAGAGAGACAAGCCTTGCCTCTAGTATTTAGTTTTTGTTATAAATTGGAAGAGAAACTTGTTTGGTTTACAGTAAAAGTAGAGGCGGAATAAAATTTACTTACATAACCTCTATTTAATGCTACCAAGGATTGTTACAGGAGACTAAATAATACCGTTGAGAACTATGTTTGATAGATAATGTTTAACTTGGGGAGTTATTTTTAATTAAAGGAACAAATAAATGAAGAATAGGAGAATAGAATGGATAGAGTATAAAGGAAAAAGGATCCTTTATACAGACTATAGTGGGATGAAAGATCAAGAAGAATTGTTGAGGTTAGTGAAGGAAGCTTATGATATGTTTACCCAAAACCCCCATAAAATCTTGGCACTAACAAATGTGAGCAACACTGTAGTTGGCCCAGAATTTATGTCAGAAATAAAGAGATTGGGAGTTTTGCATCAAGATAAATTTGAAAAAACGGCTGTTATAGGTATAACTGGATTGAAAAAAGTACTATTAAAAGGCTATAACATGTTCATGCCAAGTACACATACTGCTGTCCCATTTGAAACAAAAGAAGAAGCGCTTGACTATTTAGTGGCTTAGAGGCTTTTTATCTTCTTCAAAGAAAATTTGCAAAACTATAAGTATCAACAAAAAACGCTTTCTAGCTTATAAATAAGAGTAATAAGTAGCTACTATTTTACTTCTGAGCGATTATGCTTTCTGTGGTGATGCTGAAACTAACACACCCTAAAAATTGTAAAAAAACTCCCTCTGCTCTGTGCTTTCATATTGTTGATCCTAGTTACTATTAATGGGGCAAAAATAATAAAAAGCAGAGAGACAAGCCTTGCCTCTAGGGTTTAGTTTTAGTTATAAATTGGAAGGAATTGTAGGAGTAATTTGGTTCGATTCTAATATTAAGGTTCTAATTTTTTTTCCTTTTTTTATTTCCATGCAACATTCATTAGGAATGTTATAAATACTATAAATCTCCAACGTATCCTTGTTGAAATTCCAGCAACAGTTCGAGGAAAAATCTTCTGGTAAGGAGGAATCTTTTAAAAACATTAAATTCTCATTAGTATTTATTCCATTGTAATCCTCTTCAAGACGATAGATTGCGGAACCAATACGATCTTTAGAAATGACAATTTGCTCTTTTGTCTGAATGTCTTTGTAGGTGCCCATTAAACAGTATTTTTTAAGAGCGGGAGCATAATTCTTATAATTGAAATCAATGGTTGGGGTATTAGAGTAGTTATGTTGCCAAATTAGACGGTTGTTTTCTATTAAGCAAAGGGTCATTTGGTGGTTAGACGAATCCAATTGAGCTTTTAAATAATACGCTGGCTCTGTGGTTCTAAATTCTTGGTTGTTGATCCAAACAATCTTGTACTCTAGAGGTTCATCTCCCCAGCCTTTTGTGAACAGAGAGTCTTTCGTGAGGGTTACTTGTCCATAATATTGAATTGGAAATTGATCGTCTAAACTTTTAAATTCTCTTTTTTTAACAAATTCATCAAGGAAATCAGTGTTTGTCCATGTCCCTTTATAAAGAGAGGTTTCTTTGGGAGGCGCAAAATAGTATTTCTGTGGATCGTTAAAAACACAGTGCTCATGGACTTCAAAGTCCTCTTTGCTTAAATTGATGGGATCACCCAATAATACGATAAAAGGAAGGCAAGCTTCTTTCCAGTGATTATTATACCCCTTATAGATGCTTTCTATGTTAAAATGTTGTCGATCTTCGCCAAAGAAGACTTTTTTGTAGAGTGTTTTTTCTTGGAAATCAAGCCTTATAAAGGTTGTAACGTATTCATGATCGGGATTGTCAGAGAAGAACTGGGCTTTTTTGTCCCAAAAATCTTCATAGTATTCCATTTTGTTAAGAACCAATTGTTGTTTGGGCGTGAGTTGGTAAAAGCGTTTTTTATTAAAAATAGGAGTGCCATAATCAAAAGAATCTTCAAGAATTAGAAGGTTATCTTTAATGGAACAACCAACGGTTCTGTTATAGGTGTAATTTTCTCTTTGCTCATCTCCATAAAGAAAGGTATCTCTTAAAAAGACATTGGCTCCTTTATGAGAATAAATGGGTTTCCAAACACCACTTGTCTGCTCTAGAATCGTGAGTTATTGAAGGAAGAAACTATCGTTTTCAATGACCTCAAAGAAATGGCCTGTATTATAAATAAGGACTCTTTCTTCAATTTGATCGTTGGTTAAATCTCCTAGGACATCAAACTCAATTTTATAAGGAGCAGGGATATTTTGATCCAACCAACGATTTTTTGAATGTAGATCAATTGGACTATTTGTAATGGTGTTGGTGGAGGGGGCCTGTTGACAGGAGTAGAGGAAGAGAAATCCAAGGAATGGGAAGAGCGTGGTCAATTTCATGAGATGGTCAAGTAGAGCTTGGTAGGGATAAAAAAAGCAACTCCAACGTAATGGTGGAGCTGCCTGCTTATTTTCAAACCTAAAAACGTTGATTAAGGAGTTTGTAAGTTCGTTTGTTGTAAGTGTTTGCTTAGAAAACGCATAGCGTTTTGGTACATAATTTTATCCACAACCTCCTTAGCGGAGTAATTGTACATGAAGTTCTTAATCTCTTTGACAGAATATAAGCCTTTGATGTCTCTAGGATTTTCAAAGAAGGTTAATAAATCGCGATAGAGAATAACCATATCATCCGAAGAATTAAAAACATCAATGTGACGGGCATGGGTATCAAACTGAGAACTAATGCACAACATATCCCAAGCATCAATACTGTTACTCATGTGAATGGCTTTGCAAATATTGCCTGCTAAGGCTTCTACCGCAATTCTACGACGATCCGCAGAGTTGGGAATAGATTCATCATAGCGACGTTGGAATTCTTTACCCATTAAACGATCTCGTTCTAAAGAAAGGCCAACCAAACCACGGGATTGTACAATGGCGATTAAATCTTGACGGGAGAGGTTGATGGATTCATGATTTAAGACTTCTTTTTTGTCAGCACGTCCATAAGCATTGTCTCTATTGCTTAATCCGCTAATTCCAACACCTGTTGCAAGAATTGGAATACTATCCTTGCGGTAGCGTTGTGTTTTGACATGCTTATAGTACCATTGTCTACCTCGTAAACTCATGCCACCTACATCGATCAAAATACGACGTCCTTTTTTCTTGTCCAACATGGTGAAGACGACCTTTTGTCCAAGCTCAGTAATGTCATCGTCAATGGTTGTTGGGCGTTTGAATGCTTCTTCTTCATTGAGAGAGAAACGTGCTGTTTTGCCCGATACACCATCTTCAAAATAGTTACCAAAGTTGATCGAAAAAATAGGAATGTCTAAATAATTGTTGCCATCATCTTCTAGAGGCGTAGCCCCTTTTAGTCGCTTGACATTTTTGAGAACAATATTTTGATACTCATCAGTATCTACTTGGTTTTGTTCTATGTACAAGTAATTTCCTAGGCTATGCCCTCCTCCAATACTGATGATAAAACCAACTTTAGTAGGATCATCAATCGCTGTGCGTAGATTATCGCGGTTTCTAACAATTAGCCCATCATAGGTGCGGCCATTTTTGTGATAACTGTACTGTAGCTCTTCTTGCAAGTAATCTAAATTAGCTAATACTAGGTCAAAATAGTCTACATTATTCAAAATGAAGTTCTCCTCTCTGTAAGACATGCCACTCAAACAACCAAAGATCTTAGAACTAGAACCTGGTGTTAAGAAAGGGCTGTGCATAAACTGCCGTTCTGTTGGACTGATGATTTGATTCGAAATTTTTACATTGCCTCTTACTAAATCATAAATAGAACTTTGATTATGGCGGGTGATGCCTTGAAATGCATTGGTTAATTCAATTGGAATTTCTTCTAAATCTAAGCCACAATCGTGCTCAATACGTTCCCACATACTGTGGCGTTTTACTTTGCGCGATTTAAAAGCTTTTTGAGTAGAAAAAACGCCCATATCAAATACCATGATGGGGTCTTTAACAACAGGAGACGCGACTACCTCTTCTATAATGGAAGTGTCTGCTTTGTCTGTGTCCTCATCTTGTGCTTGGCTCACCCAACTACATAAACAAAAGAAGCTGAGTAAAAAAAAAGTCGATCTATTATTCACAGTCATAATTTTATATTAGAATAGGGAACCCAATCAAAAAAAACTGGGCTAAACAGGGCATTACATGCAGCCTATCTCTCTATAAGATAATGCCATAGTTGTTAGAATAGAAATAAAAAAGGATTGTTTTAACCTAATCTTCACATCTATATCCTCTTACACTAGTATTAGTAGTACCAAAAAAACGGCCAATAAGCACTAAGATACGTAAAGTTTTAAGCAGTCAGTATCTTTTGTGTCAAGACTATACCTCCTTTTTGGTAAATAAATACCGTACTTTAATAGTTAGTGTCTTTTGGTTATTTTGCAAAAAATGGTTAAACGAGGACCTAAATCGTTGTTGGTAGGTAATTTTGTTTATAAGCTTTTAACGTATTCATTAGTAGTGCGGTAACGGTCATTGGGCCAACACCACCTGGAACAGGCGTGATGTAGCTTGATTTAGGGGCGACTTGTTCATAATCAACATCACCAACTAAACGATAACCTCTTTTACGAGAGGCGTCTTCAACACTATTGATTCCCACATCAAGGACGATCGCCCCTTCTTTAATCATGTCAGCCGTCACATAGTTAGCGCGACCAATAGCGGCAATAACAATATCTGCGCGTAGCACTTCTTCTTTGATGTTCTTGGTGCGACTATGGGTGAGGGTAACGGTACAGTTGCCAACAGGTGCTTTTCGCGAAAGCAATAGGCTCATAGGCGTACCAACAATATTGGAACGTCCCAAAACCACGCAGTGTTTACCGCTGGTTTCTATGTTGTAGCGTTCTAGCATAGTGAGCATTCCCAAAGGTGTTGCAGGAACATATTGTGCTTTGCCTTGTGCCATTAAACCAATATTAGTAGGATGAAACCCATCTACGTCTTTACTGGGATCAATAGCTAAGGTAACAGCATGTTCATCAATATGATCGGGGAGTGGTAGTTGTACGATAAAACCATCTACACCTGCATCTTGATTAAGTGTTTGAATCACTTGCAGAATTTCTTCTTGGCTAATCGTTGCCTCCTTTTTGAGAAGAGTAGATTGTATTCCTGTTCGTTCACAGGAACGCATTTTGTTGCGTACATAACTGGCGCTGGCAGGATTGTCCCCCACTAAAACGGCCACCAAATGAGGGGCGCGTTTGCCCTCTTTTCCCCATTCTTCCACTTGCTCTTTTAACTCGGCTTGGATATCCAATGCTAATTGTTTTCCATCAATCTTTGTCATTGTGTATTGGTGCTTTGTGAGCGCATAGGCTCTGTTGTAGTGAATATTGCTGCATTTGGCGGCTTAAATTATGGAATTAGGGACAAACAATTGTAAAAACGCCAAACTATTATTTATAATTGCAGCAGGGCAACGCGCAAGCATTGTTGTTCTATGTAAACGGATTTTTATAAAGTAATAGTACTTATGCAACCACCATTCTTAGTAGGTTTAACAGGCTTGAGCGGCTCAGGCAAAACAACTTTTCTCAATCGCCTACAAGAAGCCTTTTCAGAGAGCGATTTATGTGTTATCTCTCAAGATAATTATTATAAACCCAAAGACGAGCAAATTCAGGATGCTCAAGGTATTCATAATTTTGATTTACCAGTTTCTATTAATCGCGCTGCTTTTCATCAAGACATCGTACAATTATTAGAAGGGAAAACTGTAGAGCGAGAGGAGTACACGTTTAATAACAGTGCTGCTACGCCTAAAATGCTGACTTTTGAGCCTCGTCCTATTGTATTAATTGAGGGCTTGTTTATTTATTATTACGAAGAAATTCGCAACCTGCTTAATCTTAAGTTATTTCTACATGCACAAGAAACAACGGCTTTCACTCGCAGAATTAAACGAGATCGTTTAGAGCGGAATTATCCTTTAGAGGATGTTTTATATCGATATCAAAACCATGTATTACCCAGCTATGAACGGTATATCCAGCCTTTTCAGAAAGAGGCGGATATTATTGTGAATAACCATCGTGATTTTGAAGTAGGGCTAGAGGTTGTGACCGCGTATCTTCAATCTTTATTGAAGAAATAGAAGCTTTTTTAAGAACAAGTTATAATGGAATAATTGCATGGGTATTCTGGCAGAGCGTATTTTGTTGGCGGTGTTTTTAGGGTATGTATTGATTTGCCTGCTCACCTATTGGTGGCAAGAACGTTTGTTGTTTCACCCTACAGTACTTGCCAAAGATTTTGTCTTTTCTTTTGATACCAACTTTGAAGAAAGGTATTTGGAGGTAGCACCTGATGTAGCCCTCCATGCCTTGCATTTTAAAGCAGAGTCTCCCAAGGGGTTGGTTTTTTATGTGCATGGAAATGCAGGATCGTTACAGGATTGGGGAGGCTTAGGAGGCTTTTATTTAGAGCAAGGCTATGATCTATTAATGTTTGATTATCGTGGATTTGGCAAGAGTCCAGGACATATTCACAGCGAACAGCAGTTCTTTGATGATGTAAAAGCGGTGTATGAATGGGCGAAAGAACAATATGCAGAGGAACAGATTATCATACAAGGCTTTTCGATAGGGACCGCCACTGCTACTAAATTGGCCGCAGAGAACAACCCCCAACAGTTGGTACTAAAAGCGCCGTATTATAGTATGACAAGTTTGGTCAAATCCAAAGTGCCTTTTTTGCCTAAGATGCTCCTCAAGTATCCTTTCAAGACCATTAATTACCTCCAGCAAGTAACTTGTCCTGTTACTATTTTTCATGGGACTAGAGATGAACTGATTCCACACAGCAATGCTGAACGCTTAAAGAAAGACGTTCCTAGTGTTAATTTGTGGTTGATTGAGGATTGTTTACACAATGACATCCCTTATACCTCCATTTATAAAGAGAAAATGAAAACTATTTTAAAACAATAGAATTCGGTTGTTTTTGTGTTAGAACTAACTGTAAGAAGATTTTTTTCTCTTCTTAGTACTTCTTTTTACTTTTCAAAAACACTTGCTTTTTTACTCCAAAAAGTTTATATTAGCGTATTAATGCAATAAAAAAATACTCTTTTTGAGTTACTGTTTATAATATTTTTAAGAATACGTTATATATGAGAAAAAGTAAGATTGCTAAACTCTTTGATTGGGAGGCTTATGCCAAAGCACAGGAGGCTCTTGATCAACAACCTGCTGATAAATCCATTATTAAAAAAGCCAGTGAACAAGACAAAGCACTTCGTGCCTTTGAATCGTCTGTCACCAAAGACATCAAGTTAGGCTTAAAAGTCTTGCAAGAAGCGGTGAAAAAAGGAGAAGACATTCAAGTACCTTATTTCTT
>JBOEFW010000027.1:45378-51636 GCA_050633105.1 Aureispira sp. | reverse complement strand
TCCATCAAGCATCATTTTCTTAAGAGAATGATGCTTTTTTATATTTTCTCTTTCTTGCTAGCATTCAAATTGGGTTCTCCGCCCCTCCTATTCACTAATTCTAAGGTCCAAAAATCATCTCAAAGTAAAAATTCTATTTACTGAATATTCTAGAAAGGAACTTCTCAAAATATTTATTCGTTGTCAATTTTGATTATCTTACCTCTTTCAAACGCTTTAGGTAATATTTATGGCTAATTTTTTCAAAAAAATCAAATCACTATTTATTACTTCTAAACAAGAACAAACGGCCAATAATCAGGAAATGTTATTCAAAAATTTAAAGTCTTTATTTGTTGTTTCTACGGAAAGTTCTGACACAGAAAACGAGGAACAATCTTCAGCTGACGAGTTCGCTACAGATGAGAATGCTGACAACACAGTTCAAGAGATCATCCAAGAGTTTGATATTATGGACGACTTTGATGAACGACTAGCAGCAGCGCTAGAAGGAGAGATTCTTGATGAACATGGTGCAGTTGATAATAAAATAGTAGAAGAACTGCTCCAAAAAGTAGGCGAAAGCAATCTAGACGGGTTTGATTACTTTGAGTACAAACAATCACTCAAAGCGCTCGATAAAATGCCTATGGATGAGGCTACAAAGTACCGCTCTGCTTTTGCAACCGCTTCTACCATGGGAGTTACCTTGCAACAATTGCTAGAAAGTGTGGACTTTTATCTACAAGTCTTAGATCAACAAGATGACAACTTCCAAAAAGACGTTGATAAAAGAAAACGCAAACAAGTAGACCAAAAAGAAACAGAGACCACCAAGCTAAAACAACAGATAGACAATTACGAAGATCAGATAAAGCGACTTAAAGAGAAAATCATCAAGAACCAAACTCGTATAGAAGAGCTCCAACGAGAAGTCAAAATTGACAAAGTTAAGATCGATAAAGAACGAAACAACTTTGTAGCTTCTTTCAGTTTCTTGCGTTCGCAATTTACGGATGATGTTGCTAAAATGAAAAAATACCTTAAATAAAGGAAGGATCCGCACGAATAGAACACCAAACAGGAGTTTTTCCATAACCTCTACTTTGTGGTAACTTCCATCCATTGAACCATTAAAACAAATAATTCAAACAATTATGTCAGACACAAAATTAACCCCCTTTGCCAAAATATTAATTGGAGTAGCCGTAGCTGTAGGTGCTTATTTTGCCATCACCCCTTTCTTAGGTGGCGATAACGGAGACAATGGAGGAGAAGAAGCAGGAATATCTGCCCCCTCCAAAGACGGATACAAAGATGTCATCAACATAGGGGTAGTAACCTGGGGTGGTTATGCTGGTGGAGAATACTTTAACGAAGGATTTGAAGCCAATACCAAGTCTCGATTTTTTAAAGATTATGGATTCAAAGTCGAGTTCAAAGTTATTGATGACTTTGATGCCTCTAGAGATGCCTTCAAGAATGGTTCTATTGATCTGATGTGGGCGACTATAGATGCCTTCCCTACAGAAGTAGAAGGATTGGCACAATACCAACCGCAAGTTGTTTTTCAGGCCGATTGGAGTAGAGGTGGTGATGCCATTGTAGCCCGTCGAGGTATCAATAAAGTAAGTGACCTTAAAGGCAAAAAGATTGCGGTAGCCCCTATGACACCTTCTCATTCCTTCTTAATTTGGTTGCTCGAAGCAGGCGATTTGTCCACTAGCGATGTCGAAATTGTAGAAGTCCCTAGTGCCATCGATGCAGCGGATGCCTTCAAATCTAAAACCGTAGATGCGGCGGTTGTTTGGAGTCCAGATGATGCGGATTGTGTACAAAAAGTAGCGGGTGCTAAAGTATTAGAAAGCACTAAAAATGCCACACACATCATTGCTGATGTTTTTGTTGCTAAAAAAGATTTCGTAGAAAAGCACAAACAACAACTCAAAGAACTTTATGAGGGTTGGATGAAAGGAGCGGCTGAACTCAATGCATCTGATGCCAACAAACAAAAAGCAGCTAAAATCTTAGCCAAAGGATTATCTCAACCAGAAGGTTTCTGTTTGGATGCGATCAATAACGTTCGTTTAGCCACTCATGAAGATAACAAAGATTTCTTTGGCCTCAACCCAGCGTACAAAGGAGTAACAGGAGAAGAGTTGTACAATAAAATGAAAGTCAAATACGACGAGTTGGGTTACAATACAGGTAAAGCGAAAAGCTGGCGTTTGCTTTCTACCAAAGATTTAGTATCCAATACAGCTCTAGCAGGTAATGAACACAAAGCAGAGAAGAAAAAGGAATTTACAGCTGTAGATGAAGCTGTTAAAACCAAAGAAGCCATCTCTACTAAAAAAGTTAGTATCAGCTTCCGAACAGGGGAATTTAAGCTAGGCGACAATGCCAAGCAATTAATAGATATTCAATTTACCCCCATTGCCAAAGCTTTTGCGAATGCCCGTATTCGTATTGAAGGCAATACCGACAATGTAGGGTCTAAATCGTCTAATATTGCCCTCTCTAAAAAAAGAGCGCAATCGGTGGCCGATTACCTCATTGAGGAATATGACATGCCTCGCAATCGTTTTATTATCATTGGTAATGGTCCTAACAAACCTTTAGCAGGATGTGAAGGCAACCAAAGTGCGGATTGTAAATCGAAGAACAGAAGAACTGATTTTGAGTTAGTAGCTGATTAATTTGATGACCTTAAAGCTGTCAGACTTTGAATAAGTCTGACAGCTTTTTCTTTTCCTATACCCTTCATTTGCTCCTACGACATGAACACAAAAAAATTATTTACGTTAAGAGGCACCTTAGATACCAAAGATCGATTCATCCTTTCTTTATTAGGGGTTGTTTTATTATTGTTGGTTTGGTTCGCAGCCGCTGAATTTTTAGCACAATCGGTGATCACACAAGATGACACCATTGACATTCAAACACTGCCTAGAGCCAATAGAATGTATTATGAGAGCGACTCCCTCTTAATCGCCCAATATGACGACTTAGAGCAAATGAGTCAAGAGAAGTTACAAACTTATGGCCTTCTCAAAAATAAAGTATATCCATTACTCCCTTCCCCTGTTCAGGTGATTCAGGCTTTTCCTGATTTATACAACAATGATGAACTGGCAAGCAATACCATGTACTCTATCCAACTCAATCTATTGGGGTACCTCTTAGCTGTTCTTATCTCCATTCCTCTTGGTTTTTTATTGGGTTTAATTCCCTTATTTAGAGGATTGTTTAGTCAAATTATTAATTCTTATCGTTTCATTCCATTAACAGCGGTAACAGGAATTTTTATTATGTGGTTGGGTTTGGGGAGCCCTATGAAGGTTAGTTTCCTAGCCTTTGGTATTGTGGTGTATTTAATTCCTGTTATTATTCAACGAATTGATGAAGTGCGGCAAGTCTATCTCAATACCGTATTTACACTAGGAGCAACTTCTTGGCAAACCGTCAGAACTGTTTATATGCCCTATGTTTTTTCTAAAATCATTGATGATATTAGAGTCCTTACGGCTATTTCTTGGACTTATATCACCATTGTAGAAATGCTCAACAAAGGAGGAGGAATTGGCGAACTTATCTGGACGGCCAAACGTCAAAGTCGCATCGACAAAGCCTTTGCCATCTTAATTATTATTGTCTTAATTGGTATTATTCAAGATTGGTTGTTTAAGTTGTTGGATAAGCAACTATTCCCTCACAAACATGTCAATAAAGTTAAAAAATAAGGAACAATAGAGGTGCAATAATACACTCTACGACCCCCCTATTTCTCCCACCAAAAAACAAATAGCATGGCCTTAGATTTTCAGGACAACCATACCAACGCCAATATTATAGAACTTCGCGGTATCTCTCAATCTTATGACAATGGTAAAGTAAACATCATCAAAGATCTAGATTTGCTAATAGAAGACAAACCCATGCAAGGACAATTTGCCTGTATACTAGGGATGTCTGGCTGTGGCAAATCAACCATCTTGCGGTATATAGCAGGGCTCCAACAACCGACCTCTGGTACCGTGTTGGTTAAAGATAAACCCGTAGGAGCCGAAAATCGAGTCAGCATGGTCTTTCAACAATATTCCTCATTGCCTTGGATGACAGTATTGGATAATGTAAGTCTGGGATTGCGTTTTCAGGGCGTCTCTAAGAAAGAACGCGACGAAAAAGCCATGGAAATGATTCAATTGGTAGGCTTAGAAGGACATCATGCCAAATATGCGCAATACCCCAGCCTCTCTGGTGGTCAATTACAACGGGTAGCCATCGCAAGAAGTCTAATGTCTAATCCAGAAATCCTACTCATGGATGAGCCTTTTGGCGCCTTAGATGTTAAGACCCGTCTACAAATGCAAGATTTGCTCATTGATATTTGGAAAAAATTCAGCCCCACCATTCTTTTTGTAACTCATGATATACAAGAGGCCGTTTATCTAGGCGATGAGATTTACATTATGAAACATGCCCCCTCTAGATTTGTCAAAAAAATAGACGTGGATCTTTCACTCCAACGCAACCGTGCAACCAAACGCTTACCGCGTTTTAATGAATTGGTGCATGAAGTAGAAGATGCCATGATGCAGATTGATCAGTTTAAATAAACTACTCCAAAAGGCTTTTAACTAACTACAAAGCTATTCCGAGTTTTTATTCTTTTTTAGGATCTGGAATATTAATAGTGGGTAGTTTTTCTCCCATTTGTTGGGCAACTTGATAATGCGACCAATTTTCTATTTCCTGTTCTCCATAGATAATCATTCGGACGGCGGTATCTTTTACATCCATATCTCCTACATACCTTCTTTCATGTTCAGGGATACACTCATAAGCTTCTTTCAATTGCTCCTTCAGGTTTTCCGTTGGGTTGCCAACATATTGCTTATACAGCGCTCTACATAAATCAATCGTTGAGGGTTCTCCATTTAATACTCGAAGGGTGTCCTTTATCTCCAACAATTTTTCTGAAATGGTTACCACATATTGTTCCTCTTGAATGCTAAAACGCCCTAACCCTAGGACGCTTACTTGTGCTCCAACAGGCAGTTCGGTTACCACTTTCTTTTCCAAAATCATTTGTTCCAATTGGATTAAAGACAACTCCAATGGTTGTTCTAATCGGTTAATGAAAATGGAGTTGGGATTATAGAGATCCACTCTTACTAAATGATAGTCGTTTTTATCGTCCTTCAAAAAAAGATTGATTCCTTTCCCTTTTATTTTTTTAGGAAAGGGATCATTTGGAACACGTTTTTCTTCCTTGTAAAGACTACCTTTTCCGCTTTCTCCAATTCTTATACCATTAACTTTCTTTTCGATGTAGGTGTAAAGGTTACTGAGATTAGGGTTTAAGTGTTCTACTATTGACCAAACATAGTCTATAAAGGTATCTTTGTTGTACTCCCAAGAACCATTATTAATGGTCCATCCACCAAGGCTATGTATAGAAATCTCCTGCCCATCAGGAATATTAACCGCAACCCAACCTCTTTGGACATCGTTTTTAAAGTGATCAAAATCCTCAAAGTTCCAACACTCTACCCGCCCATCTTCGTAAACATCTAAGTCCACAAAAAAGTGGGTGCCATTTCTAATAAGACCAGGTATAGATACGCCTTCTATTACTTTAGTTCGATAGGTCTTTGAAAAATTAAAGTTCATGTTATTTTAGTCTGATTGAAGGTAGTCTTCTGTTTATGAATTACTATACAAGGGATACTACCCTTTGTTACTTCTTTTTGCCATTTGTTTTCTAAGGAACTTCGTCCAAAAAGTCCATTCTGTTGATTGGTTACTATTGGATAAATTGTTCTCTAGTTTATCCAGTCCATCTTCCACTAGGGCATTATGCAAGGAACGTACGGCAAAAGCCCAAATTAGTAATCCTTTTCCTTGGGTAGTCATATCAATGGTATGCGTTACTTCTGTCGTTTTTTCATCCAATTCTTTTACCTCGAATTTATGAATTCCATTAAATCCAATTGGTTTAGAGAATCTAAATTGAATGATTTCATTCGGATTGTATAATTCTACCGTGTACCGTATGGGACCATGTCCCCCCTTCGCTCCAACCTGAATGCCTTCTTTAAATTTCATGGCTGGCCATTGCTCTTTTGGCCAAATCTTATCGTTTTCTGTTGATAAGGTTTTTAATAAGTCAACTACCTTACTTTTAGGGTGCTTTAAGACGCGTTGATGAATGTTTACTATTTTCAATTTGTTTCCATTTTAGTTGTATAGTTCTAAGAGCAAGTTTAAATTTTT
>JBOEFW010000027.1:0-45280 GCA_050633105.1 Aureispira sp. | reverse complement strand
AATTTTAAACAAACTCTAAGAACTAGGGTTACTCCAATAAAGTGTATAAAAAAATCATCCAATCAATGCTTCTATCTGTAATTCCATAATCGGTAAAAAACGATCTTTTAGAGAGCTCTCTAATCGTCCAACTACTTTAAAACCTAATTCTTTATAAAAGTTTTCAGCATTAGGTTCAGAGTCCAATCGAATCGTTTTAAATCCACGGCCTCTTACTTGATCAAAAAAAGCGTTCATTAGAATTTTTCCATATCCCTGTCGAATATAATTCGGTTCTATGAAAATATTATCCAACTTAACTTTTTGATCGTTAAGGCTACTAAAAGAATAGTACCCAATTAACACCTTCTCTACTGTTAAGGTATAAACTTCTTGCTGCTCTATGTATTCTGGAGAAATGGTTAAATCATCTTTCCATTGTGTCATTTGCTCTTGTGTATACCCCCAATAAGCCTTAGAACGAATCGTCAGCTCTGTTAAATCTTGAGCATCACTCTTTTGAGCTTTTCTAAACGTCATTCTTGTAATTTTTAAAATCTTGCCTTATTAACATAAGGCATCTTTACTCCTTGTTATAAAACGTCTTTATTGGAATTTTATAGATTCTGCCATTAATCCACTAATGTCCACAAAGTCTTCTTTATTATTGGCCAGTACATAAATATAAATATTTGCCACGCCATCTTTATGCACAGAAATTAGATAACAATACTTATATCCTTCTTTGGGCCAACCAGATTCAAAGAAGGCCACAGCATCCCAATCAGCATTGTATACTTTTTTTGTTACTGCTGGATACGGCGATACATGGTAATCTCTAGATTTATTTCCAGAAGCATTTAATGTTGCCAACAGCATCATACCTTTACATAACGCATCTGGATGCATGCTCTCTTTCTTTTGCTTCTTTGATTTTTTATTATAATCTGCCAACAAGGCATCTAGCGGTTGTATCCAATATCGAATCTGGAAACTGGCGTCTTTTGGTCCCACCGCATAATTGTGTGGAATCTTATGCATGAATTTGACCGCTACTTCTTCACAGTTCTCAGGCATATTAAACGCAATTTTCCCTCGTATCAATAGACTATCAAATTGAGCTTTGCTGGGGTTCTGTGCGAGCAATGATAGTGCTGTTATAGCCAGTATAATAGTTATTAAGTACTTCATTAATTTTCAAGGATTTAGAGTCTTTATTTATGTATATTTACAGCGCCCTTATTTTGTCAAAAAGGATTGAAGTCTCAACAAATTTTCTATGTTCTTTGTTTGTCAATTTCTCTAATAAATCAAACGAAGCGACATAAGTTACTAAACTTCCGTTTGATGAGATAAATTTTCCATCTTGGACAACGGCAACTTTATTATCGTCAGCTACTTTTAGGTTTGGATAATCTTTTTTTAAACCTTCCCCACCTGTTACGTATGTTACTATTTCTTTATTAGCAGCGATTCCTGATTCTCCAATTAAAAATGCTCCAGCACAATGACTTGCAATGTATTCAGTTGTTTTATTTTGCTCTTTTATAAAGTCAACTAATTTTTTATCAGATGTTTGGTTCGTTGGATTATACGAACTTGGCACAACTAAAACTGTTAAGTCAGGTACATTGCCAATAATATAATCTGGGTTAATTTTTAAGCCGTGGGCACTATTGTATGTTTCCTTATTAGTTGCAATTGTGATTACATTAAAAAGTTTTTTTTCATCAACACTTGGATTAGAAAATACATCTAAAGGTGCTACTACTTCATTCATGATTACCCCTTCAAATATCAATATTCCTATTGTTGGTAAGTTTTCATCTATTTCTTTTCTCATAATTTGTCTTTTTGTCAAATCTTCTGTTTTAGTAGTCTCTTTATTATCATTTTTTTGCTTTTCCGAGCAACTAAATATTGTTAGACCAATAATGCAGATTAATCCTATTTTTTTCATTTTAAATTGATTTGATGCAAAGATAAAGAATCATTGAAAGATAAATCTTAATCAAAATTAAGAAATCAAATTATTTTTTTGATTTTACCTTACTAACAAATTCAGGCGATAAACCTAAATAGGATGCAATCATATATTGAGGAACTCTTTGGACAAATTTGGGATTTGTAGTGATAAAATAATTAAACAACTCTTCTCCTGACAGGCTAAACATATATTCAATTCTTCTTTGAGAAGCGATATAAGTTTTTTCCATTATTTTCCGAAACAAGCGTTCTGTTTGTGGTACTTGTCCACAAAGCTCATCAAATTTTTCTTGTGGAAATTCAAGTAATTCTGTGTTTTCCGTTGCTTGAATGTATAGTTTTGACGGTGTTTTATTAATGAGGCTCTCGTAATCTGTAATCCACCAATTATCGATTCCAAAATGTACAATTTGTTCATTTCCTTTATTGTCAATGTAGTACAACCTTATGCAACCTTTGGTTATAAAATATCTTGATTTACAAAATTGACCTTCTTTGAGTAAAAACTCTTTTTTCTTTAAAGTCCTTGGTTTTAGATAGGATTTGAATAGGTCTATTTCAGTTTCCGAAATTTTTACATAGCGCTTAATATATTCTATCAAANNTTTGGGTTCATTCATTTTGATTTTTCTATAACTTTTGAGAAAGTTTTTATTGTGTACTAAGCACACTGTAATATATCTTTATTAAGATTTTAAGTAGACGTTTCAACACCCTTCCTCTAAAAACTCCACTTGCTCCATTTTACAATTATTCTGACACCTCAGAATTAGCTCTTTTTAGAATTAAGAACGCTTCATCCATTACATTCCCTACAAAAATCAAGTCACCAAAAATTGCTGCTACAGTAGAGCCAGACATCGCAGAACCATCTCCAACATAAACCTTTTCAACGGTATAATCGCCTTTGTTTCGATAAGCAATTTTAATAATTTCAGAGGGCGCCGTTGCTTCTTTACCTTCTGCATAAGCATTAAATCTCAGAAGATTAGGATGAGCGCCAATCCAAAGATTTCCTTCCTTATCAAATTCAATATTATCTACTCCTGTACCACAGGGTATATTCTCAATGAAAGTAAGCGAACCATCTTCTTCTTTAGCATATACTTTGATTAAAAAATGCCGTGGAGAAGCAACATAAAGTAAGTTTCGCTTTACATCCAAGTTAATGCCATTGGCATAAGCAATTCCTTTAGCTACTTCTCTATAATCCTGCCCATCAAAATAGATGACATTTGAAACAGCTAAGCCTGCATATTCTTCTGCTAATTTTCCCACCCCTGCTGTATATCCATGATCGTTCGTAAAATAAAAACGATTTTCATCCAACATGACCAAGTCATTTGGCTGAATCATAGAAGCATGTTTTAAGGTCTTTAGGTGCTTTAAACGTTTCTCCTGCAATTCAAACACCTCTATAGAATGACCTTCTTCCCTGTGATTGATGGCCATAACTTGATACGTGCTGTCTTTTTTGAAAAAAGAAATCCCATGTGGTGCAAAAGGTTGATTAAAAGAAGCCGTCAAAGGAATCGGTACATAATCCTTTGTTCTTAAATCAATCAAGAAAAGGCCTCCATCTTCTTCTCTTTCTGGAGGAGTTTTAGATCGATCTGTTGAGGAGATTAAAGCAAAACTATCTTGCACACTAATCATAATATCTTCTGCTCCTTTTATAGCAATTTTTTTTAGTATCCTTCCATCAAATTTCGGCTCAATAGTTCTGAAAAAACCAGTTGAAACTAAAACATGACCAACAAAAACCAATAGTAGGATAAAGAAGATTAAGGTAATCTTTTTAAAGAGACGCATATCTATTTTTTAGTAAACTTAATTCTTAAAACTATTCTTATATTTCCCTCAATGAACAGCGTTGCTCATGTTTAAAATACATCAAAAACTAACCACTTCTTTATTACTATTAAATAAAGAGCCCGTGAGTTGGATTCCGTCGTGAGCAGTGTTCTATCTTTTGCTCTATCTTCTCCTCTACCCTTTGGTATAATAGGTACTTTTACTCCTAAGGAGAGCTATTAATCGATTGCCCTGTGTTATTGCTTGGCTTTTTTCAATTTTAATAATATTAAAGCTTTTTCATTTTGTTTTCTAACAAACTCCAACGCTTTATTAAGGTAAAATATTTCTTTTTTAGTTTCACTGTTCAATCGAAAAAGTTCCGCTAATAAACAAAAGTAAAAATGATTTCCTTTTAGTTCTAACTTCAAAGCCTCCTCAATAGCCTCTTCAATCGAATTTGCCATCGCAAGTGCATACGTTCGATTCATAGCGATGATAGGGGAATATTCAATAGTCAATAAATGATTGTACAGTTGTAAAATATTATCCCATTTTGATTCCTTATCTGTTGTGTGCCAATAAGCTATAGCCGCTTCAATATGGTATTTAGATACGATATTTCCAGTAGCAGATTGACTGAGATACTGCTCTCCTTTTTGAATAAGCGAAGCGTTCCATTTCGTTTTGTCTTGATCGTGGTAAAGTTGACTTATGTTGTTTTCAGAAGCTCTTGCATGAAGTCTTGAAGCATGGAAACACATTAAAGCCAACAAAGCCTGAATTTTAGATTTTGGAAAAAAGGATTGCTGCGCAAGAAATTTACAAAGGTGCATTGCTTCCCAACAAATTTCATGTCTAATGGTTTCTTCGTTGACGCTGCTATGATAGCCTTCATTAAATATTAAGTATAGCACTCTAAGTACCGTATCCAACCTTGCAAGGTAAGTAGCTTTTGGAAGGTTGGATTCAAAATCATCTTTTGCTCGTATAGCTTTCTTCGCTCTATAAAGGTTTTTGTTAATGGATTCTTTATTGGATAATAAGGCTTTAGCAATTTCTTCAATACTGAACCCACAAAGAATACGGAGAGAAAGACAAAGTTGTGCTTTGTTTTTGAGTGTTGGATCACAGACATGAAACATCATTCTTAATTGACTGTCTTCAATAATCTTATCGGTTATTTCAAGCTGATTAATAGAAGAGTTTTCAGAAGTAAGATTAGGAGCTACTTTTTCTTCGAATGTTTTTTTTCTTCGTTGTTGATCAATTAGAATATTGACAGCTGTTTTTCTAAGCCAGGCTTTGGGGGAGTCAGGAATACCTTTGTGGGACCACGTTTTCATAGCTTTGACAAATGTGTCAGAGACAATGTCTTCCGCTGACTGTATATCATTGAGGTTATAATAATGACAAAGTACAGCAACTAAGTTGCTGTACTCGTCTTTAAAAACTGTCGAAATGTCCAATGAATCGCTCATTTAATTAACTCCAAGCATCAAGTATTCCTCCCATGACAGAAAAACACAATAACCAGAAAAAGCAATTGATGATTATATTGGAACCTTTAGTCTTCTGGAATAATCCTAAGCAAACTAGGACTGGAATAACTAACCCAATAGCCAATACAGCTCCATGTAATGCCCCATGACCAAAGGTGTGAAAGCTTCCAAAAACCAATTCTCCATTTTGTCCAACTTCCTTATGCGTTAATTCGATCAGGAATTTCAAAAAGAAAGAAACAATACAAGCAAGCAATAAAGCAGAACCATAGATTAAGGCTTCATTTCTCCCCTTCAAATCTTCACTAGTCAAATTCAGTGAACTCCGCCATTGATTTCCCAATAAGGGGCCATAATAAATAGCTCCTAAAACATTAGGCACTAAGGCCGCTACAATAATTGCTATGTAATTTAATTCAGGCATTTTAATTGTTTTTAATTGTCAAAAACCATTACATCACGCACTTCAACCTTACCTCCAACAGCTAAAATTGGACATCCTTTTGCTAATTCTAAGGCTTCTTCAATCGTTTCAGTAGAGCAAATTAGGTATCCCCCAATCATTTCCTTTAGTTCTACATAAGGGCCATCTGTAATATTTCCATCTGAATGTAAGGTTTTACCTTCATACCCTAATGCCTCTGTAGATTTAAACTTGCCTTGCGCAGCAATTCCACCTATCCAATCTTGCCATTTTTTAATTTCAGCTTGAATTTCTTCAGGACTAGGTTGATGTTCCATGTTCGGCTCACTGTGAAACAATAGCATAAAATCTTTCATTTTCTTTTGTTTTTACTCTTTGAAAAATAAATAATCACCCACTTGACGAATGAGCTTTCTGAAATTGGACAGTTTTTTAATTTTTTTGTTGTGGATAACAATCATCCCTATAAAATCTTCCATGTTACATCCTTTATACTATTCTCAAAGGAGAATGCAGAACAACTTAAAACCCGAACAATCAACAATGTAATTGCCTAAAATTTGTTATTATCAATAGACCAAACTAAAAAAGTGCAAGTAGCCTTTTTCATAGAATAATTTACGAGAATATTATTCACTACCCTTATTCACACACCGTCCCATCTTCCACCACAAATTGCTTAAAATCGGCCTGTAAACCTTGTACAATTCTAGCAATTCGACTCTCATGCGTATCTGTAAGAAAGACTTGACCAAAATCACGTTCTAACAGCAATGTTAATAACTGCTCTACCCGCTTGCTGTCTAGTTTATCAAAAATATCATCCAGCAATAATACAGGAGGCAAAGCTACTTCTTGGCGCAATAACTCATACTGCGCTAATTTCAGCGCCAATAAGTAGGATTTAAGTTGGCCTTGAGAAGCAAACTTCTTAACAGCATACTCATTGATGAGCAATTTAAGATCATCCTTGTGGATGCCTTTAGTCGTCCGTTGCAACCAAGTATCTTTCTCTTGGCTTTCCGCTAATAAATTGACAAGTGTTTGTGTAGTTAATTGAGATTGGTAAAACAAGCTGACCTGCTCTCGATCGCCCGAAATGATCTTATAATATTGCTGAAAAACAGGCGTCAAGCGCCTGACAATTTGCTGGCGCTGTTCATGAATGTATTGGGCAGGAGCTAGTAATTGTTGGTTGTAGGTCTCCAACAATGCGCCATCCATTTCCAAGGGATGTTTAAAACTTTTTAGATAAGCATTGCGCTGCTGCAATACCTTATTATAGGTCATGAGCTGTTGCAAATAGGTAGGATCTAATTGCACCAATAAAACATCTAAAAATTGGCGGCGATTTTCGCTCCCTTCTGTGATGAGCAAGGTATCATCAGGCGCAATCATAATCAAGGGCAAAAAGCCAATATGATCCGCCAAGCGTTTGTAAGGCACTTTGTTGCGTAATAATTTCTTGCGCAAACGAGGGGCATACGTACAAACCATTGCCTCTATCTTCCCTTCTCGTTCAAAATCGCCTTCTATTCTAAAAAAATCAGCGCCATGTTGCAGCACTTGTCGATCAGGCAAACTAAAATGGCTCTTGCACATACACAAATAATGAATGGCATCCAATAAATTCGTCTTGCCCATCCCATTCTCCCCAACAAAACAATTGAGTTGAGGAGACAAGGTGAGTTCCTGTTGGTCATAATTCTTAAAATGAACCAAATGAAGGCGCTGCAAATGCATAAAGATCAATTATCCTTCTGATAAAGTAGCAGAAATATCAACACGATAAGCTTGGATAGCTGGTAAAACTGCTGCTAAAAATCCAATTAGTACCGTTCCTAAAAACAAGAAAGTTTCTTCTAATAAAAAGGTCCAGCCTGTAAAGGTATACTTATACGTTTCCTCCAATTGAGCCGCCATAATTTCCATCCCTAAGTGGCTAATCGTAATTCCTATCAAGAAACCAACCAAAGCAACCAAAATTCCCTCTACAATAATCATGGTGAATAATTGTGTAGGACGTGCCCCTTGTACCCGCATCAAGGCCATTTCATAGCGACGCTCTTTGAGGGAACTGTACAGAGAAATAAACATGCTAAACGCAGAAATTAGAATAATAATCAAGGCCAAGGCTCTTAGAAAATCCATCCCAACCCCTGTCATTTCCAACAAACGTTGTAGCTCAATCGCAGGCTTAGCATAGCCCATTGTTTTGCTGTTTTCATCAATAATCATTGGCGCTTCTACAATCGCACGCATCGATGTTTCGCCGCTTCCGTCTTTTTTATATTGTACTAAATAAGCCGTTACTTCTTTCCCTTCTTTGGAAACAGGCGGCAAATTAACAGGGTTCTTATGACGGTGGCTGTCATCGTGTTTAGCATGATTGTGACCACTGTGATCGTGGCCGTGGTCATGGCCTTCATGGTCGTGATCATCATGGTCATGGCTATGATCGTCGCCTGCATGATCGCGGTCATGCTCTTCATGATTGTGAGCATCCTCTCCATGATCGTGCTCTTCAGCTCCGTGATCGTGACCATGATCCTCATGCATACGCCAGACCGTTGGTACGGTCGTAATAAGCAATTGATCCAGTACTAAATTCGTTGGCTCTAAAATACCAACCACTTCATAAGCATAAGTTTTATGAATATGTCCTCCATCTTTCACTAAACCATGAGAACCAAAAAAGGTATGTCCTAATTCTAGTCCTAATTGACGAGCAGCACGATCTCCTACCACAACTTCTAAATCGCGTTGTACACGACGTCCTTGTGCGACTTTAGCCTTAAAGTGATCAACATATTGGCTGTCTGTTCCTACTATTCTAAACCCATTGTAACTATCTCCTAAAGCCAATGGAATCGCTTTCTCTACATAAGGGTTTTTTGTTACAACAAAAGACTCTTTGAGAGGAATGTTTCCTGTTGGTGCATCAATATGATAAACAGAAGAGAGAATCATTTGTAAAGGACTTCCTTTCGCTCCTACCACTAAATCAATGCCTTCAATGTTTTTATACAGACGATCCTGAAATTGATCATTGAGTAAAAATAGGATAGAAGTTAAACTGACACCTAAAGCAACTAAAATGGTACTTAGCAGAGTAGCAAAAGGTTTTGCTTTGAGGTAACTCCAACTTAATTTTAATAAATTCATATAGATATCAATAATTATGGATGAGTTGAAGGAGCATTTTGTTCGCGTTGGAGGCGAGCCTCCTCTTGATTACGCTGTATAATTTTGCTCACCCAGTTCGGTACAACAATAGCACCAACCAATAAATAGACATAATACGTTAACCCACGCCAGATTGTTGCCATAATAACCATCAAGGTACTGGCAGAAGCAATATTGGTCAAATCGGTAGGAATATAATCATAATGAAACGTTTTGAAGGCATATTCCGCTACTCCTGCCCCACCTGGACTAGGCATTACAGCCATAATCACATACATGGCTTGTTGACGCGCATAAATAAATACTTGTTGCCAAAAGGTTCCTAAGCCCAATTGCCCTTCCATAAGGGCCGTATAGTGTCCTTGTACTTCCGCATTGGGAGAGAAAGCAACAAAAGCAATAATCAGGCAATTGAGCACCATAAAACGCGAAGCCCAAGCCGACATAGTCGTCAAATAAGTGCCTACATGAAACGTCCACTTTTGTTGGCGCAATTCTTCAGAAGCCAGATCCATATCGTCTGTAATCTTAATCGCTTTTTCGCGAAAGCGCTTTAAAAACGGTAATTTACAGAACCACAATAAGAGCGCTTCTAGACGCTTCGCATTAATCAGTACTCCATAGAAAAAGACGCCCCCATAAACAACCATCAAGCCATAAGCTAGGAAAAAGGCAATTCCCCATTGACTTTCATAAATTAAATGGTGAATGGTATCCGATTCTGGTTGAATCATAATTGGACCAAACAATAAGAAGAAAAATAAGAGCGCGGATAAGAAGGAAAAAGTATCTACAATGACGGTATACAAAACAATCATGGCTGTTTTTCCAGCAGCGAGTTTTTCTTGTGCAATAGCAAACATAGCCACCGCAGCACCTCCTACACTCGTTGGAGTTACCGCAGAACTAAATTCCCACATCATCACCAACTCAAAACTCTTCTTCCAGCTAAAAAACTGATTGGTAATAATACGCAGACGCATCATATAGCAAAAATGGCGAAGACACATAAAAAAGACAGCTATTCCCAACCAAGTATACACATGGCTGTTAAAGGTAATTTTACTAAATTCTTCGGCATCAAAATCTTTGTAAAACATGTAGACCACTACTGCTAAACCAATCATGGCCGCTAGCAAAATACGAAATGGACTAATGGATTTAAGTGCCCCTGCTTGGTTTTCTTCTTGCAGATCGTCTAGTGGTTTTGGATTTTTATTCATATTAGTAATAAGTAGGCTAAGCTATGAGTAAGAATAAATATGGTGTTGGAGGATAAAGAAGGAGTACAAGACATCCTATTCTAACCTTCTAGAACAGTTTCTGTAGCAGCATGCAAGGTAAAGTCATTAAACCCCTGTCCTTCGACAAAGATAATCCGTTCTAACTGCATCAAGTCCAAAATAGCTAAAAAAGTAAAAATAGCATGCAACCGATTCTCACAGGCTTCAAAAACTTGGACAAATCCCAAGCGATCACTGCGCCCCAAACGCTGCATCAAATAGTCGCGGCGCTCCTCTAAGGTATAGTGTACTTTAACAATGGTATGGCTCGTTTTCTCATTTCTAAACTCAAAATTAGCCATGACTTGTTCATAAGCTTTGAGAATTCTAAATAAAGTGAGATTTTCTAATTCTGCGTCAGCAAGGGCTTGGGTTGCTGCTTGTTGAAGCTCTGTTAGTACATTTCCACGCTGTTGGCGCGCGGCACGTGCTTGCTCCATTTCCCGTAGTTCTTCTAAAATCGACTTGTAGCGTCGGTATTCTATAAGACGTTGGACCAATTCTGCCCGAGGGTCAATTGCATTTCCCTCCTCATCCAGCTCTTTGCGCGGCAGCAACATTTTAGCCTTTATGCGCATCAATGTAGAAGCCACTAAGATAAATTCGCTGGCACTATCAATATTTAACTCTTCTAATTGTCGCAAATAACTTAAGAAGTCATTGGTGATAGAAGCAATTGGAATGTCATAAATATCTAATTCATCTCGTTCTATAAAGAAGAGCAATAAATCAAAAGGGCCTTCAAATTCAGGCAATTTTATTTGGTAGGTCACACTAGTTCTATTTTGAGCAAGCCAGTAGAAAAATCTACTTTAGCCTACCTCCTGTACGGAATTCCAATGCCAGTTGTTACCTTTTCAAAATTAATAGTAGTAACTTTAGCAGTTCGGAGCGAATGAGCCTTTTGCAATTATCTACTAGAATTCTTACATTCTTCTTTACAATTGGCTATTCCAAAGCAAATTTTGCCCGCCTTTCGCAACGAGCTATTTTGACACAAAATTAGTGAAAAATAATACAATGGAGCTAAAAGATACCATAGATTTAGACAATTTGCCTCGGCATATAGCTATTATTATGGATGGTAATGGTCGTTGGGCCAAACAAAAAGGGAAAGCCCGTGTCTTTGGACACAAAAATGGAGTACAATCAGTCCGAGAAGTTACCGAAGCTGGTGCAGAATTAGGCCTTGAATACATGACTTTATATGCCTTTTCTACTGAAAATTGGAATCGTCCTAAATTTGAAGTCACGGCTTTGATGACGCTTCTAGTCTCTACCATTCGCAAGGAAATTACGACCCTCAACAAAAACAGCATTCGCCTACAAACAATTGGTGATGTTAATATGCTGCCCAAAGCTGCCCAAAAGGAGTTAAAAGAAGCGAAGGAAAGTACAAAAAACAATACCCACATGACGCTTATTTTGGCACTAAGTTACAGTGCTAAATGGGAAATTGTAGAGGCAGTCAAACAGATTGCTCAACAAACAAAAGAGGGAAACTTAGCGGTAGAGGATATCAACGAGGATATTATCAAAAGTGCCTTATCCACCAAGGATGTTCCTGATCCAGAACTAATGATTCGCACCAGCGGAGAGACACGCATTAGTAATTTCTTGCTGTGGCAATTGGCTTATGCGGAGTTGTTTTTCACGCCTGTTTTATGGCCTGACTTCCGCAAGCAGCATTTTTATCAAGCTATCTTGAATTTCCAGAACCGCGAGCGTCGTTTTGGTAAGACCAGTGAACAAATTGCAGCCGATAATTTAAAAGCTTAGTGTTTTAATCAACAGGTTCTTCCCCAGAACTTATAACCAAACAATTTGAAATGAAACAACTCCTTCAACAACTTGGCTTTGAAAAATGGGGCAAAAGCTATCGTTATGACGTGGGTACTAGAAAAATTTTTCTTGACTTTAAAGCTAAAAACAAAAAACAGGTAGAACTGCTCCACCATAAGTATCCTACTATTGCTAAAGAAGTTCTTGCCTTTTATTCCCAATACAATGGGCTTGCCTTTACCCTTCAAGGAAGATCTAATAATCTTGAAGAGGCAAAAATATGCTCTTTGAATGAATTATTTGATAAATTTAAAGAAGAGGCAATTCCTTTTCCTGACAACCTAGATATCGTTGCATATAACAATGACTTTGACCTTCAGGAGAGTTACCTGAAAAAAGAAGATCCGTTTTTCAGAAAATTGTATGCACCAGAGGAATTTGAGGAATTTGATACCTTAAAAGAAGTGCAAGAGGCTAATATTATCAGAAGAGCCAAAAAATTAGCGCCTATTTTTGGTTATGATGATGATATTGTAATCGATTTCCAAGCAACCAATGAGAATACTTATCAAATCTATCTCTTATCGGGACGCAGTGGAACAGGTCAAGGATTGTATCCTATGGATATTGACTTTCAAGAGTTTTTGAACTATTTTCTCTTATTTGGCTTTGTAGGCCATTGGTATACTGCCTTTATACCCCTATCAAGTTTTACAAAAAAAGAACTTCGAGTCAAAAGCATGATCAAAGAATTGGAGAAATACTTTAGGGCAAGTCCCATACACCAAGAGCCATTAAATACCTTAATCTCAAAATTGAATAAATTTCAATAAATAGCTGCTTTCAAAAACAATTCTTATAAATTTAGTATTCCTTCTATCAAGAGGTTGCCCAGAAACTTCCTTTCTGGGCAACCTCTTTTTTATACTTTTGATTGCTCGTTAAATACGCTGACCGTCACAATGGCACACAATACATATGTTTAAAAAAAATCATTGTAATAACAATAAAAAATCATTCAATAATTGTACTATTGGAGATTGAAGATGAATGAGCTAAAATGCTACCATGGCTATAAAAAACGCAATACTAAAAAAATATATCAATAGTAATACTACCGCTCAAGTTCGCTCTAAGGGAAAAACTGTGGGGCTCCTAGAGTTTTTTGTTAGTGACGATTTAGATTCCGTAGTGGCTTGGGTACAAGGAACTAGACAATATACGGTTGAATTTAATGGCTTACAATCAGGAATATTGCACAGTAGTTGTAGTTGTCCATATGATTATGGTGTTGTATGTAAACACGAAGTTGCTGTAGCCAATGAGATTGATAAAAGATGGAGTCAAAATCAAAATGGTGTTACCAATAAAAAGAAATCTGCCACAAAATACTCCAAAATGGGGTCTTATGAACTTCCATTGACCAGTTTAGACGATATTTCTAATAAAGAAATAAAAAAACATGCAGTAAGAAGCGCATTCGAAGATGCTTTTTACTGGGGAATTGATATAGAAGACATAACCATCAAGGATGGAGTCATACAAGGTACTTTTGTAGAGGACTATTATAATAGATCCCCCAATACAAAAACAACAATCACGATTCTAGAAAACCAGATAAGTTTGAAGTGTTCTTGTGCTAGTACCAATAAAAGCTTGTGTAAACATCAAATTAAACTCTTAGTAGCTATTAGGGAAGAGTTTCCTTTAGGGTTTCTCTCCAAAGAAAAAATAGATGAGATAAAGGCAGAAAAACTAAAAGAGTATGGTTTTTCATTAGACCACCCTCAATTAGAGGACTATTTTGAATTTGGTTTTTCAGAAAAAGGAATAGAAGTTATCCCTAAGCAAAAGGGATTGCTTCGTTTAAGTTCCTTCAATGACTTTGCTGTCATTACAAATAAAGTTTTAAATGAAGAGTTAATCATAAAAGCAATTCTGCCTAAAAGCAAGGAAAAGAATAAAAACAAAAAAGAAGTAATAGCTATTGGATTAGTGTTGAATAATTATGAAAACGCTCACATTCCCTTAAGCTTGATCCCGATAAAAGGAAAAGTAAATTCCAAAAATGAATTGTCTACAAAAATAGTAGAAGTAGATGCAGTAACATACCTTTCTAATAAAGAAGACTACACACAAGAAGAACAATTTATAGTCGAAAAAATATTGGCTCTTAATGAAGACGAATTATTTAATACGTTTGGAAACCATCAAGAAGAAATAGATAAGAAAATCATAGATACATTATCTAAAGTAATCCCTAAATTAGGGGCTGTTAAGGTATACCTACTAGAGAATCTCCATAGAATAAGCCGAAATAATATAAAGCTAATAACACTCCAACTAGGTGCTCCCAAAATATCATTTAAGTTAATAGAAGAAGATTATTTTTATCTCTTAGAGAGTTATTTAACGCTCAACGGGCGAAAAGGAAAACTCTCCAAAAGAAGGTTAGGTAAGAGTCATTTGTTGTTAGAAGATAAAGACAACTACTTCTTAATTAAATCTACTTATGATGTCAAAACCATTGATTTATTTAGAAATAATCCAGAACTAAGATTTAATAAGGCAGATTATGACAATTACTACGAAAAATTAATAAAGCCACTTTCAGAAAGATATACGGTTGAGATAAAAAGCAAAAGAAAGCCTAAAAAACAGCAACCAAAAGAAGCGTTCAAAAAACAGTTGTTTTTGTCTAAAGTGGAAGATTACATCATCTTCAAACCTGCAATAGGTTATTTGGATAAAACAATTTTACTAGCGAGTAAACAACAATTTACCTATTCCAATGAAGGAGTGGACATCCTAATTTCTAGAGATCAATCCTTGGAAAAGTCCTTCCTAGATTACATCAAAGGACTGCACCCTAATTTCATTCATCAGGAAAATTATTTCTTCTTGGAGGAAGATGCCTTTGTGGAAAATGGATGGTTTATGGTGGCTTTTCAAAACTTAAAAGAAAATGCTGTAGAGGTTTTTGGTTATAATAACCTGAATCTCAAATACAATAAACATCAACCAACCATGAATATTAATATCCACTCTGGTATAGATTGGTTTGATGTTGAAATGGAAGTTGCTTTCGGAAAGGAAATAGTCTCTCTGAAAGACCTGAAAAAACACATTATCAACAGGGATAAATACATCCAATTAAAAGATGGTACAATTGGTATTTTACCAGAAGAATGGTTGGAAAAATACCTGCATTTGTTTAGAACAGGAACAATTAAAAAAGATAAAATAGGGGTTTCTAAATATCAGTTTTCGGTAATTGATACGCTTTATGAAGAGTTTCAAAACGAAAACAATCTTTTTGAAGAGCACCTGAGAATAAAAGACAAAATAGCCAATTTTGAAACCATAGAAAAAGTAAGACAACCAAGAGGATTAAATGCAACCTTACGTACCTATCAAAAAGAAGGGTTAAAGTGGTTAAATTTCTTAGACGATTTTAAATTAGGTGGTTGTTTAGCCGATGATATGGGGCTTGGTAAAACGCTACAAATAATTGCTTTTATAAAGCATCTTCAAACAAAAAATAAAAACAAGCCCCCCCATTTAATCATTGTTCCCACTTCATTAATCTTCAATTGGAACGAAGAAGTTCAAAAATTTGCTCCCTCCTTAAAAGTAAAAACCTTAGTAGGAGCAAAAAGAGAAAAAAGTACAGCTGATTTTGGAAAATATGACATCATCTTGTCTACTTATGGTACGGTAATGAATGACATAGAATATTTAAAAACATACACCTTTCAATACGCCATATTGGATGAATCACAGGCGATAAAAAATCCAACCTCCAAACGATTTAAAGCCGTTCGATTACTACAAGCAGAAAATAGATTAGTATTGACAGGAACACCTATAGAAAACAATACTTTTGATCTCTATGCACAAATGACCTTTGTCAATCCAGGGTTATTAGGAGGTATTCAACATTTCAAAAAAGAATATGCTACAGCCATTGATAAAAACAAAGACAAACAAGTAGCACAGGAGCTAAAAAAGCTCATTGATCCCTTTTTATTACGAAGAACAAAAGAGCAAGTAGCAACAGAACTGCCGCCCAAGGTAGAACAATTTTTATATTGTACCATGGGTAAAGAACAACGCAAACTGTACGACGCCTATAAAAATAAATACAAAGATTATTTATTAGGCAAAATAGATACTGATGGGCTAGGAAAATCTAAAATGTATGTTTTAGAAGGCTTAACAAAGTTACGTCAAATTTGCGACTCACCAAGCTTGCTAAATGACGAAGAAGAATACACCAATGAATCTATCAAAATAGAGGAACTAATCAAGCACATTACCGAAAGAACCAACAATCATAAAATATTAGTTTTTTCTCAATTTACTAAAATGCTGGGTTTAATTAAAAACAAACTAGACACTTTAGGAATAAAGCTGGAATATCTAGATGGAAAAACAAGAAATAGACAACAAAAAGTTGAAAATTTCCAGCAGGATGAATCCATTCGAGTTTTCTTAATTAGCTTAAAAGCAGGTGGTACAGGACTAAATTTAACCGCTGCTGATTACGTATATATCGTCGATCCTTGGTGGAATCCAGCAGTAGAAGCACAAGCAATTGATAGATGTTATAGAATTGGACAAAAGAAAAAGGTCATCGCATATAAAATGATTTGTAAAAATACGATTGAGGAAAAAATAGTCGTCCACCAACAAAACAAAAAACAGGTATCGGATGATTTAATTCAAATAGAAGAAAGTTTTGTTAAATCGTTAGACAAAACATCTATTCAGGATTTGTTTAGTTAAACAACCGCTCCCTTACAACACTGAACCTTTATACCTAAGAGCCTTTATACCTAAAGTGAGTTTTACAAAAAACAACTTCGAATCAATATTCGTATGAATGCGGCTACGACTAGTTGTGAAACCGATTATTTTATTATCATCGAAGCATCTGATGCCAATTGGGTTAGAACAGGGAATTATGAATGGGGAAGAATCGTGTCAAGTTATGTACTGCTCCTACTTGGCAATGTGAATTGGCGTTGATCCAAGTAGACAACACCTGTCCAGTGAGTCTTCAATTGGAGGTTTACAATGTCTATAAAGCTTCTACTAGAGAAGCCGTTCTTGGAAGTGGCAAATTGATGATTCAATAAAGGGCTTCATTGGCCTTCATATAAGGCCTACTCAATTCATCAAATAGTGCCTCTTATTTTGCCTAAATCATTCGCTTATTTCTAAAAAAGATAACCAAACAAATAGAGAACAACATGGAGCCTCCTAATAAAAACCAAAAGGCATAAGGATTATCTTGTAAGGGTAGATTTTTGACATTCATTCCATAAAAACTCGCCACTAACGTTGGCACCATTAAAATAATGGTAATCAAGGTCAGGCGCTGCATGACCTCGTTTAGATTATTAGAAATCATAGAGGCCAAAGCGCCCATGGTATTGCTCAGGATGTTGGTATAAATATGCGCCATTTCTTGGGCTTGGCTATTATCAATCATAATGTCCTCTAACAAATCGGCTTTATCTTCCTCCTTTTGGATTCTCAACAAATCCATCCGTTGAAGCTTTTGTTTGAGCAGCGCATTGGAACTTAAAGCCGTTACAAAGTAAACCAAGCTTTTCTCCAAACTCAATAGACGTTTTAAATCTCTATTTTGGCTGGATTCATACACTTCTCGCTCAATGGTATTGCGTCGGACGTTGATATCCTTGAGACAATGCAAGTAGGTGTATACGTTTTGCTCTAAAATTTGCAAGACAAACATAGAGAAATCTTGGGGTTGAAAACCACGCACTTTTCCTTCTATGAATTTCTGAATCACAGCCGTTTCATAAGAAGAGATGGTAATGATGTGCTGCGTTGTGATAATAATTCCAATTGGAACTGTTATATACAAGGTCAAACTATCACGCCCGCCTTCATTAAGAGCAGGCGTATTAACTACAATAAACTTAACATCATCTTCTACCTCAAAACGGGTCCGCTCATCAATATCCAAAGGGTCGGTCAAAAAATCAAGCGGAATATTCAAGTCAGTCGCTAAGCGCTCTAGTTCAACACTATTAAATGGAGGGGAAATATTGATCCAACAGTTAGGCCGCGCTGTTTCTACTATTTCCAACTTGCTGTTACGTTTTTCAAAATATCGAACCATGCCTATCAACTTTAGCGGAGGAGCAAAATGAGAATAAAGACAAAGTTCTGTCTAGTCTTCCCTTAGTTTGGCATGAAAATACAACATTCAGTAGACATTATTAGGAATGGAGTTGTCTAGAGATTAAAAAGTGAGATTTTTTTCATCAATCAAGCCTTCAAAGAAGCACAATCACTTCTTCCTTGCATCTTTATTATTCCATGAACTTCATTTCATAATAAGGGTCTAGTTAATAGAAAAGATTACTTTTAGAATTATTGTACATGCTTAGGCTAGTGCCCCTAAGCTTCACCTTTCAATTGATTTAGTAAATTATGCCATTTTATAGCTTGCTTCTAATCCTTCTTTGCTTCTTTAGTAATTCCCTCAGGGGACAATCAGGGGATTACCCTGTGTTTCGCAATTATGATTACATCTACCAAGATAACATCAAAAGCGTTCGCTTTCATTTATCGGACTCCAAAATTGACTACCCTATTATAGAACTCGGAAGTCCTGGCTATTTCATTTTTTCCTTTGATGATTTAGATGCGTACACCAAAGACTATTCTTACAAAATCATTCACTGCGACGCCCAATGGGAACCTTCAGAGGAATTAGATGCCTTAGATTATATTGATGGTTATCAAGAAAATCGCTTCTATGAAGCCAAAAATGCTTTTAGTACACGAGTGCCTTATACCCACTATGAAATCACTCTTCCGAATACGGATGTCAAGTGGACCAAATCAGGCAACTACTTGCTCAAAGTCTACCAAGATAGTGAAGAGGAGGATTTAATTATCACTAGACGTTTTATGGTCGTAGACACTAAAATGAAGATTGTTCCCCAATTACGTCGATCAGCGACACCCCCTAATTCAATGAGTCATCAAGAGTTGTTTTTCAAAGTGCAGCACGTTGGTGTTTCTATTGGTAATGTTCAAGAACAAATCACTCCTGTTGTACTACAAAATGGACGTTGGGACAATGCCATTACGGACCTTACTCCTACTTATATCCAACAAGAAGAAATTGGATTTGAACAGCAAATGGCGGTACAATTTCCTGGTTACAAAGAATTCCGCCCTTTAGATCTACGCTCTTTTCTGTATGCAACCATACAGGTAGAGCGCATAGAACAATACAAGGAAGGTTTTGAACTTTGGTTGTTTGAAGATGTCTCTAGACGGTACACTTCCCATGTTTTTACCCATGATTTGAATGGTAAATTTTTCATAGAATCTAGAGATGGGCGAGAAAGTAAATTACAAGGAGAATATGGCATTATTCATTTCTCCTTAAAAGCGACAACGCCTTACGCTGGTAAAGTCTATCTCTTAGGTGGGTTTAATGACTTTCAGCCACATCCTAGCTTTGTCATGCGCTATAATAAGGAGTGTCTCTGTTATAAACTTCCTACCACACTCAAAAACGGTTTCTATGATTACTATTATGGGGTCGTTCCAGAAGGTGGCAATGCGTTAGACATCCAAATGATCGAAGGAAGTAGTTACGAAACAGAAAATGACTACGTCTTCTTGGTTTACTATCGATCGTATGGAGGCTTGTATGATCAATTAGTAGCGGTTCAAAAGCACAATACACGTCCGAATTAGAGCTTATATGCTAGTAGAGTTCTTTTTTTTCCGCACAAAAACTTTTTTCTCAATTGGATTTCCTAAATTACCGTTGCAATTAGCAAAGAATCGTAATATATCTACTGCTAATGTTCCCCCAACACCAAATATTATTTTCCCAACAACTATCTATCCACACCGCAGTTGTTTAAATCTACACACACACATATTATCCATGATTGCCTTATTCATTATGAAGTTATTTAAGCGCTCATAAAGCGCTTAGTGCTCTTCTTATTCCCGAAGTAGTACCTAGCTTAGAGGCTTATCCAGAACAACTGGATAAGCCTCTATTTTTTTTGATTGGTGGGCAAGCTCTATTTTATGCTTTTTTTGTTTGTAAACAAAAAAAGCACCATTTCGATAAATCGAAATGATGCTTTAAAGTTGGCGGTCTGGACGGGACTCGAACCCGCGACCCCCTGCGTGACAGGCAGGTATTCTAACCAACTGAACTACCAGACCAAAACAACATAAGTTGTTTCTTTTCTTGTTACTTCATTTTTTCTTCAAAAAAGAAGAGTGTTGGCGGTCTGGACGGGACTCGAACCCGCGACCCCCTGCGTGACAGGCAGGTATTCTAACCAACTGAACTACCAGACCAAAACAACATAAAGTTGTTTCTTTTTTTATTCTGAAGTAACAAGCGTATTTTTTAGAACATTTTCTTTGCAAAAATCATCAACCGCGTTGCGACTAGTGCGATGCAAATATAGGACGAATATTTACATCCCGCAAGCTTTTGAGGTTTATTTTTAGAACTATTTAAAAGTTTTTTTTCACCATCAACGCTATCATCTATTCAATCAAGAACTTAACATTAAAGCTTTTTTTTGATTGTACCAATGTAAACTCGCATAAAGTAATAATTTGTACTCTTCTGCCGTCATTCTAGCTTGGTTGGTATAACCTGTTCTCAAATCTGTAATTGTAGCAGCCTTGTGCGCTTCGCCCAGTGATAAGTCATACAACCTTACGACTAGATTAGTTCCCAGAGTGGCTTCTTTTTCTCCTTCTTGTTGTTGCAAGGTCACGCGTATAGGCAGTGGGTTTTGGTGAGAACGATAAAAAAGATGGTATCCTTCCTCTCCTTGAAGCAAAGCCTCTACTCCATATCCTTCTATATAAAAGCTATCTCCTTTTATTTGGTACACCCAACCCATTTCCTCTAGTACCTTCTCATATTGCCCCTTGAGGTACTTAATTTCGTTCTTCCCTTGGCTGCTAATTGGTGACTTAATGTGCAAGGTTATCCAATTCCAATTATCATCTTCTAGCTGACGTACTTTCAGGTCCAAAAACGCCACATTCATATGATCGGTTAAACAAATGGAATCATAACGGTCAAACTGATCGGGTGCATTCTGGTAGACGTAGCGCAATTCTTCTAAGGCACTTTTACTAAATAGATGTTCTTTGATTAAGGTTTTATCAATTTTAGATTCATCCTGTTTATAGATAATGCTGCTTGTTCCTGAGCTTTTAAGGCGCAAAGCAATGGATACAATTCGATCAAAATAAGGACTTCGGAACCCCAACAACATACGGTTGGTATGTTCTTTTAAATCCAACAACTGTTCTTTTAGGTCATAATATTGCCAATTACTGTCATTGCCTCCATCTTCATCGCTGTAATAGTCTGTTGGTTGATCAACAGAAAACAACCGCTCTTCTATCCCTTCTAAGCGTTCAATCAACGCTCGATAAAAACGCTTTATTTGCTTATCATTAGGCAATGGTGGCAGCAACGCCTCCTGCATGGGCTTGGCAAACTGCAAGACTTCTATCTTTGGCTTAAAGACACCATTTTCTAATTCTATACTAAGAATAATAGGCTGCTCTGCAGTTGTCTGTGTCAACTGCTCGGCCGAAAATGCGGTTAAATCTTTTTCAATTTGACGTTTTAAGGCACGCCCTCCCATTTTGGCATTAAATCCACGGCGAGCGACCCATTCTAAAGCCTCTTCCGAAATATTCAGAATAGTCGTACGGCGCACAAAACCATCTCGACTCAACAAGCTTTGGATTTGTAGCTTGGCTATTTTTAGAATATGCTCTAATTCTAGTGGATTAAAAATGACGGTTTGGTCTATTCGATTGATAAACTCTGGGCGGAAAAAATTCTCTACAGCCTTCTCATAAATAGCATGTGGACTACTGTTCTCTGTTTGGAAACCCAACTGTTGCCCCACTTCTGCTGCGCCAATATTAGAGGTCATAATGATAATCGTATTGGCAAAATCGACCGTTCTACCCAAAGCATCCGTCAAACGGCCATCGTCCAAGACTTGCAACAACAAATCGTGAATCTTAGGATGTGCTTTTTCTATTTCATCAAACAAAAGCACTCCAAAAGGATTGTAACGCACTTTGCCTGTCAATTGTCCTTCTGGATTATAATAATCACCAATCAAACGAGACAACGCCCCCGCATCAATGTACTCATTCATATCAAAACGCATGAGTTTATTCGCATCGCCTAGCAAATACTCACAAACAATCTTAGCCGCTTCCGTTTTCCCAACCCCTGTTGGTCCGATAAAGAAGAAAGAACCCAAAGGTTTATCAGGATTATTAAGCTTCGCTTTAATGGTATGAATAGCATCGCTCATACATGCCACGGCGGCGTCTTGCCCAATCAATACGGAACGTATATAGCGTTCTACTTCTTTCTCTTCAAAGACATAACTGTCATCAAAAATCTGGTTACTCAATCCACTGTATACTTCAAAGGCATCTTGCACCTCCTCTACATCAACGGTTCTATAACTGTGTTTAACCGCTAATTGTGTCAACAGTTTACAAACAGAGCCAGGCAAGGCTTTGCGCTTAAAGTAATTTCGCTGTATCGCAAACAGTTGACGCACCGCAGGAATACTAATCGTACACGCGTGCTTTAGTTCTAGTTGCTTTCTATACTCCAAGACCATGCGCACAGCGGTAGGCATATTAGGTTCTTGCAAACGCACCACTTGAAATAAATCCGTAAACCGTCGGTCTTTTTCTTGTACTAATTTCCACTCTTCAGGAGTAGCAATCAAAACGACTTGTAGCTGGCGTTTTTCAAGATAAGGTTTCAATACATCGCTTAGCGTCATGCTGTTTTGTGCTGACTTTCCAATGCGCAGCATCGCTACCACATTATCAATCAACAACTTATCACTCTTTGATTGTTGGCGAGTATTGAGGTGTTGTAAAATTGATTCAAAGCGTTTTTGCCACATGCCAACTACACTCATCCCTGCAATAATACGGGTAGGGTCAACATGCCATAGGCGCTGCATTTTGGCGGTATCACTGTCTGTAAAAGCTTTACAATAGCGATAGACGACTTCTTGAATCAAACTGTGTTTTCCTACTCCATCGGGCCCCAAGAGAACAATGGGTGTATTTTCTTTTTGATAAACAATCGCTTGTAGTTGCTCTACCAAGCGTTCCCGTTCAAAAGCACGTTGCAAATTAGCAGGATACAATTCATTGAGGTTTTGCCCCACTTTTCCAACTTCATCCGCTCCATCAAAATCCTCTTGTCCTCCAAAGAAGGTAAAGAACCAATCTTCACTGCTATTGGCAAATTTAAATTTCTGATAGGTCACATTGACTTTAAAATTAAGGACTGTTACAAACTCTCCTTTCTCTGCCAAGTAACCTTCTAAATCTACCGTCGTGACTTGTTGTTCCTTTCGATACAAACGCAACAATTTCTCAACGATAAGTTGGGTTTGTTGTTTAATCGCAGCCTTGCTCGTCGCATCTTCCAATACAAACGTAAAAGAGTTAAAGCTAGGCAAACAAGCAAACCACTGCTCTTGTAATTCAAACACCACCACACTCACTTTGCCGCGAAACAATTGCTTGCTCGCTACAAAATTAAAATCAAATACATGGTGTTTTAAAGTAGGATTGAACAGGTACCAAAGCAGATGATCGGCATTATTACGACCAATAGCATAGCCTTTAAAATGTGCCCGTACCTCTTTGCGAAATTGGGCAACAGCTTGCTCATAACGGCGATTAACGCCAATAGGACTGCTATAAAATACAGGAGAAATGTAATATTGTTGCTGCTCGTTGATCTTGGTATGTTGGACCAATACAGGAATGGTAACCGTAACTTGACTCATTATTCTCGATTCATGTGGTTGTCTTTATTCTAAGAATTAGAAGGTTTTAGATAAAGACAGTAAGATTGGCTGTTTGGACAAAATAAGGTTTTTGTAGCGTATTAAGTAACGGTCTACAATAAAAGATAAGTAAAGTTGTAAGAGAATTAGAGGAGTAAGTTTATGCGAAAAAACTAAGGCTTCCTTGCTTCTATTAGAGTTTGTTCAAAATTTATTAAGGTTGAAAATCAATAATTAGTGGTTCTGACAAAATGTTAGTGGAGAAATTTAGCGGGCTAAATGCCGATACTNNTCTTTGATAACAAATTTAAACTGGCTCTTAATAATAACCTAAATGGTTGAACTTTATCTTCTCTATGTTATTTATAAAAGTTACCAAATCTCTATTTTTGGAGAACATTGCCTGTCGCAATCAATATGCCTTTTCTACCTTAACTCTTCTTCATGCGTCAATTCATCACCCACCAAACCTACCAAGTTGCCGTTTATCAAGAAGGCATTGGGGAAGCTGTCATATTCTTACATGGCTGGCCCACTAATGCCCTGTTGTGGCCAACCTCAAGTACAAGCTCTAAAAGCCCGCTACAAAGTCATTACCTTCGATTGGCTAGGCTTTGGGTCTTCCGATAAACCAACAAACTATTCTTACACCTTCACACAACAGAAAGAAGTTTTAAATACAGTTTTACAAACGCTGTTGGCGCCTGATGAAAAAGTCACCTTGGTAGGACATGATATCGGTGGGCCTCCTGCTATTTTGTGGGCACAAGAACATGCAGAGCGAGTACAGCAATTGGTTTTGCTCAACACCGTGCTCTATACCTTTAGCATGCCCTTGGATAAAATTAGCCATACCGTCTTCAAAATTCCACTTCTAAAACAGCTTTTAGGCAGTCGCTTTGGCTTAGGTAAAATCATGCAGAGCGTCACGCGTTCTAGCTCCAAAGTCATTACATCCCACATTCTAACCATTCTAAAAGCGCACCAAGAACTTACTCCTACTTTAGCCATAAAATTGATTTTAGCGCCTGTAGAACAGGGAAAGCAAGACGAATTGTTATCTTTAGGGGCTGTTTACAAAGCCTTGACTGTCCCCAAGCATTTAATCATTGCCCAAAAAGATCCACTTTGTTCCGCGCATATGCAGCGCTTGCAAGAGGAAAATCCTAGTGTAGGAGTGGATTTTTTGCCTAATTGTGGGCATTATTTGGCGGTGGAGGAAGCGGACAAAGTGAGTGTGGTTTTGTTGCGGGTGTTGGGCTGAGAATGTTTTATTCAGTAGGTTAGATCTGTGTAGTTTTGTGTTAGAAGTATAATTTGTTGTTATGGAAGAGGAAAAAGGAGGATTGGTGGAGGAGCCTGTTTATATCACAGGATTGGAGATTTGTAAGATTAATTGTTTTAAGAAGAGCTACAGTATTGACTTTAGTGATGCTGAAAGAAAGCCTTCTATGTGGACGGTGTTATTAGGAAATAATAATACAGGGAAGACTACTTTATTGAGGATAATTGCTGCTTTGGGTAATACGTCTTATCCCTTTGGCACATTCTCTAGTGTTAGAAACACTAATACTAAGTATTATAACAATGCATTATATTTAGATATAAGTAAATATTTTTCTCCCTTAGACAAAGAAGAAAATGACACAATAACTAAACAATGTTCTATAACAACAAATAAAAAAGAAATCAACAGTAGTTTTGCATCTTCCTCAAAAAGTAAAAAAAACGTTTCCTACACAGATAATCCTATAATCATAGATGCTTATGGAACTCAACGCAAACAAGGACAAACAAAATTTATAGAATACCAATTAGAAGATAGAGTTGAAAGTTTATTTGAAGATGATACTAAATCACTTATCAATGCAGAAGATTGGTTCTTAGGGACAAAATTTAATGCACTAATGGAGAGCAAAAAAGCGGCGGCTCAATTAGAACAAGTAAAAAATGCCTTAGTAACACTACTTCCAGACATCAAAGACATCCAAATAGGAGGAGAAGAATTAAGACGGGTACATTTCATTACCAACAGCAACGACAAAGTCCTCATCAATCAACTAGGATCAGGCTACCAAAGCCTTATCACATGGGTAGTGGACTACGCCAAACGCCAATTTGATCGCTATCCAGAAAGCAGTAACCCTCTAGCAGAACCAGGCATTGTCTTAGTGGATGAAATCGATTTGCACCTCCATCCTACTTGGCAACGCAAAGTCATCCGTTTTTTGAGAAATTTATTTCCCAAAACGCAATTTATTGTTACCGCGCATAGTCCTTTGGTGGTACAGTCGGCAGATGATATTAATGTGGTGGTCTTGCATCGAGAGGAAGCTACGGATGAGATTAAAATAGAGCAACCTGAATTGACTAATTTTCAAGGGTGGTCAGTGGAAGAAATTTTGAGAGATTTGATGGATGCTCAGATTTATTCTAATGAATATTTAGAATTGAGAAGTTCCTTCACACAAGCCATAGAGGAAGATAATTATAAGATAGCCAAGGAAACATTTCAAGAATTAGAACGTATCCTACATCCTACCAGTACTCAAATTGAATTAATGCGCCTTCAAATGACTAGCCTTTCTTATGATTAAATTATCCTACCAGCCTAAGCCTAGTATTTTAACCACACGTTTTGTAAAAGAAAAGACAGCTGAATTTATAGCAGCAAAAGAAGCTGGAACAAAAGCGCCTCGTGTTTGGAATAAACAATCAATCAAAGATGCTTTATTAAAAATGTCTCATCATAAATGTTGTTACTGTGAATGTTCCTTGAATAAAGAAGGACAATACATGGAAATTGAACATTTTGAAGATAAAAGTACTCATCCTCATAAAGTACTCGATTGGTTAAATTTACTTCCCTCTTGCAAACGCTGTAATCTAGCTAAAGGTACATACAATGTTAATACCATTCCTATTATCCATCCTGTGAAGGATACCCCTAGCAATCACATTTATTTCCGAGCGTACTGTTTCCGAGGTAAAACCGTTTTAGGTAAAACAACTATTAAGGAATTAGAGCTAAATGATCCCGACCGTTTACAAGATGTTCGTTACCAAATAGGAAAAGAATTTCTATTACAATTAGAGAATGCCTTAGAATCTTTAGTACGTTTTGATAAAGGAGAACTAAAAAAAATATCTAAAGGATATAATCAATTTGTACGATTGTTAAAAACTTGTTTACCACAAGCTAATTATAGTGCTACCAAAGCAACTTTATTATTTAATGAAGAAGATTATCAAGAGATTTGCTCTTTATTAAAAAAACATAATCATTGGACACAAGAAATTGATGACTTAATCTATAAGGCACAACCTTGTATACTCTCATTAATCCCCCAATAAACAAACAAAAAATGACCAATACCATAGAAAAATTCTACACGGCCTTTCAACAACTAGATGCCCAAAGCATGGTGGCCTGCTACCATGACGATGTTGAATTTGAAGATCCAGCATTTGGCCTACTAAAAGGCGAAGATGCCAAAGATATGTGGCGCATGTTGTGTGCGAATGCCAAAGATTTTAAGTTAGAATTCTCTGCTATACAGCAAAACGGAGAGACAGGAAAAGCCCATTGGGAAGCACGTTATATCTTCTCTCGCACAGGACGCAGTGTACACAATATCATTGACGCCACTTTTGAGTTAAAAGATGGCTTAATCATCAAGCACCACGATCAATTCAACCTAAGACGTTGGGCAGGACAAGCTCTAGGTTTTAAAGGAAGTTTGTTAGGAGGAACTAAATTTTTTCAGAACAAATTGCAAGCACAAACCAATGGTTTATTAACCAAATACCAAGCTACACAAAAACGCTCTTAGAACATGCTTAAAATTGGCGTATTAGGCTTAGGCCACTTAGGAAACATTCATTTAAAATGCCTCTTAGAAATTCCACAATACGAGGTGGTTGGCGTTTTTGACCCCAATCCTAAAGCAGTAGCTAGAGCGGTAGAAAAATACCAAGTAGCTGCTTTTGATTCGGTAGAAGCCCTCTTAGAAGCAGTAGAGGTGGTGGATATTGTCACGCCTACGATTACCCATTTTGAATTAGCCAAACAAGTGGTCGCAGCGGGCAAGCATTTTTTTATAGAAAAACCCCTCACCCACACCTTACAAGAAGCAGAAGCCTTGTGTGCCTTGGTGGAGCAACAGCCCATCAAGGCCCAAGTAGGCCATGTAGAACGGTTCAATCCTGCCCTGCTCGCCATAGAAGACAAAGCCATTGCTCCCATGTTTGTGGAAGCACATCGCTTGGCCTTGTTTAACCCACGAGGCACCGATGTTTCGGTTGTTTTGGATTTAATGATCCATGATTTGGATATTATTCTCAAACTCATTCCGCATGATGTGAAGGCTGTGCAAGCCAGTGGCGTCGCACTAGTAAGTCCTTCTGCGGACATTGCGAATGCGCGCATAGAATTTGTGAACGGTGCGATTGTTAACATCACCGCCAGCCGTATTTCCATGAAGAACATGCGGAAGTTGCGGATTTTTCAATCGGATGCTTATTTGAGTTTAGATTTTTTAAATAAACAGACGGAAGTTGTCCGACTACACGAGCAATTGCCTGAAGAAGCTGAACAATGTATGGAATTGGATACGGCTTTGGGCAAACGCTACATTGAACTCGATAGCCCTGCTGCCAAGCCGAACAATGCCATTAAAATGGAATTAGAAGCCTTTGCTACCAGTATTCTAAGCGATACGCCCATCAAAGTAGGCTTAGAAGACGGTCTTAAAGCCTTGCGTTTGGCCTATTGGATTATGGAAGAAATTGACGCCCATCAAAAACGTTTAGAACAGGCATAAATTTATACGATGGCAGTTAGCTTCTTGATTGGTTTTTTGTTTCTTTGTGGAACCTTTATAGGGCGATAGATAATGCCCTTTACAAATACCATAAACATCCTAGCAATAACTAATTTCAATTTATCTTCTTATGACTATGAAACACTTAGTAGCGCCTTCTATTTTGGCGGCAGATTTTGCGCATTTAGGCCGTGATATGCAATTATTACACGAAAGTGAAGCCGATTGGATACATGTAGATGTCATGGATGGTCGCTTTGTTCCGAATATTTCTTTTGGTTTTCCAGTCCTCAAAGCTATCAAACCATTCACGAATAAAGTAATGGATTGCCACTTGATGATTGAGCATCCTGAACAATATGTAGAGGAATTTGCAAAAGCAGGAGCTGATATTATTACGGTACATTATGAAGCCTGTAACCACCTTCACCGTGTACTCCAACAAATCAAAGCAGCAGGTGCTTTAGCAGGTGTTGCCCTCAATCCACACAGTCGAGTAGATCTATTGTTTGATGTCTTAGAAGACGTTGATTTGGTTTGTCTCATGTCTGTCAATCCTGGTTATGGAGGACAAAAGTTCATTTATTCCACCTTGCAAAAGGTACGCGACTTAAAGGCAGAAATTACCAGACGTAATTTAAGAACCAAAATAGAAATTGATGGTGGTGTCGGCTTACTCAATGCCGAAGTCTTGTTACAAGCAGGCGCAGACGTTTTGGTGGCAGGTTCTGCCGTTTTTAAGGCGGATGATCCCAAAGACATGATTAAGCGTTTAAAACAAGTTGGTGTAGAAAAGATTTTATAGAACAACGCCTTAAAACCCATGTATTTTTTAGGCTAGTCCGCTCCTTTTTACGATCTCTTAAAAGGGTCTATTATGGCTGAATTTTGGTTAACTCTAAGTATATGGGCCTCTATTCGGGCCTATAATTCTGGTGTGGGAGCAGGAACAGCATTTTTTACAAGCATTGTCATCCTTATCATTGTATTTTTAGTCTTCCTGAGCTTATTTATTGGGGCTTTAAATGCTGCACTCTCGTTATTACTAATATTAAGTATTATTTTGGGCGGCATTGCTGTCCTTGGAATTTTGGTTGCATACGCTCATTTGTATATCAACTTCTTTAAAAACTAGAAGGGCGACTTTATATCCATCAAATTATTACTTAAATAGTCATCATACATGAAGATCGTTTTTATGGGAACCGCTGAATTTGCCGTTCCAGCCTTGGAATTATTACTAGACGCAGGGTATAACATTGTAGGTGTTATCACAGCGACGGACAAATGGGGAGGGCGTGGTAATAAAAAATTATTACAATCTGCCGTTAAGAAATTTGCAGTGGAAAAAGGCTTGCACATTTTACAACCCAAGAACCTCAAAGCCGCTTCTTTTCAAGAAGAATTGAAGGCACTAGAAGCGGATTTACAGGTCGTTGTTGCTTTTAGAATGTTGCCCAAATCGGTTTGGGATATGCCACGATTAGGCACGATGAATGTACATGGTTCGCTCCTTCCACAATACCGTGGCGCAGCACCAATTCATTGGGCCGTCATCAATGGAGAAACAGAAACAGGTGTAAGTAGTTTCTTATTAAAACACGAAATTGACACAGGTGATATCCTCTTTCAATCCAGCACCCCTGTTGGAGCAGAAGAAACAACTGGAGAAGTCTATGAACGCCTCATGCACTTAGGCGCTCAATTAGCCCTCAAAAGTGTACAAAGCATAGAAACAGGCGATTTTAAATGCCTGCCTCAAGACCTTGACAAAGTGACCCATGCTCCCAAAATTTTCCATGAAGATTGTAAAATCAATTTTGATCAGTCCGTCGCAAAGGTTCATAACTTCATTCGTGGAATGAGCCCTAGTCCTACTGCTTGGACCTTATTAGATGGTCAAAAGCTCAAAGTATTTCGCTCTAAAAGAGAACAAGAAGTCCACGAACATCCTATTGGAAGCATCCATACAGATGGCAAACGTTACCTAAAAATCGCTACACAAGAAGGATTTGTCCATTTATTGGACCTTCAACTCACCAAACGCAAACGCATGGATGTTAAAAGTTTCCTAAATGGCTACCAAATTAGTAGCGATAGGATCGAATAGCCCCTTACAACGTTAAAAAAAAGTAAATCTATTAGCATTATAGAACGGAAGATGTATATTTGAGGTTAACGGAATGTTCCTAAAACAACGTATTTCCTTCTAAAACCACTATTCTACTTCTCTATTTTTTTGTAATAGAACAACTGGTTACCTCCCAATGTTCTTAACCAGTTACTCGGTTTTAGTCTAACTAATAGTAATAAACTATGTTGAAAGTAATAGGATTAATCGCAGTTATAGCAAGTATCTTCACTTGTTTTCAGTCACAATGGATTAGTGGACTATTAAGTGCTTCTGAAGAAGACTTAGCGGCTAATGTCATGAATGCTTCTACTAGAGGCACAGACAATCCAGAAAAAACCGTCTATGCAGCGGGATACAGTGAAACAGACTTTGGAGATGCTTTTACTTCTCCTAATGAAGGTAAATTTGCGGTAGAAGAAGAAATACTACCTGATGGAATTTGGGCAGATTTATTACAACTAAAGTTCAAAATCTCTTTTGATGAAGAGGTTGATGATGTCACCTTTCAGCCTAAGTTCACAGAACTTATTCGCAGTTATGAAGGGCAAATCATTGAAGTAGAAGGTTACATTATTCCACATAACATTGCCGCGGATGCGATGGGCAATCTAGAGGATAAAGGGGACAAGTTTATGTTTTCTGCCTTTCCTCTAGCCTCTTGTTTTTTCTGTGGTGGTGCAGGAAGCGAATCTGTAATGGAAGCCTTTCCTAAAGATCCTATCAATTACACAGAAAAAAGAATCACACTGCGTGGTCGATTGAAGTTGAATGAAAAAGATCTTTTGAAGCTTCCTTATATTATTGAAGACGTTGCTCTAGTAATAGAAAAATAGAGCTTGTTATTATACTGCTCCAATTAGGAGAAATTGCGTCTGCCACTTCTTAAAATCTAAGAAGTGGCAGACTTTTTTTATCTTACCTTAGAATAGGCTTTATGACAATTGCATTTTTATAGCAAGTCCAAGAAAACAACAAACGTTATGGAAATTTCCTTTTACAAATACCAAGGCACGGGTAATGATTTTGTACTCTTAGACAATAGAGACGGGCGCTATGATGCCTTGTCTTCGACTCAAATTGCGTGGCTTTGTGATCGCCGATTTGGAGTGGGCGGTGATGGTTTGATGTTATTACAAAATAAAGAAGGATTTGACTTTGAAATGGTCTATTTTAATGCCGATGGACAAGACAGCAGTATGTGTGGTAATGGTGGCCGTTGCTTGGTTGCTTTTGCTAATTTCTTAGGAATTTTAGACCAGCCTAAGGCTTACTTTTTAGCGGTTGATGGCCCTCATGAAGCGGTTGTTGTTTCTTCTGCTTACATCGAGCTCAAAATGAGTCCTGTCAATGCTACTCAATATGGGGCGCCTGCCTTGTTTTTAGATACAGGTTCTCCACACCATTTAGCTTTTGTCCCCAACTTGGACGAAATAAATGTGTATGAACAAGGGCAAGAAATTCGTTACAGCGCTCCTTATAAAGCAGCAGGAACTAATGTTAACTTTATAGAAATAAAAGCGCCCAATCAACTTTATGTAGCTACTTATGAGCGAGGTGTAGAAGGAGAAACCTTATCTTGTGGCACAGGAGTCACTGCCGCAGCCTTAGCTTATCAACTTTCTCATCGCCAACAAACAAGCAGTAACGCTGTTAAAATACAAACCAAGGGCGGAAATTTGACCGTACGGTATTCACAAATAGAGCAACAATTTAAAGATATTTGGCTCTGTGGCCCCGCTCAACAAGTTTTCAAAGGTCAATTAACGCTCTCCGTTTCATCTAAGTAATCGTTCAAAATAATTTATAGTCTAATTTCTCCTGCATACTTACTTTATTTCATTTATCTCTTATCCCCTTTCTATGCGTGCAACTTTACTTCGTATACATCCTGACAATCCTGAAGGACGAAAAATCAAACAAGCCATAGAGATTATCCGCAAAGGCGGTGTAATCATCTATCCAACCGATACCGTTTATGGTTTGGGCTGTGATATTACTAATAATAAGGCGGTAGAACGCATTTGCCGCATCAAAGGCATTAAGCCTGCCAAAGCTACTTTTTCTTTTATTTGCCCTGATTTGAGCAATATTGCTTTTTATACCAAACCATTTAGTAGTAGTGTGTATAAAATTATGCGCAAAAACCTACCTGGTCCCTTTACTTTTATCCTAAAAGCGAGCAGTCAAGTTCCTAAATTATTAAAAAACAACCGTAAGCAAGTCGGCATTCGTGTACCCAATAGTCCTATTGTAGCCGCGTTGTTAGAACAATTGGATGCGCCGATTATGTCTACATCTATTTCGTTACCAGACGACGTTACGCCTTATCCAACCGATCCAGAAGAAATCTTAGAATACTACAAACATCAAGTTGATTTAGTCATTGATGGTGGTTTTGGAGGCCATCAACCCTCAACTATTGTGGATTGTACAGGCAGTGAACCAACGTTGCTACGAGAAGGACTTGGGATCTTAGAAGAGTAAATCATTTCAAACAAATAAATTACCCTCCCTTATTTTAACGATTGTAGTTTTATGAAAAAAGCATTATTGATCCTAGCAGGATTATTAGGAATTTTAGCGGTTGTCTTAGGGGCTTTTGGTGCCCATGCCTTGAAAACTCAGCTGAGTGCGGCTCAACTTTCTACTTACCAGACAGGTGTTCATTATCATTTCTATCATTTGATAGGCATCTTAGCTTGTGTGGCGTTGAGTGAAGGCAAACGAGCTGGGGTCTGGTTACACCGAGCGGGGATTTTCTTTGTGTTGGGCATTTTATGCTTTTCAGGGTCTATTTATTTATTGGCTTGTAAAGATTTATTAGGTCTGGCAGCATGGACAAAGATCTTAGGGCCCATCACACCTATTGGAGGTAGTTTTTTCATTTTAGGTTGGACTTGCGTTTTAATACATGGCACTAAACAAACCACTTAGGCTCCATAAAAGTTACCCCAACAACTTCTTTTCATTTACCCCACTTCAATATGACTACTGTAGAAAAATCTTATCAAAAATACGTTCAACATTTACGCAAGGTACAAGATATAAAAAGTGCCCTCGCACTTTTACATTGGGACAATGAAGTCAATGCGCCAAAAAAAGGAGCAAAACTAAGAGGACAACAAATCACAACGCTTGCTGGTTTGGCACATGAATATGCAACCGATCCTAGCTTTGGGGATTTATTATTAGAATTACACCACCAACAAAGTGGTTTAGAAGAAAAACAAGCCGATAATGTTCGCCTTAGTTTAGAGGAATATAAAAAATCGGTTAAACTCCCTACTAGCTTTGTCCGCAATTTTGCAACAGCCAAAACCAACGCCTACCAAGCGTGGGAAGCAGCCCGTGCAGCCAATAACTTTGAATTATACAAAAACGCCTTGCACGTTATTGTAGAGTTATTACACCAAAAGGTAGCCTACCTAGGTTATGAAGGGCATCCTTATAATGCGCTATTGGATGAATACGAACGAGGGGCAACCGTGCAGCAGTTGGATCTATTATTTGAGAATGTTCGCAAAGAACTGGTTCCATTCACCCGCAACATCAATAACTTAAACCAAGCAAGTAATAATAGTTTTTTACACCAACATTTTGACGAAGACAAACAATGGCAACTGGGTTTAGATTTGTTGGCGCAAATGGGGTTTGATTTTGAGGCAGGACGTCAAGATCGCTCTACCCATCCCTTTACTATGACCCTATCGCCTACAGATGTGCGCGTCACTACACGCATCGATGTCAATAATCCAATGGATATGATTGGCAGTTGCATCCATGAAGGCGGTCATGCTTTGTATGAAATGGGCTTGCCAACAGAACAATATGGTTTGCCTTTAGGCTTAGCCACTTCCTTGGGTATTCATGAATCACAATCGCGCCTCTGGGAAAACCATGTGGGGTTGAGCAAAGCTTATTGGGAAGCCAATTTATCGCATTTCAAAAGCTATTTTCCAACAGAACTAGCGGAAATAGATGTAGACTCTTTTTACAAGGGGATTAATCAGGTATCCCCTAATTTTGTTCGTACAACAGCGGATGAACTGCACTACCATTTACATGTATTGGTGCGTTATGAAATAGAAAAAGGCTTGATCGAGAATCGGTATAAGGTAGCCGATTTAGAAGACATTTGGAATCAAAAATACAAGCTCTATTTAGGCATAGAAGTTCCCAATGCCAACCAAGGTATCTTACAGGACATTCACTGGGCAGAAGGTTTATTTGGCTATTTTCCGACCTACTCTTTAGGTAGCTTTTATGCCGCTCAGTTTTATGCTAAGGCCAAGCAAGATATTCCTTTGTTAGAACAACAAATTGCAAAAGGCAATTGCCAATCTTTATTAACTTGGTTGAGAACAAATATCCACCAGCATGGACAGCGGTATACCTCCGAAGAGTTGTGTCAGAAGGCAACGGGAGAAGGCTTAGATTTAAGCTTCTTCATGGATTATATCCGAGAGAAATACAAAGAAGTATACAACTTGTCTATTTAATTCGATCAGGCACTTATTATGATAAAAATACTCCATACAGCAGACTGGCATCTAGGACAGAAATTCTTTCATCGCACAAGAAAGGAAGAACATAAAGCAGCCCTGGATTGGCTGTTACAACTCATCGTAACGCAGGAAATTGATCTGCTTATTATAGCAGGGGATATTTTTGACACCGATAATCCAACCAACTATGCCCGTAAATTATATTATGATTTTTTGCGACAATTGCAAGCAACCAATTGCCAATCCGTTGTGGTCGTTGCAGGCAACCATGATTCTGCCAACATGCTGGATGCCTCCAAAAAACTCTTGGAGAGCCTAGATGTATTTGTCATTGGTAGTATTCCTGAGGAGCGCAAAGAACAGATTTTTCCAATCAAACATCTACAGACAGGCAAACTTCTCGCTGTTGTCGCCGCCGTTCCTTATTTGCGCGATAGAGATGTCCGCCAAAGTGTTGCTGGCGAAGATTATGAGAGAGGCATTGAACGCCTTAAAGCGGGTATCCACCAACATTATCAAGAAGTAGCAGAAGCAATTGCGCCTTATGCTGACAAAGAAGTGCCGTTGATTGTAACAGGCCATCTTTATGCGGCAGGAGGAGAACGGGGAGAACGCCCTGACATTATTCATATTGGCCATGCTGATGTCATTCGAACCACTAGTTTCTCTACTATATTTGACTATGTTGCTTTGGGGCATTTGCATCGGGTGCAACAATTGGATTCGCCGCGGGCTATTTGGTATTCTGGCTCCTTGATTCCTTTAGATTTTAGTGAACTCAATTATAGCCAATGCGTTCGTATCCTACAATTTGACCGCAAAAAAATCACAGAAAGCAAAAGTGTAACGGTACCTTTAACCCGTAAATTGCGTACATTTAGAGGTACTGTTGAAGAGATTAAAACACAACTACAAGAACTCTCTCCTGCCGCAGCCTTAGACACTTGGTTGCGTTTGGAAGTAGAAACAGCCGTACAGCTCCCTCATTTGCAAGAAGAATTGGACGAAATCTTAGCCGATAAGCCCGCTGAAATCATGCAATTGAAACTCTTAAGCACCGCTGTACGTTCTGTAGATACCACCAACTATCAACAGCTTCAAAGTCTTGATGATTTAGAAGCCATTGATGTTTTTCGTTTGGCCGCTCAACAAGGGGGCGCCTTAGAAGAAGGGCAATTACAACAACTCGAACAAAGTTTTAAAGAACTACTCAGTTGGATGCAAGAACGCCCTAAGGAGTAATCCTCTGTATTATTAGTGAAATAAATAACCGCTTATATGTTAAAGAAGATCCGTTTATTAAAAAAAAGAAACCAACAAGACTCTACTTCTGGAGCCAATTTATTTGCCAAAGGCGACGATGTTTCCAAGAGTTTATTTTACCGTATTTTTGTCAAGCGGGCTTATGCTCTTCTACGCAGACCTTTGACTATTTTTGCCTTACTCAAAAACGCTGTCGCACACTTTAGAAAATACGACTCTATTCAAGAGTTTGCAACAGATGTCAAGGAGCAATTTGAGCGAATTGTGCGCTTAGTTCAGGCTTATGCCAAAGGAGAATACAGAGGGGTTTCTGCCAAAAATGTGGCGCTCAGTATTGCCGCACTTTTGTATGTTTTATCGCCCTTGGATTTAATTCCTGATTTTATTGCAGGCGGTATGTTGGATGATTTGGCCCTATTAACTTGGTTGTATAAAAACATGGAAGGGGAAATCGAACAATTCTTACTTTGGGAAGAAGAACACAAGTTGATACAAGTCCCTATTGATCCTTCTGAAGAACCGAATGCTTAAGCTTTTTTCTATTGAAACGTTATTTTTTTCATGTTGCCTATGATGGCTTGCAATATCATGGCTGGCAACGACAGACCAACTTATCCTCGGTACAACAGGTTATTGAAGATACTCTAGCAAAAGTTTTGCGCCTTCCCAAAGTTATTATTTTGGGCTGTGGCCGAACCGATGCAGGCGTACATGCTAGTCAATATTTTTTTCATGTTGATCTGCCGCAACCGTTGCGAGAGAATTTGTTTTTTATATTAAATAAAAACTTACCCGCAGACATTGCGGTTTTTGACATTTTGCCTGTTGATGATAATTTGCACGCCCGCTACAGTGCCAAAGCGCGCAGTTATGATTATTTCATCAATCGCAATAAAGATCCTTTCTTAAGGGATCAAAGTGCCTTGTATTTGGCGGAAGAGCTAGATCTAGCGGCTATGCAAAGAGCGGTTGCCTTGCTCCCTCAATACAACGATTATGCCGCCTTTTGTAAACAACCTGAGCTTCACAACACCACCTTTTGTTATGTAGAACGGGCGGAATTGTGGCAAGCAGATCAAGGCCAACGTCTCCGCTTCCATATTACTGCCAATCGTTTCTTGCGCGGCCAAATCCGCATTCTAGTGCGCAAACTCCTTGATATTGGAATGGGAAGATATACGATTGAAGCGTTTGAACAAGCTCTAAAAACAGGCCAACGCCCAGAGACTATTTATCCTGCCCATCCACAGGGCTTATTCCTATCTAAAGTCGTTTATGAAGGGCTGGAAATGGACAATTCCTCTACTTTAAGAGATACGGCTTGGGAATTGTTGAAATAAATAGTTAGAAGCTACGCTCCAACTCTGTAATTTGTTATTTTTGGTAAAATTTATTCTACTATGCGTACCACTGATTTTTACCAACTTTTAGATACCGAATTGGCTCAAATTGTTGAGGAGGAGAAAAATAACACTTATATAAAAAGCCAACACAAAGCTCCTTATAATCAAAAATCGTATGCCTTATTACTTTGGTTTTTAAAATTCTATGGTAACCCACTCTATCGACTAAATTACCAGCAATTTGTCACAGAAGGAAACGGTGACTATTCTTGCGATATGATTTTAAGCAAGAAAGACGAACTAGGGAATAAACATTTTTATGTCATTCAATCAAAGTGGAATAATGAAAAGAAGGCTAGTGGAACAACCTCTAGAGATGACATTCTCAAAGCCATGAGTGAGTTTAACACCCTTCTAAAGTTCAATTTTGACCAACTTCAACCGAATGCCCAACTCCGTCCCAAATTAGAAGAACTTCAAGAGCAGTTAGCTGATAATAAACAAGTAACATTTATTTTCTTGGGTCTAGCTTCTTATGATGGTGGAGCAGATGAGCATATTCAAGCATTCAATCAAACTGACCCTAATGTACATTTCAAAGTCATTGATATTGACACCATTAAATTAGACTATATTGATCGATATTATAAGGATATTACTCCTATCAATCCGCTGGAAAAGCAAGAAGATCCTAGCGAATTAACTGTAGTATTGAAATTGGCACAAGAGGCTGGTAATTTTATTAGTATTAATAGGCCTTTTGAAGCGTATATTGTCCTCCTTCGTCCAAGTAGTATTCACAATCTATTTAAGCGATTTAAGTTTCTTCTCTTCCAAAAAAATGTTCGTAATCCCTTATTACAATCTAGATTTAATGAGCAAATAAAACAAACTGCTCAGGACAATCCTGATTACTTTTGGTATTATAACAATGGTATCACAGGTATTGCCAAGTTATTGCCCAAATTAGGGCAACAAGCAAAACGCATTGAAGTAACAGGCTTTCAAATTATTAATGGGGCACAAACCGTTTACTCCATCTATCAGGCGTATGAAGAGGCTAGCCTTATAGAGCGAGAGATCATGGATAGAGACATTCTAGTGACCTTACGATTAATTCGCTCAGGGGGCACTGACTTTGATCTAAATGTCACTCGATATACCAATGCTCAAAATCCTATTGGAGCGCGTGCCTTTCATGCTAATGACCCTGTGCAATTGCGCTTGCAAGAGGAGTCTTATAAAACGCCTTATTGGTATGAGAAAAGAGATGGAGAGTTTAGGGATATACCAAAAGGGATAGAAGTTATTTCTAATGAGCAATTTGCCAAGGCTTATGCCGAGTTTTACCTCCAAGGTTTTATTATTGGTATCAAAAGACAAATGGCCTATCGTAAAACGGGTAAAAATATTTTCTTCTCAACCTCTGAGGAACATGAAGAAGGACTATATCAAACCATTTTTAACGACAATACAAAATTTGAAGAGCTATTAACGGCTTATGTATTCTATACCATTTTCAATAAACTACCTAGGCTACAAAGAATTTATAGAACAGCTCTTCAGCACTCTAAAGCGGTCTATCAAAAGTATAAAAACGCAAAGTGTAAAACAGATAATGCTTCTATTATAATAGAAATGCCCTTGAAAAAGCAAGAGGAATTAACCATCCAAAAAGTGCTGATTTACACTGACAATCTAATTCGTGAACTAGAAGCAAATAGAAAACAGGATCTAATCCAAGAAATAGAAAACACCCCCATCACCGCAGCAGACATAGACAACATCCACTTACCAGAAGGACTCTAAGCCTACTCCCATGCGCCACAGCAAACTCCTACACCTCTATCAATTTCTCTCCAAGGCAGAATTGCGAAAATTCAAAAAGTGGATACACTCCCCTCTACACAACGAGCATGAAGGAGTACAACGATTGTTTGCGTTTATCAATAGTCAAAAACGCTGGACAGAGGAGAATTTATCCAAGGCCAAAGCTTGGGCTTACGTCTTTCCTAAGAAAACCTATGATGATGCCCATTGGCGGTATATTATGGCGCTAGGATTAGACGTCTTAATGGCATTTATAGGCTATATCCAAGGACAGCAAGCCCCTTTTGAACGAGAACGAGACAAAATTGCCTATTTGTTGGAGCACAATGCCGTTGAGCTGACTAAGAAACCTTTAGAAAAAGCAACAAAGGCTTTAAAAAACAACGCTCAAAATGCCCTTTTCCATCACCAGAGCTACCAATTAGAGGAGTTAAAATTTGAATTAGAAGGCACCCAGAATCGCACGCGTTCTACCAATATCAAAAGCATTTTGCACCATGCTACGCTGTCGTTCTTTCAAACGACCTTGCGCTATGCCTGCATTGCGCGTTCTCACCAAAACCTTCATAAAACAGATTATAAACTAGATTTACTGCCAATGGTCTTAGAAACCATCAAAAAGGATTGGGAACTCTACCAACAGGAACCTGTTTTATTGCTGTATTATCATGGTTACTGTACACTATTGGGTCAAGAAGAAAACTTCTTGGCATTGCAAGCGCACTGGAAAAATGTGGACCATTTATTGGCTTACCAAGAAAAACGAGAGATGTTGTTGTTGGTTATTAATTATTGTATCAAGCAACTTAATACTGGGAAGTCTGATTACATTCGCAAAGGGTTTGAGTGGTATCGGTTGGGCTTAGAAAAAGAGTTGTTATTAGAAGATGGTCGATTGAGCTTATTTGCCTATAGTAATATGGTGGCTTTGGGTTTAAATTTAGAAGAATTTGATTGGGTAGAGCAATTTCTGGAGCATTATACGCCGTATTTACCCGCTGTTCATCAAGCCAATTACAAGCATTATAACCGCGCTAAATTGGCTTTTTCTAAGAAAGATTTTGCGACAACAATGGAATTGTTGGCAACTGTAGAATACGACGATGTTTTACTCAATATTGGGGCTAAAGTCTTGTTGCTCAAAATCTACTACCAAGAAGGCTATTGGGATAGTTTAGAAGCCTTACTAGATAGTTTTAGAATTTTCTTAGGCCGCAAAAAAATGTTGAGTTACCATAAAGAAAATTACCAAAATCTCATCACATTGACCAAGCGCCTTGCATATTTGCCAACAGATAAAAAGGCCACGGCGCAACTGCGAGAAAAAATTCAACAGACCACCCCATTAACAGAACGAGCATGGCTCTTAGCTCAATTATAAAATCGCCCTTCAACAAACTATCATAAAAAAATCACCCCGAATAAATTCGGGATGATTACGAACCATGGGGTTGTTGAATTTCTGTAAAAAAGAGGCTTCTCTAGCTCCTCTCTCCTACTCCTTATTAGGCAAAAATTATAACCATGGGATTGTTGAATTGGTGTAGTAAAAGGACTTCTCTAGCTTCCTTTTTCTACAGATTGTTGTATAAATCGACAGGTATTAAATTTACTAGTAGGTATTCCTCTCATGAAACCATCAACGCCACAAGATACGTTGTACTCGCGCGTTTTTTTGAGGCCATAATGCTGGCCATCTTTCTCATAATAAGTAATGTGGCCATGTAATTTGTTTTCAATATAGTACTCTACTGTTCCTGCTACATAATGTGTTTGAGCAGCATTCATTTGTAGAGGTTTGGTGATCTTCTGAGTACTTCCCCATTCTAGACTAGGGTCTTCTAATGTTTGATTCGTTGTAGCACAAGGTTCACAAACCACTCGGGCTTCATCATCTCCAGGTTCCCAATCTCTACAAGAAACCGTACAGAAAGTAAGAGCAATTACTAGAGGAAATAAGATCTTCTTCATAAGATGTTTTTATTTAAGGGGTTAAAGCAAAGTCCATGAACAAATAACAATCTTTTAAGTACTCTTCTCAACCAACTGCCTCTTGTTACTTTTGCTGTTTTGTTATGATACAAAAATAGTCTATTAGCAGAAGTTGTTAAAGAACATTTTTTAGACATTGTTAGACACTTTGCTTCAAAAAAAAACACAACCTCCTCATATTCAATTTTTTATCTTCGTAAAAGTTAGAACTTAATGAGAATAAAAAATTCACTTCATAAAATAAAAAACCTCCTTCCCTATCTAGGAAAGGAGGCAACATCCACCTGTTCATAAGAACAATCTAGCGAACTTGTAGTTTTCCTGTACCAATGAGTTGTCCATCTCCTAATAAACGATAAAGATACAGTCCATGCACTAGCTGTTTCCTAGACAGAAGAATTTGATTGGTTCCAGGGGTATTCATTTTTTCTACAATACGCCCTGTTACATCCACCACCTCTAATCGTAGTTCTTGGAAGGTTTGTGGCCCCTTCACCTCAATTGTTGTTTGGTCGCTAAAAGGATTCGGGTAAACCGTAATTTGAGTTGGTTCTCCCCATACCTTATCTACCTTAATAACCACCTGTTCATAAAAATTCTCTCCTAGCGTATGGAAAGTCGTATTGGTAAAAATCGGCGGATTATAATCAAAATAAATCGCGGCAGTATTCTCAATAACTGCTCCCAATGCAGCAGTTGTTTTTTGTGCAATTTCGTAGGTAAAAAAGCCATGAGAAAGGGGCTCATTGGTTAAGCTGTCCACTAATTTAATGTCCATAAAAACCATCCGCAACACCCCTGTTCCTGACAAGGTCCAAGTGTAAGGGTGGCTACTGCCTGTAATCGTTAACGTAGCTGGATTTAAGTAAGGAGATAACGTATCTACAATCACCACTGTAAAAGCAGTATCCGTTCCTGTATTTTGAAAACGCACTTTATAACTCAAATCAGTTCCTTTAGTAATGTAATGAGGAGCACCATAACCGATTGGTTGTGCGGCTTTATCATTGGGATCATAAGAAGAAATACCTGTTTGGCAATCGACATCAACCCAAGGAGTACTGTTGTCTTGATAAAACTGTAAAATAGCAGCCATATTCCACTCCCCCGTGGTCGCATCGGGAGCACAACTAAAAGTGGTACTGTGTGTAATAGCACCTGCCACATAAGACGGAATTCCCGCTGCTTGGGTCGCTTCTATTCTATAAACCTTCCCTGCTTGACTAGGGTAAGTTATTGCTAAGCTATCACCTGGTCCTAGAGTAAATGGCCCCGTAAACAACATAACATGGTCTTCAAAAATACTATACGTTTGAGCATTGAGCATATTGCCTCCTAGATTGTACAACTTAAAGTGTACACTATCAGGAATACAATTGCTGGTACTTTCAATCAATGGCCCTGTCCAATCATCAATACACAAGGTATCTGGATAGATATGTACTTCACTACAGTGGGTAGCCCCTATCGGAGCATTGGGATCAACCGCTACTTGGATAGTAAAAGAACCGCAGGTATTCTGAGGAATGGTATCTAAATCAAAAGTATAGACATGGCCAACTTGACTATCAATAGGCAAACTAGTGGTGACCACTTGCAGTAAATGGTCCAAAGTAACTTCTGCATAGGCATTGTAAGCATCCGCTGTCCCTAAATTGCAATAATGAATGGTATAGGCACTTCCTCCACCTGCTGCTCTTAAAAAAGGCGCGCTCATTGTCACTTTCAAAAAGGCACATTCTACCTGTGTATAGGTCGACCAATCCACTGTATCTTTATCCCCAATAGAGTCAATAGTCACCATTTGGTTAGACAAGCAATTGCTTCTATAAGGCATCTCATTACTCAAAGTTAATTGATACGTATCTGGTGCCAATTCTCCTGTATAAAATCCTTGTCCACTAGTAATCGTGTAAAAAGTATCGGTGGTGCCTGCTATCGTTAAGCGACGTCTCCCCAAGCCTAACTCTTGCGCTTCTGGAAGACAATTGTTATTATCATCTGCTCGGACATGTCCTAACAAGGTCGTGTTCGAGCAAATTTCTGTATAAGTCGCTGTAGAATCTAGCCACCACACGGATGGGTGGTTACGAACAAAAGCAGAATCGATTACACAAACCATCAAGTCTGGTGCATTGTATCTAGTGTTGAAAGTAGCTGATGAGTGATACAGAATAGGCACCTTGGCATTGATGTAATACAAATGATTCTGTTCTGCATTAAATATCAACAGATTAGGATTGTGGGATAGGTCTAAGGTTGTTAATAAATTGCCACTAAGGTCTAGATTGGTCAATTGGGTGTTGTGGGATACATCTATTGTACGAATACGATTCTGTCCACAAAAGAGAAAGGCTAGCCCTGGATTTTGAGAAACATCTAGTTGCCTTAATTTATTATCAATAAAGTAAATCTCTCTCAACGAAGAAGTATTGGGTAAAGCCACAGAATCTAAATCTGTTAAATACACATGGATAGTTTCCAACTGCACCAAACTAGTCAGATCTAATTCAACAATAGGAAGCCTGCTAATAGACAAGGTATGAATCAAGGCATTACTGCTCAAGTCTATCTGGCTAATAGCACAAGAGCGGATTTCACAATTATTGAGTACCGTATTGTTACTAAGATTAATTGTTGTTAAATTCAAATTAAAACGCAACATCAACCGAAGCAAATTAGGGCAACCGCTCAAATCTAAAGTGGCAATATTAGTATGGGTACATCTTAGGTATTCTAAGTTCGATAGCCCTATAAGCACTAAGCTATCTAGGGGATTATTAGAACAATTCAACCATTTGAGCATAGCAAAATCTTGTATGCCCGTCAAATCATGAATACCAACAGAGGTGACATCCAAATGGGTCACTCCACTAATCGAACTGGTTGCTACTTGACCATTCACCAAACTATCTGTATCGATTCCCATCTGTATTAGTCGAGCCTCAAAAAGCGTATCTGGGATAAAGGTTGTTTGGGCTTTACTTTGCCAAGAGAGGAGGAAGAACAAGCTACTCCAACAATATATAAGGACATAACGGGACATACTGTTATTTTTCAGGTTCTATGAATAGTACAAATATAGAGGAGGGCTTTCTAAATAGGAAGAACATTTTTTAGACATTGTTAGTTATTTTTGACTTCATTAAAGCTATAACTTTCTATTTAAAAGGCTTTTAACTTCGATTAAAGTTGCAAATAATTCAAAACAATAAACTCAAAACTATTAGCGGTTTTCCATAAAAAAGGCTAAATAATAGACAAGCACTGCATTAATAAAAAGAACATTTTTTTATTCTTGTTAGAAATAAATATCAATTTTAAAATCCTATTTCATTTATTTCCAACTGCTTAAATACACTGTAACGGAAGTTAATTTATATTTTAAGTGGACTGGGTTTTACTTTTTGTCATCGCCACAAAAAGTAAACAAAAAGGTCTAGGGCTAAAAGGAAGGGGTTGGGCAAACAACCTTTTTGCTCGTCTAAACCTTTCAAACTCGCGCAAGCGGAATGCTACGCACTTCGTTTGTGAGCTCGCTGTGCTCGGTTCAAACA
>JBOEFW010000026.1:104929-108428 GCA_050633105.1 Aureispira sp. | reverse complement strand
ACCCAACTAATCAACTTCATGACCAGCCTTTTCTCTGTCTCCAGAGTTATTTTTTAACCCTTCTTACACTTTATCTTTCAATGTCTGTGCGTTGAAGCGGTTGCAAATGTCTAACTTTATTTTCTAAACACCAAATCTTTTCAAACTTTTTTTGAAAAAAATATTTTTCAGTGCTTTTCATTTTTGCTTCTTTGTTTACCATCGAAGCGATTGCAAAGGTCTAACTTTATTCTTGAACCACCAAATGTTTTTGCTTATTTTTTTCATCTTTATTTAAAGATTACTTTACTCACAATTAACTTTAGTCTTGTTCAATATTTGACCTCCTTCATTTTCAAAATCACTTCCTCTTTTTCTTTGAACAACTCATTTGAGTCATTCTCCGTAGAAGCGATTGCAAAGGTCTAACTTTATTCTTGAACCACCAAATGTTTTTGCTTATTTTTTCACCTTTATTTAAAGGTTACTTTACTCACAATTTAACTTTGGTCTTGTTCGATATTTGACCTCCTTCATTTCAAAATCACTTCCTCTTTTTCTTTGAATAATTATTTATAAATCATTCTCCGTAGAAGCGATTGCAAAGGTCTAACTTTATTCTTGAACCACCAAATGTTTTTTGCTTATTTTTTCACCTTTATTTAAAGGTTACTTTACTCACAATTTAACTTTGGTCTTGTTCAATATTTGACCTTTATTTTCATGCTTCTTCTTTTTCTTTGAACAACTCATTTGAGTCATTCTCCATAGAAGCGATTGCAAAGATACAACAACTTTTTAATTTTGCAAACTTTCCTTTAAAATCTTTTGAACTTTTTTTCAAAGTTTTTTGTTTGCGACTTTCTGCCCTTGTATCTCATCGCCTCTCTATCGAAGCGGTTGCAAATGTACGACGACTTTTACTTTTCCACAAGCTTTTGACGAAAAAAAACTATCTTTTTTAGAAGATAGTTTTTGGTATTGCTCGCAATATATTGATTGCTATATTTTTAACCTTTCTAGGTTATGGCATATCACTTGGTTTTGCCTCTGTATTTTTAAATAAAATTGCATCAGGGTAAACATCTGCTACTTTACTTAATAGAGATGCGGCCTCTAACTTAGTATAAAAGCCCCCTGCATAAATCCTATAATAAGGGGCTTCATAAAACCAATCAATCTCTGAACGGAGGTATTTCGTGCGTTGCTTAATCTCACTTACCTTTTGTGTCGCTAGATATTTATCCCTTGTTAAGAACAATTGCACGCTCCAAACCTTAATATGGCGATCTCTCTGAAAGTTGAGCGATTTCCTATGATCCAATATTTGGCGAATATTAGATTCTTCAGTTACACGCACAATTCCTTCTGAGGGTTGCGCCTGTGTATTACTTACTATATATAGTAACCATAGAATAGTAACAAGGTATTTCATAACTTCCTTATTTAATTAATTGCAAGGCATTAGTTGTACTGATGCGTTTTGCGCCTGCTTCTAACAAGGCTACAGCAAAGGCATGGTTGTGCAGTGCCCCTGCTGCTACGATTGGGGTATCACTACTTTGGTCTTGCAATAATTTTAGCATTTCTAAAGTAATGGTGCTTTCTACTTGATCTGTTGTATTCTTAATCCCATCGACTTGTACTTCTTTACAGATTTCACAGAGTTTGCTAAGTTCTTGCTTTGTTAATAACTCTGCCTCTACAATCATACGAGCTTTTTTGCTTTTAAGATGAGCCGCAGTTGTTACACTATCAATATCATTCCTGATATGGGACCAATTATTATCCTTGATCGCCGCTACATTCACAACAACATCAATCTCATCTACTCCTTCATCAATTGCTCGTTTAATTTCTTCCACTTTTACAGGAATTGCATGGTATCCCATAGGATAACCAATGACCGTTACTGTTTTGATGGGGTGTTCTTTTAAAGCATCCGATGCTGTTCTCACATAAAAGGGAGGCACACAAACTGCCGCAAAGCCAAACTCTATTGCTTCTTGACAGAGTTGTTCTATATCGGTTTTACTTGTATTGGGTTTAAGTAGGGTATGCTCTATGTGTTTATTTATGTCCATTATTTGGTTTAATGGTGTAAAAGATGGATGCCTTAGCTTCCTTTAATTTCTTCTACATTTTATTAGCAATAAAAAACGCTCCTGCAAGATACACATATTACAAGGAGTATTGCTAGAAATCAAAATCGTTTTTTTTCAGGTTTCTTTCTTTAGTAAGTAGGAACTGTTTAAAGCTCCATTAAATGCTTCAATTTATAAAAAATTTCAGTGTTGTCCATTATTCCTGTAAAAGAGGCAGCTCCTGGACCATAGGCAAAAATAGGAACCATAGTAGCCGTGTGATAATCTGTTGTAAATTTTGCGTCCACTTCACCTTTCTTTTGATTGCCACCATTAATACTATACCCTCCCGTTTCATGATCTGCAGTCACGATGACTAAGGTTTCTCCATCTCTCTTCGCAAATTCTAACGCTTGTTCAATTGCTTTATCAAAATCTAATAACTCACTAATAATATAATCCGATTTCTTTTGGTGGCCGCCCCAGTCAATTTGTGCTCCTTCCACCATTAAGAAGAAGTTCTGATCACCATAATTTAAAACATCAATCGCTTTGCTTGTTGCTAATGGCAAAAAGTCTCCTCTCTTGTCAACAGGCGGTGGTAATTTGGGCGATATTAGGCAAATCATTCGATCTGGGCGATATGCTCCTATATTCTCAATACTATCGGTTACAAAATAACCTTTCTCCTGAGCTTCGGCAATTAAGTCACGCCCATCAGGGCCTTTTTTGAAATAATTCCAACCGCCTCCCATGAGTACTTCAATGTCTTTTGTCAGAAATTCAGCGGCCAAAGCTTGATTGACTCGGCTGCGGGTCGGTTGATGTCCATAAAAACAAGCAGGGGTGGCATGTGTCACTGTTGCTGTGGTAACAACACCTGTCCTCCATTCCTTTTCTTCTGCTTTTTCTAAAATGGTTGGCAATTTCTCTTGTGCTGTATTCATGGCAATGGCGCCATTATAAGTCTTGCTCCCTGTTGCCATTGCTGTCGCTCCTGCTGCACTATCTGTAATAAGTTTGGTAGAATAGGTTTTTACTAAACCAATAAAATGAAATTGCTCTAGTACCAAAGGGGTCTTTTTGGCAATACTTCCTGCTGTAATTTGAGTTAGGCCCATTCCATCTCCTATTAATAAAATCACCTTTTTGGGTTTTGCTCGTGTCACGGTAGTCTGCCCCTCTTTAGTTGGCGCTTGAACTAAGGTGGTATCTACAAAAACAATCGGGCGTTCTTTTGGAACTGCTTCTTTTTCTTCAGTACAGGCCGTTGTTCCTAGCACCATTAATAGTAGGGTACTATATAATAAGGTAGTCTTGTTGTTAAAATGGTTGAGTAAACGTCTTTTTCTCAATGGTTGTTATTTTTGTGATGAGTAATCTTTGGTCTTTTGAAGAGAAAACATTTCTACAAAAAAAAGTTTCCATAGCTGTAA
>JBOEFW010000026.1:94433-104891 GCA_050633105.1 Aureispira sp. | reverse complement strand
TTACAGCTATGGAAACTTTTTTCTTTTTGATTTATAGATTGCCTAAACGTCTAAGTAACGCATGAGGGCTTCGTATCTATCTTGTAATGTATCTATGATCTCCGACTCATAAAAAGAGGATTTGACATCATACCCAAAGCGCTCCAAGGTAGCAACAACATGTTTGAGATCTTCTTTATTGAGTTTTAAGGTCAACTCTAATTGGTTATTACCATAAGGAGAAGAGATAAAACTACTCAGGATCGTCGTATTTTCTGCTTCAATCAAGCGAGAAATTTCTGACAAAGAATAATCTCTTGGTGCCATAGACAAGACCAACACACCTCCTGGATGTGTAATCGAGCCAGTCGCTGCTAATTTTTTAATCAAATCATCTACCGTTATTAACCCTATGTATTCTCCTTCCTCATTCAGAACAGGAATAACAGTTAGGTTGTAATTCACAATGAGGCGCATAATGTCATACAAATGCTTATTGGCAGGAACATACTTCTCTAATAAAACAGAAGCGCTTTCTTGAATGGTTTGATCAGGATCTACAAAGTTCAAGACTTCATCTTCTGATAAAATGCCTAACAATTTGCCATCTTCTACAACAGGTAAATGCCTAACATGGAAATCATTCATCCATAACAATGCTTTCACTCCTGTATCAGAGCGTTTCAGCGGCGGGACCGAGTAGGATATTAATGTTGATGCGTACATATTTTCTGTATTACAATGGTTTGTAACAAAAAGCGTATAGGGGAATTCGTTTATCAACGCTCTTTATTATTGCAGTTTTTTTGGTCGTTTAAGTAGGCACTAAAAAAATTTACTCTATGAAGCCTACGGTGTTCACACTAAAAACGGTTGTCTCTATCTAGCTCAGCATTGAGGTTGATTATTCTATCCATTTACTGCGTTAGGCCTTTCCTACGTGAGCTCTTCGAGGTTGTTGTTTACGCGAGCCAGCAAGCTGGGTTCGGCGTTCACCTTGATCTAGAAAAAAACATCTCCTTTTTACTGCGTGAACTCGCAAGTTCAGTTTATGAGACGATTGTTTCTTTGCATCTACTTAATTCTTCGAAGGTATTTAAAAAATAACGCGACGATTGGCCTTTCTAGTACTTTTGTACAAAAATCGAGCAGCTATAGTTCCTTTTACTAATTTTAAACTGTTTTTAAGATATTTGCTTACTCAAAAGCTCTTTGAATTGCCCACTTTTGCGCCGTTGGTATCTAATCTCTTTTTTGCAACCAATTTTTAAGGAGCAGTAAGCCTTCTTTAGTAAGAACGGATTCTGGATGAAATTGGACACCTTGCAAGGCATATTTTTTATGTCGCAAGGCCATAATTTCTCCTTCGTCTGTCCAAGCAGTCTTTTCTAAGACGGAAGGCAGCTGTTCTAACACTAAAGAATGATAACGCATGACGGTGGTTGGTTGTTTCAAGTGTTCAAACAATCCCTTTTGGAGATGGTTCACCTTAGAAACCTTCCCATGCATAGGTATTGCGGCCCTAACTAGTTGCGCTCCAAAGTACTCTCCAATTGCTTGCATTCCTAAACAAATGCCCAACATAGGAATCGTTGAATGCAATTGCTCAATGACAGCCATTAAATGCCCTGCCTCTGCTGGACGGCTTGGCCCTGGTGAAAGCACAATTCCATCATATTTGACAAAGGTAGGAATCATTGCTGTTGAAAATTCATCGTTGCGCAAAACCGTACAAGCAGCGCCTAATTGACTTAGATAATCGTATAGATTATAAGTAAAGGAGTCATAATTATCTAACAATAACAAGGCTGGTTTATCCTTCATATTCTACAGAGTCGGCTTCAGTTGTTTCTAATTCAGGCACCTTCTTCTCTGGCTTGGGAGGACTAACAACAGGCATTTGAGTTGTATCCATAGAAAAAACTATGCTGTCCAATTCTATCGGGTCGTCTTCAACTGCTGGTTGAACGGTTGTTTTGTTGTTTTCTTCTGAGTTCGTTTGGATGACTTCTTCTGGTATTCTTCGATCATCTTGGAGGCGCTCTACGGCGACTCCCATGTATTTCGAAAATGGCTCAATAAAAGGAAGGAAGCCTTGCAGTAATTGTGTTCCTCTTTTTGGAATTTCCTTGATATAAGGATAAAGTCTGGAACTAGTACTTTTTGCAGAGAGGTCTTTATCCAAGCAATCAAAAATAAGTCGCTCGTCTTCTAGGTAGATTTGAAAGCTACTATCGCAAAAACAAATCATTTCTTCATTTTGCTGGATTAATAACTGTCTTGTTCCTTTAATGAAAACGGTATCTTCTGCTTTAATAATCCATTCTTGACCTTGCTTACTCACATAAGCCTTAAAGTTATCCTTTCCCGCAGGAAAAAAGCCTAATCCTAGACTAATATCTACATTGTTTTCAGCAAAGTTATTACCAAATATATATCGATTCAGATCATTGCTGCGCTCCATATATAAGGTATCGGTTCCAACAGGAATCGCTTTCGCTGGAATTCCTAATCGTACCGATTGATCGGTCGCTTCAATAATAACCTCTTCGTTAAATACTAATTTGAATACTCCTGATTTTCCAAAGAAGATCACCAATACACTATATAATAGGCTAAACCAAAGCGCCATCAAAAAACCACCCACTATTCGCCCCAAAATATCAAAGCGTTTATTCGTCAATGTTTCTTCTAGGAGTTTGGTCACAATACGCGCCAACATTAAAACAATCAAGAGTGTAATAAAAAAAGCAATAAAAGGAAGGAATACAGACTCTACAGCAAAGGTTTCCATGATGATGTTGGTCGTCATCGGAGTAAATGCCATAGCAGCCAAGGTTGCAAATAGGAAGGAGAACAAAAGCAGTGCTAGTTGGAGTAAGCCAAAGGTAAACCCGAAGTAAAAGCCAAAAGTAGCCATTACTACAAAGAGTACATCAATGATATCTATCGTTATGTTTTCCATAATTTGTTTCCTATTCTTATACTATCCTCCAAAATTACAAAAACGGATCTACCTAATTAGGGCAAATCCGTTTTTTATTGTAATTGAGCTTGGTGGGACGATTCTTCTAGTCCACTTCAACGCCCTGTATTCTTTCTATCTGTTTCTTAAGATAAAAGCTCTTTTACCAAGAGAGAGATGGTTTTTCCATCTGCTTTTCCAGCAAATTTCTTATTGGCCGTCCCCATTACTTTGCCCATGTCGCGCATAGAGCTCGCGCCTGTTTGCTCAATAATAGCCTTGATCTCTGCGGTTAGCTCTTCTTTGCTCATTTGTTTGGGCAAGAACTCCTTCAAGATATCCATTTCTTCTTTCTCTGGCTGTGCTAGATCCTCTCTCCCTTGTTTTTGGTAGATTTCGTACGAATCTTGGCGTTCTTTTACCATTTTCTGAATCAACTTTATTTCATGTGCAGCAGTAATTTCTTCTACCTCTCCACTTGTTTGCAACAATAATAATTGTGCTTTTACAGCACGCAAGGTACGCTTGCGAGCATTGTCTTTTGCCTTCATTGCATCTTTGATTCCTGCATTGATGCTATCGGTCAAACTCATACTACTATTTTTTAGTGTTAAATAAACCGTGAACTGTTATGGGTTCTGTACCACAAAAATAACAATTACTATGACACAATAACGGGAAGCGCTAAAAAGTTCAATCCTCCGTTTCTAATTGCTGTTTATAGAGCAATTAATTGACTTGGGAGCATTCAAATGGCTATTCAACATTTATTATTTTAAGATCATCAACGTCGATTCCAATCCTGTATCGGTTGTCATTCTAATAAAATAAAGGCCTGTTGCTCTAGAAATAACAGGTTGTACTTGTTCTTTATTTTCAAATACTTGGATAGGAATCACCTCTCCTAGTGTATTAATCACTTGGCAATTAATCTGCTCAAATACTTGACCTAAAGACACCTGTACTTTTCCTTGGGTTGGATTGGGATAGTAAGTCAAATCAGGAATCGGTTGAAGGGTTGAGATACTATTGGACAGGTTTCTTCCACGGTTTCAAAATATTTGTAGCGTTCTCCTTTCACTCCAACAACAGGCATTTCTTCCTCTTCATTAATGGTTAATTTAGATCGCTCCGCGAGTAGCTCCTTCCTATGTCCTTCCAATACCGTTGCAGATGTTAAAGCTTTTGGGGATTGTGTTCTTAATAAACTTCTGTTACACGGTATTTAATTTTATGGTTAGGCTGTTAAGTTTTTTATAAAAAAGAGCTGTCCACATCCTTTTTATTACATTCTTTGTACTTTTTATGAAGTGTCCTTTAAGTCTAACTCTTGCTTCTAGAGCGATTTCTAGAAAATAGCACAGCATTTGCATTTCTTTGCCTGAAGGATTTGATCCAAAACAACTAAAAACACACGATATTATGAAAACGGTATTTTTTATACTCCTATCCCTTTGGGGAAGTGCTCAATTGCGGGCAGGCGATGACGGTATTGATTTTTTTAAAGGAACCTTGGCCGAGGCGCAGGAAAAAGCAGCCCAAGAACATAAGCTAATTTTCATGGATGCCTATACTGCTTGGTGTGGTCCTTGTAAACAAATGTCGCGCAATGTTTTTACTGCTCCTGAGGTAGGTGCATTTTTTAATAAGCACTTTGTGAACATCAAAGTAGACATGGAAAAAGGGGAAGGCCCTCGTTTAGCAGGCCGCTACCGTGTTAGTTCTTATCCAACACTTTTATTTTTGGATGAGAAAGGAGAAGTCGTGCATGCTGCCAAAGGCAGTCGTCCTGCGGATCAATTCTTGGGATTGGGCAAAACAGCTTTGAGCAAGAATGACAAATCCGATGAATACGCTCAACAATACGAAGAAGGCGATCGCTCCCCTGAACTCTTACGAGCCTATGCTTATGCTTTATTAACAGGAGGAAAACCTGCTACTAAAATTGCCAATCAATACATCCGTCAACACAAAGATTTCAACAATGAGGAGGGTCTTGATTTCTTGTACGATTTTGCCAATGATGCCGATTCAAAGATTTTTGATTTATTCTTAGAACACCAAGACGCTATTTTGAAAGCAAAAGGCAAAGATGCTTATTATACCAAAGTACACGATGCGTGTGATGCGGTTATTCAGAAAGCCATTGAGTTTGATACCAAATCATTGGTAGAAGTTGCTAAGAATAAAATGAAAAAGGCTTACCCTAGCTTTTACAAAGAATATAGCTTGTTAGCTGATATTAATTATGCAGCGGGTAAAGAGAATATGGACGATTATACAGCTGCCGCCGATAAATATTTGAAGAAATACGCCAAAAAGAAAGGAGATGTCTTGCACCAATATGCTCAGGCGGTTGGTAAGCGGGTAGATGATAAAGCCTTGCTTGAAAAAGCCTTAAAATGGGTCAACCAATCCTTAGAATTGGATCAAAAAGCCGTGTATTGGCAAACAAAAGGCTTTATTTTGCGCAAGCTAAAAAGAGACGAAGAAGCACAAAAGGCGTTTGAAAAAGCGCGTTCGCTTGGAGGTTTAGCACCAACACTTGGACACGGACACTAGTTATCTGTTCTTTTTTTATGGAAAAGTCCCCCTTTCAGGCCTAAGCTTGAAAGGGGGACTTTCTTTATTGTAACTTCTATTTTTCTTACCAATCTCGCATTTTCTCACTAATATTCCAACGCAAACCCAGTGAAAACAACCAAGTACTGTTATCCAAAGCATCAATATTGGTATCTTCTCGGCGATACATCACTTGGGCATCCAACGCTAAATTATGACGGACTTGATACTGCCAACGCAACTGTGCAATTAATAAATGGGTACTCACTCCTTGCCCAATTACGTTCTCTAAGTTTCTAGATCTAGATAAATAGCTCACACTAGGATTCCCGCCCCAATTACTTCCCAAGCTATCTCTTCCATAATAGGCATAATTAATTTGCCCACGCAAAAACATTCCTGGTGCCAATTGATAATTTGCAATACCAATTAGTTCATGAAAATTAGCCCCCAAAGGGTGTGCTAATGATTGATTGTAATGGGTGTAATTAGCAGAGCTGTCACGGAAACTATAGGTATATGGACGCGCTACATTGTATTCTACTTGCAAATCCAATTGATCGATCTTAAAGGCATTGATGTATTTTAATCCTGCTTGAAAAGCAAATTTATTGCCCCACCAGCCTCCTCCAAGGCGTACCAAATCTCCAACCGATAATTCATCCAATAAAAATTGTCCATAAAAAGAAAAACGTTTTAGGAAGTTCCATTTCCAGCTCAAGCCCAATACAATATTATCAGGACTTCCCACCGCTTGTTCCACTGCACGATAAAGAATCAATGGATTTAGGTATTGTAAATCAAAGCGTCCTCCTCGGCTAAAAACAGAACTCTCAAATAAGCCAACATTTAGGTTTTTGAGAATATTAATGCTTAAGTAATGAGCAGCCATGTATTTTTTGGGCAAGGCTAAATCAAAAGCACGTTGCGATTCTCCATAATTTTGAGTGAGTTCTGCGAAAATATTTTGGTAATGAATCTTCCAAATTCTAGTATTGATTTTTAGATAGAGGTAATTGGTCGAGTAATCCGACAAAAAGAGGGAGCGATGTCCATCTCCTATAAAGTTTTGTCCATGTCCAAATTGCACCCCAATATGATCTTGGAGTAAATCAACGGCAATATATCCCTGCGCCATTAAATAATCAACACCTGACGTATCTTCTCCTGGTTTTAAACTGCTGTCAAATTGCTTAAAAAAGCCTGCGCCAGGAACAGCATAATCCCGTTTCAAGCGATCGCCAACATAGGTCGGAAAATCAGCTTGGGTATCAATAACATCCGTATAGAAAAATACCCGCCCAAGAATATTTCCACGAATACTAGCTCCACGACGATTAAGAAACGTCAAACGTGTTTGACCATTGTATTGTTCTACACTTCCTTTGACATGAATAATAGGATTGACATTGACATAGAATTTAGGCGTCCGCGCCTCCAAAAAATGAGCAGGAGTTCTATAAAAGTGACGCAAAAAAGAGCGATCGCCATTGGGGTATAAGAATTTGGCAAAAGAGCGTTTGCTTTTAATGGTGCTGTCTATATCATTGTAGTCGTTGTGTACATATTGATAATTCCAACTGCGACGTTTGTTCCCTGACCAATATTCTTCTGGTACATTGGTATTTTGATAATGCACCACATCGGCTCTCCACAAAGGTTTAACCGCCCCATGAATCCCTCCAAAAGTTCCTGTTTGAACTTCTAAGCGATTGTGTAACTGGTGGTTAATATCGTTGAGGGGGACAATTAGTGAACTTTGAGCCAGGCTGCTCCAAGCATAACAACAGAAAATCAGGAGTAATGTATTTTTCATGACCATTTATTTCTTGTATTGACAAAGGGGATGTATTAGACGATTTGGGCACGGATGTTTAGAGTCGTCAAGGATGTTATGATTTTTTGCGCTTCTTCTTTAGAAGAATAGGTTTGGAGTAAGGATTCTTTATAGACGCTTAAATTATTTTCTTTATCCCACTCTACGTGTTCTCCTTCCTTCTTTGGTAAGTTTTCGACAATGGTTACCCCCTCTTCCAAACTACAATCTTGTGCACTTGCAATAATAGCAGCTAGTTTCTTAGGATATGTTCCTCTTGTCTTTAGATATAAGGCATAGGAAGTAGGCACGCCTTTTTCTGCCCCATACTCTAATAGTAATTTTTCTACGCTTTTATTTCTAGCAAGATCCAATGGTTTGGCGCCTGCAAATACTAATTTTTCTAAATCAGCAAACGCTACTATTCCATTTGGATTCATTCCTGCTTCCAACAATGTTCTTAAACTAGCGGTATGGCCTGCTTGACTAGCTTGATGAAGAGCCGTCCAAGGCCCTTTCTCCATCGTCCACTCCGGTACTTCTTTAAAAGAAGGATGCTCCATCATTTTTTTCATAAATGGTGTATCGCCTGTTAAGTAGGATAGTTCTGTTTCCTTAAATTGCCCCACAGGCTCTGTACTAAATCCTACTCCATTATCCAATAACACTTGTATGGATTCTTTGAAAGCGGTAATAAATTCTTCTTTAAACTGGTTGGTTGTATTTTCAGTCCAAACTTTCACACCAGACAATGCCGAACTAAATGGTGTAAATCCATTGGCTGTTTTATAATGTACATTTGCACCTATGCTTATAAAATATTCAAGGTTCTTTGCTCTTTGGATTAAACCAAATACAGGTGTCCGCCCAGCCAGACCTTTGTGTTCTATATCGCTCCCTAATTCTACCAAACATTGAAGATATATTCTATTTCCGCCATAAGAACAGATGGAGTTTAAGACCGTTTCTCCATGCTCATTTGTTGCCTCAATATCAGCTCCTGTTTCTACCAAAAGTTTGGTTATTTTCTTGCGTTGATTGGGACTAGAACTATTCCCCAGACACTCCATCAATAAAGTTGTTCCTCTATCGTTCTTAATGTTTGGGTCCAACCCTGCTGCTAACATCTGTTGGAGCAAGCGAATATTCGCTTCATAAACGGCATCAAAGACTTCTTCTGTTGTAAATTCGACTTTTAAAATAGACGTAAGGTCTAATTCTTTTACTAATTTTTGAAAGACCTTATCACTCCATTTATCTTCCACATACTCCAATAATTGTGCACTAACACTCGGAGCCAGATTATAATAATTATCCGTTATTTTCTGTAAAGGCTTAGCAGCTCCAAAAGGGCCCTTGGCAAAAAACGCCGCTTGGCGTTTTTCTGTTTTATAAATATAGTCTACTCCTTTTTGTAGTAACTTTTGTGCTTTTTTTGCACCAATTTCTTCTAAGGCCTTGTAAAGGACTTCATAGTCATAACTTTCATGCAAGTTCCAAATTAACTGTGCTATTCCACCATTTTTCAATTCCCCATCTATTCGCATCGCCCAATAAATAGTGCGCGCAACTAAGGGATAAGCCGCTACTTTAGTAGGACTCATTTCTTTTGCTGTATGTTCATAAATGGGATGTAAATCCGATAAAGAATAAATGGGCATGGAACAATTATTTAAGCTGAAAAAGATTACACTAAACGTTTTACTGTTGTTGCCGTACAAAATGTTCCATGCTCATCAAGGTTCTCTAAGAGATTTAATCCACAATTTTTCCCTGCCTCCATGCTGCCCAAACGATCTTCCATTCCTAACGCTTTGGCACCATTTAGGGTAGCCCATTCTAATAGCGTTTCAAAAGGCACGTAAGATTGGTACCTAGCAATGGTTTTTAGTTCTTCTAAAATAGATAACTGCCAATTAGACGTCAAGCTATCTGTTCCAACTGTCATGCGAGCACTATTATCTATAAAGAATTGGTAATTGGGTAAACGATTCTCAATGTACAGATTCGCATTAGGACAAGTAGCCCAATATACCTCGTCACTCCAAGCCTGAGCCGCTTGAATATCTTCACTTGTTGTTAGTGTGTTGTGAACAAACAAGGTTCTGTTTTTAGGATCCAAATGCGCTAGGGCGTAATGAATCGCTGTTTTTTTAGTCGCTTCTACATGATCCAATGATAAGCCAAAGCCTTCATAAAAGGGCAAAAAAGCGCCTTTCTTCTCTAAGAATAACTCATTTTCAGGTACCGTTTCTTGATTGTGAATACTAACGGTACAAATCTCCCCTTCGTTAGCGGCATTGATCTTAGCAAATAAACTAGGAGAAACGGAATAAGGAGCATGTGGCACACAACTTTTGCGGTCCCCTGTTCCTGTTTCCAACGCATCATAGACCGCTTTGTATTTATCAAATTCTGCGGTTGTGTTTTGCTCTTGCAAAAAGTCAAACATTTCTACAAAGGTGTAATAACGCAACGAACTTTTAGCTTTTTGGGCAAAGGTATCTGGCACATTGGAGATGTCTCCAACGGCAACGATCCCTCCATCATACATTTCTTGATCGGCTGCTTCAATCGCCGCTTGAACAGTTGTTTCCTCTGCTCCTCTTTGTTGTACAACACTCGTAATAAAAGGAATCAAAGTTGTTCCTGTGTTGACTTTCCCCTTCATGTGAGAAAGTTCTAAGTGGCAATGTGTATTGATAAAACCTGGAATGATACATCCTTGATGATATTCCAATTCTTCTGGAGCATGATCCTTAGCGGTGGACAGTCCTAAGATTGTTCCATGATCATCTATAGTAACTACTCCATTCTTAATAGGAGCCTGATGGATGGGATAAACCCAATCAGCGGTTATTTTGCGCATTGTAAAGTGGCTTATTGTCTGGTAATATTAGAAATCCTTTACAAGGTAGGACTTTTCGTAAAATTCCGTGACTTGTAGAATTTGATTCCACTTTTTAAAGCCAATTTTCTTGAAATACATTCCCAAGCAAAGGATTTACTTCAAAGGGGGTATTAGAATAGATAGGTACAAGAATTTAATCCTTACATTCTAAGTTCACATAGGTACAAAAAAAATGGACTTGAACAGCTTCCCGACTGTTCAAGTCCTTGATTTCGCTCCGCTAGC
>JBOEFW010000026.1:0-94206 GCA_050633105.1 Aureispira sp. | reverse complement strand
TTAAAACCCAAATTTATTATCGGTATTTGGTTGCTCTAATTACTTTGAGTGAAAAAATGGATTGGAATAGCTTCCCGACTGTTCCAATCCTTGATTTCGCTCCGCTAGCTCTAAAGCCGCAGGCGAATAATCACCCCAACTACGCTCATGTACTCACGTAGTAATTAAAACCCAAATTTATTGTTTCGATTATATTGTTGTCACTTGTTGACTTGCTTATCAATAGGCCAATAAAATGCCAAAAGTTGGCATGCTATGAACTACAGTCTTTTAAGCATTAAAACTAAAACACTTTATTTCCAAAATGAAAAACAATATCTAATCTGGTTTCAAAATAGAACTCTATTTTTCTTATTTATACCTGATTATAAAGGAGTTATTGTACCTATAAGCCTCCAGAAAGATCATTTCAATGGTACATTCTTTAAGTCGTCTCCAAACTAGAAACAACGTGCTCAGGAACGTAGTGACCACAGCGTAACAGGGCAGTTAACTAAAATCAAGCTTATGTGTTCACAAAGTAAAAACGACTATTTTTGTTCCCTCCTTATACAACAAAAAAATAGACTTGAATAGAGGAAATACCTTGCTATTCAAGCCTATGACTTATTATTTAAAAAGCCCTTCAACCAATAGAGCTAATTATGGCTACTGTTTCTAGAACAAGAAATTGTACTTGATAGATAAAGACTGCAAGAACGAAATACGACGGCCTTCGCCATCATAAGTTCCATCATCATTAGTATCCACTTGAACTAAGACATCATAATCCCAAAATACATTAGTCATTAAAGACAAAGACAAGCCTTTGAACAAAAACACATCTATATTAGTGATCCATTCTACATCAATATGCTGAGGCAAACGCAAGTAGTTGCTGTACAAGTTAATGTTTGTACCAAATAGCACGCGGTACTTTTCTTTTGTTTCTCCCTTCTCTTCTACTGTATACTTGAAGAAGTGGTGTTTATAAGAACCTTTTAGCGTCGCTCCTAACTGAATATAGTTGCGGGCGTAAAAACCACCACCCGCTAATTCGCCTGTAGGATCTACCCCCCAATCATTAACAAATGCTTCTCTAGTTGCTCCTGGTGAGTGCGGGTTACCATGTAATCCCAAACGAGCAATATCATCATCTCCTACTAGAATCATTTTAAGGGCAGCTGGAGACAATAAAGCACTAAATTCTCCAAAGTCTGTTTTTTGCTTATAAGCAATACCAGGAGAAATAGTCACAGTAGCTGGCGAGAAAAATTGAGCAATGGGTGTTTGTAAACCTGCCGTATCTGGAGACAACAAATTGCCGTTATATGTTGGTGTAATTTGTGTTAAAAATAGGGCATCTAAAGAATATCCAAAAACACTAGTTGGTGTAATTCCATAAGAAAAATTCGAAGCAAGGCGAAATTCATCTACTGATTTTTGAAATGGAACAACCTTACGAAAGCTACCTAAACGCTGTACTCCAAAATTAAGGGCTGCTAAATTATCCCAGCTCACACGACCGTTTTTGTATTTGGCGTATAGGTTCATATTTCCAGCAATTCCAATACGATCCTCTCCTGCTCCAAACTTAGGGTTAATAAAGAGCATTTGTCCTAGATCAAGACCTGCTGCTCCTCCTGTTGTCCAACGCTTTTCATCTTCTTTGTCCTGTGCTTGAAGTGATAGCTGAGCCATCATTATTAAGACAGCAGTTAGTAATATAATTGTTTTCATTTTCATTAATTTTAAAGTAAAAAAACTTTTTTTCTTATAAGAGCATTTCACACAAACCACTTTAGAGATGTTCCAAAGAGCAACGTCCCCAATTGAGGTAATTGATGGGATAAAAGTCTATATAGCTGTCAAAAAAGTAGGGTAATTTATTGCCAGATTTTGACAACTTCTTGCCAGTTTTACATTTTTAGGGATACTAAAGGGGATAAGTAGCCATTATTTGCCTTATTTAAAAGGCAATTCCAGCACCGACAGAGAAATATTCAGCAATAATTCGGTGCGCTTTCATTGTTGCGATTAAGAAAGGGGCAGGAGTATTTTGATAGGGATCTAATAAATAGTAACGTGCTGCTAGACGAAAAGAAATGGGTGATAATTGATTCTTATTCTGTGTTAGATAAACTCCTACTTGGGCATTTATACTCAAGCGACCAATAAAAATTTCATCTGCCAAAAACAACGTTAAGCGACTTGCTTGCCAGTGTAGGTCTTCCTTAGAAGAACTTCCATTGTGCTTATTAAAGGCATAAAACGCTGCCAAGTAATCGTACTCCATCCCCATTTTTAGTCGGTTGTTGGGACTCAGAAACAACCCTGCATCTACACTAGTTTGCCAAACAGGGTATTTAGGCCCATTGCTCGTCGCAATTTCACGTAAACCTCCTGTTACAAGGGCTGAGAATTGAATGCGCTTATTGCGCGTTGGCTTCTCTGCCGCATAAATATAATCTTCTTTGGTTACAGGGTTAGGGCGATAACAAAGTCCTAGTTGAAAACTGGGGATATTGATCCCTAGATTGGGTAAAGTAGAGGCCGCATTAGAGTAATGGGTAAAAGTAGCAGAAGGGCGCAATTCCCATTGTGGATGCAAATCAATCGCCATCCCTAAACGCAAGGAGGTATTGTTATTCAAATAAGAGCCCACCATATTGTTCAGCGGATTGCTGCGTCGATCATAAGGTTTAGTAATAATGCCCAATCCAACTCCTAAACGCCCAAAAATTCGCCAGTGTTCTTTTCGAACAAAGTCAATAGTAACATTGGGTAATATAGCAATACCATGGCCCATTTGTTGGGCGTTGCCTGTATAATGATAAGCTAATGCAATTCCCCAGCGAGGGAAACCACAGCGCTCATTCCAAGATTTAGAGCCATAAGTTTGGCGCTCCAAATTGATTTCTGCTCCATAGCTCCAATCTGGGAAATCAATGGTAATCGTAGAGCGATGCTTGAAGGCACGCCCAAAGTGTAGGCTGCCTTCTACGTACCATCCTTTTTGGGCTTGCGTTGGAACACAATACAATACTACCAATCCGATCCAAAAGAATAGACGCATTACTTTAGTTTATGGTGTTGTAATAAAACGGTTTACCAAAAACGTGTTTTGTAAGGGTAACGCTGTACATACAACTGATCAATTAATTCTTTGAGTTTAGCACGCAATTCTACAACTCCTTCTTTTTTCAGCGCAGAGATGAATGCAGCATTGTCATTGGTTTCTGCTTTCCATTGGCCTTTCACTTCTTGCAAAAGAGCTATTTTTTCATCTTCATGTAAGAATTCATCAAATGCTTCTGCCGTATAAAGGTCCATTTTATTAAAGACATACAACATTGGTATTTTCTCTGCCCCCAATTCTTTGAGTGTTTTGTTAACTACTTTAATCTGATCCCGATGCTGTGGGTGAGCGATATCAACCACCTGAATCAACAAATCACTTTCTCGAACTTCATCCAAGGTCGATTTAAAACTCTCTACTAAATGGTGTGGTAGTTTTCGGATAAATCCAACAGTATCTGATAATAAGAAGGGCATTCTATCCACTACCACTTTGCGTACTGTGGTATCTAAGGTAGCAAAGAGTTTGTTCTCTGCCAAAACTTCTGCTTTCCCTAAGGTATTCATCAAGGTTGATTTTCCAACATTGGTATAACCTACCAAAGAGACCCGTATCATATCACCTCTGTTCTTGCGCTGTGTTTGTGCTTGTAGATCGATGCGGTTCAAGCGTTTCTTAAGCAAGGAGATTTTATCGCGGACAATACGTCTATCTGTTTCTATTTCTTGCTCTCCTGGTCCACGCATTCCAATACCTCCACGTTGACGCTCCAAGTGATCCCACATACCACGCAAACGTGGTAAGAGATATTGCATTTGCGCCAATTCTACTTGTACTTTAGATTGAGCAGTTTGTGCGCGACTCGCAAAAATATCTAGAATCAACGTACTTCTATCTAGGATTTTCCGACCTGTTAATTCTTCTAAGATGCCTGCTTGTTTTGCACTAAGGTCATCATCAAAGATGATTATATCAATGTCGTTGTCCTGAACATATTCTGTAATCTCTTGTGCTTTTCCCTTCCCTACAAAAGTACGATTATCAGGGTGTCTTAGTTTTTGTATGAAGCGTTTTTTGACAACAGCCCCTGCTGTATCCGCCAAAAAATCTAATTCATCTAAGTATTCGATGGTTTGTTCCATACTGTGTCCATCGGTTACTAAGCCTACTAATACAGCTGTTTCTATTTGTTTTGCAAGGCCACTTTTCTGTGTCCCTAAGTTCCATTCGTTTGCCATGTGTATTCTATTATTTTGACAGGTGCTTTCTTCTTGGCTCCTTTTAGTGTAGTATTTATAGGCATTAACCACCTATTTTCAACTTAACATTACAAGGAGTTGTTCTGCTTAGACCCTGAAGTTCTCAAAAATTAATTTAAATTCAAATTACAATCCAACTACTATGAGAAATCTTTTGTTGCTGCTTAGCTTTTTAACCGTTTCTTCTTTCGTTCATGCCCAAGCTTTAGATGAAATTAATGGGGTGCGTTTTCGCCATACGAAGAATGGTTCTATTGCATTGACTAGTTGGGCTGGTGCTAATATGATTGCTGGTACTGTTGGTTATTTTACCACTCCTGTAGGGGAATGGAAGCATTTCCATGAGATGAATGTTTATTTCAATATTGTCAATCTTGGCCTTGGTATCCCTGGTTTGTTTGCAAAAAAAGCGCAACAAATGGGGTTAAGTTTTGAACAAACCGTCAAGCGTCAGTACCAAACAGAAACGATTTTTTTATTTAACGGAGCCTTAGACCTCACGTACATTACTGCAGGTTTTGTTATGCGAGAAGTTGCCAAAAATCAAACAGAACAGGCCGATAGTGATCGCTGGACAGGCTTTGGTCATAGTATGATTCTTCAAGGTGGATTTCTCTTAATTTTTGACTTTGTAAAATATGGGATTCATAAACACAATGGCAAAAAATTAGACCAGCACTGGAAGAAGTTAACGATTAGTCCTTATGGCGCTTTTGGCTTGGGGTTAGATATTCGTTATAATATATGTCAAACCATTCCTTTATCGACTCCTACAGTTTCTTTCTTTTAGAAATCTCTTATTGATTGGCTAACAAGTAAACAATATAAATCACAACTGCTACAAATAAAATAGCCGCTTGCCAACGATCAATAGTATAAGTTGGAGCACCTCCTGATTGTGATCGCACTCTGGTACCAATGAATAAGAAAGCTGTTAATAATAAAGTACTTCCTAGTAAGAAATAAATGTCAAAGTTAGCAGCTACGTCATAACTAATAGGTGTTGGTGCAATTGTGGCACTTGCACCCAATACCAATAATACATTAAAGATATTAGAGCCGACTACATTTCCCATAGCAATGTCACTATTCTTTTTGAGAGCAGCTACTACGGATGTAGCTAACTCAGGCAAAGAGGTTCCTATAGCAATGACAGTCAAACCAATCACACGCTCCGTCATTCCAAAATACTGGGCAAAAATAACAGCATTATCTAGGACAAGTGTTCCTCCTATTACTAAACCAGCCATTCCACCAACTACAAAAAAGACGCTCTTGCCAATAGGCATGGCCTCAATTGCATCTATTTCTTCATCAATTCCATCGACGTTTTGCGTCTTAGAGCTCTTATAGATGTAATATAAAAACCCTACAAACAAGGCTAAAAACACTAAACCGTCAATAGGAGAAATATAATTACCCGCCCCTCTTATCAATTGATCGTTTGCTAATAAAAACATTAAGACCACAATCAGAATAGAAAAAGGCAATTCTTTTCGTACCGTAGCACGTTGTATTGCTAAGGGATAAATCACTCCTGCCACTCCTATAATCAGACAGGTATTAAAGATGTTGGAGCCTAATACATTTCCAATAATCATTTCATTTTTCCCCTCCCAAGCCGCAGCAATATTAACTACTAACTCAGGAGCAGAGGTGCCAAAAGAAACAATCGTTAATCCAATAATAATGTCGGAAATATTAAATTTCTTGGCAACAGCAGAAGCACCATCTACCAAAAAATCTGCTCCTTTTATGAGCACAATAAAACCAACAATTAGTAAAGCAAGCGATAAAAATAAATCCATGATGTGATGGTATACATTATATAGGCCTAAACAATCTGTCAATCCTGAACGATTCACGAAGCAAAGGTACGGTATTTTTTGTTACAAATCTATGGAACCTAAAAGCTAGCCTTAGCTATTTTTTCCTTTTAGAAAAACGTCCTAATATTGTAGGCATAATTCCACTTTTAGAATACGTCAATCCAATCAATAATACTTCAAACAATAATAATCCAATAAACGTTGCACTCGCTGCGCCCATCCCAGCATAAGTAGGAATTAAATAGTGGTGTAATAAGACTGTGACGAGCACACTAGTCAATAGTATCCAAGTCGCTTCTCGCTCCAAATCAATCATCATCACCAAATAATTGGCAGGTCCTACAAAAACATGCAGCAACTTTACCCCGCATAAAAGCAACAAAATAGGATAGCCCTGAACAAAACCAGCCCCAAATAAGCCTAAAAACCAATGTCCTCCCAAAACCAAGACCAGTAGAATAAAAGCAATGACTAAAAAGGAAAGACGGGTAGTCTTGGTATAGAACTCCTGCAAATCATCCAAGCGCTTAGCGGCATACAATTTGGAAAACATAGGCGCTGTCACAGTATATAAAACAGCAAAAGGGATCAACGCCATATCCGAAAGTTTCAGAGCCGCATTATAATAAGCAATCTCTGCTTCACCAACTTCATAAAAGCTTAAAAGGACAATATCTATTCTTGTATTAACAATATACAACAAAGACGTAAACGCAAAATAACGACTACTACCCCACCATTTTTTTGTCTCCTGCTCTGGTAGCGTTTGTTTATAAGGTTTCCATACTTTTATTAATAAATAAAACGCAACTAAAGCGGTTATGACAAAAGAACAAACCCGCGCTATAACTGCTTGCTTATCACTTAGGTCTTGCCCCGCGTACAACCAAAAAATTACTAAGGCTATAAAAAAGGAAAGTGGTTGTACAACTTTCTCCGCAACTTGGCCGCGTCCCAAAAAACCTAAAGCGCGTAAACTCGCTTGATTAATATGCATTAAGACAAACAAAGGGATCACCCATACGGCCCATTGGTAATAGACGCGATAATTACTAAGACCATTAATAGCAGTATAATTGGCTAGTAGTAATAAGGACAACGCAACTCCAATTCCAACCAACAGTCCCCAACAGTTAGACCAGCGTAATAAGCCATGAATAAGGGCAGGTTGCTGCTGTTCTTCATAAATAGGCAATTGCTTTAATGCTAAATCATCCAAGCCCAATGTTGCCCCTACACTTGCAATCGCAATCCAAGTAAAAACTGTGGTATAAACACCAAAGCCCTCCTCTCCTGTTACTCGTGCAATAAATAACGCTGTTCCAAATGTCAACAAAGCAATTGCTCCTTGCATTACGATAGACTTGTAAGCTCCTGACAGAAAATACTGTTTGAGCTTATCGTCCAGATCAGCACCTAAACGCTGTCGCAACCAATCATGAAAAAAGGAAATCCAATTGCGCATATTGCTTTATAAAGAAGAGAGCAAGGCACTGCTCCCATTAGTCAATAAATAAAAAAAGTCATTCCGATAGTTATCGGAATGACTTTTAAGAGAGATAAACGAGTCGTTTATTCTTCTTCTTCGTTAGACGTGTTGTCAACAGGAGTATCTTGATTCTCCGTTGCAACAGCAGTATTCGTATCAGAAGATTTTTTTCTTCTACCACGACGAGTACGTTTTTTCTTAACGTTTGTAGTTTCTAGTGCCTCTGTGTTATAATCTACCAACTCAATGATACACATATCAGCAGCATCATTTTGACGGTAACCTGTGCGCAAAATACGAACGTAACCACCTGGACGATCAGCAATTTTTGTTGCGATCTCACCAAACAATGTTTTAACAGCCTCTTTGTCTTGCAAGTGGCTAAATACTACACGTCTGTGGTGTGTTGCATGCTCAATTTTGTCAGCAGCATTGACCTTCTTGGCTCTTGTCAACAAAGGCTCGATGTATTTACGTAGAGCTTTTGCTTTAGCAACAGTAGTACGAATACGTTTGTGCTTGATCAAAGAGATTGACATGTTTTTCAATAAGGCTTTGCGGTGGCCTTTTTTTCTACTTAAGTGGTTAAACTTTTTACCGTGTCTCATGACTAACAATTAATTTTACTCCACAGCACATACTCTAACTCTATGAAAGACTATTTCCGTTACTGCAAATTTTTATAATAAAGATCTACCAATAATGGTATTCTATTCTTCGTCTAGTTTGTATTTAGACAAATCCATTCCGAAGGATAAGTTTTTCTCTACTAGCAATTCTTCAATTTCTACTAAAGATTTCTTACCGAAGTTACGGAACTTCAACAATTCGTGTGTTTCGTAGTGTACTAGATCCGCCAAAGAGTTGATCTTAGCAGCTTTTAGACAGTTGTACGCTCTAACAGACAAGTCCAAATCTTCCAAAGAAGTTTTGAGTAACTTGCGCATGTGTAAAATGTGCTCATCTACGATATTATCTTCTTTTCTGGCTTCATCATCAAAAGTGATGTTTTCGTCAGAGATCAACATTAAGTGTTGAATCAAGATTTTAGAAGCTTCTTTGATAGCGTACTCTGGGTGGATTGTTCCATCCGTTTTCAAATCAATAGTCAACTTCTCATAATCAGTATGTTGTCCTACACGGCTACTAGAAACTGCGTATTTAACATTCTTGATTGGTGTATAAATAGCATCGATTGGAATATAACCAATAGGAGCATCTTTAGGAAGGTTTTCTTCTGCAGAAACATAGCCTCTACCTTTAGTAATGCTCAATTCAACCTCCAATGTAATAGAAGGCTCCATGTTGCAGATAACTAAATCTGGGTTAGTTACATCAAAAGCAGTTGCGTCAGCGGTTAAATCACCTGCTGTTAACACACTTTTGCCACTAATTGTAGCGTAGATGGTCTCTGAACCATCGATTTCTCCATCTAGTAAGTACTTCAAACGTACTTGTTTAAGGTTGAGAATGATGTCAACTACATCTTCCACTACACCTTTGATAGAAGAAAATTCGTGATCGACACCACGGATGCGTACCGCAGAGATCGCGTAGCCTTCCAAAGAAGATAATAGAACGCGACGCAAGGAGTTGCCAATAGTTTGACCGAATCCAGGCTCTAATGGTCGGAATTCAAATTGCCCTTCAAAATCGTCTGCTTTTTTAAGCAAAATTTTGTCTGGCTTCTGAAAGTTTAATAAACTCATAAGATTAATCGTATCTGATGGTTGAGAATTTCTGAATCAAGGGGCATTTGCCCTAAACGATTTTAGGACTTCGTAACCGAAGTCCTAAAATATAGCTACCATATAAGCTTAGAGCTAATTATTTAGAGTACAACTCAACAATGAGCTGCTCGTTAATTTTCTCTGGAATTTCTTCTCTATTTGGTGTTTGTATAAAGACACCTTCCATCTTATCACCGTTCCATTCTAACCAAGAGAATTTACGAACGTTTGAAGCGTTGGCTGCTAAGGAATCTAAAATCACTTCTTTACCTTGAGACTTACCACGAACTTGGATAACGTCACCTGGTTTCAAGTTACAAGAAGGTATATTGGTAACAACGCCATTTACAGCGATGTGTTTGTGCGATACTAACTGGCGAGCTGCTCTACGAGAAGGAGCGATGCCCATGCGGTATACGACATTGTCCAAACGAGCTTCCAATAGTTTGAACAAGTTTTCACCTGTTTTACCAGACTGTCTGCTGGCTTTGTCAAACATTTTGCGGAATTGGCGCTCTAATACACCATACGTGTATTTAGCTTTTTGCTTTTCCATTAACTGGATAGCATAATCCGACTTTTGTCGGCGTCTTTTAGATGGTCCGTGTTGTCCAGGGCCGTATTTTTTCTTTTCAAAAACTTTGTCGTAACCAAAAATTGCCTCGCCAAGTGCTCTGGCTTTCTTTGATTTAGGTCCTCTATACCTTGCCATTGTTTATTTAACATTTGTGTTACAACTACCAATCCCGTCAATAGAAGGGCATTTGTAACTGATTTAGATGTACTGATGTAACTACTAATCCCATTAATAGAAGAGCATTTACATCTGATTTATTGTTTGTAGAAGTGTTTCAACTAATTACTGAGGTTGTATCTCTGTATTAACTGTTGACAATTTACTAATTCTAATAGAATTAATAGATTAAACTCTACGTTTTTTGGGTGGACGACAACCATTGTGTGGCAATGGAGTTACATCCAAGATGGTGATGACTTTGATACCAGCGGCATCAATAGCGCGAATCGCAGCCTCACGTCCAGAACCTGGACCTTTAACGTATACCGTTACGCTTCTCAAACCACAGTCATATGCTTCTTTCGCAGCGTCAGTCGCAGCGATTTGTGCAGCATAAGGAGTGTTCTTCTTAGAACCTCTAAAACCAGCTTTACCTGCAGAAGCCCAAGAAATGGCCTGGCCTGCATTGTTGGTCAAGGTAATAATGATGTTGTTGAAGGAAGCGCGGATGTGGGCCTGTCCTTGCGGGTCCACTTTTACGTTCTTCTTTTTTACTTTTTTAGACTTTGCCATAACTATATTACTAATCTAGTCGTTGTTACTTATTATTTACCTGCTTTCTTCTTATTCGCAACAGTCTTACGCTTACCCTTACGAGTACGAGCATTAGTCTGTGTACGCTGTCCGCGTAAAGGTAAACCTTTTCTGTGGCGCAATCCTCTATAACAAGCAATGTCCATAAGACGTTTGATGTTTAATTGGATTTCTGTGCGCAATTGACCTTCTACGGTATAAGTATCCGCTAAGATTTCACGAATACCTTTGATGTTGGCATCGTTCCAATCTTTTACTTTAATACTCGGATCAATATCCGCTTTTGCCAAAATTGCTTTTGACGATGTTAGCCCTATCCCATAAATGTAGGTTAGGCCAATGACACCTCTCTTGTTCTTGGGCAAATCTACCCCTGCAATACGAGCCATATCTAACGATTAAAAATTTATGCTGCTATTAATTATCCTTGACGTTGCTTGAACTTAGGATTTTTCTTGTTAATGATGTAAACTTTGCCATGTCTGCGTACGATCTTGCAATCTACTGAACGCTTTTTTACTGATGGTCTTACTTTCATGATTGTGGTTGCTTTTACTTGTAACGATATATAATACGTCCTCTAGTCAAATCATAAGGAGACATTTCCACAGCAACTTTATCACCTGGGAGGATACGAATATAATTCATACGCATCTTTCCAGAGATAGTAGCAACGATAATATGGTCGTTCTCCAATCTAACTCTAAACATGGCATTAGACAATGCCTCTTCAATGGTTCCGTCTTGACGGATTAATTCTTGCTTGGCCATTCGATTTTCTTTTCGGACTGCAAATATCTAACTTTAAAATGAAATTACCTAATTTACAAGGTGTTATTTGAGTCTCTCTAGTTTCACCTAGAGGGTGTTAGTTGATTTATTGCTATTGATTTTCTTATTCAGAATAGCTATCAACATCAATATTGTCTGCGGATGCTGTTCTTGTTCTTCCTTTGATTTTTCTCACATCATAACCGTGCATAGACAAATGTCCGTCGATTTGTTGTAGTGTATCCAATACTACTGCTACCAGAATCAATAGAGAAGTACCTCCATAGAAAATAGCAAAGTTAGGGTTACTAGCTATACCAGCAGCCATAGCTAAACCTGGTACGATAGAAATCAGACCTAATGCCACAGAACCTGGCAAAGTGATCAAAGTAGTTACTTCATCAATATACTCTGCAGTATCGTTTCCTTGTTTCACACCTGGAATAAACGCATTCTGGCGTTTCAAGTGGTCTGCATATTGTTGTGGATTAACGATCAAGGCGGTATAAACGTAAGTAAAGATTACTACTAATAAGAAGAAGACAACATTATACAAAACAGAAGTAAAGTCTGCTAGATCTCTCCAAATTTGAGCATCACTGTTCATAGCTGCGGCAATAGCACCTGGTGCAAACATCAATGCCTGGGCAAAGATAATAGGCATTACACCTGCTGCATTTAGTTTGATTGGCAAATAGTCCCGCTCTGTTCCCAATTCATTGAGATTACTACGTCCTATCATATGCTTAGCAAACTGAATTTTGATCTTTCTTACAGCTTGTACTAAGGCTACACTAGCCATTACTACTGCTACAAATAAAGCCATTTCAATAATGAAAACAATCAATGCTCCACTACCTAAACGCAATTCAAATTCTTGCATAAAAGCACCAGGAAGCGCAGCAATAATACCTGCTGTAATCAATAAAGAGATACCATTTCCAACACCTTTATCTGTAATACGTTCTCCTAACCACATACAGAAAATAGTACCTGCTGTTAGAATAATGATATTAGATAACCAGAATACGGTAGGAGGAATACCTGGCACAATAACGCCAGATCCTAAACCATTAATATATCCTAAATAGGCAGAACCTTGGACAATAGTAATAGCAATTGTAATAACTCTCGTGATTTGGTTCAATTTGCGTTGTCCATTCTCTCCATCTTTCTGTAGTTTCTGGAAATAAGGGACGGCAAAACCCAATAACTGCACAATAATAGAGGCAGAGATATAGGGCATAATTCCCAAAGCAAACACTGCTGCTTTGAAGAAAGAACCACCTGTAAAGGAGTTTAGTAAGTCGATAAGCCCACCACCACTACCAAAGGCATTCTTCAAGCCTTCAGAATCGATACCTGGCAAAATGACAAAACTTCCGAAGCGATAAACTGCAAGAAATCCGATGGTAATAAGGATGCGAGTACGCAAGTCCTCAATAGACCAAATGTCTTGGATTTTTTTGATTAGACCGTTCATTGTCTTAATGTATTATTAGGAATGCTTCCTGCCATTATTAAAGAGCTCCAGAAGTAAATTTCTGGAAATTCTTATCCAATAACATCAAGCAGAAATTATACGAAGGGAAAGAAAAAAATTGGAAAAGTAGGATTACTTTTCCAATTCTATCGTTCTAAACCAATTCAACAGTTCCACCTAAGGCTTCAACTTGTTGTTTGGCTTCTTCAGAAATTTTATTGACTTTCAAGGTTAGTTTCGTAGAAATGCTACCTTCTGCTACAATGTGTACCATATCATCTTCGTTGACATAGTCAATGTGCTTACGTATCAAGTCTAAATCGATAGTATCTGTACCTGCTGCATGAGCAATACCTTGTAGGGTATTCAACTTAAACAACAAGAATGCTTTACCACCAGCAGCTTCAATAGCTTTCTTAGCACTAGTAGAAAAGCGATTAGCAGTTACTTGTAGTGCACCTGTTAGTTCGCCTGTGTTCAATACTTTGAAGGAAGCGTTCTTACTAATAACACCTAATTCTTGGAACAAGGTAGGTGTTACCTCCGTTACGTTTGCTTTACCAGCATAATAAGCCAATTGTGTTAGGCTAATAGCTACTTGCTCCGCTGGACGACCAGATTGGTAACGACGGTGTGTATTTTTGAAACCACGCTTAGGTACCAACTTGTGAAGAGGCATTTGACCTCCCTGGAAATAACGTGCATTAGAGTAACCAGAACGAGATTTCGCTCCTTTGTGACCTCTTGTCGCCGTACGACCAGAACCAGCTCCTACCCCACGCGCGATACGCTTTCTATTTTTAACAGAACCTTTAGCAGGTTTTAAATTATTAAGTTTCATTGTTTTGGAATTATCTTACTGGTCACGACCAATAATTATAATTATAAATAACACTTTAACAAGAGGTTGTTTAGGCTTCCTCTATTGTTATTAGGTGTTTAACTTTATCTACCATGCCCAAGATTTGAGGCGTACCTTCGTGCTCTACAGTCTGGTTCATTTTACGTAAACCCAAAGCATTCATCGTTGCTTTTTGACGTTTAGAGCGATCGATAACGCTTTTCACTTGAGTGATTTTAATTTTAGCCATTTTAACTTTATTTAAAGATTAGCCCTCAAAAACTTGATTCAAGGAAATGCCTCTTTTCTTAGCAACATCTAGAGGAGAGCGCAATTTGCTCAACGCATCGATTGTTGCTTTGATTACATTGTGAGGATTAGAACTACCTAGAGATTTAGCCAATACGTTGTGTACTCCAGCGACCTCTAGTACGGCACGCATAGCACCACCAGCGATAACTCCTGTACCATCAGCAGCAGGCTTAATTAATACTTTTCCTGCACCATAACGTCCGTGCTGGGCGTGTGGAATAGTTCCTTTGTAAACAGGTACTTTGATGACACTTTTCTTAGCGTCATCAGCCGCTTTAGTAATAGCACTTGCTACCTCTCTAGCTTTACCTAGACCATGTCCTACAGTACCTTTTCCGTCACCAACTACAACGATTGCTGCAAAACTAAATGTACGTCCACCTTTTGTTACTTTAGCAACACGGTTTAGCGTTACCAACTTTTCCTTCATATCGGATTCGTTGGATTTTACTCGATTATTTTTCTTCTTTGCCATTTCGTTTTAATTTAGAATTGTAACAATTCGTTGGTTCCATCTTCTTTCTTTTCGCCACGAGCACCTTCAGCTAATGCTTTGATACGGCCATGATAGATGTAACCACTACGGTCAAATACAACGGTTGTAATACCCGCTTCTATAGCGCGAGTAGCCAACAAGCGACCTACTGCTCTAGCTTGGTCAATTTTAGGGCCTTTTTCCACTGATTTATCTTGTGAAGAGGCTGCAATTAGGGTAGTAGCAGTAGCATCGTCGATCAACTGTGCATAAATAGCACTGTTGCTTCTATATACAGAAAAACGAGGTTTCTGAGCAGTACCAGAAATTGTTTTTCTAATACGTCTATGAACTTTCTGACGTCTGCTTAGTGTCTTAGAACTCATGATTAATTTATATTTAAGAGCGTGTTATCTAACTAAATTATTTAGCAGCCGTCTTACCAGCTTTTCTGCGGATCTCTTCTCCTTTGAAGTGAACACCTTTACCTTTGTAAGGCTCAACTTTGCGGAATGCACGGATCTTAGCCGCGATCTGTCCTACTAGTTGTTTATCAATACCCGTTAAAGTGATTGCAGGAGCTTTACCTTTTTCAGATAAGGTCTCTACTTTTACCTCTTCAGGAATAGCAAACATAATAGGGTGAGAATAACCTAGTGCTAATTCTAATAATTGGCCAGTGTTTTTAGCACGGTAACCAATACCGTGTAATTCCAACTCAATTTTAAAGCCATTAGAAACACCTTCCACCATGTTAGCAATCAATTGACGGTATAAACCGTGCATTGCTTTGTGGCGTTTTTGCTCTGTTGCTCTTGTTACAACAATTTTACCGTCTTCTAAAGAGGCATTGATACCATCAGATGCAATTGTCTGATTTAAAGTTCCTTTAGGTCCTTTAACGGTAACTATATTGTTGTCAATTTTAAATTCTACTCCAGATGGTACGTCGATTGGAGCCTTTCCTATTCTTGACATTTGAATTTATTTTAATTATTATGGTCTTGTTTGTACTAACTCAAAACTCTACTTACTAGTAGATGTAGAACAGAACTTCACCACCAACGTTTTCTTTTCTTGCTTTTTTGTCTGTTAAGATACCTCTAGAGGTAGAAACGACAGCTGTTCCCAAACCGTTGATTACACTAGGAAGGTCATTTGCTTTCACATAGTGTCTCAAACCAGGACGAGAAACTCTTTTTAGTTTCTGAATAACAGGCTTTTTGGTTTCTTGATCGTATTTCAAAGCGATCAAAATTTGACCTTGGTTGTTGGCAGTATCTTCGAATTTGTACTTTAGGATATATCCTTGGTGGTACAAAATCTCAGTAATGCTTTTTTTCAAGTTAGATGCAGGAATAGTAACAATACGATGTCCAGCCATCTGGGCATTGCGAATACGGGTTAGGTAATCCGCAATGGGATCAGTAAGTGCCATACTTTCTGTTTTAATCGCAATCATTATCCCGGAGAGGGATGTAATTACTGATTGATAAATTGTTTGTTGTTATTTCCGATTATTATCGAAAATTTAGTTGCTAGGCGTTCAAAAAACTACCAGCTTGCTTTAGTGATACCAGGAATTAATCCTTTCAAAGCCATTTCTCTAAATGTTACACGAGAGATACCGAATTGACGCATGTATCCTTTTGGACGACCAGTCAAACGACAACGGTTGTGTAGACGTACTTTAGAAGAATTCTTAGGCAATTTGTCTAAGGCTTCGTAGTCACCTTTTGCTTTTAGCTCTTCACGTAAGTCAGCATATTTTGCTACCAAACGCTCTCTTTTTCTTTCGCGTGCGATTACTGCTTTTCTAGCCATTTCTTATTCTTGGTTTTGATTTTTGAAAGGTAGACCTAAGAGTTTCAATAATTCTAAGGCTTCTTCATCTGTCTGGGCAGTTGTTACAAAAGTAATGTCCATTCCAGTGATACTTGGGATTTTGTCCAAGTCGATTTCAGGGAAGATGATTTGTTCTGTAATACCTAATGTATAGTTACCACGTCCGTCAAAACTCTTATCATTGATACCTCTAAAGTCACGTACACGTGGTAGTGAAATAGCGATCAATTTTTGTAAGAATTCATACATCTCATTGTTACGCAAGGTTACTCTAGCACCGATTGGCATTCCTTCTCTTAACTTAAAGTTAGAAACGGATTTTTTAGCCATGGTTTTAACAGCTTGCTGACCAGCGATCAATGTCATTTCATTAACGGCATTGTCTACTAATTTTTTGTCAGAAGTAGCCTTACCAACGCCTTGAGATAGACAGATTTTAGTCAACTTAGGTACTTGCATAACGGATTTGTACTGAAACTTATCCATTAATTTGGCTACCAGTTCTTCTCTGTACTTTGTCTTTAAAGTAGGTTGATATTCCATTATTATATAATCTGTTGTGTTTTCTTAGAAACGCGAACCAATTTACCGTTCTCGTCTCGGTCTCTTTTAATACGGCTCGCTTGCCCATCTCCATCAACCAACATCAAGTTTGAGATATGGATAGGTGCCTCTTTTTCAATAATTCCACCAGGCTGTTCTGCGGAAGGGCGTACATGGCGTTTAACCATGTTCACACCTTTTACAATAGCACGGTAATCCTCAAGGAACACTTGTTCTACAACACCAGTGTCGCCTTTGCTATCACCAGAAAGTACTTTTACAGTATCACCTGTTCTGATGTGGCTTTTGATTTTTTTGTTTGATTTCTTCATTACTATTATAGTACTTCAGGTGCCAAGGAAACAATTCTCATAAAGTCACGCTCACGCAATTCACGGGCAACAGGCCCAAAGATACGTGTACCGCGAGGCTCTTCACTAGCCGACAATAAAACGACAGCATTGTCGTCAAAGCGGATGTAAGAACCATCTTTACGACGGATTTCTTTTTTCGTTCTCACGATGACTGCTTTAGAAACAGTACCTTTTTTTAGACCTCCAGGAGCAGCGTCTTTTACGGTAACGACGATAATGTCACCGATAGAAGCGTAGCGTCTTTTTGAACCACCCAATACTTTGATGCAAAGTACTTCTTTGGCACCTGTATTGTCTGCTACTCTCAGTCTACTTTCTTGTTGTATCATGACTTTATTATTCTATTTCGCGCGTTCTAAAATATCAACTAATCTCCAGCGCTTGTTTTTACTCATAGGACGAGTCTCCATGATGCGAACAGTGTCACCGATTGAACAGTTATTTTCTTCATCGTGCGCCAAGTATTTCTTGGACTTCTTTACAGTCTTGCTGTAAATAGGGTGCTTTACGCGACGTTCTACAGTAACCGAAATGGTTTTATCCATTTTGTTGCTAACAACGACCCCTACACGCTGTTTGCGTAAGTTTCTTGTATTTTCTTCCATTGCGGAATCTATTTAAATTACTTTTTAATCTTTTTTGCTAATCTACGTCTAGCTTGGATTTTGTCTCTTTTTTGAGTAGATCCTTCTAGTTCGTGGCTTCTTAGTGCAGTCTTAATGCGAGCAATATTACGGCGTACATTCTTGATCTCAACAGTATTTTCTAAAGTAGATACTGCGTTGTTGAATTTAAGCGAGTAATAATGCTTTTGAATTGTTTCCAACTCTTCGTTAAGCTCTTCTACACTACGGCCTTTTAAATCTAACTTAGCCATTTCCTATCTTAATTTAAGCGGTTATTATTCTGAGTAGTCGTTACGAACGACAAATTTAGTGGCTACGGGCAATTTTTGAGCAGCTAGGCGCAAAGCCTCTTCTGCTACGGCTCTTGGCACACCGTCCAACTCAAACATGATTCTTCCTGGTCGGATAACAGCTACATAGTGAGACAATGCTCCCTTACCTTTACCCATACGAACTTCGGCTGGTTTCTTGGTAATTGGTTTGTCTGGAAAAATGCGAATCCACACTTTACCTTCACGTTTCATGTAGCGTGTCATAGCGATACGAGCAGCTTCAATTTGACGGCTAGTGATCCAAGTATCTTCAACAGCTTTTAATCCAAATGAACCAAAAGCGATTTTAGAACCTCGGTGAGCTAGTCCGCGATTGCGACCTTTCTGCTGCTTACGATATTTTGTTCTTTTCGGCTGTAACATCTCTGTACAATTAATTAAATTTCTTGAATAGCCTCGCTATGTTGTGTTAAGGGCCTGACAAGCAGACCCTCAAAGCGAGTGCAAAAATATGAAAAACTTTCTAAAAGTTTTAATATTGTTCGCCTTATTTTCTTCTGCGATTGCGGTCGCCAGATTTTCTACGTCCATCTCTTCCTCCTTGGCCACGTCCGTCCGACTTGCGATCGCGCTTGGCTGGGGCTGGGAATAGATCAACTTTATCAAAAATCTCACCACGACACAACCATACTTTGATACCGATTTTACCGTATACAGTCAATGCTTCTACGATAGCATAGTCGATATCAGCACGGAAAGTATGCAAAGGACTTCTTCCTTCCTTATACTCCTCTGAACGAGCCATTTCCGCTCCATTCAAACGACCTGATAAACGAACTTTGATCCCTTCAGCACCAGCACGCATAGTTGCTTGGATAGCCATTTTTGTTGCTTTACGGTAGTTGATACGAGCCTCTACTTGTTTGGCAATTGTTTCTCCTACGATCTGAGCATCCAATTCTGGCTTGCGAATCTCTACGATATTGATCTGTACATCTGTCTGAGTCAATTTTCTCAACTCTTCGCGGATGCTATCTACTTCTTGACCACCTTTACCGATAATGATACCAGGGCGAGAAGTGTGGATAGTTACTGTGATGCGCTTTAGTGTACGCTCGATTACGATACGAGCAATACCACCTTTGTCAACACGAATTTTAAGGTAACGGCGAATTTTCTCATCACCTACTACGTTGTCAGCGAAAGATTTTCCGCCAAACCAATTGGAATCCCAACCTCTGATGATTCCTAAACGATTACCTATAGGATTTGTCTTTTGTCCCATATTATTTTTTAGTGTTAATCTGCTTTTTAAGAATTAGTTGCTTCAACTTCCTCGTATTCCAACTCATCGTTTACTTCTGCTTTAGGCTCTAGAGCCGTTTTGTTTGTTACTTGTAACGTTACATGACAGAAGTGTTTACGAATACGGTGCGCACGTCCGTGTGGTGCTGGACGGAAACGCTTAAGTTGAGAACTTTGATCTACCCAAATAGCAGAAACTACCAAGTTGTAATCATCTGCCTCCTCTCCTGTTAATACACTCCAGTTAGCGATTCCAGAAGTTAAGGATTTGTCCAACCAACGCGCTGCTTCTTTCTTTGTGAACTTGAGAATAGCCAAAGCTTTCTCTACTTCTACTCCACGGATGATGTCAGCAACCAAACGCATCTTACGAGCGGACATTTGGCAGTTTTTTATTTTCGCAACAGCCGTTACAAACTCTTTATTTTGTTCCATGACTTTTATTTGAACTTTGCTATTGTGTTAATTATTTCTTTTTATTTCCTCCATGTCCTCTGTAAGTACGTGTTGGAGAAAACTCACCGAGCTTATGCCCTACCATGTTTTCTGTCACAAATACAGGAACGAAGGTTTTACCATTATGAACAGCAATAGTCTCTCCTACCATAAATGGAATGATCATAGAGGAGCGCGACCAAGTTTTGATTACTGTCTTCTTTCTAGATTCTTTGGCCTTAGCTACTTTTGTTAACAGCTTATGGTAAATGTAAGGCCCCTTTTTTAATGAGCGTGCCATCTATTTCTTATTTTTTCTTCTTGTAACGATAAACTTATTAGAATACTTCTTGGCTCTTCTGGTTTTCTGACCTTTGGCCATGATACCTGTACGGGAGCGAGGGTGACCTCCAGATGAACGACCTTCACCACCACCCATAGGGTGATCGACAGGGTTCATAGCTACACCACGTACTCTAGGACGACGTCCTAACCAACGGCTGCGACCAGCTTTACCTAGTACTTCAAGACCGTGGTCTTTGTTAGAAACTTCTCCTACGGTAGCTCTACAAGTAGCTAATACAAGGCGTGTTTCACTAGAAGGCAATTTGATCAAGACATATTTACCATCTTTACCTGCCAATTCAGCACTTGCTCCAGCACTTCTTACCAAAACAGCTCCTTTAGTAGGGCGTGTTTCAATAGCGTGGATTTTTGTACCTACTGGCATTTCACCCAAAGGCATACAGTTACCCAAATCTGGAGCAATTCCACTACCTGAGTTGATGACATCACCTACCTGTAATTTGTTAGGAGCAATGATGTAACGCTTTTCACCGTCTGCATAGACCAACAAGGCGATAAAAGCAGTACGATTTGGATCGTACTCGATGCTCTTAACAGTAGCTGGGATACCATCTTTGTTGCGTTTGAAATCAATAACACGATAACGGCGCTTGTGTCCTCCACCTCTGTGGCGTACAGTTCTATGGCCTTCGTTGTTTCTACCTCCTGACTTTTTCATCTTCCCCAACAAGCTCTTTTCAGGCTTGTCAGTGGTCAACTCAGCGAAGCTATTTGCTACGCGGGTTCTGGTACCAGGAGTAATCGGATTAAACTTTTTAACTGGCATTGTTATTTACGAATTTATCAGTTTCGTGACTATAGTTAATTAATTATAATTCTCGTGTATTGCTACAACGACAACTTAGGCGTTAGCCTCTTGTGTCTCATCTTCTAGCAATTCGATATCTTCTTCGTAATCTTCTGCTCCAAAGAAACCTTCAATGAATTCTCCTTCAGCTACTGTTACGATAGCTTTTTTCATAGAAGAAGTACGTCCTTTGGTTTGGCGACCTTTTACAACGCGTGATTTAGATTTACCTGGACGGATAGAAGTATTTACTGCCTCTACTGTCACTCCAAATTGCGCTTCTACAGCCTTTTTGATTTCGATTTTGTTGGCGCTCTTCAATACTTCAAAAGTGTATTGGTTCAAAAGAGGATTTTCAGCCAAGTTGTTCGACTTTTCAGAAAGAATTGGTCGTATGATTATGTTTTTCATAGCTTGTTTTGTCTATTTAGATCGTTCTACGAAAGCCGTTAGGAAAGCATATCAGACAATCTACTTACAGCAGACTCAGATAGCACCAAACAATTGGCATTCAAAATTTGATAAACGTTTAAAAGCTTTGCATCAGCTACTGTCGCCTTTGGCAAATTGCGGCTAGACAAAAGTACATTGTCATATTGCTTCTTTGCTACTTCTTTATGGCTTTTGATAGTAGTGTCGTATGCTGTTGCCGCTTCTTTGTAAGCTTTCAAGTCACTAGAGTAGTCCTTGATTGCAGCAGCATAAGTAGCTCTTTTCTTAGCACCTCTAGGCTTAGCAGGCAATTTTGGCTTGCTAGGAGCAACAGGTGTTTCAGGAGCATCCAATATCAATAAGCTTTTTGTATCGCTTAAGTTATTGTCACCCATGTTTAGGCTACTCAAGAAATTAGCAAAATCTTTTGTTTTAGCATTTTCAAAAACAAAATCTTCTACTACAATGATAGCACCTTCTTGTGCTTTTGCAGATAGAGCTGATTTACGAGCTAATTGCTTTACTTTTTTATTCAACTGGATGCCGTAGTTTCTTGGCTGAGGGCCAAAAACACGTCCACCACCACGGAATAAAGGGTTTTTCAAACTACCTGCACGAGCAGTACCTGTTCCCTTTTGACGCTTAATTTTTCTAGTAGAACCTTTAATTTCTGCACGGTTCTTAGACTTGTGCGTACCTTGACGTTGAGCAGCTAAGTATTGTTTTACTGCCAAGTAAACAACGTGATCGTGCTTTTCATTCAACTCCAAGCCAAAGACGCCGTCTGGCAATTCTACCTCTCTGCCGAGGTTTTCACCTTTTATGTTATAAACTTCTAATTTCATGACTATTTCTTCACAATTACGAAGGAACCCTTGTGACCAGGAATCGCTCCTTTAATTAGCAATAGATTTTTTTCAGCGAATACTTTCACTACGCGTAGACCTGTTGTGGTCACTCGGTCGCCACCTGTACGTCCAGCCATTTTCATACCTTTGAAAACTTTTGCTGGATAAGAAGCAGCACCAATTGATCCAGGTGCACGTCCACGGTTGTGTTGACCGTGAGTAGCTTGTCCAACACCACCAAATCCGTGGCGTTTTACTACCCCTTGGAAACCTTTTCCTTTGGAGGTCCCTGTTACTTGTACAACATCGCCTTCTCCAAATACATCGCTAACTTCTACAGAGTCACCTAAAGCAGCTTCTAAAGCACTGTTGCGAAATTCTACAACTTTTGATTTAGGTGTTGTATTGGCTTTAGCAAAGTGCCCTTTCAGAGGCTGTGTGCTATTTTTAGCTTTATGCTCACCGTACGCCAATTGTACAGCATCGTAACCGTCTGTTTCCGTTGTTTTAACTTGTGTAACAACACAAGGGCCAACTTCAATTACGGTACAGGCTATGTTATCACCTTGCTCATTGAAGATGCTGGTCATGCCTATTTTTTTTCCTATTAAACCTTCCACTTTTCTTTTTTTAAGAATTGTAGTAAAATCTACAAATGAACAAATTACATTAATTTCACTTGGATATCTACACCACTAGGTAGTTCCAATTTTTCCAAAGCACTTACGGTCTTAGCTGTAGAGCTGTAGATTTCGATTAAGCGTTTGTGTGTACGAAGTTGAAACTGCTCACGAGATTTCTTATTTACGTGTGGAGAACGTAAAACTGTAAAGATTTTTCTATGAGTGGGCAGCGGAATCGGTCCAGTTACGACTGCACCGGTGTTACGTACTGTCTTGACGATCTTTGCTGTAGACTTGTCTACGAGATTATGATCGTAAGAACGAAGTTTAATTCTAATTTTCTGATTCATGCCTCGATGAATGATTTATTATGAATGTTAGAAAGATAGGTCCCGAACCGAAGTTCGGGACTTTATATTATTATATTATTAAACAGTAGCTTTTGATGCTTCAATCACTTTTGCAGCAATTGCATTAGGAGCAGCAGCATAGTGAGAGAAAATCATACTAGAAGATGCACGTCCAGAAGTTAAAGTACGCAAATCAGTGATGTAACCAAACATCTCAGACAATGGAATATCCGCTTTGATGATAACGCCAATACCTTTAGGCTCTTGAGATTTCATGATACCACGACGACGGTTCAAGTCACCAATGATAGATCCCATGTAATCATCAGGAGATACAACTTCTAGGCTCATGATAGGCTCCAACAAAACAGGTTTACACCCTCTTGCAGCAGCTTTAAAACCTTCTTTAGCACACAACTCAAAAGCGATAGGCTTAGAATCCACTGCGTGCATACCTCCATCATAAACACGTACTTTCATACTGTCGATGTTGTAGCCTGCTAGGATACCATTATCCATCATGGAATCAAAACCTTTCTGGATTGGGTTAACATAAGCTTTATCAATAGCACCACCTTTAATAGCCCAATCGAACTCTAGGCGGGTCTTGTTATTTTTGAAGTCATCGCTTTCTAAGAATTCTTCAGACGCAGGGCCTAATTCGAATTCCATATCAGCAAACAAACCAGAACCACCAGATTGTTTTTTCAAACGCTCACGGTGTGTAACAGATTTGGTTAATGCCTCTTTATAGTTTACTTGTGGCTCTCCTTCGTTCACCTCTACCTTAAACTCACGCTTAAGACGGTCAACAATGATTTCCAAGTGCAACTCCCCCATACCAGAGATAATAGTCTGAGCAGTGTTCTCATCAAATCTTGCTGTGAACGTTGGATCTTCTTCTGACAATTTAGCCAAAGCCATACCCAATTTATCTACATCTTTTTGAGTTTTAGGCTCAATTGCGATCGAGATTACTGGATCTGGGAAGTCCATACTTTCCAATACGATTGGATTATCCAAATCAGATAATGTATCTCCTGTTTTGATATCCTTGAAACCTACACCAGCAGCAATATCACCAGCATACACCGCCTCAATTGGCTTCTGCTCAGCAGCGTGCATTTGGTAGATACGAGAGATACGCTCTTTTTTGCCAGAACGCGTGTTCAAAATATAAGAACCAGCATCTAGTTTTCCAGAATAACAACGGAAGAAACACAAACGACCTACATAAGGATCGGTAGCAATTTTGAAAGCCAATGCAGCGAAAGGCTCATCAAAACTAGGAGCACGAGTTTCTTCTTCTTCTGTATCAGGATTCATTCCAGTTACTGGAGGTACATCCAATGGAGAAGGTAAGAAAGCACATACAGCATCCAATACGGCTTGTACACCTTTATTTTTGAAGGCAGATCCACACATAACAGGGATAATGCTCATATCACAAACAGCAGCACGTACAGCAGCACGTATTTCGTCATGAGAGATAGAGTCAGGATCCTCGAAGTATTTCTCCATCAAAGTTTCATCATATTCAGCAACAGCTTCCAACAACGCTTCACGCGCTTCATCAGCTGTTTCTTTTAAATCAGCAGGCATTTCAACTACCTCAAAAGTCATCCCTTGATCATGCTCATTCCAAACAATAGCTTGGCCTGTAATCAAATCAACAACTCCTTTAAAGTCATCTTCTACACCGATTGGTACTTGCAATGGAATTGCATTAGCACCCAACATATCACGCATTTGTTGTACTGTACCAAAGAAGTCAGCTCCTTGACGGTCCATTTTATTTACAAATGCAATACGAGGGACTTTATATCCATCTGCCAAACGCCAGTTGGTTTCTGATTGAGGCTCTACACCACCAGAAGCACAGAACAAAAATACTAGACCATCCAACACACGTAGTGAACGGTTTACCTCAACCGTAAAATCAACGTGACCGGGAGTATCAATGATGTTTACTGCATACTGCTTGTCCTTCCAAGGCCATTCTGTTTTGGTAGCAGCAGAGGTAATGGTGATACCACGCTCCTGCTCTTGCTCCATCCAGTCCATTGTAGCGGCACCATCATGTACTTCACCAATTTTGTGACTAATCCCTGTGTAGTACAGAACGCGTTCTGTAGTAGTGGTTTTACCTGCATCAATGTGCGCAGCAATTCCAATGTTTCGCGTATAGGTTAAATCTATCTTTGCCATGACTTAATAGTGGCTTAAAATTATGTGAAAAATGATTAAAAAAATATCTTGTATAGTAATATACGGATAGGTACTTATAGTGTGTTAGTAAAACTATTAGTCTATTATTTAGACTTCGTTCTACGACGTCCAAAGTGAGCAAATGCTCTATTGGATTCGGCCATTCTGTGTGTGTCTTCTTTTTTCTTGAATGCAGCTCCTTCGCCTTTAGCGGCAGCCATCAATTCAGCAGATAGTTTGGTAGCAATACCTTTACCACTGCGTAAGCGAGCGTACTTGATCATCCATTTCATAGCGACGGAGAGTCGGCGTTCTGGACGGATTTCGGTTGGAATTTGGAACGTAGCACCACCGATACGGCGAGAGCGTACTTCTAAAGCGGGCATAACGTTCTTAATTGCTTTTTGGAAAGTTTCGTGAGCAGATTCTCCCGTCTTTTCTTCAATAATATCCATGGCATCATAAAAAGCTCTAAAAGCAGTGCTTTTTTTACCATCTAGCATCAACATGTTGACAAAGCGTGTTACTTGCTTGTCTCCATAGCGAGGATCTGGTGCGACTTGGCGCACTTTCGGTTTTCTCTTTCTCATTGTCTTGTTTAATCTTTTAGCTGTTGCTTGCCTTCAAAGGTTGGGAAACACTTCGGCGACAATCTTCAGTTCCAACTTATTCGGAACTTAATCAACGTATGATCGTTATCTCTTAATTCTTGTTTAGAACAAGTTTATTTTTTAACTTTTGGACGTTTAGCTCCATAACGAGAACGTGCTTGGCGTCTATCTGCAACACCTGCCGTATCCAATGCTCCACGTACGATAGTATAACGTACACCTGGCAAATCTTTTACACGACCACCACGTACTAATACGATAGAGTGTTCTTGCAAGTTGTGACCTTCTCCAGGAATATAAGCAATTACCTCGATTCCGTTTGTTAAACGTACTTTTGCGACTTTACGCAAGGCTGAATTCGGTTTTTTAGGCGTCGTGGTGTACACACGCGTACAAACACCACGCTTCTGAGGACACGCATCCAAGGCTCTAGCTTTAGAAGCTTCCTCGATTTTTTTGCGGCCTTTTCTGACTAGTTGATTTATTGTAGGCATTTATTAAATAATTACTACTTTTCTTCAAATTCCCCCTGTAAAGGGGTTTACTTAAGCGATTGCAAAAGTAAGAATAATTTTTGGAAGAAAGAAATAAAAGTATTTTTTATTCAGAATCAATTTGATATGCTTCATGAATCGACTTTTTGAGCTTAAAACCACTCTAACAACTGCTTGAATTATCATTTTTGGGAAATTGTTGCACAGTTGACTAACCAGCGACCAATGTTGGTAGGAAAATTAAGAAGGACTATGGCCAGCTATCTTCCCACCAAGCCTTTTGAGGCTGTTTCACCACCATCATTCTATTTTTATTTATCTCTAATTTTTTATAATAGTGTTTGTTATAATTATAATGCTTTTTGATGCTTTTGGGATTGTTCATCAAGTTCCTTGGCTGTTCAGAAATTTATCAAACAATCCTGTCCCTGTAAGCGTATCTTTTACATTGTTCAATACCGCTGTCCATTCTGCTTGTAGTGCTTTATTAATTGGTAAAACAAAAGTTTCTGCTTGTATAAAATCTCTAAATTGCGCTATGCTGATGCCCCCGCTCCATAGTCCTCCCTCAATTCCTTAAATGTCCTAGTCATATTTTTATGCCATTGTGCAAAGGCCAGCTCAAAAGCAGGAAATTCTATACTGGGTTGGGTTTGCTCTTTAATGACTTTATAAAGATCAACCTCCTGCACTCAATACTGCAATCAGGTCGCCTATATCAAAAAACTGCCTATGCTTGTACCAATGTTGAGCGATGGTAGTTTCTGGGGTAGTAAGATTACTGTAGGCTGCGTTCATTGTATCTACGTAGCTATCAATAGGCATAATAGATGCGCCCCATTTTTGCAAATCAGCGATGATTCGTTGAGTAAGTTCTTGTGTTAATTCTGGCTGCACTTTTTTCCAGTCTTTGCTTATTTCTAATAACCTTGCTATCACTATCTCTCTAGACATACTGTCTACCGTATAAGTGGTATTTTTTTTATGGACAAAATTAAATATTTGTCTTCTTTGTTCAAACAGCCATTTTCCGTAAGCCACTTTAAAGGCATCTTCAAGCTTTTCTTGTTCTTCTTCCCGCCTCTTTTGCTTTTCTTTAGCAACTTCTAATAGTTCAACTAGCCAAATTTCAAAATCATTGGCAAACATGGTTTGTTTGTTGAGATCTTTTCTTTTGATACTTCGGTAAGTTGTTCGATGGTCTTTAAAATGCTGCTTTAGTATGTATTTGGTAGCCATTTCTGCATCAAAAGCTTTAAAAGCTTTTTGTAAAGCTTTTCGTAACTCTTCTGCTGTAGTAAGGGTTGGTAACTTATTTATTTCCGTTTTAAGATGTTCCCAAAGTAGGATAGAAATTGGAAAATCTGGATTCTTAATCTTTGCTTGTAAGGAAATGGTAATATCCTGTACTTCAATTTTAATATCTGTTCGTCGCTCCTCATCTAAGATTGAAATAAAATCCTTTATCCAATCTTGAACATAATCCACAAAGCATTTCTTCCCTATGTCTGGAGCATTATAGACATGAACACAAAACGCGGTATTGGATGGCATATACTTTCCTGTTATTACCATACTCATCATCAAACAACTGTACAAAAAATATTTCATAGAAATTCGTTTGTTATAAATGATAAGAAGACAGTCTTCTAATGAAAACTGCCTTCTGTTTGCTTTGTACTATTATAAAGATAAGTTATTTTTTCCAGCGAACTTCTTTTCCTGAATCAACACTTATTTTCTTAATAGCTAACCCTTTCATACCAGGAGACAAGGGTACAACTTTACTTATGGAAAGAGTCATTTTATCGTCTTTAACATTTGAAGCAGTTAACGTTCCTTTTATCGTTAAATAACCTTCATCTTTACCATGCTGCATGGTTCTGTTCCATGTACTACCATTTGAAACAGTTGTACTGTGATTGACGCCTACATTCACCCCTGTATTAGTGGTTGTTGTATTAACATCTGTCACTGCATGCTCTGACGTCCACTCTTGGCTACCACCAACAGTAACCTCATGATTCGTTTCTCCCTCAACAGAAACTAAGCCTAAGAAACTACCTCCAGCTTTACCTGTTACACCGTGAGTTGTGGATCCACTTACTGTTTGATTGGATCCTGTTGAGTTTGTTATCTCTTGCCCAGTAGTTACAGCAACATCCTTATTGACATTTAAACTTGTTCCATTAGTAATATCGACAGCTTTACCACCTCCCTTTTCAGACGTGCCTTTATCCCTAGAAAAGACAATAGTGTACTCAAAATCTACATTGACCTGACCTTTTGCAACCAGAGGACTTTGAGCAAAAACTGGCTTAGCTACAAAGCCAAAGGGACTTTTACCTTGACTTACCACCAACTGCAAAAGACTTGGGTAAGCATAAGGTTTTTGTTTTTCCTTTGCAATTGTTGTCATTAATTGACAGGTAAGTGTAGTACCATCATTTAGGTCAATCACAACATTCACAAAATCTCCTTTAACTAAAGATTCAGGCTTCGGCAAAGGTTTTAATGCTTTTTGTAACATTTTCTGTAATGCGCCAACATTTACTTGCCCTAAAAGAAGTCCATCTAAGCTGTCTAATAGGTCTGATGTAATAGTTTTTCCTGCTTGTGTAGCCAAAATCGTATCAGGCTCCTTTATACTATTGATAATCGCTTTTTTCCAAAGTTTACTAGCTTCCTGTACCGATAGATAAGCCTTATCATATGCCTTAATATTTTCTACTACTTTTGGTAGTAAAAAGCTCAACTCGTCAGTAGTTAACAAGGCTTGAAAACCTTCAATTAGTTTTTTAGCAATAAATTGTCGATTAGGTGATATTTTCATACTATCTACTGCTTCTCCAACTTTACTAAACCACTGTATGTATTCTTCTATAATATCATACTTACTAATACCACTATTTTCGGTAGCTAACACAGTGAGCAAACCTACAATGTCAAAGAATCGTTTCTTATCATACCAAGATTTAGCTGTAATTAGTTCAGGAGTAACGATATTAGTGTAAGCAGCATTCATTGCGTTGACATAGTCCTTGATTGCTAACGAATCACCCTTAAGTCCTACTAAAATTCGCTCTTTAATCTCTTGTCCCAATTGTGGTTGATCTTTTACCCACTCTTTACTTTGATCCATCAATATGGCTATGAATTTAGTCAAAGGCATACTATTGTTAGCTTTTGTCCCTTTGTCTTGACTAATTGCATTATTGATTTTCGCTCTTTGATCCTTCAACCATTCACCATAAGCTACTTTAAAGGCATTTTCAAGTTCTTGTTGTTTCTCCTTATCCTCCTTATTCTCACCTTTGGCAACTTTTAGTATTCCATTCAACCAAGTTTCAAAATCATTAGCAATCATGGTTTGCTCATTCAGATCTTTTTTCTTGATACTTCTATAAGTAGCTTTATTATCCTTGTAATGCTTGGTCAACATAAATTTAGAGCCCATTTCTGCATTAAAGGCATTAAAACCATTTAATAAAGCAACTCGTAATCCTTCTGCAGTAGTAGGAGAAGCAAGTTTATTGATTTCTGTTTTGAGATGTTTCCACAACAACTTAGAAATTGGAAAATCTGGCTTCCTAATTTTTTCTCTAAGTGAAGTAATAATATCTGGTACTGGAATTTTAATATCGGTTCTTCTCTTCTCATCTAAAATCGAAATAAAGTCCTTTACCCAATCTTGTACATATTCGATAAAAGTTTTCTTTCCAATAGCTAAAGGAGCTTCTGATATGCCTAAAACTTGATAGGCTTGTTTTACGATGGCCAGTTGTTGGGCTGTCAAAGCAGTGGATGCGGTAAGATTATATTGCTTAAGCAGTGCCTCCAAAGCCTCTTTCTTAGAGGACAATTGCTCTTCTATTTGCTGTTTTATCATTGTTGTATTAATTTACAAAGATTATATATTGTTTTTCGTGGGCACAATATCTAATCTCATAAGCATGTTTTTTAATAAAGGTTTAGTTTAGGCTATTGGCGCATTGGCATGTTGCTGCAATAGTTGCTGTATTTCTTGTACCAATTGTGTCAATTCTCGCTGCACTTCTGGATCCATTCCTTCATTGGTCTCCACATTACCACCACTCAAGTCCGCCAAGGCTTCTTCTAGTTTTGTCTGCAAAGCCAAGGCCTCAGTAGCATTTTCATCACCATTGATTTTTTGCCCCAACTCCATCAAAATACGCTCTAGCTTACCTTTTAATACCGATTGTTGGTAGGCATCATCGCTCGATTCATGCTCCTCTAAAGTACGCATAAATACTTGTTCCATGCTCGACAAACTGCTTTCTTCGTTGATGTATTGAGCTTGTCCCTCCTCCATTTCTTTTTGTACCTTTTTCTTAAAGGCCATCATTACCTTGCCCATTTTTTTATAGGCTTTTTGGAGCTTACGGTCACCTTTGGCTTTGAATTCCGCTTGTAGCTTTGCTACCCACACATCTACTTGCTTGAGGGTTTGAGCGTAGTATTCCGCATTGCGGGTACCATTACTGTTCACATAGTCTCTATTAACAAACGATTTGAAAGCATCATATACTTCCGAGTTAACACCGCGCTCTGTGTAGGTTACATCTTCCTCTACCAAGTCGCTATCTCCTGTTAGCAAATCAGATGCTTCTTCTTTTGCGCCAATAATCACATTATTGATCTTGCGCTTCGACCAGAAGCCTCGATTACTCTTAGCAATGGGTGCTTGTTTGAGGGTATCTACTAAGGGTTTAGGTTTTACTTTCATCCCATTTTTCTCAGGGACAAAACGCAAAATGTTGTTGGTGTCTAGTTTGACAGTACCATAAGACAAATTCACCTTCTCTCGGGTTTTACCAGCAGCTACAAATTCCTTGCGCACAGCAGGTTGTGTCCCAAAAATGAGCAAAGAGCCTGTACCTTCCTTGGCTTGGGCAAAGTAGTCCAAGTGCAAGAAATAAAGCATCTCAGCTAGTTCTCCTTTTTTGAGCGCTTCTTGCAGCATTTTTAAGCCCAGTTTGAGGTCTTTGGTGACGGATGTCTGAAAATTGCGGAGCAATTTATCCTGTTCTGCAGCTTGTTTGATAGTTGTTTTTTGGTCGGGGGACTGGGTTAAGGCATCTTGTGCCTTTTGGTAGGAAGCCCAGTCGAAAAGTTTAGCAATCTTACTTTTTCGCATAGTTTAATGTTTATTTAAATAGGTAATTTTCCATCTTTGGTCATTTATTAGTCAGTAAAATACGATTTTTTAAGAAAAAAAACAAGTCAATTTTCTGAATAGTGCATATTATTTGCCCAATGAACACTATTAATAAATAAGTCATTTTGCTTTAGAAAGCATATACAAAAAAAGCATCAATTTTTGGAATTGATGCTTTTTTGTATAGTACTTATTTTTTCTTATAAGCGCAATGTCTACAACCATTGCCACAACAATAGCCGCGTTTTAAATGATAAGATTCCGTAAACACATAAAAGCCATTTTCTATATAGAAATCTCTACCTTCTATTAGTGGTTCTGTAGAGGAATTACTAGGAGCTTCCTTCTTATTCGATTCTTTATTCTTAAAAAAACTAAACATAACGCAGTTAAAAAACGGTTATCTAGGTACTTCTACCTTTGCAATAATATCTTTGATTACATCTTGTACATCCAAGCCTTCCATTTCACGCTCTGGTGTGAGGATAATACGGTGGTTTAATACTGGGAAAGCTACATATTGAATGTCGTCTGGGGTCACAAAGTCGCGACCATTGATAGCTGCTACCGCTTTAGATGCTTGCATAATTGCCAAAGAAGCACGTGGAGAAGCTCCCAAGAACAAATCTCCATTATTACGAGTATTGTGAATCAACGCAGCAATATAGTCTAGTAATTCATCCTTGATGTGGATTTTCTCCACTAACTCTTGACAACGTTTGATTTCAGCCGCATTTAAAACCGCTCGTACTTTCTCAATTTGACGCTTATTAAAATCATCACGGAAACGACGTAGAATGAGTTTTTCTTCCTCTAATTGAGGATAATTGAGTTGAATACGGAATAAGAAACGATCCAACTGCGCTTCTGGCAATTTATAGGTTCCTTCTTGCTCAATCGGATTTTGTGTTGCAATAACCATAAAAGGGAAGGCCATTTTGTAGGTCTTACCATCTACTGTGACTTGCTTTTCTTCCATTACCTCAAACAAAGAAGCTTGGGTTTTTGCAGGAGCACGGTTAATCTCATCAATCAAAACCATATTGGAAAACACAGGCCCTTTATTGAAGCTAAACTCTGCCATCTTCATGTTATAGATACTTGTTCCTGTTACATCTGAAGGCATCAAATCAGGTGTAAACTGTATCCGTGAAAATTCCACACTTAGCGTTTGAGCCAATAGTTTAGAGGCCAAGGTTTTTGCAACTCCAGGCACCCCTTCTAAAAGCACATGTCCACCTGCAAAGATCGAAACCATAATCAATTCAATTAGGTCATCTTGCCCAATAATGATTTTCTGCACCTCATTGCGCACGCGGTCAACCGTCTCTTGTATATTGGCTACGGAAGCATCGTTATCTCCCCAAGCATAATTCTCACTCATGTTTGCTATTTTTAAATTTTCCACAACCTTATAGTGTTGCGAAAGGTAGTCGTTTTAAATAGAAGTTATTTATTCACAACTATTCTAGCTCGGAATTACTAGAAAAGCTTGCCTAAAGCACTTCAATAGGTTTCTATAATTTAATGTTTCTAAGCTTGTACCGTATTCGCCACTTGGTATTCATTTGCCGCGGTATGAAAACGCTCTATTAATAAATAAAAGTTGTTGAGCATTTGTGCAGTCACTTCGGTATTCGGACGTTGCATCATGGCGTGTAAGCGATTGTATTCTACAAAAATATCATTTATGATTTTGCGATCGACTCTAGCACGCACCGCAATACGATCAATCAATCGCTCATCCATGTCTTTTGTGACCAAATGATACCGCTGGCGCATGTGTGCTAAGAACAAGTGCATTTGTTTCTTAATAATGCTTCTGTGATCCTGTTGCTGAAAATATAAGCGGCCAATTGTTTCAATGAATTCTAAAGAAGTGTTGCGGTTCGTTTCCATAATTGGAATAATTCGCTGGCGGCGCTTGGCACCAAATAGAACATAAATGAATCCCAACGCCAACGCCATATACCAGCCCCAACGCAAAGATGGTTGCGCAAAAATGTACTCCAATGGCGATTGTGCCGCTACTTTTGGAAGCACCTTGCGGCCCGCTTCTCGCTTACTAGGCAACACTATACTCTGACGGTCCCAATAAACAGTTCGATCTTTAATGTGTCTAAAGACATAATTACTATACTCAAATCCAACACTATCGATCAAATACATATTGGTAAACATAATTGGATTGGTGTGGAAATAGAAATAGCCCTCTCCTACTTTCATACGAACGAAATTGGCAAATTCTTTATCCTTATTATCACCAGTATTATCGGTTGCTTTAAAAGTCCCCAGCTTAGCCAAGGCATATTCTCTTACATTTCTAGTGCCATAGTCTGCATAATCATCTTCCCCTCTTGTATCGCAGAAAGCAGCCTCTGGAATATAATTCCAAGCTCTATTCTCAATATAATTCATATTCATGTAATTAAAGCTGTAATAGCTCTTTGTCATGTTAGGGTGTAATAAGGCAGAGAGTACTTGTGGACGATATAGCCCTGGGTTACTCTTTCCTTGCCAACTGGTCTTGCCGCCGCAATCCTCTGGATAAAGCAACAATTCTGCTAAACTATCAGGAATGTTAGGCGCAATAATAAAGACTTCTCCACCAGAACGCACATAATCACGCAAGTGCCAGGCTTCATCTTCTGTATAACGAGGTTCTTGGCTACTCAAATATAGATAACTTGTTTTTGAAGCTTCTTCTTGATCTAACGTTAAGGTCTCATCAATTCTATTTTCCATGACCTGTAGGTCAAATCTATGTTCTAGGAGGTCGTATAGAACACGAGCATCGTATGGTTTGTTACCATCCGTATCGTACTTCTCCATCCAGTATTGTGGGTCAGATTGATTTTGAGCAAAGTAGGCAATCAATCCCAACAGCACCAGCGCACCAACGATTAAAGGAGCAAATTTATTCATGCTGTTTATTTTATGGATTGTAGTAAATTATTAAAATCAATACGCACTTCTTCAAACTGTCCACCATCAAAAGTCATGTTGCTGTACCAAACATACTCAAAGACACGTGTTACTCCTCTAAAGGCTTTTAATTGAGGGTAGTTTTGCTTGCGCAATTCTCGAAGATACTGTCCATTCGTTTTATCTCGCTTCCAATCAATTAAGCCTTTGGCGGATAACTCTTTGATAATGGCTAGATAATATAGACGGATAGCCAACCGATAATCTTTTTGTTTTAGCGACTGTGCTAAGAAGCCCTCCACATCTGCCTCTTGCAAATTGGTCTCAATATCTTTGAGCGCAACAGGCTGGCGACGTTCTATTGGTTTATTAATAAGAATAGCATTGCCTGCAACCGCTCTATAAATAACAAAAATCAACAACAAGACCGCTACTAAAAGCAGCAAACTCCGTGCGCTAAAGACGGTATTGGGATTTGCTTGTCTATTTACAGGAGTAGGAGCACTATTCACCTGCTTAGGGATTTTTTTAACTTGTGGCTTCGTGGAAAACTTCATGTCTTTAGAGGTTTTCGTCCAAACAGTAGCATCAAAAGTCTGCGTCCCTACCTGCTCTTGCTGGTATAAGGCAGTGGCATCGTTTTCTTGCGCCCACAAAGCGGACTGTCCCAACAAGAACCAGAGTCCTAAACAACAGATTAGCGTCTGATAATTTATTTTCATAATAACAATAGGTTAAATCGTTGAAAACACGTAGTGTGTTTAGTTTTCTTGCTCCATTCCATAAGAAATCTTACGCTTGCCAATTAGTGGAATCTCTTCCAACAAACTATCGGCTTCTTTGATTTCCTTGAAACTGTGGAACGCCATATTCATAACCACTGCAATAAGTGGTAACAAAAAGGATAATAAAAAGGTATACACAAAGATGTAAAAACCTTGCTTGACCGTCAAAATATCTTCTACTGGAAATAGATTCACAATCACTCCTAAATAAAAGCCAGCTAATGGAGCCGTTGCCATAAAGATAAAGATCGTACACATCCCTATTATAATAAAATAGGCGCCCATCATTACCAACCAATTTCCTCCCAATATTTTAAAGCTTCGCCCTAGAGCAGTCAATGGATTTCTATTTTCATTAAAAGCAGTAACTAGCCACATTAATACAACAGGTGTTAATAATGCTAAGAAAAATACACCTACTCCTTCTCCTGTTCCCAAAGCAACTGCCCCTAACAACCCCATTCCTAGAATCGTTGATAAAATGGTATTTACAAAAAAGGAAGGCTTATAACGAACAGGTTCTTTGTCTACTTTTTTTACCAATTGTTGTGATAAGAAAAGGGCAATGTATACACAGATCGTAAATCCAATAAAGAAAAGGAAAATAAACAGCTCGTGGCGACTAGAGAACAATTGATAGAGATTATCTACTGTGAATTCTACCAATAAAAAGGGTACTTGAAAGAGATTATCTACACTCTCCATGGTCTTAAAGCGATAAACATCATCCCCTAATAATAAGATACTAGTCATCAGAGTTGCAATAACTCCAGCCACAACTCCAATTGGTTTAATGAACTTTCGGTAGGCAATAAACGCATCGCTAAAAATCTGTGGAGTTGTTTTAATTTGGTTGTACTGGATGTCTAATTTTTGGGCAGGCGGTAGCTTAACGTCTCCAATAAAAGAGATAAAACCTTTTTTCGCCTTGAGATAGGGGTAGATCACATAGTAACTGATAATAAAGGCAAAAGAGCCAAAAATCACAATACCACGTAGGATGTAAGAGGCTTCTGTATAACGAGTAATAAAGCCCTCTATAAATGCTGCTAAAACAATAAGCGGCAAGACGGTTAATAAAATTAATAAGCCACGCCGTGCTGATAATTGCAAACTTTGCAGTCGAGTCAAGGTCTTTGGAAAGACCAACCCACTCCCTAATGTTAAGCCAGCAGCCCCTGCAATAATAATACAAGAGATTTCAATAGCACCGTGCATCCATATCGTGAAAAAGGAATCTAAATAAATCCCTTCTCGAATAAATAAATACTGAAAGGCGCCCAGCATAATACCGTTTTGTATCAATACAAATAAGGATCCCACTCCAAACAGCAACCCTAATGCAAAACACCAAACAGAAACTTTGAGGTTGTTAAAGGCAATTCTCAAAAACATCTCTTGTTGATCTGCCCCTTGATATACCGCCATTGGATTGCCATTCTCAATATTGTTCATGGTCATATCAATGTACTCATCGCCCAAAATCACGCGTGGAAATTCAGCGTCCATGTAAGTGGAAAAGACACCAATGATTGTTGCACCAATAAACACGGCAAAAGCCAGTAAGAAGGAACTACGAGATTCATAAATAATCTGAGGAACCGTTTCTTTCCAAAAATTTAAGACACGAGAAAGACGGCCTCGTCTATTCTTATAAACATTGTAGAATACTTTCTGAGCAATGTTATTAAGATACACTCGAACAGAACGATTGGGATAAAAAGTTCGGGAGTAAGATAGATCGTCGGTTATTTCTACAAATTGATCGCTCAATTCATCAGGATTAACGTAGCCGCCTCCTAAATTGCGTTCAAATTGGGCCCATTTTTCTTTATTTTGCTCAATGAAATGAGTTTCGCGCATAGCCAGTTCTATTCTTAATTCACCAATGAGAATTAGTGGGTGGTTGATAGTAAGGTTTAGTTATAGGTCCCCTAAAGGGTGCTAGAAGAAAAGCCTTCAACAAGGCGATTCTGGTTAAACAACTTGTTTTTGTTGCAGAAAATTCATTTTTCACAAAAAATGTTTTCTAACAAAGCATTATAAGGTAGTTCTCTAATCCCAAATAGGCATAAACAAGTGTTTTATTTTTAGACCTAACAATATACTTAAGTTTCCTTTTTTTTTGTAATACAAGGCTGCCTTTTCTACTAGATCATTTTTTTATCTCTTCCACTGCCTTCTATTTTAAGGCGTTCTGTTTTTTTTGAAGATTTCATGGACCGCAAATTTCACCGCTATCAAGAGAAATGGGCAAGCATTTGGAACGTTTCTGATAAAAATTCGGTATTTTTAACAAGTTTGTTTAATCAATAAGGACTCTTGACCGTATGAAAACCATTGAAATCAATACTGCCCAAAAAGTAACCATTCAATATGAATTGGCTAGTTTAGGCAACCGTTTTTTAGCCTATCTCATTGATGCTGTTATCATTGGCATTGCACTCGCTTTTTTATCGGTGCTAGGAGAAGCCGCGACAGAAACACGCTCAGGAATGGACTTGTACATGTATTTAGTCTTGTTTCCTTCCTTTATGTTTTACACGCTTATTTCCGAGATTTTCATGCACGGCCAAACAATTGGTAAACGTACAATGGGGCTCAAAGTGGTAAAACTCAATGGAGATGCGCCCACAACCCATGATTATGTCATGCGTTGGATGTTTCGCATTTTAGATTACTGGTTGTCTTTAGGTTCGGTTGGAGCGCTCTTGATTAATGCCTCCCCCAAAAGCCAGCGTTTAGGTGGTTTATTATCAGGCACCACTGTTATTAGAACAACCGCTCAACGTAATTTCTCGCTCAATGACATTCTCAAAATTTCCACTTTAGATACTTACGAGCCAAGTTATACGGCCATTCGTCAATTTAGTGAGAAAGATATGTTGTTTATTAAACGTGTCCTAGAGCGCGAGCGTCGCCATCCCAATACCGCCCACCAAAAAGCGGTCAAAGAACTGGCACAACACGTCGCTGAACAATTAGACATTACCCGTCCTCCAAGCGATCACAACAAGTTTTTACGAACACTCATCAACGATTACATTGTATTAACCCGTTAATCGTTCTTATACCCAAAAAGAAGCCCCTTGAAAATTGCTAGAGCAGCACGATTCAAGGGGCTTTTTTATTTAAGGTTGTCTAGTAATCCTACCAGTGGACCGCAATCTTACCTATAGACTTTCGATCTTGTAATAAATGATGAGCTTTCGCTATTTCCTCCACAGGGAACCGTCCCCCTACAGTAGGTTTCAAGATACCTTCTTCAGTCATTCTCACCACTTCTTGAATGCAATACTGTAAAACATCTGGGCGTGCCTCTGCTACCTTAAGCATATTAACTCCTATAATTCCCTGAGATTTCATCAACAGTTCTACAAGCGGTAAAAAACCAAAACCAAACACCAATTTTAAATCTTGCAAAATACTCTTTCCAGAACCAGAACGACTTGCGACGCCAAAACAAATGATACGCCCTGTTCCTTCTGTTAATAATTTACGCGCTTTTTTGGCCGCCTTTCCTCCCAAACTATCAAAAACTACATCCAGTCCTTTATCTCCTCGTTCTTTGCGAATATAATCGTCAAAGTTTACTTTGTTATAGTTAATAGGATGATCTACTCCTAGTTTACGCAAATACTCTAGCTTTTCATCAGAACCAGCCGTTCCATACACAATACAACCTCGATGCTTAGCCAACTGCACTAAGGCAGTTCCAACACCACCAGCAGCAGCTTGGATCAATACATGCTCTCCTTTATGCAATTGAGTAATGTAAGAGGTACAATAATAAGCTGTTCCATATTGAGTAGCTAAAGCTGTTGCTGTCGCATAATCCATCTTTTCAGGGATTATAGCCGCGGCTCTAGCGTCTGCTACTGCATATTCGGCATAAGCACCAAAAAGTGTTAGAGAAACCACCCGCTGGCCTATTTCAAACCCTTCTACAGCACTCCCTATTTCGTGTATATGACCAACCACTTCATATCCCAATACAGTAGGCAATGGAGGACAATCTTGATAAGACCCTTCTCTTGCCATTACATCTGAAAAATTAAGCCCAAAAGCCTCTACCTTAATACAAATCTCATGAGGTTGAGCTTTAGGTATTTCTTTTTCTTGAATTTCAAAAGCAACTTCTGGTTTGCCATTTTTTTTGAGAACTACTGCGCGCATAGTATTATTGATTTTAGTTGATGGAGAGGGTAAATTGGTTGGAGGTTTATTTTTTTTGATAAAGCGTGTAGTTCTTACAAGCTCTACAATGCAATTCCATCCACAGTAAGGTACTTTCTTCCTCTTCGGTACTTTCTGCAAATTGTATCTTTGCCTGTTCGCTCCCACAAGCGGCACAAGGATAGCCCCAAGCAGGCATATTGGCTCCTTTTCCTTCGGAGAAAGCCTTGTTGGAAACGGTTATGTTCCATTGACCTCCCATTTTTTCTTGGATGTTGGGTAGTACTTTGGGCGCTTTTGCCATTGCTTATTGTTTTGGTAAGAACAGAAGAAGCCAACAAGATAAAGAGAAGCCCTTGGTAAAAAAAATAAGAGCCCTTCTAAAGTGAAGGCCTCTTGTTAATGGAAAGCTTTTTATATCGATCGAAGTTCTTTGAAGCGTTTCTCTAATTGATAAAGAATCACTTCACAAAATGGATAGAATTTTTGATTCTTGTTGCGATTACTATATTTTTCGTGCAAGTCTTGAGCTACTTGCAACGCCTTTGCTTTTTTGTCTTCCCATTTTGGAGTATCTATTTGCCTCGTAATATACTTAGATACCCCTTTCCAAGCTCCTTTACGTTGATCTCTCAAAGACTTACAATTCAAATTCAATATTCCTTCTTGATAATCTCCTGATTTATCAGCCTTCAAATCACCTCCTATATCTTCATGGATGGATGCTTGTTGAGAATAAATAACACAGGTTTTAGTATAGCCAATTCTAAGTTTTTCCCTTACCCGCTTACGCTTACCAGTTAAACTAAATACTTCACAAAGTTCTTTATCCTTCTTCTTTATATCACAATGACTGTGTTTATTCTCACAGGCCAACAAGAAATTGGAGTAGTCTATTCGCAGATCAGGTTGTTTATTCATACCATCATAGACACTTCTAGGTTTGAAGTGTTCTATACGAGCCACAGGGCGCTCTTCTTCTCCTTCTTTGATAGGAATAGCCGCCATACAATAACAACAAATATACCCTTGCTCTTTAGCCAAGGCTATTTGTACTGCTGGATTTGCGATAGGATCACTCTTCAGAAGACCAAAAGGTTTTTCATGAGGCACTCCGTCTTCTTTTTTCTGTTTGTCTAGCTTAGCCTTAAATTCTTGTAATTCCTTAGGTGGCCTTTTTTTATTGATCCATCTCATAACTTATTCCTCTAAGTTTTCTAAGGCTAAGTTATAATAGGTTTCTGCCTCGACCAATACTTCATCCGTTGGTTCTAGCCATTTTTTGAGTTGTTGGATTTGTTTGTTGGCTTGTGCTAAACTACTGCTAGTCTCTTGATCTATATTCTTGAAAAGGCGATCAATGAGATGAATTACTTCCTTCGGGCGATCCGCTACTCCCATCCAATCATGAAAAATAGAGGTGAGATCTCTGCCGTAGGTCTTACTAAATTGGAGTGGCTCTTGTGCTCCCTTTTCTAAGCGATACAACGCTATCCCCCCTTCAATTTCCTCACCATCTATATAATTCGCTACTAAAGGAGAATGCGTGGTAACAATAAACTGTGTTTGTGTAAAAGTAGCCGCTAAAAAAGCTAAAATATTGCGTTGCCACTTGGGATGCAAATAGGTATCAATCTCATCGATTAATAGAATTGCAGGCGCATTTTTAAAGTCTTCTTGATCTGAATTAGTAGCAGATAGACGCTTAATAAAATGTCCAATCCAAGCAAAAACCTTTGTAAAGCCTTGACTAATGAGCTTAAATAAAACAGGTTTATCTTCTCCTATGCACACCCATATTTCCTTTCTCTGATGCTCTACACTTTCCAATCTAACAGAAAAGCCAACTACTCCTGATACCACCTCAAAAACAAGATCTAATATCTGCTGGGCACGCGCATCGTTAGCACTGTCTCCATCTAAATCAAAAATCCATTCTTCCAAAGCCTTGAAATAATCTTGTCGAGCATCAAATAACAAAGCACTAACATCACCAATGTTCCCTCTATGTTGTTCATACGAACCAAATTGATACTCACTAGCATGGCCTCCTTGCGTAAAAGCAATCACTAAGTGCGAAAAATAATTACTCTCGATCAAGCCTGAAACAGCATTCTGTCCAAAATCATCCCGCAGGACAACATCTAAGGTATTGGCTTGCTGCTCCAAAAGAACTTTGTTATGATATTTCTTTTGACGCTGATAGCTGATTGCTATCTTCCCTGCTCCTGCATAAGCTCGGTTTCCATGTTCATCCAGCCCAACCATTCTCAACAACTCCTGTAACTCCCTGTATTTAGCCTTATCTGGATCAAATTCCGTACTCTCGTCCACTCCTATTAATCCTAAGACAATCGCTTTTAAAAGGGTTGTTTTTCCTGTTCCATTGTCCCCTACAATACAAATGACCCGAGCATCCAAATCCATCGTAAAGGATTCAAACATGGCAATGTTTTGTAGTTGGAGTTTTTGTAATTGAATGGGGGAGGTATCTGGAATTGCTGTGGCAATTGCTGTGTCCTCGTCTTTTTGTTGAGCCAGCTTTTCTTGAATAACCAAGGCGCGTTCTAAATTGGGTTCAAACTCTTCTAAAGGAATAAAACCTATATCGCCTAGGTTCTCCTCTCCTCTTCGTTGCGCTTTGAAGATTTGAGCATCAATGATCTCTTTGTCTTGACGGACAAATTTTTCTAGGACATTGGTATAATTCCTTTCCCAATTTTCAGAATACGTTTTAATCCAAACAGGACGATTTCCCCCCTTTTGTTTGACTTGTGTTGCTCCTATTAAATCAGCAACTTGTTGAAGAAATATTGCTTTCTCCACAGAGTCTTTGGCGGTAAGAATTAAGCGCGTGTAGCCTCCTGCATGTAAGTCTAAGTAAATAGAGTTGGTTTTATTTTTCCAATCTCTACCACTCCAAAAGGAGATGGCACAATAATGTTCGTTTCCGAGGAAGAAATATCCTTTTTCGAGTCTATTGTCGTTGTTTCTGGTTCTTAAATGAAACGTGAAACTGCGGTCTTCTTGGAATTTTTTGTGTAAGAAAGTGAAGCTCTTTTGGTGAATTTGTTCAATGTTGGAGATATGATGGTGTATGTGAAGGGCATCCCAATTACTACGTTTAAGACCATCTGAAGTTACTTGATAAACCTCTTGTCTTGATTCATTTGCCAAAACAATAAAGGGAATACTTTTATCTAAAAGCAAATCATTAGATTTATTTTGTATTATTTTTTTAATCGTAGAAACATTTCCTATATGAACAACGCAAATCATTTTCCCTTCGACACGAATCGTCATAGTATAATAATAATTCCTGCCATTAATAATTATATCTTCATCACTATACCCAAGCTGATGGAAATGAGCCTTAATCTCAGAGACAACAACCAAATTCCTCTTTTTCATATCCCTATATCATACCTCTAGCCTTCAATTCCAAATACTTATTCACACTATCCACAGACAACTCTTCTGGTCTTGTCAAGATAACCTGAATACCATATTGGCGGAGCTTCTGTACAATGCGGAATTTTTCTTCAACAAACTTAGAGGCAATTGTTTTGTAATAAATTTCTTCGGTCGTGTGGGCTTCTTGCTGCGCGTAATCGCCAATTTCTGTATTCTCAAAGAAGACCACGACTAATAAGTGTATGCGGTTAATGCGTCTTAATAGAGGCAACACCCGTGACATCGCCGAGTAGCTTTCAAAGTTCGTGTATAAGAACAACAAACTACGGCGTTTGATAAACTGTTTGGTGGCGGTATAGAGTAGTTCATAATTCGCCTCAAAATTTCTGGGTTGCTCCTTGTACAAGGTCTCAATAATCATATTGAGTTGTTTGGGGCCATCATCTGCTTTGACGGTCGCACCAATTTTATCAGAGAAGGTCAATAAACCTGCGCGATCGTGTTTTTGGAGAGAGACACTAGAAATAACCAAGGCCGTATTGATCGCATAATCCAAGAGACTCATGCCATGAAAAGGCATCTGCATAGAACGGCCTTTGTCAATCACAGAGAAAATCTGCTGCGAGCGTTCATCCTCAAACTGGTTAATCATCAAGTCGTTTCTACGACTTGTGGCCTTCCAGTTAATACTTCTATAATCGTCCCCCTTTACATAGTTACGAATTTGAGCAAACTCATAACTCGCTCCCAATCGACGAACTTTTTTCACCCCACGCATGGTAGAAATTCTAGCGACCGCCATTAAGGAATAGCGATTCATTTGTTGGATCGAGGGATAAACTAGGATTTTTTGTTCCGCTTCTTTCTTAATTCGACGCTCTACCAATCCCAAAGGACTGTGTACAAAAACGTTGATGTCGTTAAAGGTATATTCTCCTCGTAAGGTTGGACGCAAGTTGTATTCGTATTCTTTTTCTACTTGAGGCAGCAAGGTATCTACAATACCAAAATCGCGACGCTGAAACTCAACGGGCACTTCATCTACAATCGTAATTCCCAATTTCAAGCCATAATCATTGTGAATTTTAAGCCGTACAGTATTATCATCTCCCAAAGACAACTGTCTAGGCAATTTTCGGTTGGCCTTAACTTGTACGCTTTTATTGAACAGTAGAATCAAATCTACGGCGACCAATGCTATGGCAGCAACTAAGACCGCTTTGGCAACAGGAAATAGAAAAGGAAAGATAAAACTCACGACAAATAGTGTGGCAATCCCTGCAAATAATCCAAAAAAACGTGGACGCAGAAACACCGCGCGTAAAGTGAGGATATGAAAGATTTTTTTCAGCATAATAGGGCGATAAGTCAATGGTTGATATGGGCCTAGATATTTAAAGGCTAAAAGTTAGTCTTTTTTTAGAACAAATGAAACTATATAGCCATTTAGCGAACGGCTAATTTTTGTTCCTTTCTACCCAACGTTCCTCTCTTTTTTTTAGTTCAATTCTATTAAAAACAGCGCAAAAAGAAGAGAATTATTTCTTAATCGTACTTTTTAAATAAAATTTAAGATTTCCAAGGCAGCGTTTTTATCTTTTTTATCGTCTTAATAGTAATAAAAGGCAATTTTTCATTACGTACCCAATCGTTTTTAAGACAACCTTCTTCTTGAAAGAGGGCAATCTTTAAAAGTAGTTTAGTAAAAGGCAATGATAGAAGAAACATCTTTTATCGTAAAATTGGCATCCCGAAACGCGTTTGGGATGCCTTTTTATTTGCCTAGATCACTACTTTTGTACCGAATTGGCTTACTTTTAGCATTTCCCACTGTTAGGTTGTTAGAGCCAAGACAAATTATCGAGCTTTAAACGCTTGGTGATGGAGCAAGAATTTTAACAGAATTATCTCCTAATAGAGGGTATTGTTAACTCTCTAGTAAGCATTTTTATATGACTATTATTTCGCGTTATCCTTGGTTGCTGCTGCTGTTGTTTTTAGCTAGTAATTATTTATTCGCGCAGCCTATCATAAAGGAAAAGAAAAGCCTAACCTATACCATTTCTAGTACCGACAGTATTGTGAGGGCTCAAAAAAGCAGCACTTATGATGCAAAGGGGGCTTTATTAAGCCGCAAAAATTATTATTACAACCTATCTGACCCTGGCGCACTTACCAAAGAAGAAACCGCCAACTTTGATCCCAACAGTTCTATTCTGACTGAAACCATTGTGCGTTACCCCAAAGGCAAAGAGCCACAAACAGAGCGCTTAGAAACCAACTATTTGGTTTACTCGCCCAAAGAAAAAGACAGCAAAAGAACTTGGCGACGCCATTTTGATCGTTATGGAGAATTAACCAAAGAAGATACTCTAACATACAATGCCCAACAATTGTTACTTAATAGCTGTCAGTACAATTACATGGGGTCAACCTCACTTTTGTGTGATGAATATCAATACAAGGATTCTTTGCGCAAACGTTGGTTTACCTATTCAAAATGGAACACCATCAATGGCAAAAGTGAAGTAGTAGAAAAACAAACCAAACGCCGTGATTATCGCTATTCTTACAATCGTCGTGGACAACTAAAGCGTGTTTGCGCCAAGGACTACAGCAATAAGATTCGCCGCCGATTGTGTTATGACAAAGAAAATATTTTGGAAAAAGATTACTTGGTCGTTAGACGCAAAGTTACCAAGGCCATCAATAATTCAAAAGGAGATAAATCAGAAAAGAAACGCCACTACATTCAGAAAACAGAGCAAATTCGCTTGTATGAGTATGGAAAGTTAGTTTCTGCACAACGGCTAGTCAATGGCAAAGAGGTCAAAAAAGAGACCTATGTGTACAAGGATTCTTTATTACAAAAGTACAAAACCATTGTCCGAGGCATTCCTACTGAAGAAATTCTATACACCTATAAAGAAGGAAAATTGACAGAAAGTATTCGGAATAAATATGATGCAAAAGGCAATCCGCGTTATACTATTAAGACTTTCTTTAATGAAGAAGAACAAGCTATTCGCAAAGAGCAGGTCGCCCGAAATACCATTTTATCCATAACCGAGTGGGTCTATAATTCTCAGGGACACCTACTCCATGAAACGTCCTACCGCCCCAAGCCTAAGAAGAGTAAGAAAGGCGCGGAAACAATTGAACGTCCTAAAGAAAAAATTGTGTATATTTATACGTACCACTAGCCCTAGAATCCTTAGCAAATGATTATAAATTCAAGGAACATGATAAAACATACCCTAGTAAGAGGAGCACTTTTGTTTTGTGCTATCACTTCTTCTGGATTACTTTTCGCTCAAGAAATTAAAGTCAAATCCGTTGAGTACAAGGTTTTTGAACACTTGCCTGAAGCAGAAGAGGGCATGGATCTGGAATTGACAAAAAAAGAATTAAAACAATACGACAAACAAGGACGTATTGCGAAACAAGAGGTCTATCTCGCCAATCCCATTGGAAAATTGGTACCCAATACCTTCATCATTCGAGAATGGTTAGAGGATATGCGCACCGAAAAAATCATCAAATTTGATGAAATGGGAGACTCTATCACTGCTGTTAAAACCTACACTTCCAACAAAGGCAAATTAAAAGTCAAAGAAGAAAGTGTTAATTTTATCAAGGCCCCCAAAAAAATGCTCATCAAAGAATTTGAGTATACAGAATTTGGGAAGCCACTCAAAGTAGTTTTTAGTAATAAAAAAGGAGATAAAACGGGAGAAGAAGTTTACAAGTACAATAGCGAGGATGAGGAAATTTCTTACAAAAAATGGGAATTATTGTCTGATGGCAATAAAGCAACAGAAAGCAAAAAAACAACCTATACCAAAGAGGGGTTCTTAGAATCTTCTGAGAAAATCATCAAAGATGGAAAAGATACCTACAAAGATGTCATCATTTTTGAAGGGACAAAAATCAAGGAACAAACCAAATACAAAAACGGAGAAGCCATTAGTAGTTTTGGGGGCAAAGCCGCAGGAGGCTACGATCCCAAACAAGGAACCGTTATGATGGAGTTTGGTGGTGGAGATGACGATGAGGGTGGATTCGGTAGCTTTGGAGGTGGATTTGGTGGAATGCTTCCTGAAGTGGAAGATGAATTTGATGACAAAGGCAACAAAATCAAAACGACCGAAACAGAAGGCATCGAACTGGTAAAAGAGATCACTTATAAATACGATGATAATTCTAACCTTTTGGAAATGGAAGAAATCAAGTATGAAGATGGAGAAGAGGAAAGTACGAAGAAAGAACAATTAGCCTATGATGAGCAAAACAACCTCACCAAAAAGACAGTTTACAAAGACGGAGATAAAACCAAAGAGGAGCAGTTTAAATACAGTTACTATGGTAAAAAATCAGAAGAAGCTCCTGCAAAAGAAGAAGCTAAACCTGATGACAAAGAAGCAGCCGCTGAAGCGCCCAAAGAAGAGCCTACCGATAAAAAACCTACGCCTGATACAAAGGAAGTTGACGATAAAAAAATTACAGACGATCAAAACGATAGCAAAAAAGAAGAATTTACTACAGACAACAAAACAGCTGTTGAAAAAACACCTGCTAAACAAGACCGAGAAAAAGCATCCGACAATACCCAATCAAGCCAACTTAAAATCGTTGATAAGAAAGAAGCTGATAAAGAGTAACCTTCTTTCTAAGAACAATTACTATTTCATAACAATTTAACCAACTATGCACGCATCGTTTACTAAGCTTTCCATGCTGCTTTGTTGCTCGCTTTTATTAGCAAACTTTTCAACAACAGCACAAAAGCTACAAATAAAATCGATTGAACACGAGCGCCACATTCCCGTTGAAGGGAAATTGACCTTAGACTCCAAAACTAAAAAAGAATACAATCTATTTAATAAGTTGTCCTTGCAGGAGGAATACATTACATCTAAGAACAATGACTTGGAATTAAATAAGCAAGTTCGCTTAAACTATGATCCAAAAGGACGCCATCAAAACACCTTGGAGTATGATAAAGAAGGCCTCTTGCTTTCTGAAATGAAACTGTATTGGGATGCTTACAACAATAAAAGTAAAGTAGAACACATCAGCTATGATGAAGGCCAACAAAAATCAGTGGCAGTCACGTATTTATTAGAATACAACACGGATGGAGAAAAAGAAGCCGAGAAGTTTTTTGATGATAAAGGCAAACAAGTTAAAGGACGTACTTGGTTCTACAACAAACAAAAGGAAGTCGAGAAAACCTATGTTTGGGTAGAGAACTACAAAGAGCCACGTAAAGAGACTTATACCCTGTACAAGCGCAACAAGGAAGGTGATTTAACACAGTCCACTACCATTGAAAAAGTCAATGGTAAAGAGTTTAGAAAAGATGTTCGTTTTTTTAGTAAAAACTATGTAACAGAATGGCTAACTTATATTGATGGCAAGTTAGAAAGTCACTTTTTTAATGAATACCGTGATAGTGTCATCATTAGAACCACTCGTAGAAACAAACGTCAAGTACTCACCTTGGAAGAGGCCGCTAAAGAGCAAGAACGTTTAGAGCGTCGCCGCAATAGCAGAACAGCTCGTAACAAGAAGAATACAAACGAAGATATCTTTGTGACCAATACAGAATACGATGCTTATGGCAATATTCTAGTAACCACACAAAGCATCAACGATAAGGTAATGATCGTGACTCAATATGCTTATGACGATTATGGCAACCAAATCAAAGTACTCAAAGTGGATAAAGAAAAGGACACCAAAGAGGAAGAGCTCAAAGAATATGATGAATGGGGAAATACTGCTAAGAGAATCGTCAAAAAGAATGACAAAGTAGTTTCTGAAGATAGATACATCTATGAGTATTTTGAGGAGTAGTCCTCCTTATTCTCCTACCCTATTGTTTTAAAAGGCTATTTTTCCAGCTATCTGCCCATTGCCTGTCAATGGACAGATAGTTTTATTTTAGGGATAGCCGCTTCCTCCTTCATAGACCGTATAACAAATAAAGTCTAGCACAACAACGCCTTATGAGAACAACTCTATACACCATCCTATGGTGGCTCAGTAGCATCGCCACCCCTTTATTGGCTCAAACAGATACCGTAACAATAGATAGTCTAATGGTAGACACTCTACAGTTACAACAAACCATTCATTACAGTTATCGCTACAACAAGGGCCAACGACAAACCAATTACATCCAAGAAACACAATATGATACCAATGGCTTTGTCATCAACCAAGAACGAGATTATTACCAAGCGTCGGATACAGGAGATGTTATTCATCGTCATTATACCTTAGAATACAATCCTAATACACTCCGTGGTTTTTATCAAACGGAGCAATTAGCCCTTGGAAAAAAAGCGTACAGTATTCAAAAAACCACCTTTAGAAATTACGATAGAAGCTCTAACAAACGCTACTGGGTTAAAACACAAAAACCCAACAGCCAACAGTTATTGCGACAAGTCCGTTATGAATACGATAAGAATGGCTTTCTAATTGGTAAAGAGGCCAGTAATTATGCCACCAAACCAACCAGCATCAGCACTGAAAAGGTAACACGTAATGCCGCTGGCAATATGTTGACTTGGGTATCCTATGATGATGATGGAGATACCAAAACACAAGCCCGCTCTTTCTCCGCTAGCTATTTAGAGGACAGCCTATTATTACGCTCTGAAGATCAACTGTACTTCAACTCTACCACTGTCATTAATAAATACGATAAGAATCGCCAACTTAAGAAGACAGAAAAATTAGTTGGAAACCGCAGTACCAAAGGAAAAATCAAATACAACAACGAAACGGTTATTCTTTACAAAGAAGGGCGCCCTTATAAACTCACGGAGAAGAATTTCAAGAAAAAAGTGAGAACCATTATCTATACCTATGAAGGGTCAGAAGAAATTCACGCGGTTGTTACTCCAGAGAAAAGCTATACAGAACGTATCATCACAAGTTACCACCAACAATTTCCAGACTTGCCCATCCAACGAGTAGAAACCAATGAGGGCGAAGCTTTCTTAACTGAAACCTGGACATACGAAGATAGCACAGGTCATTTGTTGAGCCATACCGTTGTAGAACAGCGTAAGAATGGAAAAGATTGGAAAAATGAAGAACAGTACAATGAACAAGGAGATATTATTACCAAACGCTTGTTTGTAGACAATGCTCTAAAAACAGAAGAGATTTATCAGCACATCTATCAATAAATCAACGTACCAATACAACATATTGATCGGATTAAAATCACGAAAGTACGACTTATACAGTTCTTCTTTTTGAAGTTGTTTAAAAATTCGAGGTAGAAGGATAAATAAGAGCTAGGAAATCAAGACAAAGCTCGGTTTTGGTTTCCTAGCTATGAACTAGTTAAAGGTTTTGTGAGCCTTTAGGCGTTGTGAACTGCGTAGCAACTACGAGAGCAAAAGTAACGGAACCGAGCCTTTGGCGAGATCACGCAGCAACGCAAGGCACAAAGTAGTTGTCTTTCAATCTGCGTAAGCTTGTGCCTAAAAGGCACAAAGGTTGCAGCCTTCCAAGCTGTTATTTGGGTATTTATTTATAATTGCTCTCTTTACTTATTTAGACATCTTAGAATCATCACTTTTTAATGGGGCTAAGTTTGTTTGTTTTTAGAATCTTTTTTGGGCGTTTTCTTTTTCTTTTCTTCAAGTACGTTCGTATTCACACGATTCATACAACGATCCAAGCCTAAAGTGCCAAATTGCAAAACTCCCTGTGCTCCATGCTCTATGATTTTATCCAAGTGGGGCTCTTCCTCCATGTTCCATTTCCCCAAAACAAAATCAACCTGCCTCCCTTTATTAAAACGATCTCCAATTCCTATTTTAAGGCGAGGGTATTCATTGGTTTGTAAGAGTTGCTCTATGTTTTTGAGCCCATTATGCCCTCCAGCACTGCCTTTTCCTTTGAGGCGTACTTGTCCAAACTTAAGATTGAGGTCATCTAAGATGACCAAGAGGTTTTCTTTTTTGATTTTCTCTTTTTGAAGCCAATAACGGACTGCTTGACCACTCAAATTCATATAGGTCGTTGGCTTTAATAGTATAAACTGTCGCCCGCGATGCTTAAATGATCCCACAAAACCATGGCGATCACTCTTATAAGACACCTCAAACTTGGCCGCTAAATAATCCACGACATCAAAACCAATATTGTGGCGTGTTCCATTGTACTCTGCGCCAGGATTCCCTAAGCCTGTAATAAGATATTTCACTGTATTGTCGTTTTTTTGTGACTCCTCTTCCTCCAAAGAACCTTTCCAGAATTTACGCCACCATTTAAACATAGTTATGATTGGATTGATCGTCTAAAGATACGACAAAAGACGTACTGGAAAAAAGTCTCCAATACGTCTTATTATAAGTTGTCGTCTATTGTTGGTTAGAACAAAGTGACTAAGCTTCTGCTCCTGCTTCTTGTGCCTCTTCTGCTTCAGTCTTAGCTTCTGTAGAACGTAAAGCACGTGGTATTTCTACGGATGCCAATGGAATTCCTCCAGCATTGATGATTTCAATACCATCTTCCACTTTGATTTCGCGGATACGGATAGACTTACCTAATTCTAGGTGTTCAACGTCTACATTGATAAAAGAAGATAATTTATCAGGCGTGGTTTGTACTTTGACTTTGCGGATCTTCTGCATCAAAACACCACCTACTTTTACACCTACAGCAACTCCAACCAAACGAATTGGAATTTCTGCTTTAACTTGCTTTCCTTCTACCAACTCCAACAAATCAACGTGCATGATTTTGTCTGTTACAGGGTGGAATTCTACAGTTTTGATAAGAGCTTTGCGGACGTCACTACCTACAGTCACCTCTGCTATTCTAAACTCATCTGTATAAATCAAATCTCTCAATCCCATAGGAGTGACAGTGAAGTGAAGGTTGTTCTCACCACCATATAGAACGCATGGTACCAAGTTGGCATTGCGTATAGCTTTTGTACTTTTTTTGCCTAGTTCAGTTCTTGAAGTACCTGTTAATGCGATCGTTTTCATTTGAATCGTTATAGTTTATTCTAAGTAAATACTTTTCTTTTTGGACGTGCAAAGATAAGAAGACTTAGCACCTTTGCAAACAATTGGCAAAAATAGTTCCTTTAGGAGCTGTTTTTTATGTCTTTAGCTGTCTTTCAAGGGTTTTATCTAGCGTAAAAGCTGTTTTAAAAGACTGATGCTATTTTTATTTTCTTCTAAAGTAATTGCATTGAGAATATCATTTTTCTCGCGCTGAGTCAAATGCAAACTCAAAGAGGCTCTTTCTTCCAATAAAGTCGGTTTATAAATAAAATCGACCACCTCTACCTTGTCATAACCAATCTTAGATTTTAGATACGAAATATAGTTATCATGGTGATAATTCTGCAACGCATCAATCGCAAACATAGGCCCCAAAGGATTAAAAAATAATTCTGATAAAGAATGAGAAGTTGTTTCTGAAATTTCCTCGGCCTGTGCATAAGAACGAACAGAAACAATCACCACTCCGCTTGTATTCGCACGGATCCATTTTCTAAAAATCGCCGCAAAACGCGTCGCCATTTCCAATCCAAAGTTATCTCTAAATCCTGCGTCTACCAAATTAATAGTAGGTTCACTAGGCATTTGTACACTTGGAAAAATAAATGGAAACGTTGCATTCATCCTCAAAGCAGTAGCAAAGCGCAAACTCATAGGGTCATGGGCACGAAACAAGGCCCCATAATCAACCGCATCTATTTTGCTAGAGCGGCTCGCCCCTTGATAACTAAATGGTGGACGCATCATAAAACTAACAGGCTGAGGAGAAATAACTAACATTCGACTGTCATTTGCGATCAAAGGTGTTAGGAACAACAGAGGAATAAGCGCTTCCTCTTCTGCTTTTTGATAATACGCCAAGTCATGCGCCAAAAGCCCATTGGTATTCTCAATAAACTGCTGTTCAAAACTATAACCTCGATCTTGGCGATACGTATGCCCATTCACCTCTCGATTCACCCACGGAATAAAAATATCATTGACCAAAAAAGTAAACACTAAAGAATTCATCAAATCCTTTGCACTGTAATCAATATACTGCTTATCGTACAAATTAATCGACTCCCCTTGTTGCTTTTGGTGGTATAATTCTCGATACAAACTAGCGCCCCACATTCCCCCTGAAGAGCCTGTAATCAACGCTGTGTGGGACATTAGATGCCCTTGAGTAGCACGATCCGCTTCCCGCATCACATGATGTGACCATAGACTGGCTCGGATACCTCCACCACTCACACAAAACAACACCAGCTTAGGTTTCTTTTTAGGGGCCCCATCCGTCACCTTATCATGCCAGCGCTCCAAGATTTTCAGCATATTTTTGCTGTCGTTATAATATTGGCGCTTAGAGCAAATAGAATCTAAAACAGGCAAGGAATAAGGGGTAGGTTCAACGTCATAATTTAGCCCATAAGCACTATTTTTATAAGAAAACAGCCCCCAAGCCATCATTTGGTTAATCATCAAGAACGCCAATAACAAGGACAAGACACGCCACTCTTCCAACCAATAAGTTAAGGCCCCAATCACGGTCGTTAGAATAGAAAACAAGAGCAATAAACTAGCTGCCGCAGGAATTCTAAACACTTCATACTCCACCAATGCCGCCATCAAAATCAATAACGTAATACTGATGCTTTGAATAACAAACGCATTCGCATGGTTTTGGCGAAAAACACGTTCTAACAGTTTAAAGTTATAATGCCCTACTTGACGAACAATCCGCCATTGGAAGCGCTCATTAAGGAAAAAATCAACGCGCCAGGCATTTTTATAAGGGCCATCTTCTTGCAAATTCACACTGCGTTCCTTCCGCTGTACCACAATAGCTTTGAGTACTTTTGATAATTTAAGTCGATTCTGCTTACGATAGCTCTGCACATCTGTATTGGTATACTGAAAATAAATCATGGCCGCAACAATCATCAGAAAGGCTCCAGAAAGTAGCCCTAAACAATACACCAAACTATACTCTCCTTTGTACTCATTGTACCATTGAAAGTCTATAATTTGATAACAATAAAAAATTAGAAATAGAACAGGGATAAAACAATTGTTAAAACTGAACTTAGAGAACGGACGATACAAGGAAGCCAAAAAAGGAAAACGGTAACTATTGAGAATATAAATACTGGTATTCCAAGCAATAAAAAAGCTTCCATAGGCGATTCCAATGATAAAAAAGCTCCAAAACCCAACTACACCTTTGTATTCAGGATCCAAAAAAAGTTTGTGCAACCCCATAGAAGCGCCTATTTGACCACTTGTCATAGCAAATAAAATGGCCCATAAACTCAATAATAACACATTGTGTTTAAGTTGTAAACGAATCAACTGTATAGGAAACGTATAATATAAATTGAGTAAACGTGCTTTAAGTTGGGTCATGCAATCGAGATTGATAGCCAGTATGATAGAAATGGCATAAGCCTTGCCTTAGTATAACGATAAGGCCTTGATGGACGTTGTAAAAGAACAACAACTCTTCCTTGCCTTGACAAGGAAAGTGGTTTCCTTTTTAGGAAAAAAGAATTCAAAAATGGGCTTTTTTCAAAAGCCTTTTTTTGGATAAACTTCGTTTTGTAAGAAAGCCTATTATAACCTTAAATTTAAACAACTTCCTAATATTGAGAATTACGTGGATAAATTTTTATTTTTGTTGAGTGCTCTTAGGAGCATTCACCGCCAATAATGCCCCACAAGAACCATAAGTTTATTTATTTTAAATACATCTTGAAAACAACCATTCTATTCCAATAGAATTTTAATAGTCAACTTTTGTCCCTAGTTTTATCTAGTCAGTTGTTCTCTCATCATTGGAGATTCAGTCCCGAAAAAAGTAGTATTATGGCACATTACCTTTGTATAATTTTATTCTGTTGTTGCACCTTCCTTAGCAAGGCACAAAAGCAAGAAGCCCCCACCACTACCCTTCGTTATTCTTGGGTAGAAGATCAAGATTTTACTTCTTCCGCTGATTTTTATGGGTACACCTTTGTTCCAGGAGAAGGAAAAATGAGTATTGCACATTATCCTGATCCCATTGGAGTAGGAGTAGTCTCTTTTTCTGTTACTCGGGCAGATGTGCTCATTACAGAGCGCGCAAATTATACCCCTGCTGGAATTGTAGATCCTCCAACAGATGCTAAGCCTTACCGTCTACGCATTTCCCGTATTGTGGAAACCGATTTTGGAGTAGAGTTTTATTTGGTAGACCATACTAATAGAGAATTAGAAGGGTACCTCAAATTCTACCGTGATCCAATCAGTCAAGTAGAGATGATTAAATATCGTCCTAGCATGGCGGACCCTGAACATGTCTATTGGTTGTCACACATCAGTGAAGAACAAGCCTTAGCAGATGGGCAATATTTCACCCACCAAGAGGATTTTAATAGTAAAACCCTAGAGGAACTTTGGGGCAAGGTACTTTATCCCTTCTTATCGTATAGCAATCAATCTAACATCAATATACGTCAAGTTTCACGCATTTATCAAGAAGACGCCATAGATGTTCGTTTTGAAGAAGAAACCGTCCTAAAAGGAAAAAAAGAGAAACTCTTGCAATACATCATCTTTAATCCCAAAGATGGAAAACGCAGAAAGTTTTTAATAAAAAAGATCAAAGAGGTAGAGAGTTACCAAGATCGAGAAGAAAATAAACCAAGAACGGTTCTAGAAGCAGAAGTCAAAGACGAAACTACACAAGAAAATTTCTTTGTCCTTTTCCACCGAGGCAAAAGACGCCTTCTTCGCGCCATTGAATTACAAGATGAGAAAACGCGCGAAAGTTTGTTGTATTACGAAATGAGACGGGGAAAAGGCATCATAACGGAGGAACCTCCAAAAACATCAGCTAATGAAGACGCTCCTACTGTGGATTAGTCTGTTGCTTCCTAGCATTGGAAGCGTAGCTCAAACAGATAGCCTTTCCGATCAATCGGAACGGCTATCTTTATTTGAAAACGCTCCTACTTTCAATAAAGTACGTTTCTGGGGAATGACAACAGGAATTTTAACAAGCTATAGCCTTGCTACGATTGGTCTCAACCAAGCTTGGTATGCCAATTATCCTCGTAGCTCTTTTCATACGTTTGACGATTGGTCAGGCTGGCGCCGAATGGATAAATTTGGTCATGCCATGACAGGATACTTTGAAAGTAAATGGATTGGAGACCTTTATATTTGGATGGGCGTCCCTCAACGCGAAGCGCGTTGGATAGGTTTTGGAGCGGGGTTATTATTTCAGACAACTTTAGAAGTAATGGATGGTTTTTCTGACCAGTGGGGCTTTTCTTGGGGGGACATGGGCTTTAATGTTTTAGGCTCTGGCACCTACTTAGCGCAAGAGCTTCTTTGGAAAGAGCAACGTATTCGCTGGAAACTGTCTGCTCATCGTCCAAGATATTCAACTGCTCCTATCCACTCGACAAATGGTGCAGCGATCACCAGTTTAAAAGAACGGGCAGCGCAGCTCTATGGCAACAGTCCAGCAGAATTGTTCTTCAAAGAATACAATGGTCAAACCATTTGGCTTTCTGCAAATGTCGCTTCCTTTCTCCCCAAAACTACTTCTAAAACACCTTTCCAATGGGTGAATGTCGCAGTGGGTTATGGGATTGAACAGGTCTATGGAGCAGAGCAAAATAGCTGGGAAGATGCACAGGGCAATCACTTTGCAGCCCCAACAGGTTATGAGCGCCAAAGCCAATTTTTTGTGTCACTAGATATTGATTTTGAGCGCATCCCAACACGCCATAAATGGCTAAAAACCGTCTTTGGAGTGCTCAATATCTTCAAAATTCCTTTTCCTGCATTAGAAATCAATACCGCAGGAGGCGTCCATTTTCATCCTTTTTATTTTTAGACCGTCTTTAAAATAATTCTCCATGAATGCTATACAAAAGGAAGCCATTATTGAAAAAATAACAGGCATTCTCAAAGAGATTCCAACGTCTATCGACTTGGTTAAAAAAGGCCGAAAAGAACATCAACGCTTTCAGTATTTAGCGCGCTATATTATTAATAAAGCCCTCAAAAAAAAGGCGCTTCTAATCAGTCAAGATGGCAATGGTTTTGCCGTTTTATTTAGAATGCGGCCACAAGAAAACAACTTCTGGAAAGATATCTGGGGAGAATTGGGCTTGGTTTTTAGAGTGACAGGCCTCAAAAAAGCACAAAGCCTCTTACAGAACCAACGCTACATCAAGCGCCAACGCCCTAGTCAAGAAGAATACCTTTATTGTTCCTTTTGGGGCATTGTCAAAGGCACTCCAACAAGTACTGCACGAGAAATGAAAGAGGAATTTCTTAGTCTCTCTAAAACCACTCAATTGCCTATTTATGCAGAAACTAGAATGCGTAAAAATGCCTTGGTTTACCAACGTTATGGTTTTAAGGTTTTCCATGAGTGGCAACGACCAGACGGAGAAACCGCTTATTTCTTGAAATATACGCCTCCTGTGGAGGAGTAGTGCTCTAATTAATAAAAAAAGTCAGAACAGGTGATTTCCTATTCTGACTTCTCTCTATTATTCTATCAATAACCACTTACCACGTTCCATACAACTTAGAAAGGTTATCATCTTGTTCCCAATTTGTAATCTCCACAATAAAGGCCTCAATATGGTCATAACTGTTGACTTTAGAAAAGGCTTCTACTCGTTCCAAGATAGATTTAGTATCGGCTCCTTTTAAGCGTTCGATCGCATCTACGGCATCTTGATACGTTTCTGACGACTTATCATCGCGCAAAATTTGCACTTTCTCAATCGCATCCTTTGTATCTTGTCCACGCAACTCTTGCAATGATTTTTCGATACTCTGATACGCCTTATCTACTTTGACATAAGCGTTATCACGCAATTTTTTCACCGCATTTGCGGCAGCATAACGCCCCCATTTGCTGGTCGTTTCATTGGTAGCTCGATCTTTAAGATAAACCGCTTTTTCCTTGATCAACCCTTCATCTTTGCTATTGTTTAGCAAATTAGCATAGCGCGTCATAAAGGTAAACAAAGCATAATTATTGGTCTTGTCCCAATTGTTCTCAAAGAAAGGCAAATACTGGCGATCACCCGTCTTCGCATAAATCTGTGCAATGCTCAATAAAATCGATACATTATCGGTTCCCTTCAGGCGATTGGCATATTGGATGCCCAAAGCAGGATTATTATCATAGATACTTTGCAAAGAAGCCGCCATAACGATGTAGGAAGAATCTTTTTCAATACGCTCTTTTGCTACCTCAATAGGAGAATTCCCTTCGATCTTTGCTAGACGCTGAATGGCGGCACGACGCACTTGGGAGCGAGGATCAGTCTTCGCTAATTGTACAATTCTATTAATCAATAAAGCATTGGTAGCTTCTAACTCTATTCCATCTATCGCACGCACCCGAATCGCCCAAAAAGGATCGTTCAATGCTTGCTGAAATACTTGCTGCACACTAACATTTCCTTTTTGCTCATAACGCAAGCCAGATAAAGCCTCTGCTCGGTCTTGATACAGTTTGCTTATTTTGTATTGTTGGATCAATTCTTCTTTCTTCAATTTGTATTGGCGCTTCGCCAATAACATACGCTCGGCATCAACACTTACCCAAATAGGCTCTCGATTCACCGCAATACTAAAAGTTTGTTGAGGCGTTGTCATGCGTACATTGGTACGCAAAGCCTTGCCGCTAGTACTTGTATAAACATCGATCGCAAAAGGCAAGATGAAAACAGCATTTTCTCGAACGCTTTGTGTTTGTTTTACCGTCACATGAAGCATTTTATTCCCTGCATCATATTCCTTAGTAATTTCTAAATCAGGATGTCCTTTGGTAAAAAACCATTGATCAAAGAACCAATTTAAATCCTCTCCTGTCACAGCTTCAAAAGCTAGACGCAAGTTAGCCGCTTCTGCTGCTTGGTATTTATTGTCTTCTAAATATTTTTTGAGCGCCGCAAAAAAGGCGCGATCTCCTACATAGTGGCGCAACATGTGCAAGATCGTTCCCCCTTTATTATAACTATGGGCATCAAACATGTCTTCTTTATCCTTATAACCATAATAAATCAATGGGTGCTTGTCGCCTCCTGAAACAGCTTGATTCATATAGCCATCCATCTCCCGCTTACGCAAATGATCTGCGGCATCACGACCATATTGGTGTTCAAACCACAAGTACTCGCTGTAATTAGCAAAGGATTCATTGAGTGGTAAGTTGGCCCAACTTTCACACGTGACCAAATCTCCAAACCAGTGATGGGCCATCTCATGCGCCACAATGCCTTCATTAAGGTCACTGTTGTCCAATAAGGCTTGACGCGTTTTTTGTACAAAATCTCCAAAGATAACCGCAGAAGTATTCTCCATCGCTCCAGAAACATAATCGCGTACAATCGCTTGAGAATATTTAGGCCAAGGATAAGTTACGCCAAAACGATCCGAAAAGAACGTCAACATTTGAGGCGTATTCTTATAAATCTCCTTGGCATCTGCGCGGTATTTAGGCTCTACATAGTATTGTAATAAACGGCCATTCCATTCTTCTTCCACTACAGCAAACTCTCCTACCACCATCGCAAACAAGTAAGGCGCGTGGGGCAAGTCCATTTTCCAGTAGTCGGTTCGTGTCCCATCAGAATTTTCTACAGAATTCAACAACAAACCATTCGATAACGTCTTAAAACGCTTCTGTACTGTCATATAAATTTCCTGTGTACAACGCTCATTGGGACGGTCAATAGTAGGAAACCAACAAGAGCTAGATTCTGTCTCTCCTTGTGTCCAAATTTGTTGGGGCTTTCCTTTTTCCTCTCCTAATGGATTAATAAAATAAAGCCCTTTATCCGCTGTAATCGCCGCACTACCGCCCAAAGGCAATTCGTTGGGTTTAGCAGTATACGTGATGTATAAACGAAATAATTCGCCAACCTTATACTCTCGATCTAGAGTGATGTACAAATCCTTGTTGTTGTCATAACGATAATTCAAAGGCGTCTGCCCTACCGCGCTCATCAACGTAACTTTATGAATATCAAATCCTTTCGCATCAAGGCGAACCTCTTTACTTGGTTTGAAAATAGGTTCTAATTCTAGTACCGCCTTACCATTGAGGTATTGGCGTTGCCAGTCAAAAGAAACATCTAACTTTGTGTGAATCAGGTCATGTGTTCTCGTAGCACTAGGGTTGTAAGTGGGTCGGGTAAAGCTAGAGGTTCTAGATGCTGTGACAGAAATCGTGTCCAACTGACGGTTGTCTACCGTATAATCTAGCGTTACAATTCTACTCTTAGGCGTACAAGCCGTCCATAATAGAGCAGTAGCCAATAAAGCGGTTAAATGCTTGGCGTTCATTGATTGTTTATTTTTTTTGATAAAGAAGTCCTTCTGTCAACTGTGGGTTTATCTAAGAGTTAACCTATTATACCTTAAAGTAGATAGTAAAATATAGTCATTTTTTAGTGTGAGAACTTTTTAATGACTACTTATTTTTCATTTGGTAGGTAATCCCTTGCTCAACAGTCTGTAGTACCTGCAAAACTAAGAAAAAATAGTAGATTTGGGAAACTACGCTCCATTTCTACGGTAGCAACGTTAAAAGCATAAAAAAAGCAGTCCTGAATTGACTTCAAGACTGCTCCTTCAAAAATGACTTATTTTTTATTCTCCGCTAGAACGGATGGTTGTAGTTGCTCCTATCCAACAACCTACTTTGTAACTTTGGCCTTCTTTGTAGCCGCGTTGAAAAATATCACCTTTTGTAGGCAAGTATTTTTTGTATTTAGCAATTTGGCTGTTGGCTTTACTTGCTACGCGAGAATCAACGCTTTTAGCTTTTGCCCACATGTCCATTGCAGCCCAAGTTACCACCTGCGCATCCCAGCCAGTTCCTGCTCCTCCAGAACAACGCTTGCCACTAGAGGCATACATGTTTCCGATCAATAGATAAGGTTCTCCCCAACCAGATTTTAATTTGGCGGCTTTGTTGGCATAAGTTCTAGCACTTCCATAAGAACCATTTCTGTATTCTCTGTAAGCAATTCTATACGCTAAGTCACCTTTTTCTTCCTCTGTAGTTTCACACCCTTCTGAACTAGGATCATTCAACGATTTCTTGTACCATTCAAAGGCTTCTTTTTTGTACTCAACTACTTTCTCAGTTTCTCCTTTCTTCTCAGCTCTCCTAGATTGCAGTTCACGGAATTTACCTTTTTCCAAATTACATAATTCTTTAAAACGTGCTTCTTTATCTGCTAAATCTACAGAATCTTTCCAAGGCTTGTAAACAGCATTAACAACACTATAAAATTCATTCTCTGTACCACACTTCTTTTTGATCATATCCAGAATTTCCTTATTCTGTTCCATGTTTGTTTTATCTTTCTCAAACTCTAGTATCAATTTCTCTGTGTAGTAATCACAGCCAAATACTTGGCTCTCAATTTTCTGAAACTCCGCTTGTACTTTTACCCATTTTTTCTCATAAGTAGGGCCAGTTTTTTCATTGTTCTTGATATTGTGGTCTTTCAACTCTTCCAATTGCTTGTGCAAGTTACGCATGTATTCTGCGGTAAACTTAGGATGTTTCTTTTGGAACAAGTAAACAGTCAACTGGGTTAAAGGAACCATCACCATATTGTGTGTTTCATTTTTACCCAATTCTAAAGAGCGTTCAAAAAACTCAATTGCTTTTTCACTGCTGCCACGAGCAGAGTAAATATAATACCCTTCGTAGGCTCTATCTTTAGATTGTTCTCCTAAACATTCTGCCATTTCATCATAAAGGGCCATCATTTGGTTTAAGAATTCTTCCTTCTTTGTTTTATCTTTTTCTGCTTTTGCAAACTCTTTATACATGGTAATACCATCTCTATAGTGGGTAGTTTTGGCAGGTAATGGAATTTTTACGGTAGCAAACAGCTCTTTCCAAATAGGAAAAGCCTCTTCGTATTTTTTAGATTTGACTAAATCGCGGTACATCACATGCTTCTCTTTAGCTGGCTGTGCACCTGCTGGATAAGATTCCCAAGATTCACATTGAGCAGTAGCTTGTCCAACTAGCAAAAACAGGATAGCTGCTCCTACACTCCATTTCAAAAAAGATGTCCATTTTGCTTCTAACATAACAATTGAGTTTTATTTTATTTGTGATTATGTTCTACCTTTTGATAGGTTTATTCAGGGGGGTAGTTGTTGTTTTTTTCAGACTTTTAAACAAGCACTTATCTTCTAATTTTCCAAAAGCGTGCCATAATTCTGTCCCCCCTTTATTTAGCGCGTTGCAAAAATAGTATTTTTTACCAAAAAATAGACGGCCATTTATTGAATTCCCCAATGATCCATTTAAGTAGATGCATTGTGACAAAATTTTGGCGGGTGGGGTACCAATACAAAACCTCTCTTGAGTAGTTTTAATAAGATAGTACTACACAAGAGAGGTTTGGTATATGTTTCTTCTTTAGAGGGATTAATTATCTAAACTTAGCACGGTTAAACCAGCCACTAGCATTCAATGCAAACCCTAGATTAACTTTCACATAAAAATCACCAATCAATTCTGGGTGGCCCAAGTATCCCACATCAACACCTAGATTAAGAAAACCTAAGATACTTTTAGACTTGGGAGGGCGCATAGGAAAACCAGCTCCTACAGAAACACCATAATCTACTAATTGATAACGATTGCCATCAGCTCCTGCAACAGTTCGTGCATCTAATCCATAATGCGCGCCAAAACGATAGCGAACACGGTTAAGATAATTATTATAATCTGCAAAATCAGGTACAATTTGAAGGCCTACGGCCACTCGATGTGCATCTCCTAAGTTGGTACTTTTTTGTCCATCTCTTTCAAAATTAGACCAAAATTCTGACTCATAAGAAAAGCCAATTAAGGTTCCTAATTCGCGCCCATAGCCAATTCCTGCTCCAATTTTGAGGGGCATTTTTAATTGCCCTGCTACCCCTGAGATATTCTGAATAGAATCTACTGGTCGGAAAGCAGCACGACGTACATATTGTACACTTACATCAGTTTTAATATCGGTTACACCTCCTGCATAAGCACCAATTACTATTTTCTTATCAAAAGAAAAATTGCCATCTCCAACAACACTACGTCGTTCACTTTTGAGCAAATACTCGTATTGAGCACCTATATCCCAAGCAAAGCCAACACCACTTTCTTCTCTAGACAAGTCATTGTCATAATCATAATTATAAGCGGCATCTTGAAAAGAAATGCTCTCTTTATTGATTAGTTTCCCAAATAACAACCCTAAGTTCGCTCCAACAGAGAAACCTTTGTACGTCGCTCCATTAGACCAATTGACGCGGTATTTGTTCCCTTCTCCTGTATAATTGTAGCGAACATCATTGATGCCATTAAAACTACGGACAATCGCTACATCATAGCCGACGGTACTGTAAGGCACCAAACTAAACCCCATTCCCCATTGAATCGGAATTTCACGGCGTAAGGTATCTCGCATAATTTCCCAACTCTTAGTAATTGGAAACGCTAAGGAAATATAAGACAGATTACCATTATCGGCCTTAGCCGTCAAGCCAGTACTGCGCTCAGAAAGTTCGCTGTGTTGATAATCCAAGCCAATTTGGAAAGAAGCATAACGCAATTTTCCGAAAGAAGCAGGATTGGTCAAATTTACATCCCAATAACTTCTGTAAGTAGCACTTTGGCCTCCTGACATAGCAGCATTGGGCGCAAAGTTACTTCCACGTAAATCTCCCAAACCATAGCGCGAATAGGGAGAATTCCCTCTAGAATACTGGGCGTTGGCAGACTCTAAACTTACTTGAAGTAAGGCCAACGTAAAAAACAAAGTCAAAGAATGCTTAAAAAGCTGTTGCATGAACGTTTATATTTAAGGAAATTGGTTAAAAATGGCGTTGTGCTGGTTAACAACGGAAGCTATTCTTAAACAACTTTAAAATGAAGCGCTGCCTATGGCTGACGCGTGCGGCTCTAGGGCCGCTTATTTATGATGCTGGTAGCGCAAAATGGCATTCAAGCCATCCAGTACTAAATTGGGCGCTGCAAATATCTTACTTTTAAGTTGAGATTCAAAATGAGGGAGGCTGCCTCCTGTCACCAAGACTATAATTGACCCAAATTGTTGGCGGTATTGGGCTGCAAAGCCTTCTAATTCGTGCAAAACTCCATACAAAACTCCTGTTTGTAAAGATGTTTTGGTGCTGTCACCAATAAAAGTGGTCAAATTTGCGCGTTCCACTAGAGGCAATTTAGCTGTAAATTCGTGCATAGCTTGAAATCGCATGGCTACTCCTGGCAAAATACTCCCTCCTAAATAACGCCCTTCAGCCGTTACAAAATCGTAAGTAATACAGGTTCCTGCATCCACGATCAAAGCCGCTTGTTGTGGATACAATGCAGCAGCAGCAACCGCTACTGCTAAACGATCATTTCCTAACGTCCTTGGTGTCGCATAATCAATAACAATAGGCAAGGGCAAAGTCGTAGATAAGATATAAACTTCCTCTAATCGCGCCTTCAGATACGCTAATAACTCTTCATCTTCCGCCTGAACAGAAGAAATAATAGCCCGTTTAATGTTCCAGTCCGTTAAGCGGCGTTCCAAGTTCGCCGCTTGCCAAGTTGGAACAATAACCAGTTCTTGTAAAGCACCTTCTTCTTTGTAATAACCTAATTTTAGTTGTGTGTTGCCAATGTCCAAGCACAAATTCATAGTTGATTGGTTTTGTTGTTACAAACGAATCCTTTGACCTAAAAGGCAGGGTAAAAACGGTCAAGAGATTTTTTTTATTATTCGCCAATCCTTTTTTGACACCTTGCCCTTCATCAAAACACCATCACAACCATCTTATAATCAATCAATTAACCACTTAAAGTATTATAAAAACCCCTCTTCTCATATTTATGAAACACAGAACATTGTTTTTCAATAATTCTATCAACCAAAACACGCGTTTTCTGTTGTTCATTAATTCAAGCCATTCAGGACAACGGTTGGACCATCCCTTGTTTGCCTGACATTAATACGGTTACGTCATCTTCTTATAGGGTTCATTGTCGTTTAATTTTAGCCGATGGTTCTGTTGTACAAATAATAGCAGGAGCAGAATGGACCATTGCCCCCTTTTGTTTTCTACAAGTCTTCAAAGAACTCAAAGCAGCCTTAGATAATTGAAATAATCCTGCTTTTGTACACATTCCAATGGACATTTGTTTGGTAAAACAAGACAGTGCTCGGCTCATTTATGTGCATGGAGAAGATTGTGTCACTATTGGTTGTGTCACTATTGGTTGTGTCACTAGAAATGCGACCAATACGGAGGCTTATGCCGTATTGGAGGGCATAGAACAAAATGTGCCCTATTGGAGGTGGTGAGTAGTTATTCTGAAAAGGAACTAAGAGAAGCAGGGGCACGAGCTGTTATTAATAATTTAGGAGAAATTGATTTAGAAAGGATTTTACGGTTGTAAACGTCGCCCCCAAAAACATCTCCCCATCTATTTCTGTAGAGTGCCTTGCGCTCTACAGAAATAGATGGACTCGTTTATTCCTCTCCCTTCATTAAACGAATATGCAACCACGAATCTTGAAAAGCATGCCCTTCTAATGCTAAGAAATTGGCAAATCGAGGTAACAAAACACTTTTTTTGCGACCACCAATAGCAATCACCAATTCATCACCATATTTATTAAGCGTAAAATCTGATTCACCAATAAAAGGCAAATACATAGAGACTTTATAATAGGTTTCAAATTCGGTTACTTCAAAAGGACTGTCTTTGTGATAGATCTCTGCGGGATTGCGCTCTCCATAAATTGCTTGACCAATTTTATCTAATAATTCTAAGCCAAAAACCTCTTGGCCTTGGTGCTCTACTTTAAAAATAGGCAAGGGCTGAAAACTCTCTTCTATGTCTTGTAAGTAATGGCCTTGTGATTTTACATACTGTTCAAAAACACTCCCCGCTGCTCCTGCCAATTCAGGCAGAATTCTATTCACGACAACCGCATCTACATTGTAACCATACAAATTGAGATAAGTATATGCCCGTTTTGCTTCTTGTATGACCATACGCTCTGGATTGGCGACGATTCTGATGGAACAAACCTCAGGGTTGAGCATTATTTTTTGAACGTCTTCCAATTTGTCAAACAAATTTTTCAACTCTGAAATGCCTTCTTCCAAAGGAATCCCTTTGGTCTTTTTCAATACTTTGCCAACTGCTTTAATCACCAATCGCTGTCCTGGAAAGGCTTTGGTCAACCAAGATTGCATCACTTGGGGCAAGGTTAATAGTGTTAATGTTTCTCCTGTAGGAGCGCTGTCAATGATTAGCACATCATAAAAACCTTCTCGGTAATATTGTTCAATCCACAAAAAGGCCGAAGCCTCTTCCATTCCTGGCAAGACAGATAGTTCTTCTGCTACCACATTATCCACGCCTCGCCATTTAAATACTGCAGTCATAAGATGGCGCATGTTATCCCAATTTTTTTTCATGGAATAATACACATCAAATTCTTGTCCCCACAAATTCTCCGCTACTTGCGTTGGTTCTGGTTTCAAATCTACATGAAGGGCATCGGATAAACTATGGGCGGGGTCTGTAGATACCACTAAGGTTTTGAGGCCTTCTTTGGCACATTGCAAGGCAGTAGCAGCCGCCGTTGTTGTTTTACCAACGCCACCTTTACCCGTAAAGAGTATAATTCTCATGCTGTTGTTTGATTGATTCTTTGATTCTCTTAAAGAAGAAGTACGGTTGTATATAATAACAAAAAGGGACTTATACGCCCAAGAACTTTTTGAAGAAACCCAAGAAAGAGCTTGCTCTACGCAAACCTTTGGATACATCGCTCCAAAAAGCGCGTTTAGGATTCATTTTGGTGGGCAATTGTTCAAAGGCACTACGCAAACGTAAATTGTCCAAGGGTGTTCCTAATGTCAAGCGGATGCCTTGTGGTAAGTCCTCTAAAACAGGAACACGATACACTAAAATTCGTTCCGATTCGCGCAAAAATTGCACCACCTCATCTGCTTTTTGAACACTCAATAATAAACTATTAGTGCTACTTGGATATACTTTTTCTACAAAAGGCAACGCCTCTAATGCTTTTTGTAGTTCTACACGCTCTTTTTTCAATGTTGATAAAATCAAGCTAGTTTCTCGCTCCTCCTTGGTCAAAGCCAATTGCTCAGCAGCATCCTGCAACTGTATCAATGGCAATGCTGGGCGACACTGTTCCAATATTTCTACCAACTCAGGATGGGCAATTAATACGGCTAAACCTCCTACTGTGCGTTGTAGGATTAACGCATTATCACAAGTAGCCACCATGCTCTTCATACTCTCCTCTGCCACTGCTCCAATAGAAGATTCATCTACCAACACCCAACCATCAAAGGCAGTAACTGCATCTGCAACATCAAATCGTTGTAGCAGGGCGCCTGTAATCGCATTGGGATGATCTAAAATCAATAGTTGAGTATCCAATTGTACTTGCTCTTGGATCGCAGAAATAGGCAAATCTACCAAGTATTGGAGGGACAGCGTTGTTTGCTCTATTTGATGCCAATCCAACAATTGTTTTACTTGTGGACGCTGTGGAGCAAAGGTCAAACAGTGGTTGCGCTTGTGTGCACATACAACTTGTAACAATATGTTGCGTAAACTTTCTGGACTTGTTCCTAAACACAATTGGTTACTCGCTACTCCTAACGTCATCGCTAAGTGTGCTTTAAGCGTTTGTTCTTGGTGGGTCTGTTGGAGCGCCAGACTGCCTACTTGAAAACAGTCCACTTCTTCTTGGGCATTCAAATACCCTTCTAAAGGCGTGGTGTTGACCTTCGCTTTAAGCAAATTTCTTAGGTGCTTAGGCAACCGTTGTTGAGGCGACGCGTCCATCTGTATTTTATTTAGTGAATTCACTACTTGTACCTTCTATTCTTATCCAATATAATCAAAAACCATAGCTAAGCCAAATGCGCGCTCTGGTTCGCCTGCCTCTAATGCTTTCCGCGACAATTGATGCAAGCCTTCTAATAAAGCAGGGCCAGGTTCTTCGACAGAAACCAATACTTGAACCACTTCATTACTCTTAAGGAGCTCTTCTATTAAAGCTTCACTAGGCATTTCGTACAAGCCTGCCATTTGTGCCAATTCATTTCCTGTTAGAATGTTGCTGTTCCGCAAATGCGCTGGAAGTTTGTCAAAGCCCAAAGCAGGTTTTACGACCGATTGGTAGACATCAAAAACACTATCGCCACTGGCGCGTACATAATGTGCACGCCCTAGACGTCCTACCAAATCCAATTTGTGTGGATCAATGCGATCACCATCCAATACCGCTTCATCAATGTGTAATTTAACAACTTGACAAATAATTAAATGGCCTGCGCCTCCATGTTCTCCCAAGGTGATAATTTCACTCACTTTGCATTCAAATTGCACAGGAGACTCCTTAATTCTAAAGGGTTTGACTTCCTCTGCTGCCAAGGCGGTTAAACCTGATTTCTCAAATTCACTAATGTTAGAAGGATAGGCAATACTAGCCAGTGCCATTTGGCGAACAATGTTGTAATTGACCACATTCACAACAACTTCTTGATTCAATTGCACATTGTGCAATGTGTCCTTCGTTTCATTGTTATCCACTCTTCTATTAGAAGAAAAGACCAAAACAGGAGGGTTGGAACTAAAGGCATTAAAAAAGCTATAAGGGGCAATATTAGCCACGCCATTTTCGTCTATTGTAGAGACAAAAGCAATCGGTCGTGGAGCAATGGCGCCCACAATAAATTGATGTAAATCCTTAGTAGCGATTTCGCCTGGGGTAATACTGCGCATTTTCATAGCAAAAAGAGTAGAACTGGGATGAACAAATAGTTAAACTCAAAGTTACAGTTTTATATGGTTATTACTGTCATTGACCGTATCTAAAAAACAAAGGTTGGAGCGATTTTTCTTTTTATAATCAAGGTTAGTACAATCTTAATACGCCCTACTCCTCAACTATATGCATTATTTATTTTGTGGTAAAACACCGTTACTTTAGAGTCTTTTTATTTTTTTATCTGGAAATAAATACTCTGATTATTAAATTTCAATATTTTATTTGATATTTACTCTATAAGAAGCTCTTTAGCAAGCTCTTTTTGTTCTCCAAGCTATTATTGGTGAGTCTTGCGAAGTTCTTGTTTATGTTACCTATAAACAAATGCAGAGAGCTTTAAAGCCCTTTTAAACAGCTTCTAATTTTTACAATAGAGTCTATAAGTACTAGACCTATCTTGGTTAGACACAAGCCAAGTTTTGTTATCATTAAGTACTAATTAATCATGATTTCTAACTAGAAATAAACTTCTTTCTTTACAAGGAATCTGATAGAGTCAAACCTGCCCCCCTCTTCTGTTGATAGACTATTCTTGTTTTTCATAGTGTATCAAGAATAACTACTACACTTAAGTAGTCTTTAATTATATGTGAATTTCTAGAATTAAAATGCGCTATTTTAATTCTAGCTACCCCCTGTTTTTTTAAAAAAAGCAGGGAGCGTTTCTCAACACATAAAAAATTAATTACAATAAAAAAACAATAATGAAAGGTATTTTTTTAGGCGTTCTATTGTTATGCCTTCCTCTCGTAGGGTACACACAAGGGCTTTCTTTTAACCTTGGAGGCTTGTATGGCTTTAATTTTCAGCATCCAGGATTTAATGCTCGTGTTTATTATCTAGCTAATGAAAATCTTTGTTTCGGTCCTGAACTTAGTTATTTCCTTCCCAAAAAAGAATTTTCTAACAATCAAGAAATTACAACATCTTTATATGAATTCAACTTCAATTTTCACTATCAATTTGAAGTTACTCATCACTTGGGTATATACCCTTTAATTGGTTACAATTATAGTGTTGAGAGAGAGCAACTATTAGATAATAATGGTTCTATTGAAATTGAAATTGAAACACAAAATGCTTCTGGAATTAATATTGGTGCAGGAATGCATATTCCAATAGGCTCCTTATACTTATTTGCAGAATACAACTATGTTTTGAGTTTTGGAGACTTAGATGATCATGTAGTTTTAGTGGGGGTATTTTATGCTTTAAAATTTAACAAAGAAAAAAAAGAACATGAATAAACTTAAACTTATTAAGCTTGAAGAGCTCAAAAACAATCAACCAACTTATGCTCAAGTAGATGATTTAGACTTAGTTGTTACTAAATACGATAATAACCAGGTTTCCGTTTTGTATGGTAGATGTTTACATAGAGGAGCATTGATGTCAGATGGCCATGTCGATGGCCATAATCTAATTTGTGGCTTGCATGGATGGGATTATCGATTAGATACTGGAGTAAGTGAGTATAACAATAAAGAAGCATTACATAAGTTCTATTCCGAAATAAAGGAAGATTGGGTTTGGGTTAACAAAGACGAGATCAATGCTTATTTAGCCAAACATCCACAGCCATTCAACAAAAATGAATATCAAGGATTGTATGCAGATACCCATCCTGAAAATACAGAGCCTTATACTCTTTTTATAAAAGAACTGGCTAAGAATGGCTTAAGGAATTATGGTCATCATGGCCCTTCTTCTTCAATGGGAGTAGACAGGAATACACTACCTAAATGGGAAGACATTCAATTTTTGCCCGCACAATTAGCTTCTCGCCCTCTTTTGGATGAAGATCCAGTTCATACATCTGTTATTATAGGCCCTAATGCTAAAAAGCCTTTGGAATTAAAAATTCCTGTTTTTGTTTCAGATATGAGCTTTGGTTCTCTTTCTAAAGAAGCAAAAATTGCTCTTGCAAAAGGAGCTGAAATGATTGGCACTGGCATTTGTAGTGGTGAAGGAGGAATGCTCCCTCAGGAGCAAGAAAATAACTCTAGATATTTTTATGAATTGGCTTCTGGAAAATTTGGCTTCTCTTGGGATAAAGTACAAAAGGCTCAAGCTTTTCATTTTAAAGGAGGGCAAGGCGCAAAAACAGGAACGGGCGGACATTTACCAGGGAGTAAAGTAACTCCAGAAATTGCAGCCGTAAGAGGCCTCCAGGCAGGAGAAACAGCCATTTCACCCGCTGCATTTCCAGACTTATTTACAGCAGCGGACTTTAAAGCCTTTGCCAATGAAGTTCGTAAAAAAACGGGAGGTATTCCTATTGGATTTAAGATTGCAGCAAGCCATATTGAAGCAGATATTGATTTTGCCTTGAAAGTGGGCGTGGATTACATCATTCTTGATGGTAGAGGAGGTGGAACAGGTTCTGCCCCAAATATTCTCAAGAACAACATTAATGTTCCAACAATTCCTGCACTTGCTAGAGCTAGGAAACATCTGAATACTTTAGGAAGAACTGACATCACATTAGTTATCACAGGAGGGCTAAGAGTAGCCGAAGATTTTGCTAAAGCTATGATGTTGGGAGCAGATGCGATTGCAGTCTCTAATTCCGCTTTGCAAGCAATAGGATGTCTTGGGATGCGAGCATGTAGTTCTAACAATTGCCCTGTAGGAATTGCTACACAAAAAGAAAACCTTCGAGCACGATTAATCATTGACGCTTCTGCTCAACAATTAACTAACTTTTTTGAAGCATCAACAGAGCTTATGAAAGTTATCGCAAGGTCTTGTGGACATTACCATCTACGTGATTTTAATTTTAATGACCTATCTACTCTTAATTATGAAATGCACCAACTAACAGCCATTTCTTATGCTGGTGTCAAATAAATTATAGATGTTAAAAAAAACACTGAGAGGAATCATAACCTTCCTATTTTTGGTAGGAATACTAGGAGCAAGTTCTTTAGTCTATGATGAATTCATAGTAGGCCATATTTGTCCAAAGATTCTTGGCATTCCTGCCTGTTATATTATCATGCTCTGTCTTATTATTCCTCTAGGAGTGCATTTACTAATCCCTAGAAAAACAGGTTATTATTTTCTAGGGATTAGTATTGCTTTATCTATAGCTAGTTATGGCTCAATCATGCAAATCTTAGGAATAGCAGAGTGTCCTAAAACAAGTAATGGAACTCCTATGTGTTTTCTTTCTTTTTTGATATTCATTAGTCTTTTTTTATTAAAAAAAATAGAATATCAAGTTGTTCGCTCCCCAAAATAGCTATTTTTCCCTAGTTGATTATCTAGTACACAGTACTAGTCTAATCAGATTGCTCCGCGAATGCAACTTTAACTTCCTGCGGTCGTAAAGTACTGCGTGATCTTTTTCTGACTACTGAGTTGTATGGCAAGGTCATTTATTCTCGAACTTCAAATAATGCTTTTAATTTTGTGGTTACTTTTAGTCCACTATTAAAAGCCTTTTGCTTAGAAGTGATTGATGACTTAAGCACACACAATTACCTACACATGACTTGGAAAAATTTATTGCTAGTTTTTATTATCGCCTTTACTCTATTGAGTTTAGGAGTTTTGACGCATTTATATTTAGCAGACCAATCAATCCCAATTCCTTCCTTACCTCCTAAAGAAATTTTGGCGATTGACTCTGTAGAAACAATCTCTTTTCCTTCAGTATATGTAGGAAATTTTCTACAAGCCGATAGCAGTTATTACCATCTTCGAATTCTCAATAGCAGTTTCTTACACAATAATGCTCGTAATTATTATGGAGATAGTGCTCCTAATCATTTACAAACGATTTGGAAATTGTTCTTAGGCAAAGGCACCACCAAAGTAGGTGCGTTAACCAAAACTTGGAAAGGAGCAGGTTGGACGGGGCAACCTCTAGTCTTTGTAGAAAATGGGAAAAAATACCTATTACAAGGAGCTTATGATTATCATCTAAAAAAAATAGACGCGGCTACAGGGAAACTGGTTTGGCAATACAAATTTGATGATGTGGTCAAAGGAACAGGGAGTATTTGGATCAATCATCAAGCAGATTCTTTAGAAGATTTTGCCCTTGTTTTGCAAGGCAGCCGAGCAGGCAAGAGTTTGTATTCTACCACTGTGCCTAGCTTTCGTGCTATTTCTTTGATAACAGGCCAAGATCGTTGGCAATTAAGTAGTGCCCAAACTCACAGCTATAGTCGAGATGTGGATGCGTCTGCTCTGGTTTGGAACGATACCGCTTATTTGGGCTTAGAAAACAGCATTTTTACTATTTTTAATCCTGATCCTAAAAAAGCACAACTGCGTCAAGGATTGCAACAACCACAAATTTATCGCCAGCGCGATACCCTTTATAGAACAGCAGATCGGCGAACTCATCGCCGAAACTTAGTCACGGAAGCCTCTCCTACCCTATTGGATAAACGCGTTTATATTTCTTCTGGCGCAGGGCGTGTTTGGGGGTATCATTTAGAAAAAGACAGCTTGGATTGGATGTATTTTACAGGAGCGGACATGGATGGGACGCCTGTAGTTACTGCTGATAGTTGTTTGTTAATAGCGGTAGAAAAACAATACATTACAGGGCGGGGTGGTATTTTGAAACTCAATCCTAGTCGTCCTGCTGCCCAAGCCGCAGAGTGGTATTTTCCCACACCTGATTTTGAATTTGCGACTTGGGAAGGTGGCGTGGTGGGTTCTGTGGCCGTGAATTACCATTATAAAAACAAAGAAGATCCTAATATGGCGGCCTTTGTGGGCATTGATGGCTTTCTTTATGTAGTCAATACCGATGTCTTAGTGGACAGCCCTCCTAGCCCTAGTTTTGATACCAGCCTTTATTTACCCCAACCCCAATTGGTTTTTAAGCACCAAGTTGGGCCTTCTATCTCTACGCCTATTTGGGTTAACGAACAATTGATTGTGGCAACCAGCAAGGGAATTTCTAGATTTGAGTGGCAAGCCAATAGCGCTACTTTTGCCTTTCAAGAAAAGGTTCGTATTCGTTGTGAGTCTACACCTGTTGTGGATCAAGGGCGTTTGTATGTGGCTTCGCGCAATGGGTATTTGTATTGTTTAGGGGAGGTGGATAGTAGTCAGTTGGTTCCTCCATTACACTGAAATAAACCTCTTAATTAAGCCATCTTGGTCCTCTAGGTTTTAGAACTTTTTTCTTTAAAGTAACACTATCAATTAGAAATTCAAGCAATTGATTAAAAAATCAAACAGCCCATTACTCTTGCTTTAGAATTAGAATAAGCTGCCTCCAATCATTGCGATGATTAAGGGCATCAATCTTTCTGTTATTGGAAAAGAAAGTCTTTTAAATACATTTAATCATGGAAGCCCTAAATTAACCATTCTTCTTAACCAACAACATTACACAAGTACAACAAAAAAAGCATAACGTTTTTTCGTCAAATCGTTATAAAATAAATGGTACAAACCCAACATAAAGGTTATTAAAAAGAAGATTAAAACACTTTAATAGTCATTATGTTGGGATTTATATTTCTAACTATCCTTGATAGTCTCTTTCCTGTACGCAAGTTCTATCTTTCACCTTAATAACTATTAGAAGCAGATTTTAGTCTAAAAAGTTAGTTTGTTTTGTAACCAAGTAACAATAACTGTATTAGTCTGGTACAGACTAAGTTTTTTCAATTACTTACTAGGCCGCAAAAACATGCAACACTCCAACCATCCATCATTCACTTTTAGTATTCTTAGCATAATCAGCTTGCTCTTAAGCCTCTCCATTTCATCCAACGCACAAACAACAACAACCTTCTCTGCACAAACAAACACTTATCAAATTAGTGCAGACGAGTTTAAAGCGTTGAAAGACCTAAGCACTTTTTTCAACGATCAATTACAAAACTACCCTAGCAACTATCAACTACATGAATTTACATACGCTTACGTTACACATGGAGTCGATCCGATCATGATAACAGTTAGTAGTTATAAAATGGAAGGGCGTTTAGCGACCATACAAAAGCGAGTAGGTCGGGGCCAAAGCCTTGTCATACTAAGCATTAAACTAAAAAACAAGCAAACCAACAGAGTTGCCCAACTTAATAAAGTCCAACATCAGTTTACCATTCGGTTTACTTAGGCCTCTTTGCGTGAAATCTAGAGGTCGGTCCTTGTTCACAATTTTTCCTCTCAAGAGCTTTTGTGGTCAATCGCTCTACTTCTAATTCTCTCGCTAGCCTCTTTAAAAAAGAAAGATATTTTTGAGGGCTCTTCTAAAAACATTCTCTAAATAGTTTCTATACTTAGTTCTGACAAAATTATAGCGCCTTTTTATGAAATTTTGCGTAATTTTATCCTCCAACTCCCCACAAAAGCAACATACTCCATTGCATTCAGTCAACTACATTTTTACTGTCTATTGATTACCTTTTACCCTTTTTCCATTAGAGTATTGTATACACTCTTCATTTATCTAAACTACCATTTTAACCACCAATCTATTTAACTACCATGATAGGAATCCGTTATTTATTATTATGTCTCCTTTGTTGTTGGGGATGTGCTCAATTGACTGCGCAACCTTGGGCAGACATGATGCAAGATCGTTCTGTTAATTTTTATGAAGTCCAAGATGCTTTTAATAATGCTTGGGGAGATCGCCCTTACAAGCGTGGCTATGGCTGGAAGCAGTTCAAGCGCTGGGAAGCTTTTTGGGCGCCTCGTGTTTATCCTCATGGTATCCGTCCTCCGCAAAATCATGCTTGGAAAGAGCATTTAGCCTTTCAAAAAAAATATGCAGTAGGCATTCAAAAATCAGGGGCGCGTTCTAATCCCTGGACTCCTTTGGGACCTTACAATTGGTCTTCTTCTTCTTATAATCCAGGTGCTGGACGGGTCAATGCTGTCGCAGAAGATCCCAATGATCCTGATATTTTGTATGTTGGTGCACCTTCTGGTGGTTGTTGGAAATCGACGGATGCTGGCCAAACTTGGACCGTTCTAACCGATCAATTGCAAGCACTAGGTGTTTCTGCTATTGCCATAGATTATACCAATAGCGATATTATCTACCTAGGAACAGGAGATGATGACGGTGGAGACACCTATAGTATTGGTGTCTTAAAATCTACTGATGGTGGACTAAGTTGGAATGCATTGGCACTTAATAACTCTAGCTTATTTGGTACCCGAATTTATAGAATTATTATCCACCCTACCAATCCAAATATTCTTTTTGTAGCAAGTTCTTCTGGTTGTTACAAAAGTTCTGATGCGGGGCTAAGTTGGTCTTTATTACGTAGTGGCCGCTGGCGGGATATGGAATTAAAACCAGGTGATCCACAAACAATTTACCTTTCTAATACAACCTTATCTGTTTCTACTGATGGTGGCAACTTTTGGAACACAACCTCTACAGGTTTACCTAGTGGTGGAGCGATTAACCGAGCAGAGATTGCTGTTTCTGCTGCTGATCCTAGTGTTGTTTATTTCCTTTGTGGAAAAGGAAGTACTTCTAGTTTTTATGGTCTTTACCGTTCTAATAACTCTGGAACCTCTTTTACTTTACAAGCAAACTCTCCTAATGTTTTTGCTTATGATGCTTCTGGTGCCGATACAACTTCGGGGCAAAGCTGGTATGATATGGCCCTTTGTGCCTCGCCTAGTGATGCCGATGAAGTATATATAGGAGGTATTAATGTATGGGGTTCTGTTGATGGTGGGGTGACTTTAACCCTCAAATCACACTGGTACTACCCTCCAGGAGTCGCCTACACACATGCGGACATTCATGTTTTGGAAATGTATAACAACCGTTTGTATTGTGGTAGTGATGGAGGAATTTTCCGCTCTGCTAATGGTGGCACCAACTTCACGGACCTTTCTGATGGGTTGAGTATCATGCAATTTTATAGAATTGCAGGGACGGAGTTGACTCCTTACCGTATTATGGGTGGTACACAAGATAATGGTTGTAACTTAATTAGTAATAATGCTGCTTTCCACACCAATGGAGCAGATGGTATGGAAGTTTTAATGTCTCCTGTGGATTCCAATGTTATTATTAGTAGTTCTCAATATGGTAATTTTAGCATTTCTAATGACGGCGGAAATAATTTCAGTCCTATTTTTAATGGCCCTGGTGGAACAGGAAATTGGGTAACACCAATGGTTATGCACCCTACAGATGATGGCTTTTTATTGGCTGGTTATGACCAAGTTTATATGAGTTTTGATGGTGGTGTGAGCGAGCAAGTTATTTCGAGCTTTACAACTAGTGATGGCAATGTGAGCAATCTTGCTATTGCTAATTCTGATCCTTTTACTCATTTTTACGCGAGTACTCGTACGCGTCTATACAGCACTATTAATTCAGGTGCCAACTGGACTAATATTTCGTCTAGTTTACCCAACAGTGTGATCAGTTCTATTACAGTACATCCTGATGATCCGCTCAAAGTTTGGGTTACCTTCTCAGGTTCTTCTCCAACCAACAAAGTATACAGTTCTGTTGATGGCGGAGCTACTTGGGTTAATATAACCCGCAACTTGCCTAACCTTCCTGTTAATTGTATGGTTTATCAGAAAAATTCTGATGATGGCCTTTATATTGGAACAGACATCGGTGTTTACTATACCGATACTTTATTGTTCAACTGGCAACCGTTCATGGATGGATTACCCAATGTGATTGTTCGTGATTTTGAAATTAATTATAACATTGGAAAATTGCGTGCAGGAACTTATGGTCGTGGTATTTGGGAAGCGGATTTAAAAGCGCCTTTATCTACACCTCCTGTTGCCAATTTTTCTTACCAAGCAGCAGCGCTTTGTTTTGGTGATTCTATTGCTTTTGAAGATCGCTCTATTGATAATGCTCCAGGTTGGAGTTGGAGCTTTCCAGGTGGTTCCCCTAGCACTTCTACCCTTGCGAACCCTAATGTATCTTATCCTACCGCAGGAATTTATACCGCTATGTTGGTGGTACAAAACCGCAATGGGGCAGATACCATTCAGAAACTAGTGGCCTACGATTACCAACCAAATGTACTAACCTTGACTCTTCAATTGGATAGTATGCCTTCTGATATTTCTTGGAATTTGAAGAACAGTGCAGGAGCAACCATTGCTTCGAGTCCTTTCTTTGCGTTGAGTAATGATCGTGGTGTCTTGATTGAACGTTCTTTTTGCTTAGATACAGGTTGTTATCAATTTGCGATCCTAGACATGGGTGGTAATGGCTTATGTTGTGCCAATGGATCTGGTTATTATATGTTGACGGATGCCAATGGAGATACTTTAGCCTTTGAGACTGCTTTTGGGTCTACGGATACGACTTTATTTTGTATGAACCAAACGCGTCCATTGAGTGTAAGTGCTTTGGCTCCTGTTTTGTCTTGTGGACAAACGGCAGTAGACATGAGTGTTGCTAGTATTGGTGGTACAGGTGGTACAGAATACCGTATTAATGGAGGAGCATATCAATCATCTTCTACCTTTACAGGCTTAGTCTCTGGTAGTTATTCACTAGAAGCAAGAGATAATTCTGGACAGACTGCTACGACCACCATCGTAATTACTCCTGCTCCGATTCCTACTGCTGTAGCGACTACAACTGCCACTACTATTTACCTTAACCAAGGTGGTAATGTCAATTTCTTTGGAACCAACTCAACCAATGCAGGAGCCTACCTATGGACGTTTGCTGATGGCTCTACGTCTTCTTTACGAGATCCTGTTTATACTTTTGTTAATGGAGGAACAGAGCCTGTTATTCTAACGGTAACCAAAGATGGCTGTACCGATACGGATACTCTGCAAATGACCATTATTGATAACATTAATGTTGATAAGATTGAGCTACGCGATCAATTATCGATCAATCCAAATCCTGTTAAGGACAAATTGGTAGTAGATTTAGATTTAGCTCGTCAGCAAGAAAATGTAACCTTAGTGATTCACAATGCTCTTGGACAAGCCGTTTATTGGCAAGAGTTCTCTCAAATACAACAGCAAAGCATTAACATCCACTTGGGCAATGAGCCTGCTGGCGTTTATGTAGTCACTATTTTAGGTGATAAACTGGCTGTTTCTAAAAAGTTAGTTAAACAGTAAGAACATTTATTGTTTATCTCTTTATAGACTGCTGCAGTCCTTACTTAAGTAAGGGCTGCATTTTTTATAGGACAGAATGCCTCTTATTATCCAAAGACAATAAGAAGCATTCTTGGCAGGATTTTCCTGTTCGACCCGCAAAAATGGCACTTAGTCGTTATTTGGCAACGATTTTGAACGCTTTTGCTTGATTTGTGCTTTTAGAAAGTACAATTTGGTTCAATACCATCCTTATTATTAACCAAGCTATTCGTACACTGTAAGGAAGACTCCCGAACGTTTTATTACAATAGACTTAAAAATAAAAACCAACCATATGTCCGTATTCAAAATTTTATCTGCTGTTTTTTCTGTTGCCCTTTGTTGGGCTGTTGCAATAGCCCCTGCTAAAGCTCAAAAGACAGCTACTGCCCCCACTGCTGATAAACTAGAAAAGAGTTTATTGTGGAAGATTACAGGCAAAGGCATTAAACCCTCTTACTTATTTGGCACCATTCACATCATTGGTGCGAAGGATTACCTTTGGACTCCTACGATGGACAAAGCCCTTAAAAAATCAAAAAAATTAGTCACAGAAATTGACATGAGCAAGCAATTGAGCATGGCTATGGAAATGATGCAATTGGCTAAGATGAAAGATGACAAAACCTTGGAAGATATTATGTCGGAGGAAGATTATAATTTGGTCAAAACTTACTTCTTAGAAGAATCTAAATCATCTGAAGCTAAAATGACTTTTGGTTTTGCTCAAACGTGGCAACCTATGATGTTGATGTCCGTGCTTTACCCTGAAATGATTGAGGGGCCTGTGAAGATGTATGAAATGGAATTGACAAAATTAGCCAAAGCAGAAGAAATGGAATTTGGCGGTTTAGAGACCGTTAGTGACCAAATGGCTATTTTTCATACCATTCCTTATGATCAACAAGCAGAAACATTGGTGGAATCGGTTAAAGATTTGAAGTCTGGTGATGGCAAAATGTTAGAAGATTTGTCTAAAATGACAACTTACTACAAAGCACAAGATGTAGATGGGTTATTAGAGTCTATGGGGGAAGAAATGGATGAAATGGGCAACCAAGAAGACATGTTGGACAACCGCAATGAAAAATGGATTCCTCAGATCATTGCTACTTCTAAAAAAACACCAACCTTCTATGCTGTTGGTGCTGGACACTTGGGTGGTCCTAAAGGCGTTATTCGCCTCTTACGTGCTGCAGGTTATAAAGTAACACCTGTTAATTAAGCATTTTGTTTCTATTTTTTAAAAGCGCAAATCTTACTTGTACGTAAGATTTGTGCTTTTTTTTAGCTCCTTAACCAGCGCTTAAATGGCCTAGAACGTGCTAATTTGGGGTATTCTAATTTCACCCAATATCCCAATTCATATTGGGTATAATACTCTGTCTTAACTAATTTATCTAAGGCATTTACCGCCCAACGATAGGCCTTATGTTCCACTAGAACCGTCATTAAAAAAGCGACATAATAGTCTTCTTCTGGGGAAAATAAGAGGGCCTCCTCTAAGAGCTTTCCGCTCGCTTTCCAATCTCCCTTAAGGTAATAGAGTAGTCCTGTATAAAAATTCAGATAAGGATCACCTCCTATAATAGAATCAATCCGCCCTACTAAAGCAATCGCAGCATCATACTCTTCTAGTACTACATAATAATCTAAAAACAGCAAAGGCAACCGTTCGGTACTCCCAAACTTCTCTTGATACTCTTTGACACTTCGCAGTAATTTACGATCATCTTCGACTTTACCTGATAGGAATATTTTGTAGACCTGATAATCTCTGAGGCGCTCTTCTAAAGGAATTCCTGATAGTTTTAGGTACGCGCGCTCCGTCTCTCCTTCTCCATATAAATGCTTCGCCTCTCTATAAATTTTAGAATTCTCTAAGATGACACCTGCATTGGATCGTCCCAATGCTTCAAAAACAATAGGAAAATACACCGTATTTCGGATCAAAGAACTCAAATAGGTGTCATAGATCAAGAAATAAATATCGACCACTTTCCAATCCTCTTCCAGATAGTTCAGCTTAAAAAACAAATAATTAAACTCCAAATCGTCTAAACGCTGTTGTACAACTAAAACAGAATCTGCCCGACTGTGCAGAAATTTATATCGAACCCCGTCTCTTACTTCTCCGAATATCGTACTGATATTGAAGTCTTTAGTATCCTCTAATAAATCATCATTTAGCACACGAACATTTTCGCTTTTAGGGTTCTTGATAATTAATCGTTTCCAAAAAGCTTTGGAAGCAAAATAATAATCCATCTCTGAATTCCGCTCATTCAGCAGATCAACAAAAGTATATCCTAAACTATCCCATTCTGCATAAATAGAGTCACGATCGGTCGATTGAGCCCAAATAGTGGAGAAAGAAAACCATAAAAACAAGAGGCAATAAAAGCGCATAGAAGAAATAAACTAAAATTTCGATGAAGGAATAAGGGTAAATTTAGCTAGTAGTTTCTGTTTGGAAACCTTAGAAATAAATTTTCTTGATTACCCTACAGCAACACCACAAGATAAACACTGTTTGGTCTCAACAATAACTTTTACTCTATTTATAAACTACTCTATTTAACGCTCAATCTTACAAAGATCTAAACCATTAATAATCTAAGGCTTATAAAAGGCAAAAAATCCCCTTCAAGAAGTTGTAAAAAAATAAGTTTAGTCTATTTTGAAAAAATATAGCGACTGACATCTTACCAAAAAAAATAAAGTTTACATTTTAAAATACATTATGAACAAATAGCCTGACCTCATATGAAGTTATCTTAGAAACCTTATTTTAGGTTTTTTTTTGTTAATCAAAAACAAACAAAAAATTTTGAAGTTCTTTTTTGCTGACATATTTTGCAAAAGTCAAAGCAGTCCAGAATTAAAAACTGCAAAAAAAAGAAAAGACAAAACAATACATCGAAATAGTGCTCAATGAGATTGAAACTGCTTGTAGAAAAAGAAAGTTAAATCTTACGTCTAAAAAAGTAAAGGCGATACATAAAAAGCAAACACTATACATAAAAAATAAACAGTCTATATAATTTAATAGCCTGTCTAAAAACAATAGCAATTTTCTAGTTCTTAGTTAGAAGCCTTTGTCCAAACAGTCCCGTTACGACACGCTAAATTAAAACTGGTTACTATCTAGAAATAATAAGGAAGGATACTCTTCCATTAGTTCTATTAAATGTCCCTCTTCCTCCCTACTAGGGAGCCTCTCCTTGCGCTGGATTCTTAATTGGATGACTTTGTCAATTGGCAAATGTCTGTAAAAGTGATCCCTTACTGTATGAATTAAATGATTTTAATTTTATATTAATAACACCAAATTATTAGAGTTATGAAAGCTATCACATTAGCAAAGAGTTTCATTGCACTGACTACTTTATCCTTCATGCTATCTTCCTGCGGCAAAGAGGTCGCACAAAAAACACAGGAGCCAGCAGCAACAGTTGTTACCCCTGGAAGCAATGAAGGGGACATCATTCCTAACCAATACATTGTCATGGTGAAAGAAACAGCGGTTCCTTCTGCGATTTCTTATCTCAGTGGCCCAATCAATGACCGCGCAACAAAGAGTCGTCTGATGAAAGAGCACTCTACCACTGTTATCCGTCAATTAAATGACATCTTAATTGCAGAGGGGATTAACACTACTCAAGTAATGGATTACTATACCGCTGTAGCACCTGGTTTTGCTATTAAGTTGACAGATGAAGAAGTTGAAAAACTTTCTAAGAATACAAAAGTAGATTTACTAGAACACAACAGAGTAGAGAAATTACCTGAGTTTGTAGTAGAAAGCACAACGCCTTCTGGTGGAAGAGCTCAAACTACTCCTTGTGGAATTTCAAACGCTGGTGGTGCTGCTAATGCTAGCACTAGCCGATGGATCTGGATTGTTGATACTGGAATTGACTTGGATCACCCAGATTTGAATGTACAAACGAATTATTCTAGATCTTTTGTTGGCGGAAGTGCTAATGATTGTAATGGACACGGAACACACGTTGCAGGAACTGCTGCCGCTAGAAATAACTCTATTGGAGTAGTTGGTGTAGCCGCTGGAGCTCCAGTAGTTGCTGTTAGAGTATTTGGATGTAGTGGAGGAACTGCTACAAATACTATCCTTAATGGCTTGAACCATGTTGCTAGCAATGACCTTGCAGGGGACGTTGTTAACTTGTCTTTGGGTGGTTTCTATGGTAGCAATTGTTCTAGTAACTCTCCCTACAGAAATACATTAAGAAATATGGGCAATGCTAATACTAGAATTGCCATTGCAGCAGGAAACAGTAATGCAAATGCGGCTCAATACAGCCCTGCTTGTATTAATGAAAATAATGTAAGAACAGTAGCTTCTATGACTTGTGGTAGAGGTTGGTCTTCTTTCTCTAACTATGGTAGAGGACCATGTGATTACATCGCTACAGGTAGCAGTGTTTACTCAACTTACTTGAATGGTAGCTATGCTACTTTGAGTGGTACGTCAATGGCAACACCACACGTTGCAGGTATCATGCAAGTACGTAATGGTCTTCCAAATACTTCTGGAAGTGTTTCTAATAGAGGAACATCTTACCCAATTGCTAAAAGATAGGGCTTCTTAGCAACTCCATACTAAAAATGTTTAAAACTAGTTGTCTCCAATGGAGGCGACTAGTTTTTTGGTATAATGAAGTAAGCTAAACTTAGCTCGGCCTGCTAATGCCTGTTCTACATAAGTAGAATAATCCGATTGACCCAACGCTTGAAAATAGCTCAATGCATTGTTCCAATCATTGGAACAAGTACAAAGCCGCCCATTTTGCCCTTCTTGAATAAAAGTCCCGTTTTCTCCCACTGCACTAGCAATTACAGGAACTCCACAAGACAAATACTGCTTAGCTTTGAAGGCTGATTTAGCAATATTAAATGGATGCGCTACTAAAGGGGAAACTCCTAGATCAAAATTCAAAATAGTTTCATATAACCACGTATCATTCGTCCAGTCTAATTGGTTAGGGATTTCTAAACTGATGTGAGGACAGTCTTCAAAATAACGCTCTACCAGTGGAATATCTTCAGATTTTTTTACCCCCACTAACACTAATTTGATAGGAAATGGTAGTTCTTTTAGAACAGGAAATAGCAATTGGAACAAACTCGTTTTATGTGCAAATGCTTTAGAAATAGCTTTTCCATTTCCGAAATCACCAACCCAACCTAATGTCAAACAATCATTTTTTGCTTTTTTAGTAATTGTTTGTATTGGAACAGGAGATGTATTAACAAAAACTTGAGCATTGAACTGTCGTGCATAATCAGCTAATGCTTGACTCCCTACTTGAATCCACTGACAATGCTTTAAGAAAAAATGTAAGCTAGTTGTTGGTTGCCTATAATACTCTGCATCATCTAAATCATATAAAGTAGCCTGAGGATTGCGTTGCACCAGCCATTTTAAGGTTCGGCCATAAGTACGTGTACTACACACTTTTTGTATAACAATTAAAGAGTTGGCTTTTCTAAAAAAAACAATGGAAATAACCATAGATAAAAAACGCCAATAAGCACTTAGAGAGGCCTGAGGGTAGAAGAAGTCATAACTGATTCCTTCTTTTTTTAATTGTTCCAAAGGCATAAGCCCCCGATAACGGGTACTCGGACAAGTTAAATTATAAGGGGCAAACCAGTAGATGTGTTGAAAGGAAGACATTATAAAACAATTCAGGGGTAAGGGTTAACATTTCGGAGACAGAGATTTATGCCTTAGAAATAAAAGAGCACTTCATAAAGAATAAAAAAGGCTGTCGAAAAAGTTCAAAAGTCAATCAAATTAAAAGACACCATCACATTTAACTATTTTTAATAGTTTTGCTTGTGAATCTATTTTTAATTCAATTGTTTTAAAAACTTACTTTCTCGACAGCCTCTTATCAAGACAATGTAAACCGCCTTATTCTTTATTAGATGGATCTCTTAAGAGATCTAAAAATCAAACTTGATTCCTTGCGCCAATGGCAATTCTGCGGTATAATTGATGGTATTGGTTTGGCGACGCATGTATGCTTTCCAAGAATCAGAACCAGACTCGCGTCCTCCTCCTGTGTCTTTCTCTCCACCAAACGCTCCTCCAATCTCTGCGCCCGAAGTACCAATGTTTACATTAGCAATTCCACAATCAGAACCAGCCGTGCTTAAGAAGGCTTCTGCTTCCCGCAAATTAGTTGTCATAATCGCAGACGACAATCCTTGAGGAACATCATTCTGAATAGCAATCGCTTCTTCCAAAGTACTGTATTTCATTAAATACAAGATTGGTGCAAATGTTTCATGCTTGACAATATCGTATTGCTCCGACACTTCGATTACACAAGGTTTCACATAACAACCGCTTGTGTAGTTCCCTCCTTCTAAAACACCACCTTCCACTAGAATATTTCCTCCAGCAGCCTTCGCTTCTTCGATCGATTTATTGTAAGCCGCTACCGCGTCTTTGTCGATCAATGGACCTACATGGTTGTTTTGATCCAATGGATCACCAATACGCAATTGACCATAAGCATTGGCTAATTTAGCGGTAAAGTCATCATAGACGCTTTCGTGAATAATCAAACGACGTGTACTAGTACAACGTTGACCACAAGTCCCAACTGCTCCAAATACCGCTCCAACTAGAGTTACCTCTAAATCTGCTTGAGGGGTAACAATAATAGCATTGTTTCCACCCAATTCTAACAAGTAACGCCCTAAACGACCTGCTACTTTCTGTGCAACAATTTTCCCCATACGAGTAGATCCTGTAGCAGAAACTAAAGGAATACGTGTATCGGTACTCATCCACTCTCCTACTTCATAGTTTCCTGTTACGATAGAAGAAATTCCTTCTGGCAGGTTGTTATCTTTTAATACTTGAACTAGAATGTTCTGACAGGCAACACTACACAAAGGTGTTTTTTCAGAACCTTTCCATATACTAACATCACCACAAACTAAGGCAATCATAGCATTCCAAGACCAAACGGCAACAGGGAAATTAAAAGCAGAAATAATTCCTACAATTCCCATTGGGTGCCACTGCTCATACATACGGTGCCCAGGACGTTCTGAGTGCATGCTCAAACCATACAATTGGCGAGATAGCCCTACTGCAAAATCACAGATGTCAATCATCTCTTGTACTTCTCCCCAACCTTCTTGAAGGCTTTTTCCCATTTCATAAGATACCAAGCGGCCCAAATTATCTTTGTGCTCTCTTAAGGCTTCTCCGTATTGACGAACAATTTCGCCACGTTGAGGAGCAGGCATCAAACGCCAAGTTTTAAAGGCAGCTTCGGCGCTAGCAATAACTTTTTCGTATTCCTCTTTAGTAGTGGTACTTACTTTTCCAATCAAAGCGCCATCGACAGGCGAATGAGAGGCTATTAAATTTTTGCTGGTGTCGCCAAAAAATTCAACGCCAGTGCTGGTTCCAAAATTAACGGCTTCTAAGCCGAGTGCTTTTAGTACTTCTTGCATAACTTGTGCTCAGTTGTGATTACAAAATCAGAAAAAGGAGTTAATTACCTTTTCATTTCAATGCGCAAAGGTACCATTCTGCACTCAAAATAAAGAGTTCCTACCCTGAATTATGATTTTCATAAATGACTAACAACTCTTGATACACTTTATAGAGCCATTGTAAGTTCCCATAAAGGATTCCCAAAGCAAGTGCATCTACCCAAGCATGCGTACCATGGTACGCATTTAATCCCCCCATTATGATCGGAAAGAACAGCAATAAAAACAGCAATATTGCCACCATTTTTAGGAGTTGTAACCGAAAGTAGAGCGCTTTAAAAGAAAGCATTAATAAAACATTTGCGAAGGATAGCAAGACAACAATTCCAGCACTACTATACAACGCATAACTCTCCCAAACCGCTTTGCTGTACGGTAAAGTCAACCAACGATGGGTAGAATAGGGCAACCAAGAGGTGGCCAGTAAGAGTAGAAGAAAAATTAAGCGTTTCAAAAGATTGATTGATGGTTAATAACAAGTCATAAAAACAGTCTATAACCATTACTACCCCAAATAGCGCTTATAGTTTAATACACACCCATTGGAGTTTTCCATTATCTAGAATTGGAGGCATTTCGCTAGCTTGTATAATAACAAAGCCCCAGCAAATGCTGGGATTCTGTTTAAATGGTGAAGGCTATTTTTTCACAATTTTTTGAGAAAAAACGGTTGTATTACCCTTCCTTATGTGCACCCAATAGAGCCCTTCGGGCCAATCGGCCATTCCTTCTAACTGAAAAAGATTTCCAGCCTCTATCGTTTGTGTGGTTTGTAAAAGTAAACTTCCTTTACTGTCCAAGACCTCAATAGACGCCTCTTTTAGTGTCACGTCAGAACGAATATGAAGATGCGTTTCAACAGGATTTGGAAAAGCTTGAACGGTATTCGCTTGCTTGAACGGTTCATTTTCAGTACTAGAGACAACCAAAGAAGAACGGTCTTTACTTTGAACCCGTATAGGCCCCATCTTCGTCACTTCTTTTGTTGTTTGCGTAGACAATTGGGAATTCCAACTTGAAGAAGCGATCGAAGGGACTAGCCAACTAGCCCCGTGCCAAAAAGCTACCCCAGCTTCTTCTCTAATAAATTGACTGCCTTCTTGTTCTAGCTCCCATTGTACTTGAAAATTTGCCAAAGAACCGCCAGTTATTGCTTCTTTGACGAACCAAATAGCTGCTACGGTATTCGACGGCTCCTCCTCCGATTTCTCAACACGAATACTAAACTGATCTTCCGTGCCTCTGTTTTGCACAACAATTGGATTGTAATGTGCATTTCCTACAGGAAACAGGGCTGCGGGCTCCCCTACTTGTTGTTGTAAGCAACCTTTTTTATTGGTAATGACATAATGTTGCTCATCATAATTAACAACAACTGCTGTTGGAGCCAACGTACAATGATGATTATTTAAAACCAATTGACTATTGTTAGACAAATCAGCTTGTTGTGTAATTTGTATTGGAGCCTTCAAATCTAATTGATGACCATTGTCAATCACTAACTGATGGATGACCAATTCTGAAGCACTAACAATAGATTGATCGTTTTTGCCATTAAACAATAAACTTCCTGCGCCTGTATACAAAGCCTCTTTATCCTCTTGTTTCCAGTCTTTTTCCAAAGAAATTTGTCCTGCATTCAAAATTGAACCCTTTGTTTGGTTAATTAAACTTCCCTGCGTAATCGTCAAGGTTGTTTGCGCCTCCACTTGGATAGTAGCCCCGTGGTTGGTAAGCCCATGCTGAGCGAGCAGGCCATTAGAACAGGCCAAAAGCAGGCCTAATTTTATATATTTTTTCATTTTTATAAGGATTGTAGTCCATAAAATTAGACCTTCTTACTTAGAAGCTTCTGTTTCTAGCATCGCTTTGATTTCAGCCAATTCCGCTTTCATTGTATCCAATTCCGCTTTTAAAGTTTGATTTTGCTGGCGCGAGGCTTTGAGTTCTTGAGAAAGCTCTTGTACTGCTTTTACCAATGGAACGGTAAACTCGGCATAACGTAAACCATAATTGTCTTGCTCGTTTTTAGGGCGATCCACTCCACTAAAGTCATAATCTAACTGTTCAGCAGCCGCCACTACTTCTTGTGCAATAAATCCTGTTTGAACTTGCTGGCCTTTAATAGCTTCTGTTTCTAGCGAGCGCAATTCTGTTGGGATTTTATAAAAACCAGCAATCGCATCCATATCTAAATGATACGTCACAGGACGTAGTTTATTGATAAACTCTAACCCTGCTACATCTTCTTGAATATCTTTCTTGAAACGAGCATCGGATACATTTGTCCAGCTGGCATAACCACCAATACTTGTTACTGCACTATTTCCCAAACGCACTTGATTGGAAGCAGAAACACTTGCTTGATATCCCAATCCTGTAGAATTACTGTAATTTCCAGTTGAGGTATAAGCGAACGTTCCAACAGCCGTATTATTACTGCCTGAAGAATTCCCTTTTAAAGCATCGTATCCTAGAGCACTGTTGTTATTTCCTGTTCTATTAAAAAGAAGCACATTTCTCCCAACTCCCGAATTACTACTCCCTGTTGTATTGTTATTAAGGGCATAAGTTCCGACAGCACTATTGGCCTCCCCTTCTGTATTGGATCCTAGAGCAGCATTACCAAAGGCATTATTTGCGACTCCGCCTAGATTATTCTCTAAGGCATTAAATCCAACAGCATTATTTAAACTACTTCCATTTTTATTCAAGGCATTTTCTCCAAGGGCAATATTATTCGTTCCAGAGATATTGCTCTCCAACGACTTTTTACCGATAGCGATATTACTACTTCCTGCACTATTTGCATACAGAGCACGTTTGCCAATACCTACATTATTGCTACCTGTTGTATTAGAATAGACCGCTTCTCGACCAATTGCTGTGTTGTTATCTCCCTCCTTATTGGAGTAAAGAGCATAAGCACCCATTCCATTGTTGTTATTACCTTCTGTGTTCAAATGAAGTACTTGATTACCAACAGCATTATTATTGTTACCTGTTTTATTCAAATAAAGAGCACCAAGTCCTATTGCTGTATTCTCATTACCTGTTTCATTCAAAAGTAAAGCGGCATCACCTATAGCAACATTACTGTTACCTGTTGTATTGTTAGACATTGCCAGACCACCAATAGCTGTATTGTTATTCCCTTCTGTATTATTCCTAAGGGCATTTTCTCCTATCGCAACATTACGATTACCAATGGTATTCGAATTCAATGCAAAAGCACCTATGGCAACATGTCCACTACCATTGGTGTTCGATTCTAATACTTTGTAACCCAATGCTGTTATATAGCTTCCAAATACATTGGAATTACCTGCATCTTCTCCTATAAAAATAGAGCGTCGACCATTTAAAAATTCTAATTGACCTTTGGTTGTTAGACGCAACCAATTCGTATTATTGGTTCTAAAGTTCAACGCCTGCGCATCTGTCGTACCAATAAAGTTATTGACATTGGTTCCTGCATTTCCATTCAATAACCAAGAAGGGGCAACAGGAGCTAGAGCTGCGGCCCAAGCTATCCCCCCAGAAGGTGTCGTTGTTAAAACTTGTGGTCCTGCACTTTCATTAACAGGAGGTAGGCTTCCTACCTGTAAGAAATCCAATTGACGAGGCGTAAGCGATAATTCGCTCGCATTGCCTTGACTAATGGGCGTCCAAGCTGTTCCATTAAAATAATAGAAACCAGTAACTAGGTCATCCGAATTAGAGGTATTGTAAATCAATAAACTAGTCGCAGGTTCTGGAATCGTTTCTAAATCTGCTGTACTTTTTAGAGCAACTCTAGGAATAAGTAATCCCTTGCTATCAGATTGCACATCCAACATAGCGGAAGGATCGGGAGCCGCCTCTTCCTTGCCAATTCCAACTCCTTGGGCGTTAATAAAAGAAGGGAAGAATAAAAGAAAGACAGAAATGAGAAGTAACTGTTTCATTGTTATAATTTTTTGGGGTCGAATAAAAATGACAAGAGCTTAAGTCGCTTATGGGCATTAGTGACTGCTTATGTATGTAAATACACAGGTGTCTTTCTAAGAGTTAAATTGAAATAGGGTTTTAGAGCTGTTTTCTTTGATGAAATAGCATGGGCAGTAGCGGAGTTTATGACTAGAACCAACCACAATAACCGCTGTAATTAGTTGTGAATCCTGCTGGTGTCCAAGGAGGAAGCGGGCCAACGAGTTGTTGTCCAAATCCATAAGCATCGATATGGCCTCCATTTCTTGCATTTAGGCCAGTGTTATAGTTATATCGGTACAAAGAACTGAAAACTACTGTTCCAGATTTTTTAACTTCTATCCAGAGCCAACCCGCTGTATTAGAATGAATCGTAACCGCCATAGGGCCACCAAAAGCAAAGCTTGTATTTGGCATTGCCCTACTGTGCAAACTAGCGGTAGTAGATGGAGTGATAACAGCATTTTGTGTTCCTACATTAATAGAGAAATTAAGGCTTACTCTTTGATTCACACCACGTAAGTAAAAGTTTACGCGACCTGAGCGGTTATTAGTAAAACCATCTGGTGTGGTACTAATATAACTGTTGTCTAGAGTCAAAGAAATCCATTGAGTTGTCCCTGTTCTAGTTCCAAAATGGAGTGGATCAAGACCACTATAGGGAAGCGATGGATATCCATTCGTAATTCTCCCAGAATTATAAGCACTGTTAATCGCCTTAGCTCCTACAACACTTTCTGTAAGAAGATCCATGGATTGGCCTGTCATTTCTAAGAATTGAAGCGTTTTTGCGCGCATTCGTTTAACCACCTCTTCTTGGGTTTCTTTGGGTTGGTCAGAAGTTCCGCCTCCAAAAGTAATGGATTCGTGTTCTGTTGTTGCCTCCTCTATCAATGTTTCTTTCTCACAAGAAGTTAAGAAGAAAAAAAGAATAGCAATGGACAAGATTTTGTTAATTGTCATCTTTATTGGTTTTAATTATGAACAACTACACCTATTCTAGGTGCATAGGAATACAATACCTTCTCTAATAGACAATGGTGGGGGTAACCAATGATAAGAAGAGGTTCAATCTTAGAAGGTAAATTAATGTTGGTCTCTGGAAATAGATGGTCAATAACGCTACTAACTAGGAAAGTTAGCACCAGTAATGAATGAAGAACCGATTCGTTCCTCTATCAATTTACTAGGGTTATTTTATGTATCCTATTGATTTTAGAGTAGAAGAATTCCACTCTTTTAATGCAAATCAAGTTGGGGCTAAATGGATAACATATTCAAATTTAAAAAAAATATTTTAATTTCCAAAAAATCACTTACTCTTTTGAATAACAAAAGAAAATACATGCTAAAACTAAATACCTTGTTAATATTGTATTATTTACTAGTAGTTAATGCTTTCAATTATTAGGTATTAGAAGCTTCTTGTGTAACTAGAATTAGGCGTTGAATAATTCAAAGATCCAACTTTTAGCAGCGCCTTTCATGCACAAATGTTAACTTTTCTTTTTATTGCTATCTTTTCTTATTCGACTCAAGGACTGAGGGCGAATCCCCAAGTAAGCGGCCAAGTGGTATTGTGGCACTCGTCGCACCCAAACTGGATGTTCTTCTAAGAGTTTATGATATCGTTCTTGAGCGGTCAAATGCGCCAAATAATTAGCCTGTTGAATAGACTTTGCCAATGCTTCCTGCACCTTCTTCAACTGCAAAGACATGAATTGAGGGTACTGCTTAAAGAGTTCCTGCAAATTGTCATAACTGATACAATAAACAACAGCATCTTCTAAGGCCACTATATTCATATCGCCTATAGTTTGGGTCGAGAAACTTTTCACATAAGAGACCCAACTCTGTTCTTCTCCAAAATCGGCAGGTTTTATATCTCCATCTTGCACCGTGTAATACATAAATAAACCTTGCTGTACATAAGCAATATCTCGGCAAACTTGCCCTTCTCTCAAGAGGAAATCGCCTTTGGCTAAGGCCTTTGTTCTAACTAACGATAATAAATATTGTAACTCTGTTGCAGTAAAGGAAAAATGGGGTAAGAGCTGTTTTAATAGATTCTCAATTGTCATAATAGAAGTAAGCGTTCAAAATAATTTATAGTCTACTGGTGCTTTTTCAGCTACACTAAAAATAAGCACATTTTTAACTATATCTTATTTTTTTTTTGCTTGAAGCAAAAAAACACTACTTCCCTGCCAATCAAATTGAGGATAATTGAAGGGGACATAAAGAATTTACTTTCAAAATCCCCCGCTCTTTTGAGCAACACTATACATCGCAAAGCCAAATGCTTTGTTAGTTATTTATTTCTAGTTAAGAAATCTAGCTATTAGCTGTTGGAAGTTTGTTATATAGCCGAGTTAGGTAGATACTTGCTAGCTTAGCGCTGGTAAAAGTAATGAATCCTAATACAGTAGGAATAGAAGAAATTTTAAGGCCTTCTATTAGTATTTCACTAGACACCCCTCCTGCGGAGGTAATACTACTCAACCCTTCCGCCAAGCCTAAAAGTTGCCCAAGTATACCTAGAATAAAGGCCAATAACCCTAGTCCATGAAAGAGTTTGATTTGTTGGACAACCCGCTCATTTGTTTTAATTGTCACTCTACAATGAATAGCCAATATCCATACAGCGATCGCTAATAAGGCAATAGGGCCCGTAAAAAATAACCCTCCATTTATCAATAGTCTAATCAACATAATTATTTTTTGCTAGTTTATAAAATGTTTTTTAGGACATCACCTTCTACTCTTATAGTATAACTTCTCCATAATGTCCTATCTGATAAAACAATGATAGAGTAAGTCCAGCATTTTTTTTTTGATTTGCGATGGATGACATTATTGAAGCGACACATCACGGTTACTTTATTGGATCCTAGCATCAATCATGGTTCTTTGGCTATTCAGCGCTCTAGGTAAGTTATTCATCGCTTTTAGTTGTTGAAGTGGGCAGGAAAAATTATTATAAGGTCTTAAGAAACACTATACATCCCTTATGAGTAGCCGATCCAATAGTAAGTCCATGATTAGAAAAACACATTTTAGTAAAAGAACTTTAAAGGTTGTGCTTTTACATACTGTTCTATGGGGTCTAGTTTTACTTTTCTTCACACAATTTCTAAAGTTTCAAACAGAAGATTTAGATAAAATCATCCATTTCTCTCTGTTACTCATGCCTGTTACTATTTTCACCACTTATACCACTATTTACTACTTAATCCCTAAATACCTCCTCCTCAAACATTATTGGACGTTTCTTCTTTATAGTATTTATTTAATTATCCTTTCAGCTTATTTCATCACCTTATCGATTTATGGCGGCTTAATCTTTTTATCTCGCTTGAAAATAGAAGAGATGTTGCCCATTTCTAAAAGTCTTCTTTTAGTTTTTGTAGGGGTCTTCACCATTGTTTTTATTGCCAGTGTCTTTTCTTTAGAGCGTCAGAACAGGTTAAAATCACGAAAAGG
>JBOEFW010000025.1:0-35993 GCA_050633105.1 Aureispira sp. | reverse complement strand
AAGAGACATCATAATCTATCAATACCGCTATTTTTAAATTAAATCTGCATAAGTCCATCGATACTAATTTCTGTCCAAGGAATAGCTTGCTCCTCTAGAAATTGTTGAACCGCTTTGTTTTGATCAAAACTCCATTGAATCCCTGTTTCTTGACTGGAATAAACGGCATTGATCGTTACGTCTTGTTGTAACCTCTACAAAAACGAAATGAAATCTTCTTGAATCCTTCGAAGTTGACTGTAGAGATCACGTAAGCCTTGTATGACAAAGCGCCAATAATAGGTTGTTTGAGAAGGGCTGGTTCCACGCAATAGACCAATAAAATAGGCAAATCCTCCTTAGCCGCTCGATAAAGAGGTGGGGGGCGATCAAACGGACATCTCGTTTGAGCCATACTATATTGATACGTTGGTTCGTACCTATTATAACCACAAACAAAAAGCAAAGTTTAAGAAGATCAAGGACTAGTTAAGAGGATTTTATCTTTTGTGGAGGTGTATCTTTTTTTTAGAAACGGCCTTATGAATAAAAAACAACCCTACTACTGCTCTTGCCTTTGGCAGTAAACAAAGGGTATTTTTATTAAAAAAAATAATACGTACCAATGAAAACGAACAGCAAAACGGTTGCCTTATCTCTCCTTGTTGGCCTTTGTGCCCCTTTCGCCCTTTTAGCACAATTTGGCAGCAATGTAACAGAGTCGGGCAATACACAAAAAGAAAACCCTAGAGACAATTTTTACAACCGTTACTTACATACCGAAGAACGTGCGATTCCTTATGACTTTGTCCACGAGAAAGATGTTTTCTGGGAAAAACGTATTTGGAGATTGGTTGATATTAATGAAAAACGCAACCACATTTTTAAGGATGAGAACAATCCTTTTTTGAATATCTTATTTGATGGTGCAGAAGCAGGAGATATGACCTTCTATCATGTGATGGATGATAAGTTTTCAACAGCAATGACGCCTAAAGAAGTGCGTGGCTTACGTTTTTCTGTTGATACAGTAGGAAGTATAGACCCAGAAACGTTTGAAGAAACTTGGGTTGTTGTTGAAAATGAGCTCAACTGGGAAGACATCAAACAGTATCGCATCAAAGAAGTGTATTTCTTTGACGAAGAAACCTCCACTATGAGTGTGCGTATTCTGGGAATTGCGCCTATTATAGAACGTACCGATGATAATGGTAATTATCTTAACTCTGGTCCTTTATTCTGGGCTTATTATCCTGAAATGCGTCAAGTTTTGGCACAAACAGAAGTCTTTAATCCACACAATGACGCAGCGCGTATGAGTTGGGAAGATGTCTTTGAAGCACGTTTATTTGACAGCTATATTATCAAAGAAAACAATGTCTACAACCGTCGTTTGAAAGATTATGTGAACAATCCAATGGACATCTTATTAGAATCTCAAAAAATTCAAGAAAGCCTCTTTAATTTTGAACATGATTTGTGGAGTTATTAAAACAAAAAAGTGTAAAAAATAATCCTTATTTCAACCCTGAAGGAATTACCTATTGTAAACGGTATAAACCTTTTTCTCAATGAATGATGCACTATTTCTTAGGAAGTAGTGCTTTTTTGTACGCAAGAAAGTGTATTTTTATTAAAATTTGCATTGTTTTGATGAAACAAAAAAGAGCAAGAATCGTATACTATAATAGAGCGGCTTACGACGGCAGCCAACAAATTGTTTTACTCATTTTAGCCAAAACAGTATACACTATGACGACAATTAGCATTACTCAACAGCGCCTTTGGCAAAGCAGTGTTTATCATTTAGAAGAGGAGTTTTTGAATTGTAAAGAAACAACAGGTTGGAATAGTTTTGAGATTGATTTGCCCTATGAGGAAATCTCTAGAGATAAATTTATTTACCAGCATTATTCCTACAAAGCGATGGCCGCTATTGCTGTTCTTTGGATATTGAGCTTGGCTAATATCTTAGGCATCGTTGAAGGCGCTTACAGTTTATTGGCCTTGCCCGTTTTTTTGGGAAGCAGCATTGGACTATACGTACTCTATCATCAAGGTCAAGCGGTCATTCGTTTAGGACAAGGTTCTGATTATGATTTATTGTTCTTTTGTGATGATGACCATCGGGAAGAGGCCGAGGCATTTGTTGCAGCTTTATTAGAAAAACAACGCGTGTTTTTAATTGAAAAGTATTGGAACTGTGTAGAAAATGTAGAAGAAAAATTAGACTACTTAGAGTGGTTGAAAAATAGAAATGTCATTGATTTAGACACCTTCAAAGTTATGAGAGAGACCGTAGGTTATCGTTCTACGTCTAGCGTGTTTCCTATTGGTTTTCACAAGGAAGAACGCGCCTAAAGAATCGTTATAGTAGTTCTGTCGTGCGGCGGGGTGCTGGAGTATTGGAGTTGCGGCCAATTACTCTGGCACCCGCCCTTTTTTTGTAGAAGTTGCAAGGATTTGTTTACCTTTATCCAGCTATTTTCAGAAGGATTTTCCCAAAAGAAGGCTACTAAAAAATAACAGACGATTGATAACAGGCAACTCATTTAAATTATGATACTACAGTTTGGATTGGATTTGGAGGAGCGTTGTAGTCCTAAGGAAATTACTATTCCTGAGGCGGTACAACAAGCGGTTGGTGTCAATGGCTTAATGGCTTACCTAGAGAAGCATTTGGGGATGCGCAATCCTGATCGCCAAGACTATTTACGTTTTGAGCAATATCGTCAAATCTTGCGTGTCCATGCCCAGCGTTATCCCGATGCTTTTTATACCGCTTCTTTTGAAGCGGATGAAATTGCGACGGCGAGTGCCTTACTCCAACGTCGAGATGAGCTGTTTTTGAGCGGTTGGAACTTCTTCTATGAAGAAGCTTTGCCTGTCCGATTAAAAACATTGGCACAAATAGAAGCCTTGGTGCAATCGGGGGATCCTGTTATTCTAAATGATGGTTTTGCAGAACGCTATGAACGTGTTTTGAAAGCCCTGCAAGATTTTCCATTGCCTTTGGAGAAAATTTATCTCAATGAACCGTTGGAATTGCTGCCCCCTCATCTCCAATACCTCTTTTCTGCTTTAGAACAAGTAGGAGTTGTTGTAGAAGAGCGACCAATCACTCCCACAGTGCAAGAAGGCGACTTGCAGAACCTACAAAATGCCTTGCTCAAAAAGCCTTACAACAAACGTCAAATTCAAGCAGATGGCTCCTTGATTATCATCAAGGCTAAACGAGAAACCTATGCTGCGGAATACTGGGCCAAAGTATTTAAAAATAACCCCACTTATCGCCCTGTTTGTATTATTCCTAATAAGAATAGAGCGTTAGATAATAGCTTGATTCAAGAAGGACTGCCCAGCTTGGGGATTGCGTCCGAATCGATAGCTCGGCCTACTTTACAAATTCTAAAACTAGTCAGTACCTTCCTTTGGAAACCAATTGATCCGTACAAAATCCTAGAATTTGTTTCTTTACCCAATACTCCCATTCACAAGCGCTTATCTAGAGGCATTGCCAAAACCATGGCACAAAAACCTGGTTTGTTTAGTGGCAGTTGGAATGCAATGGTAGGGCAATTTTTTGGAGATTATGAAGAAGAAATAGCAGAGCGAAGTGGTGCCGAGAAAGAACAATTACAAACAGAAAAAGATAAAATACAAGAAGCGTATAGATTTTGGTTTAATCGTCGTCGTTATGACACCACCCAAGCGGTGCCGAAATCAGAAGTAGTGGAACTGTATCGCTATGTAGCGAACTGGGCACAACAACAAGAGGAAGACAATAAAAAGATTATTGATAACTTACAAAAAAGTATCAATCGCCCTAGCACACCACACGATGAGGTGAAAAAACAAAAACGTTATAAAGAAGACTTACAAAATGCTTTGCCTGCTTTAGAAGCGTTGCGCATACAATCGGGGAATTTAGTACAAGTATTAGAAGCTTTACCAGAGCAAGACCGCGCGTTGCCTTTCTTGCGCTTAGAGCGGTTGGTGCGAACAATTAATGAGCCTGCGGCGGTTCGTTTTAGAGCCGAGGAATTGGGACATTTACCTTATGTGCATCAAGCAAGTGCGATTGTGCGTTCGGTACCACAAGTGTTTTGGTGGAATTTTGTTCATGCCGAACGAGAGACAGGCTTTGCTAGATGGTATCCTAAAGAGCGAGAGTATCTAGCTGCTCAAGGACTGATTTTGGAAACGCCTGCCCAAGAAAACGCGCGTTTTTTGTGGCAACGCATGCAACCTATGCTCCAAGCACAGGAACGTTTGGTCTTAGTAATGCCGCAGTATATCGAAGGCAATGAACAATTGCCACACCCACTTTGGGGGGATTTGTGTGCCGCATTAGGGGAAGATGAACTAGCTGCAATTACGGTTGATTTAGATCAGAATCCAACCAGTACTTTTCTAGCACAATGGTATGATCTACCCCAATTCCTGTCCCTTCCAGCGGCTCCATTGAGCAAACCCAAGCCTTATTTTCAGTTGCCCAAAGGCAACCATGTCCAACAAGCAGAAAGAGAATCCTTTTCTAGTATTGATAGCTTGTTGTATTACCCCTATCAATGGGTTTTTCGTTATCAAATTAAGTTTAGCCGTGCGGCTATGTTGAGTGTGGTGAATGAGCGCCGTTTAGAAGGAAACATTGCCCATCGTTTATTGGAAGGTTTGTTTACTGAAATTAAAGAGAGCGGCACGCATTGGGCAAAACAAGAGGTTCAAGATTGGATTGACGACCGTGCACAAGATTTATTAGAACGAGAAGGCGCTGTTTTGTTGATGTATGGGCAAGAAGCGAAGCGAATTGGCTTGATTTATAAAGTGCAACAGGCCGCTTGGGCCTTGGTCTTGACCATTCAGAACAATGGCTGGCAGATTTACGGAATTGAGCATCCGATTGCAGGGGTGGTCGCGAACCGCCCTTTGACAGGTATTGCCGATCTAGTTTTGGAGAAAAAGGAAGGAAAGGAAAAAGCCATTGTAGATTTAAAGTGGGGTGGAAAAACCTTTCATAAAGACAAAATTAAGAATGGCGAAGATTTGCAATTGGTGATTTATTCCAAGCTCTTGGATGGAGAAGAATGGGCGCATACTGCTTATTTTATTATAGAAAGTGCCACCTTGCTTGCTAGAAATCGCCTTGCTTTTGATAATGCAGAAATCATTACACCTGCTGATGAACAGTTCCAAGCCACCCATGAAAGAATCTGGAACAGCATAGAAAAAACCTATGAATGGCGGATGCAACAAGTAGAACAAGGACAAATTGAGGTGCGTACTAAAGATACCTTAGAAGAAATACAACAGCTAGAATTGGAGCAAATCGACAATGCAATGGCGATGGTCTTACTAGAAATGAAACGAGAAGACGCCCGTTATGATGATTACCAAGTTTTGATTCATCGGGTCCAATAAATTTTTGCTGCTTTGCTTCTTTGTTGTTCCCCCGTTCTTTTGGGTGTAGGGCTGTCAAATTGTGACCGCTTTTTGCTACCTTTGTCAACTTACTGAGCTGTTGGTTTCTTTTTATTACAAAGATTAAAAAACAGCTGTTCCTTGCGCACATAAACTCCCACCATAGTTATGAAGAAGTTATTTTTATTGGATGCTTTTGCCTTGATTTATAGAGCTCATTTTGCATTTATTAAGCGTCCTATGATCAACTCTAAAGATCTGAACGTTTCTGCTGTTTTAGGTTTTACAAATACGCTTTGGGATTTGTTAAGCAAGGAACAGCCAACACATATTGCAGTAGTCTTTGATTTACCCCAGCCAACATTTCGCCACGAAATGTATACGCCCTATAAAGCGAATAGAGAAAAACAACCAGAAGATATTACACTGGCCTTACCTTACATCAAGCAAATTGTAGAGGCGTTTAATATTCCTGTTGCTTCTTGCGTGGGCTATGAAGCCGATGATGTGATTGGAACGTTGGCGAAGCAAGCTGAAAAAGAAGGATTTAAGGTGTATATGATGACGCCTGATAAGGATTATGCCCAGTTGGTTTCTGAAAATATTTTCATGTATAAGCCTGCTCGGATGGGCAATGGAATTAGTATTCTAGGAGTAGAGGAAGTGTTGGAAAAATGGCAAATTCAGCGCGTTGATCAGGTGATTGATATCTTAGGTTTGCAAGGAGATGCAGTAGATAACATTCCTGGTATTAAAGGAGTCGGCGCAAAAACGGCGGTAAAGCTATTGGCTCAATTTGATAGTATTGAAGGTATTTTAGCCAACACGGACAAACTCAAAGGAAAACAAAAAGAAAAAGTAGAGGCAGGTAGAGAGGATGCGCTAATTTCCAAGGAATTGGCAACAATCAAGCTCGACTGCCCTATACAATTTGATGCCACTAGTTATGAGTTAGAACCTTATAACCGAGAAGCATTGCAAGGATTGTTTGCAGAATTAGAATTTAGAACACTAGCCAAGCGTATTCTAGGCGCCGAAAGTGGTAAAGCTCCTGTTAAGAACAAAGATCTATTTGGCAATACCATTCCTGAAAAAGCAAGTCGCAGTGCTAGCCCTAAGACCGTCAATGTCACACAAACGGCAACTATTGAAACGGTAGAGCACCATTATCACCTAGCAGAAACGGCTGGACAGCGCGCCGCTTTGATTGAAAAACTACAACAAAGCCCTGCTTTTTGTTTTGATACGGAAACAACAGGTCTAAATACGAGTGAAGCGGAATTGGTTGGAATTGCTTTTAGTATCAAAGATAAAGAGGCCTATTATGTGCCTTTGCCTGTGAATCAAGAAGAGGCAAAAGCCATTGTGTGGGAATTCAAAGGTGTTTTTGAAAATGGTGCGATTGAGAAGATTGGTCAGAACATCAAGTATGATATTTTGATGTTACGCTGGTATGAGGTTTATGTCAAAGGCAAGTATTGGGATACCATGATTATGCACTATTTGTTGTCTCCTCATAATCGCCATAATCTTACCTACCTTTCAGAAACCTACCTCAATTATACACCCGTTGCAATTGAGTCCTTGATTGGTAAAAAAGGAAAAAATCAACTGACGATGCGTGATGTATCGGAAGAAAAAATCAAGGAATATGCAGGGGAAGATGCCGATATTACTTGGCAGATCCAACAAATTCTATACAAAGAACTAGCCGCAGAACCAGAATTATTAAAACTTTACGAAGAAGTAGAAGAACCCTTAGTAGATGTCTTAGCAGAGATCGAATTTAATGGAGTGAACTTAGATGTACCATTCTTGAAGGACTATTCCTTGGTTTTAGAGCGTGAAATTGTTACCATTAAAGATAAAATCTATACCGCTGCGGGATTAGAAAACTTCAATTTAGATTCTCCCAAGCAAGTAGGAGAGGTGTTGTTTGGTAAGCTAGAAATTCCTTATCGTTGGAAAAGAACAAAAACAGGGCAGTATTCTACCAATGAAGAAAAACTCTCTGAATTGGCTGTTACGCATGAGATTGTTGCCGATTTATTGCGTTATCGCTCTTTGGCGAAGCTCAAATCTACTTATGTGGATGCCTTGCCTCGATTGGTGAGTAAACGCACCGCTCATTTGCACAGTTCTTTTAATCAAGCCTTGACGCTAACAGGTCGTCTCAGTTCCCAAAACCCCAACTTGCAAAACATTCCTGTGCGTTCAGAAATGGGGCGTGAGATTCGCAAAGCTTTTATTCCAAAAGACGAACAACACACCTTGTTGGCGGCGGATTATTCGCAAATAGAATTGCGTTTGGTGGCAGAAATTAGTGGCGATGAAGCGATGTTACAAGCATTTCAGGATGGCTTGGATATTCACACGGCTACTGCCGCCCGTATATATGGGGTGGAGTTAGACGAGGTGACCAAAGAAATGCGTTATGGCGCAAAGACGGTCAATTTTGCGATTGTTTATGGAGCAGGCGCAACTAACTTAGCTAAGAGTTTGGGAATTAGCCGAAAAGAAGCAAAACAACTAATTGAGCAATATTTTAATGAGTTTAAGGGCCTTAAAAATTACATGGAATCTGTCGTGGAACAGGCACGCAAAGATGGTTATGTAACCACTCTAAAAGGCCGTCGCCGTTATCTAAGAGACTTGGATTCGCGGAATTCTATGGTGCGTTCTCATGCAGAACGTAACGCGGTGAATACGCCCATCCAAGGAACAGCCGCGGATATGATTAAGATCGCTATGATTGATATCTATGAAGGAATCAAAGAAAAAGGCCTACAGTTGAAGATGATTTCTCAAGTCCATGATGAATTGATTTTTGATGTCCCTCATGGAGAATTGGAAGAAGCGAAAGCCTTGATTGAAGAGAAAATGAAAAATGCCCTTCCTGATTTAAAAGTGCCGATCTTAGTTGGAATGGATACAGGAAACAACTGGTTAGAGGCACATTAGAGAAGAAGTTTACACAAAAAGGAATCATTTTTGGAGAAACAATGTTTAAGGATACATTGCAAACTCTAGACAGAATCATCTCATGAACAGACAAGAGCTATTCAACCAAGTCATGGAACAATTGACTAAAGACAAAGATATTATGGACTTTGTAGAGCAATTACGACTAGTCACTAAAGACTCTTCTACAGTAGTAGAAAATTCAAGCTCTTTGTATCAAAGTGCTGAAAAATCGATGCCTCTTGTATCTTCTAGAGGATTACCAGAGCCTTATTTGCAATTGCTTCAAAAAACAGTACAAACTACTTTGGAGGCCGCTTTAGGTGCTGACGAAACCTTGGAACGCGAGCGGTTTATTGGTCAAAGTTTCAACCGTTTTAATGACGTTTACAAAGCGCTTTCTTAAGCATGAAATTTATAAAACGCGATGCTGTTTTGGCGTTTAATAGAGCCGTCATTGAAAGATATGGGGGGTCTTTTTTTGGAGAAGATAATTTGAAAATAGGCTCTCCCTTAGATTATCTATTGGATTTGTGTATCAATAATGAGGTGTTTGGCGAAGTGCAGTACCCTACTGTACCACATGTAGCAGCCTTGTTATTATTCAAATTAGTAACCAGTCATGTTTTTAATGATGGCAATAAAAGAACAGCACTGTTAACCAGTGACTATTTTTTATTCTTGAATGGCTATCAATATAGATCAGCGCTAAAAGCGGTTACCACAACAACAAATAAAATTCCTAGAACAACGACTGCTCAAGGAGATTTTTTGTTAGAACAGTTGATTCAAGAAATAGCCCAAAGCCATTACAAAATCACCTATGAAGAGGTGTTGTTGTTTATGCAAACCAATACAGAGCAGAAATAATGTTCTGCCTCCTACTTAATGCTGTGCATACACCACACACTTAGTCTCAAAAAACTCCTCCTCAAAAAAGCCTTGCAAAGGGTGAATCTCGGTATAAGCGCGTTTGCCTAAAGCCTTGGTTTCTTCTGTGGCTCGATCAATGCCTTTGAGTGCCCAAAGTCCATTGGGCTGCCCATGTCGATGTTTTTTACTAATCAACTTATGCGTCCAAGTCATTAACTGCGGCAAAATGGCCACGGCACGAGTGACTACAAAATCAAATTGTTCTTTGACTTCTTCCGCGCGTATTTGTTGGCTGCGAACATTCTTCAAACCAATGGCATCCGCAATTTCTTGGGTGACCTTGACCTTCTTACCTATAGAATCCACTAAAAAAAAATCTACTTCAGGGAATAAAATAGCCAAAGGAATGCCAGGCAATCCTCCTCCTGTTCCCAAATCCAAAATTTTACTATTGGGCTTGAATTGCATGACTTTAGCCATACCCATCGCATGTAGAATATGATGGATATAAAGGTTATCAATATCCTTGCGAGAAATGACATTAATTTTGCTGTTCCAGTCTCGGTAAAGTGGTCCCAATTGTTCTAGTTGTTCAATTTGAGTGGTAGAGAGGTCAGGAAAGTAGCGCAGTAGCGGTTCCATAATTTAGCTAGCGTGTTTGTTGTATAAATGAGTGAGTGTCGTGGCTAATTGATGATCTTTATCGGTCACTTGATTGCCTGCATCATGTGTTGTCAAGCGTATTTTGACGGTATTATAAACATTTTCCCACTCAGGATGGTGGTTTTGTTGTTCAATATGAAAAGCTGCCTCGGTCATAAAGGCAAAAGCGGTTACAAAATCTTTGAATGTTAATTCAGCTACTAAGGCGTTATCTTTTTCTGTAAACATTGGTTGCGGTGTTGTATAGGATAAAAACAATTCTTACAATAAAGATAAACAGCAATTTGCTAGAGCTCGTTCATGAGGCGCGGCGGCAATGCTATAAGCAGAAACCCCTAATTGCTCTAAAGCTTTTGCAGTTGTTTGCCCAATAGCGATGATATATTGCTGTCTTTTTATAGGATATTTTTGGTAATAAGCTTGTGCATTGAGTGGACTTGTAAAGACCAATATATCACAAGGAGGAATATCAATGATTGCTTTTGGTGTATTGGTATAAACGACTAAAGTTGCTGCCCGTACTTGTGTTCCTAATAGGAGCGCAATGGACTGACGAGAATGTTGTGCTTGTACAAAACAAACGCGTTGCTCTTTGGCTATAGCTAAAAAAGCTTCTGCCGTAGGAGCAGGAGCACCTGTGCCTACAAAATCAGCGACCTTCCCAAATTTTTGTTTCCAATGCTCCGCAGAGGCTTTTCCTAACACGGCTATTTTGGGCAATGGATTTAAGGCTTGTAAACGCGGCCATCCAAAATCCAATCCTTTCTTACTATAAAAAAACAACCAATCACAGACAGGTAATTGTTGAATGGGCGCTTCCTCAAAAGAAATTAAGGATTGTGCTTCAATAATAGCTCGATCCTTTAATAACGCATTAAAGGGACTATTGGTCCCTACGTTTCTAGAAATGAAAATGCGTTTTTGAGCAGCCATAACAATTACTTAAAGAGTTTGTCCCTCTGTTAATTCTTTGTAGATACGCTCTGATAATTGATGGTTAGTGCTAGAGGACAGATGTACTCTTTTTAGTGGTTGGTCAACGCCACCAGATAAAATCCCCCAAGCATGGAAATAGCCCATTTTATCTTGCTCACAATAAACCCCCAATGGTAAGTGACAGCCGCCGTCCAACAAGCGCAATACTTTGCGTTCTACATTGGTGCGCTGTAATACTTCACCATCGTGAATCTTTCTTAAAATACGGCGTACGGCCTTGTTATCAGCTTTGGTTTGCCAAGCTAAAACACCTTGAGCAGGAGCAGGAACAAATTCTTTGGGATTGAGGCGAATGGTATCAAATTCACTCATGTCTATTTCTAGACGTTTCAATCCAGCCATGGCTAATACAATCGCGTCAAATTGTCCCTCTTGCAATTTGCGTAAGCGCGTAGGAACATTTCCACGAATATCTTTGAGGGTGACATCCGCACGCATAGATTTTAGTAAGGCTTTGCGACGGGCAGAAGACGTCCCAACAATGGCGTTTTCTGGCAAATTCAAGATTTTGGAAACATCTGTTCGCTTTTTGCGCAGCACCAAACAATCCGCAGGATCTTCTCGGTAAGAAATAGCGGCCAGACACAAGCCTTTTGGCTGTGTGGTGGGCATATCTTTCATCGAATGCACGGCTAAATCAATGCTGCCCGCCAATAGTTCTTCTTCAATTTCTTTGGTAAAAAAACCTTTGCCCTCTAATTTGTCAAAACTCAAATGTTGGACCCGATCACCTTGTGTTTTGATGATCTTTAGTTCTGACTCAATCCCTAATTCTGTTAATCTATCTTGTGTAAAATAGGCTTGCCAAAGAGCTAATTTACTGCCTCTTGTGCCTATGATTAATTTGTCCATAAGTGTTATTAATCTATCTTAAGTATTAGTTGTCCATTTTTACTAATGTTCTTTACTTGATTATTGTGTAAATCTTGTTCAAATTCTTTTATTGCTTTTGCGATAAAGCTGCCTAATTTAACGGGGACGGCATTACCAATGGCTTGTTCAAGATTGGTTTTAGTACCTTGAAATTTGAAGCTTTTTGGAAAAGTTTGGATGCTACCTCTCTCTCTTGTTGTTAAAGCTCGGACTTCTGATGAAGGAGAACAGGTATCACCTGAATGTTTTTTATAATTTTTTGGCATAGGTCTATTGACTCCTCTTATCGTTGGACTAGGCTCATGGATACTGAATATTCCTCTGCGTTGATAACTTCTAGGGTGTCTGTAGTAATGTTCTAACCCTAGATCATTGCCAAAATAATCATATAGGGTCATTGGGGTTTTATCTTGATTTTTACTGAGGTAATAGTCTAATTCTCCTGCTTTGCCATTCAATCTACCAATAAGAAAAAAACGTTTTCTTTTTTGTGGGACACCACAAAGACTTGCATCAAGAATTTCTTGTGTAAGGCCATAATTGCTGTCTTGGAATATTTGTATAGCCTGAGATAGTATGTTGCTTTTTTTTATCCTAGATACATTTTCCATGACAAACCATTTAGGCTTAGTACTAGCTATAATTTTAGCAAAAGAAATAGTTAAATCTGCTCTTCCTAGGCTTTCATCTCTCTTGCCTGCACTAGAAAAATCTTGGCATGGAGGGCCTCCAATTATGATTTCAGGAGATAAAGATGTAATCATTTCTAGTGCAGCTTCACTAGCTAGGTCTGTATCATATATCGGATGATTAAAATTATCTTCATAAATGGATATTGCAGGTTTCCATTTGTCAAATGCAGCTAAAATTTCAAAGTCTTCATTTTGAAACCCAAGAGATAACCCACCACATCCAGAGAATAAATCTACAGTGTTCATTGTTTAATCAAATATTTTAGTGTCATTAAAAATAATAGCATCAAACCTTCTTTCAGGACTTAATAGTTCCTGACCACCTCCTAAAATTATATTTTTGATTTCATCTTTTTTTATTCTAGGAATAGTCAATTCTACACATTTCATATATTTGTGTGTTACTTTTCCATTTATTGAAAAAGCTTTATCATTCTTAGTATTGTAAGAGAGTTTATCTATTATTTTTTTGTGGTCAAATTGACCTGCGATAAGAAAATCATATAACATCCTAAATAGCCAGATTAATGTACGCCCATTTCTAGAAATTGTTTTTTTATTATTACTAATTTCATGCTTGACAACATCTACAAACAACCTAGTAAAAGCTAAATCACTCCAAACAAAACAATCAAGACAATTTTCAGCTAATAAAGGAGATTTTCCTTTAGTTTTCCAGATAGGTTGTAATACTAAAGGTGTTTGATTGTCATGTAACGAGATACAAATCAAATCTAAGTCTTTAATCATATGGCTTAAAAAATTGATAACCTCACTCGCATCAGTCCAATCTTTAACTTTTGTGTACTTCTCTAAGTCTAATTTTTCTATTTTTTCAGTTTTAATTTTGGTAGCAATACTACAAGCTAAGTATACTATAGTGTCTGGCCTTACAACTATTTCACTCCCATAATTATTTTCTTCAAGGTTGCAGGTTGTATGATCTGGCAAAGCAGTAAGCTTTATTTCGATTGGAGTTAAACAACGGCCATCTATTTTACTTTGTGTAACTAAGTCAACTCTAGGTAGTGTTCCAATTACGAGTTGTTGATAAGGGGTATATTGTGCTTCAAATGCATAAAATATATTCTCAGAAGTGGGAGCATCACCAAAAAAGTCTTCTACAGCTAGTTTTTTGTGTTTGACTTTGAGTAAATTATTGACAACTAGATATTTGCAATCTAAATTTTGAGCGTGTAAATAAGCAGTTAAAGCAGCTGGAAAAGAGGAATTAAATTGATTTTTCCCCCAACTCTGTTTTTTAGTAAAATCTCTATTAGAATGTTTTATACCAAATAATCTAGGTTCTTCATTCATTTGTATGTCTATTTTAGTCAGTAAAGATAATCTATATTATTGGCAATAGCAATAGCACTTTATTATTAATACCAAGCACTAACTTCCTCTAAAGGCTTGCGCTTAATGTCAGGTACCGTTGCTTCTTCTGAAGGGTAGCCAACAGGAATTAACAAGACAGCCCGTTCATTTTTTGGACGTTCTAATAACTGTTCCAAGAAGTTCATTGGGCTAGGCGTATGGGTTAAGGAACACAACCCTGCTTGGTGAATGGCTGCCAATAGAAAACCAGCTGCTAACCCTACGGATTCATTAACATAGTAGTTTTTGCGTTTGCCTTCAGGAGCAATGTCATAGGCTTTTTTGAAGACGGCAATTAAGTAAGGGGCTTCTTCTAAGAAAGGCTTGTTTTCATCGGTTCCCAAGTGCGCCAAATCATCCAACCACTCTTGCGACATGCGTTCTGTATAGTTTTTGAGTTCTTCTTTTTCGGCCGCCACTCTAATTTTTGACTTCATTTCTGGCGAATGCACCACAGCAAATGTCCAAGGTTGTTTGTTGGCGCCAGAAGGAGCCGTAGAGGCGGTCCGAATGATGTTTTCAATGACTTCTTTAGGAACAGGTTGCGTTGAAAAATGGCGAATAGTACGCCTTGTTTTCATCTCTTCATAGAAAGTATGAGCGTTGTTTGCCAATTGTTCATCGGTTAAAATCGGGCGACTGTGTGGAATAAAATCAGACATAGTGGTAGTTATGAAAGAGCGAAAAGATATTGTTTTATGGATGTTTTTATAAAACCTACAAAACAGTAGGAGTGGTGATACGAGCAATAACTTGTAATTCTTCTGCTCCTATATCGATAGTGCCCAAACGTACAGGAACCAACTGATTAACCAAGGAAGGATTATGTGCAATGGCTACTTTGATGTAATTGGCTGTAAAACCAAACATCTTGCCTGCCACTTCTTTGCCTTCTGCTAAAACGACTTGATCGGTGTTTTTGTGTTGTGTATAGAACTGGCGGCGCTTTTTGATGGAGAGCTGACGCAATTGTTCGTTGCGCTCTCGGCGTAGGTGCATTGGTACAACGTGATCCATTTCAGCGGCAGGCGTATTGGCTCGTTCAGAATAAGTAAAGACGTGTAAATAAGAAATGTCTAAATCTTCTATAAAACGCTGGGTCTCTTTAAAATCTTCGTCGGTTTCTCCTGGGAACCCTACAATCACATCTACCCCAATACAACAATGGGGCATTACCGTGCGAATGGCGGCAACACGTTCCGCATACAATTCTCGTTTGTAACGACGACGCATTAGGCGAAGTTGTTTGTTGTTCCCTGATTGTAATGGGATATGAAAATGCGGAACAAAACGCTTGGATTGTGCTACAAATTCAATGATTTCTTGTGTCAATAGGTTAGGTTCAATAGAGGAGATACGAAACCGCTCAATACCTTCTACTTCGTCCAAGGCACGAATTAAATCAATGAAAAGGGCTTCTTTTTTTGGTTTAAGGCCTTCAATAACCTCTGTTCCATTACCAAAATCGCCAATATTGACACCTGTCAATACAATTTCTTTGATGCCCATTGCTGCAATTTCTTGAGCATTGGCAACAATGCTTTCAACGGTATTGCTGCGGCTTGCGCCTCTGGCTTGTGGAATAGTACAAAAAGTACACTTATAGTTACAACCATCTTGTACTTTTAAGAAAGAACGCGTACGATCGCCAAAAGAGAAGGCATTGACAAAAATATTAGCTTCTTTCACATCGCCTGCAACTACTAAGCCTTTAGAAGGTGCTTTGCTTAAATCATCCACATAGTCTAGAATGCGAAACTTTTGAGCAGCTCCTAAAACTAAATCTACTCCTGGAATAGCAGCAATTTCTTCTGGTTTGAGTTGGGCATAACAACCGACTACTACGACAAACGCATCAGGCGATTGGCGAAGGGCTTTCCGTACCGTCTTGCGGCATTTGCGATCTGCAAAGTCAGTGACCGAACAAGTATTGATGACATAAATATCCGCAGGATCTTTGAAGGAAATTTCTTGATAACCTGCTCCCTCAAAGAGGCGCCCCATGCTAGAGGTTTCAGAGTAGTTGAGTTTGCAGCCCAAAGTATGGAAGGCGACGGTTTTTGGTGTAGCCACGAGAATTTATTTTTTCGTTCACTTACTTCCTATTAAAATGATAGATAAATTAAACAAGATCAGATTCAGGATGTAAGTAGTAGTAATTAGCACAAAGTGCAAAAATACGCTTTTTTGTAGAAATCCCTTAATTTGGATTAATGAGATCGCAACATTAGAAATTGTACTTGATTGAAACGCCTCTATTTTTTATTTTGAAATTAAGCCTATTAAAATTGTGAAAAAATAAGTCCAAATTATCCAAGCTCCAAGTAAAACAACTTGTTCTATTGTTAATAGAGGGAATACAAAAGAATGAAATTGGATACAAAAAACATCACACAACATACCAGGTAATGCCATCAAAACGGAACTCCTAAATTGGGTTTCTTGGTTTAATTGGAAACGATTGAACACCCATTGAATTAAAAGATACAAGGGGGGGATTGTGCCAATGAATAAAAGACTTATGGCAATATTATTTTCTATTGAGAAAAATAAATGCCCCCAAAAACTAACTATTAAAGTGGCTACCAACCATACAACTAACCCAAATGCTAAACTAAATTTTTGATAATTCATGATTCCTATATTTTATGGATGAAATAATGAAATCAAAATTAGGAAGTTGTTAGAGCAAATAACTTGACTTAAGTTAAGGAATTTTAGTAATTCTATTTCTAATTCTACTCAAACTTTCTGCTTTCACTCCAATATAACTTGCTAACTGAAAAAGCGGTACTCGTTGTAGGAGTTCGGCGTCTTTTTTTAATAAATTTAGGTAGCGCTGCTCTGGATTAGAAACGATATAAGAAGATAACATTTCTTGATAATTACCTAATTCCTGCTCCAATATTATTCGAGCAAAAGATTCTAATTTGGGAAATGCTTTTAATAACTTTTTCTCTATTTCATAAGGAATTAATGCTAACGTGCAATCTTCTATACATTCTAAGTAATGATCGGAAGGTTTCCGATCAATAAAACTTCTGAATGAAGTAATAAACTTATTTTCGGTGTAGAAGAAGGTTGTTTTTTCTTCATCACCTATGAGATAAAATAGCCGAACACACCCTTTGATGTTAAAATAAGAAACATGAGAAATCATCCCTTCTCTTAAGAGTAAATGTCCTTTTTTATAGGTTTTAATTTCGATTAGAGAATATATCGCTTCCTTTTCTTTTTCTTCTAGAAACACGAACTTAGATATATATTCAATGAATTTTTGTGTCATGTTTTAAATAGACTCTTAACCATCTAAACAACAGTTGTTAGGAATTTTCAATGAATCTGAATACTTCAGTAAATGAGGGAATGGTTTTTAAAAATGATCAGACATGGCCAATAAATAATAATCCAACAAAACTAAGGCGGCCATACACTCTACAATAGGAACGGCTCTTGGTACCACACAAGGATCATGTCTTCCTTTTCCTTGGACAGTAACTGCTTGTCCATGAACGTCTAGAGAAGGTTGATCGCGCATAATGGTTGCAACAGGTTTAAAAGCTGTTCTAAAATAAATAGGCATTCCATTAGAGATGCCTCCTTGTATCCCCCCAGAATAATTCTGATGAGTATAGACGTTTCCTTCGGCATCCCGTTCAAAATGATCGTTGTGTTGAGACCCATTTAGAGCAACTCCTGCAAAGCCAGAACCATATTCAAAGCCTTTACAGGCATTAATACTTAACATGGCTTTGCCTAATTCTGCATGCAATCGATCAAAGATAGGTTCTCCTAAACCAACAGGACAACCTTCAATAACACAACTGACCACACCACCTGTGGTGTCGCCTTGTTTTTTAATGGCTTTAATGTAGTTTTCCATCTCTGTAGCAAGAGACAAATCTGGGCAACGAACAGGGGTTTGTTCTATAGTAGAAAAATCTAATTCGGTGTAGTCTTTTTCTAAGATTAAGGGGCCTACTTGGCTTACATAAGCGCGGATGATGATGCCTTTTTGCTCTAATAATTGTTGAGCAATAGCTCCTCCAGCTACTCTCGCGGCAGTTTCCCGAGCGGAAGAACGGCCGCCCCCTCTATAGTCGCGATGGCCATATTTTTCCTGATAGGTATAATCAGCATGAGAAGGCCGAAATTTCTCCTTGATGTGATCGTAATCGCGTACTTTGTGATTGGTATTGGCAATAAAAAGTGTGATGGGGGTTCCTGTCGTTTTTCCTTCAAAGATGCCAGATAGGATGTCGAATTCATCCTCTTCTTTGCGTTGTGTGACAATTTTGGATTGTCCAGGCTTGCGGCGATCTAGTTGATTTTGAACGGCTTTCCAATCTATTACTACCCCTGCTGGGCAGCCATCAATAACAACTCCAATACCACGTCCATGTGATTCTCCAAAAGTGGTTATTTTAAATAATTTGCCAAAGCTATTGCCTGCCATAGTGTTGTTGTTTAAACAAGGTGTGTTTTAGAATAGAAGGGAAAGAAGAGGGGAAGTATGCTACAGTGTAGGCAATTGATTACTTTGATAATAAAGTAAGGCTTCTTCTACCAAGGCTTTAGAAACGGCCTGATTGATGGCAACACTTCCGTTAGCTTGCAATAAGGTGAACGAGACTTGTTGGTGGCTGTTCTTTTTATCTTGTAAAACCAGTTGCCAAATGGCTTCTAGGTCTAACATAGACAAGTCATAAGAGGTATACAAACTCCTGATGTAATCGTTGAGTTTTTGTAATTCTTCTAAGGGCCAATCTAATAACCGCCAACTCAAATACGCTGCCATAAGGGTTCCTAAAGCAACCGCTTCTCCATGTAATAAAGGCTGTTGAGTTTCCCAACTTAGACTTTCTACAGCATGACCAATCGTATGCCCCAAGTTAAGTTGCTTGCGCATTCCTTGTTCTAAAGGATCTTGCGCTACAATTGCTTTTTTGACTCCAATGGAGGCTTCTATACTCTCTTGCCAATCTTGAGGGGGGAAATGAGTTGGTAAGAAGGCGCGCCAGTGTGTTGTCTGTTGTAACAAGGCATGTTTGATCATTTCAGCATAGCCACTGTATAGTTCCTCTTTGGGTAAGGTTTGGAAGAAGGCAGGATGTAAATAAACTGCTTTTGGAGCAGCAAATAAACCAACACTGTTTTTGACGCCTTCAAAGTCTACGCCTAATTTTCCTCCTACAGAGGCGTCTACTTGTGCCAGAAGAGTTGTGGGAATTTGAATGAAATCTAAGCCGCGCTTGAACGTCGAGGCACAAAAACCACCCATATCACCGAGAACTCCTCCTCCCAAATTGATGAGCAAGGCTTTTCGATCTATTTTTAAGGCCATAAGTTGCTGCCAAATATGTTGGCAGGTCGTTATATTTTTGTGTTGTTCTCCTGCAGGCACTACAAGAGTAGCTGGTGCCCAAGCTTGTAGTGCCTGTTGGAGAATGGGCCAACAGTATTGTTTTGTATTGTCATCTAATAAGACAACTACCTTAGAATACTGGGCATGACGAAGCAGTTCGTTCAGCTGAACAAAAGCTGCTGTTTCGAATGCAATGGGGTAATCCAATAAGTCGATCATGAAACCGTACTCAATAAAGTGGCCATAGAAAAGGTTTGTCCATCTTCAATGAGCACCTCATTTTTTACCAATTGTCCTATCAAACGTTCTAGTTCTTCTAGACTATCATAGAGTTGTTCATAACTGTTGATAATAAAGTATTGTGCTTGGAATTGATTCTTGATATAAGGTGTTTCTAAAATTTGAGTTAAATCAAACGCCAAATGTATGGGTTCTTCGCTCAAAGAATAAACAGATTCTCCTGGAGAAGATAAAATTCCAGCGCCATAAATTCGTAGATCACCCTTCTCCCGAATAAGCCCAAACTCTATGGTATACCAATAAATTCTAGCCATCATTTCTACAGCTGTTGGAGAATCAATATAACGCAAAGCAATTTGACTCAAGCCAGTTAGGAACTCTGCAAAATGAGGTTCACTTAACAAGGGTACATGTCCAAATACATCGTGAAACATATCAGGTTGCTCAATGTATTTGAGTTGGGCTAACGTCCGCATCCAAGTAGTCGCTGGAAATTGGCGTTCTGCTAGTAGCTCAAAAAAAGGCTTGTTATCAATAATTCCTGGTACAGCATAAACTTGCCAGCCTGTTAAAGCTTTGAGCGCTTTGTTGATTACTTCAAAACGTGGAATATGAGTAGGAGAAAATTGGACAGTTTCTATACCCTGTAGATAGGTGGCGGTAGCACGGCTTGTTAGTAAGTCCATTTGTTTGCCGTAGAGCAATGCCCATACTTGATGGTGCTCCTCTGTGTACTGATTGTATTCTTGTTGCATAATAAAACTGAATGAAGATTTGAGCTATCAAAGATAAGGTAGTCTAAAGGAGAAACCAATTTTTACTCCTTAAATACATTCAAAATAGACTATTTAAGACATTGTTCCGACTAAAATATTTTTTTGAAAAAAAATATAGGCCAATTAAACCTTTGGTATTAGAAGGACTCTAAAGGGTGTAGTTCGTAAAAGGCTACCCTCCAAATTAAAATAAAAAGAAAACTTAAAAACACATACAATATGAAAAATGTAGGATTAATAGGGTTGTTAATGATGTTGTTATCAACAATGGTATTAGCACAAGGACAAGGGAAAAAAGGAAAATCAAAATTAAGTCCTGAAGCTAAAGCCGCTTTAAAGGAATTACAGGAGAAAGAAATTTACCCTGCGAAGAAAGCAATGTATGATGATTTTATGGGGCAGTTGTCTGCTGAAGACAAAGCCTATTTAGTAGAGAAGCGTCAAGAGAAAGAGGCTTTAAAAGCTGAAGCTAAAGCAGTACGTCAACAACTCAAAAAGGATCGTAAAGCAGGGAAGGAAGTCGATTCTAAAACGGTTTTGGCACCTATTCGCGAAAAGCAAAAAGCTTTATTAATTGCTATGCGTCCTTTTTTGGAGGCTCAGCAAACGACACTTGATGGAATCATGCGTTCTTTGGAAAAGCAACAGAAAGAGTGGAGCGAAAAGAAAAAGGCGATTATTGAGCAGTATACAACCGCAGAGGAGCAGCAAAAGATAGCAGCTCAACGTGAAAAGAAAAGAACAAAGAGAGCAGCTAGAGCGAAGGAAAATGGTGTGAGTGCAGAAGATAAGCAACTGATGAGAGCGGCTAAATTTGTACTTTGGGATGGAGAGATGAAGAAGAAAAAAGAAAAAAAACGCAAGGGTGGCCGAGAAAGAAAAACCGCTGAATAAGTACCACTTCGATATAAAAAAACAAGAGGGAGCATCTACTACAGTAGATGCTCCCTCTGTTGTTGGTAACAACAAAACCTTATTGCTTAGTTGGTAGCAGTATGGCTAGCTGTAAATACTTGTGTTGTTCCTACATCACCTGTCTCATATAGATCAACAGTAGCAGCGCCTGTACCAGCTCTTCCACCTACATCAAAACCAATTTTTAGATCAAATTCTCCATTAGCAGGAACGGTAATGTCGTAGGTATTTACTGTAGGAATATGGCATTGTACAATGTCACATACATCAATGACCCAAGCACCTGGATTATTACTATCATTAATTCTTACCCAAGTTAAGTTTAAATCACTACCTGTTAGGTTTTTGACTTTAGACTTGTACTCTGTTTTTGGAGCAGTTTTAACAGCAGTACCTGATTCGCTATTTGTAGACAGAGAAAATTTAGGACCAGTTATCATTGCTTTAACTTCATAAGTAATCGTTTCTAAATCTTCGCTACCATTTTTGAAAACCAAAGAAGATTTGCCTGTACCTGCAATCGCATTAGGCATGACAGATACTGTTACATCGATAGAAGCACCTGCTGCTAGCTCAAAAGAACCTGTTGTACCACTTTGTGAAACATTATTAGCAACAACATTATAGGACCAACCAGTCATTACTTGAGTTTCTGTGAAACTCCAATCTACTGTTCCAGCAACAGTACTGTTATTTGTAATACTTGCTGTCATGACTTTAGAACCAGTTGGGCTAACTGTTTCATTAAATGTTTTAGGTGTCACTTCTATAGAAAAAGTAGCAGGTTGTTCGTCAGGCTCACAGGCTGTAAAGAAGAGGCCACAAAGTGCTACTAATAAAAGAATAGATCTCATAAGAAGAATTTTAGTGAAAGTAAAATTATGAAAAGGGGTTGCACCAAATGCTATACGCACCTTGATACAACCCGTTAATACTATAGTATTGTCCTGCAAAGGAACAAAAAATTATCTATCGTTTGATTACAAAACGCTTAGTAATTACACCATTGTCACTTACAGCATTGACGAAGTATACGCCTGCTGCTAGTTTACTAGTGTTTACCTGTAAAGTAGACTCTCCTAAGAAACTTTCATTAGCTACTTGTTGTACAGTTTGACCTAAAGCATTCTTGATAGAAATGTTCAAATCAGTTGCATTAGCTACTTCAAAGTTCAAGTTCAATGTATTCTTAACAGGATTAGGATAAGCAGAGAAGCTAGTAGTAGGCGCTTCAATTGTATTTACATTGATGGTACCTTCAAACTCTGTACGGATATCATCAACATATAGAGCATTACCAAAAGCACTAGTACCTTTAAACGCAATCATTAATTCTGTAGAAGTCAAGTAAGGAGTCAAAGAAATAGAATCCGTTCTCCATTGTGCTACAGTAGGGTAGAAACGAGCAGTACCATTTGCAGGAGCAGTAGATAAAGTTGCACCAGCTTCGTTGTAAAGACCAGTCCAAGTTAAACCACAATCTGTAGAAACTAATACTTCTAGACGATCAGGCTCTGTTGTGTATTGTGCATAAGCCGTAGACCATTTCAACCAAGATGTGGTTGCATTGGCAGCAGTCATGTCGATTTTTTCGTAAATGATTCTAGAACTTTCTCCATTAGCAATACCGTAATAATCCCAACGGAAACAACCATTAGAGTTACCAAATCCACCTAAATTCCAAGTGACAGCAGTAGAAATTGTATTATCAACTGCATAAGCACGAATCCCATTTGGATTATCCGCAACAGCATTAGTAGGAGTAGGAGCTCCAAGTGCCAGACCATCAAAAACAGTGTTGATTGTTGTCGCTACAGCAGTAGGAGACATAACAATTCTGCTACCAGTTAACCCCATGTTGTTTACAGCAGAGTAATCTGGGTTTCCACCATTTAAACCAACAATACTATAAGTAATGTTAGCAGAACCAACTGGAACAGTTGTAGCAGGGAAGGTAACAGTAGTAGATTGACCTTGAGCCAAGTTTAAACCACTAACAGTTACAGGAACAGGAGTACCTGTACCAATAGTATAGTTTGCTTCGATAGAAGTAATAGCAGCAGCTTCTGCATTAGTAACAGTAAATGCAGGAGTTAAAGAATTATCACAGAAATCAGCTGTTGTTCCAGCAAACACTGCACTAGCAGTAGATACATCTAAAGGAGCAGCAATAGCAATAGGGGTACTATAAGTAGCTTGTAATACATTTCCACCAGCACCATCTTCTACGAAAAATGCAAATCCAATCTCATCATAAACACGAATGTAAGATGGAGCAGTAGCTGTAAAAGTGTAGGTCATAGAATCACCTGGGTTCATAGCAGGAAGCGTCAAACCTGTAGTAGCAGAAGCACCAGTAGAAGCGTTGTACATATCACGTACTACATAGAAAAAATCTACTTCACCATTTGTACCAGGAGCTGTTGCATAGTTTACTTCTTTCTCTGTCATTGCAGAAATAAGTGTTTTACCAGCAGTTACTGTATTCATACTAACGTTTTTGAGGGTAATCTCTACGTTAATATCTCTACCTGCTCCATAAGTATGAGATGCAATCATCTCAATGTCACTCATTCGAGTAGCAGCAGTAGTTAATGTAGGACCAGTTACAACTACAGTAGGGTTCCCAGGAGCACTACCATTCAACGTTGCATTAGGAACACCTGTTACCCCATGGATTGTACGACGGTCATTAGGGCCAGCAGGATAAGAGGCATTCATTGGATCTACACCAGGCCAAGATGTTTGGTAGGTGACCTTAACATAATCAGCACCAGTAGGGCTAAATGTATTTAAGGACGCATACATGGTTGGATTAAGAGAAGCACAAGGAGGACAAGATGCTTGTGTAAAGTGCTCAATCAATGGTGTTGCTGGAATTTGAGCATTGACTGAAAAAGCCAAAGTTAAAGAAGCAATAAGTAAGATAAAATTTCTCATAAACTTAAAATTGTCTTGATTAATACATGAAAATATAAAGGAATGTACATAAGCTTAAACCAAAGTTAAGAAACAAATTACATACTCTCATACTTTTTTAAAAGAAGTTTTCTATAAAATACAATTTTGACAAAATATTATTCGGGCTTTTTTCTTTCTTGTGACAACTAGTTTTGTAGAGAGTAAGAGAGAGTTGTTTTTTATACTAGAGGGGGAACCTTTGTGAAAAGGGGAGTGTTATTTCCAAATATGGCCTTATGTTCATAATATTCTTCAATATAGCCAGCAAATACTTAAAAAAACTCATAAAAACTGTAGATTTACAGCAGTCTTTAGTATATTAAGTATGCATGAATACATCTTAGACATAGTTTTTGCTAGGAAATATACTAAGCCCTTACTATTGATTAACTTTCTTCAGACAAGAAACAGCCTATGTTAAAAACTATACTTATAGCATTATTTCTTTCAGTCACTGTATTTCTACAAGCACAAAATGGCTTCCATATCTCTACGACTTATGCGACCCAACAGGGAACTATAGATCGTGAGGTCGCTCCCAGCATAGCTATACGCAACTTGAGCAACCGCTCCTTAGAATTGCGTTGGGAGATCAAAAAAACGAACCTATCCGAAGGTTGGCAAGCAGTCGTTTGCGATCAGCAATGCTACACCTCTTTGGTGCAAACCAAAACATTTAAATTACAACCCAACGAAGTTTTACATGATTTTAAGGTTTCTTTCCGTCCAAATGGAAAAGAAGGAATGGGGCACTTAGAATTAGTACTATATGTAGAAGGGCAAAAAGAAAAGAGTCAACAACGTATTACGTTCAGTGGTGCTGCACAGGGTAACCCAAGAGGTGTTGCAGGGGTAAGCCGTGAAACGGGAGCGCCTAAGATTTATCCAAATCCTGTGACAGAATTCATGTATTTGAAAGACGACTATGATGCGGTCAAAACAGTAGAGGTTTATAATGTGGTAGGCCGTCAGTTACAACGTTTCTCTGTTTCTTACTCTGGACAGAAATATGATGTGAGTCGTTTGCCAAGAGGTATTTATATGGTAAGAATGCTAGACAATAGTGGGAATATCATCCGTACACAACGTGTTAGTAAATACAATCCATAAACAACAGAGTTGTTTACGGTTAAATAAAAATCGCCACACNNGTGTGGCGATTTTTATTTAACCAGCTCCTCTTAGAGGAACAGTTTGTTTTAATAAAAATAGAGGCTAGCGGTTGTCTATTTGTTCTAAGATGAGTGCTAAGCTGTCATACTCGTTCACTACATATTGCATCTCTTGTTGGTTTCTACTTGTTTTTAAAATATTAAGTAGTTCTACCTGGCGCAATAAAATAACATCTCTACTGATATGATTGTTAGAGGCGTTTTTTAAAAAAATCATCCCAATAACTACTAAAAAACCTAATACTATGATAACACCAAGTAAATTAATAGAGAGGGCTTCCTTTTTTGTATTGATCGTGTCTGCAGCGTCATGATTACCATCGTTAAGTTCAAGTAAATCGTTGTCGTTGTTCATAAGAAAGAAAAAGAGGAAATGAATAGTTTATATTGTAAGAAATACGGAGGAAGAGTTCCTTTTTAGAAAAAAGAACTTAAAATACTTTGACTATTTCTAATACCAAGCCAAAGTATACTTCAGTATAAAATGTTAGCCTAACAAAATATTTTTGGAACTTATGCAACCATGTAAGTTGTTACAAAGTTACGTATTTACACACACAACTACAACTACAAATTTGTCTATTATACCTTAAAATAACGGCCAATAAAAATAGACATTTTTTTTAGATAAAAGATCGTGAAGTGGAAAAAACAACATCTTAATCATTTGTTTTTCAGTAAACAACTAAATCAAGCAATTTAATAACTATGAAAGAAGATTATTTTAGTCAGGAAGAAAGAACAGCCCCTTGGAAATCAGCTTTAAGTGTTGTCCTTATTGTTATCTTAGGACTGTTTTTATTGCGTGCTCTGGCAGCGCTTATTGTTCCTATTATTGTTTTAATCTTATTATTTGCCAATAGAGATTTGGTCTTGAGGTTGGGGAATAAAATTATGGCCTTATATAATGAGGAGCTCTATAAAGGTCTATTGGCGACCTTTGGTGCTTTTATTTTGTTTACTCCATTTGTGGTCTTTCTGTTTTTTAGAACAATCTATAATATTTTTGGAAATGCTTCTAATGTTTCTAGCTCTGTTGGCGAAGAACAGGGGACTCGTATTAAGTATGATAGTGAAGTTGAAAGTTTAGAAAGTCGTGTGGAGCGTTTACTGCGAGAAGATAAAAAAGATCGCTACTAATAGATTTTGTACCTTTGCCTTTGAGGTTGTCTTGCGATAGACAACTCTTTTATTCAAAATTAATGGCACACATACTCTATGAATTTCCTTCTTCGTTTGTCTCTTGGTCTTTTGATACTTTCTTTTGGGGTTACAGGCTGCCAGTCTGTTAACGACTTAACAAGGCTTCATTCTTATAAAAAAGAAGCGGCTCCCAAAATAGATGGGGTATTACAAGATTGGGCGACTCCCTTATCACAAGCCAAAGAATATGGTGTTTTTCAGTATAATTTAGGACACGACAAAGACAACCTATATATTGGTATTCGGGTATCTGATCGAGGAATGCAACAGCGTATTATGGTATTGGGCATGACGGTTTATACAGATACAACGGGGAAGCGCAAAGAGAAAATTGGAATTGGTTATCCATTGCCTTTAACAGAAGATGAAATTAATAGAGCGGCCTTTGAAGCATCTAATGGAGGAGAATTAGATAGAGCTGCTTTTAATAGACTCTATGCCACGATGGCACAAGAGTTTGAATTGTTAGGTTTTGTAGAAGAAGATCCTAAAGAGCGCATCCGAGTGAGTAACCTTGCCTCTAAGGATCTCAAAACAGCGATGGGTTTTGATCAGCTGGGAGCCATGCTCATAGAAATCAAAATTCCCTTCACACAATTATACGATCGCTCCCTCCAATACAATGAAGTGATTAGCTTGGGAATAAAGATCAATTCTCCTGCCCCCAATGCAGATGAAGATCCAGGATTATTTGATGATGTAGCGAATCCTATTACTAGTAATGGTCAGCCTAGTAATTCCTTATTTCAAAACAACCCACAAACAGGCTTACAACAACCCCAGCAATCTCGTATGCGCAGAAATCCCAATGCCAGCTTAGGTACTTGGGAAAAAATTCAACTCACGCCCATCCCTAATCCCTAGACACCAACATCAAGGATTAAGAAAAACTACTTTATAGAAGTAGAATCTCCTCTTGATAGGGCTAGAAAAAATTCGTAAAAAAGCGTATATTCGCCCGAATAACCAAGCGCACAGCAAATTATAACTTGCTAATTGCGTTAATTACAATCATTATATTACTGTTTCTAGAGGACCTATTAAAGTCTTCTTTAACAGTATCAACTGTTGCTTAAAACTGGAAGAAACATGGAAAAGAACAAAGCAAAAATTGTTTATACCAAAACAGATGAAGCGCCATTCTTGGCGACCTTCTCCCTTTTGCCCATCATCAAAACGTTTACTGGTGCAGCAGGCATTGAGATTGAGCTAAGCGATATCTCTTTGGCAAACCGCATCTTGGCTAATTTTCCAGACTATCTTACCGAAGAACAGCGTGTACCTGATGCTTTAGCTGAATTAGGAGAATTAGTATTGAAGCCAGAAGCAAATGTGATCAAATTGCCTAATATTAGCGCTTCTGTTCCTCAATTAGCTGCTGCAATCAAAGAATTACAAGCGGCAGGTTATGCCTTGCCTGAATATCCAGAAGATCCTAGCACAGACGAAGAAAAGTCTATCCAAAAACGCTACAACAAAATTAAAGGTTCTGCTGTAAACCCTGTTTTGAGAGAAGGAAACTCTGATCGCCGTGCTCCAAAGCCTGTAAAGAAATATGCTAGAAACAATCCTCACTCTATGGGGGCTTGGTCAGCAGATTCTAAAACACATGTAGCCACTATGGGCAAAGGTGATTTCCGCTCTAATGAGAAATCAGTTACCCTAGATAAGGCGACAGATGTACGCATTGAGCATGTGAATAAAGAAGGAAAAGTAACCGTATTAAAAGAAGCTTTTCCGATTCAAGAAGGAGAAGTTATTGATGGTACTTTCTTAAGCAAAAGCCAATTGTTGGACTTTTTAGCACAAGAAATCAAAGAAGCAAAAGAACAAGGTGTTTTGTTCTCTTTGCACATGAAGGCAACCATGATGAAGGTTTCTGACCCGATTATTTTTGGTCACGCCGTTCGTGTTTTCTTTCACGATGTATTTGAGAAACATGGAGCTATTTTAGATGAATTAGGAGTAGATGTTAATAATGGATTGGGTGATTTGGTGGCCAAAATCCAAAACTTACCAGCAGACCAACGCAGTGCTATTGAAGCAGATTTGAATACTGCTTATGCAAATGGCCCTGATTTAGCGATGGTTAATTCTGATAAAGGAATTACTAACCTACATGTTCCTAGTGATGTAATTATTGATGCGTCTATGCCTGCTATGATTCGTACTTCAGGTCAGATGTGGAACAAAGAAGGAAAACAACAAGATACAAAAGCTGTCATTCCAGATAGTAGCTATGCTGGCATTTACCAAGCGACAGTGGAGTTTTGTAAAAAACACGGTGCTTTTGATCCTACAACAATGGGAACTGTTCCTAATGTTGGTTTGATGGCTCAAAAAGCAGAAGAATACGGTTCTCACGATAAGACTTTTGAATTATCTGAAGCTGGAACAATGCGTGTTGTTGATGCAGAAGGAAACGCATTAATTGAGCATGAAGTAGAAGCAGGAGATATTTGGAGAATGTGTCAAGTAAAAGATGCCCCAATCCAAGATTGGATCAAATTAGCAGTTACGCGTGCTAGAGCGTCTCAAACACCTGCTGTTTTTTGGTTGGATGCAGAGCGTGCGCATGATGCTCAATTGATTACAAAAGTAAATGCTTACTTGCCACAACACGATACAAATGGCCTAGAGATTCATATTCTATCTCCAAGAAAAGCAATGGAATTCTCACTAGAGCGTATCAAAGACGGAAAAGATACCATTTCTGTTACTGGAAACGTATTGAGGGATTACAATACAGATTTATTCCCTATTCTAGAATTAGGAACTTCTGCTAAAATGTTATCCATCGTTCCTTTGATGAATGGTGGTGGCTTATTTGAAACAGGAGCTGGGGGATCAGCACCTAAGCATGTACAACAATTTACAAAAGAAAATCACTTGCGTTGGGATTCTTTGGGTGAATTCTTGGCTTTAGCTGTATCTCTAGAACACTTAGGAAATACCTTTAACAACAACGAAGCCTTAGTTTTGGCAGAAGCATTGGATGAAGCAACGGAAAAATTATTGTTGAATAGAAAATCACCCTCTCGTAAAGTTAATGAACTAGACAACCGTGGAAGTCATTTCTATTTGGCATTGTATTGGGCAGAGCAAGTAGCTGCACAAGATCGTTTGCCAGAACTCAAAGCACGTTTTAGTAAATTAGCTGCTACATTAGCAGAGAATGAAGCCCAAATTGTGAAAGCCTTGAATGATATCCAAGGGGATGCACTAGAAATTGGAGGTTACTATTTCCCTAATGAAGAAAAAGTAGCGGCTGCTATGCGTCCAATCGAAGTGTATAACCATGCATTAGAAAGTTTACTAGCAAACGCATAAAAGACTCTCATTCTGTTAATTATCAGAATTAAGATAGAATATAAGAAGCAATTTCAGTACCTTTACTGAAATTGCTTCTTTTTTGTTTTACTCCCCTACTAAAACAAACTACCCTAATATATAACGAAGCAATATCCATACGATTTAATAAGCTATATAATTGATTGTCAAGTTTCTAACTAAAAAGCTTAACAATTAACTAATACACCCTTTTTGTTGTTAATACAAGTAAAGCACTATTTTTGTGGTCTTTAAAAGGTCATTGGTAATAATCTTTAATTTTACCACCACCAAACCAACCATCAATATGAAAACAATTGTACTCTTATGCAGCCTTTTATGCTGCTTAGTCGCCCCCACGATTCACGCCCAAACACAGATCGCGTTTCAAAGCTTCGAACAAGCGCCCACTGATACTTGGGGCTTGACCTTTTCTAGGCTTCCTTGTAATATTTCTGGAGATATTTGGGATTTTTCTACAGGTCTAAATACCTTGGTTCCTTCAGAGGGCGCTTCTTTTTGGGCGGTGCAAGATTTGACAGGAAACTGTGGTAATGCGAATGGAGAGACCTTATTTTTTGCTAGCACTTCTGTTGTAGGCTTTACCAACGTAACTATCAATTTTGATTATGATATTGTAGGTTTTGACAATGGCGATGATATATTTTATACGGTTATTATTGATGGAGTAGCACAAGCTCAGGTGCAAATGATTAATGGAGGAACAGGAACACCTATGGGAAGTGGAACAGGAGCTACTTCTACAGGAGGATATGTTACAGAGGTGATAACAATTCCTAATGGAACTTCTACTGTAGGGTTAGAAGTTTTAGTGGATCAAAACGGTGGCTCAGATCGTGCCGCTCTTGATAATTTTATCTTACAAGGAGACCCTACAACAAGTTGTATCCATAGTGTTATTGGTTATGCACCCAATCGTGGTCCTATCGGTACCGAAGTGCGTCTGACAGGCGTTGGTTTTACCAATAGTTCCACCGTAACTTTTAATGGTGTTGCAGCGACTAGTGTACAGTTTGTAAGTACAACAGAATTGATTGCAACAGCTCCCGCTACAGTAACAACAGGGAATATTGTTGTAACCGAAAGTACTTGTGCTGTAACAGCAGGTATCTTTACTGTTATTGAAAGTGCTGCTTCTTGTGGTACTTCTTTTGGAGATTTATTGATTAGTGAAGTGTATGATAACAACGGTGGTTCTTTGGGATACATTGAGTTATACAATGGAACTAGTGCTACTATCGATTTGACTTTGTACCAAATTGATCGATTTGGTAATATTGGTTCGGTTGCTCCTACGCACAGCTATACGTTTCCTACAACAGGAGTAGGATCTAGCATTGCCCCTGGGCAAGTCTTGGTTGGTCGTGTAGGAACAGGTGGAACAGGGCTGGAAGATTTTGTTTTTGTAGGTACAACCGCAGGTTTTAATGCCAATGACCGTTTAGAATTGTTGTTGACAGCAACAGGAGCAATCATTGATGATTTTCATGACGCGGTAATCGGTGTTAGAGGATATATCTATCGTAGAAATTTGAATGTGACAGGACCTAATCCTGCTTTTGATGTGAATGAGTGGACAACGGCTGCTATTGGAGATGATGCAGATTTAGGCCTTTATAATGTAACGGCAGCAGGTAATGCTCCTGTTATTACAACACAGCCAACAGATGCAAATACCTGTGGCATCAATTTAACGATTGCTGCTACGCCTTCTAATGGAGGACCATTAACCTTCCAATGGTTTTTTAATCCAAATGATGGAGCAACAACTGGTTGGGCCCTTGCTACAGCAGCGGATTTCCCAGGGGTAACGTTTGCTGGGGAAACAACAAATAACTTACAGATTTCAGGAACAATGACGCCTTATGATGGCTACCAGTTCTATTGTCAAGTAACAGAAAATGGCAATTGTAGTGCGATTTCAGAGGCGATACAATTTGATTTAACTGCGGATCGTTTTTTCCGTTCTGTAGGAACAGGAAATTGGATAAATTCTACAACTTGGGAAACCGCTAGTTCCGCAGCAGGACCCTGGTCTCCGACTTGTACCTATCCTGTTGCAGACAACAGTGATTATATTCATATTCTAGCAACACATCAAGTGACTGTCGCTAGCGATTTATTAGTCGATGAAGTGGTTATTGAGGCCAATGGAGAACTCATTATTGCTAATAATATTCTTCTAGAATTTGCTAATGGTCTAGGAGTAGATCTACAAGTAGATGGTTTGCTAACAGATAATGGAAATGGTGGTACCAATGGTATTAACTTCGCTACAAATGGAGGAACTTGGATCTATGGGGCAAATGGAACTGTTGTTAAAACAGGTTCAAGCTCTGTTGCGCAATACCGAGATAACTATGAAGGAGGGATTGCAACGGTACCTGTTACGGCCACTTGGATTTATCGTTTCACAGGGAACAGTACCAATGTAGTGGTGTCTACTATTAATATGTTTTATCCCAACTTGTACTTTGAATCTACTAATGGAAATTATAGCTTCTCCAATGTGTCAGAGTTTTTCCGAGGAGCAAGTGGCTTTGCAACGATTAAAGGAAACTTTTCTATTGGGGCGACAGGAACAGGAGCAGTAGAAGTCTTTAATATTAATACTAATGCCAACCTAATGCAAGTGCTTGGTGATGTCATTATTGGTGGAAATGGAGCGGGAGCAACCTCTATTTTCCACAATAATCAAGGAGGAACCATAGGAGCAGGAATGGAAATATTGGGTTCTTTGTTGATTAATGCTGATGGGCAATTGAATTACGACGATGGAACAAACACCCCTGATGGCCGTTTGCGCTTACATGGAGACTGGACCGATAACAATGTGGTAGATGGCTTTGGAGAGGGAGAAAGTACCGTAGAATTTGTAGGAAATGTTTCACAGCAAGTAAATAAGGCGGCAAACAGTGAACGTTTTCATGATGTAGTCGTGAACAAACCAACAGGTTTTTTACAGAACAATGCCAGTGATATGGTCATCGAGAACGACTTATTATTTACCCGTGGAATTGTGCAAACAACTAATCTCACTTACTTGACTTTTGAAGAAGATGCTACAGCTACTGGAGCCTCTGATATTAGCCACGTAGATGGGCCAGTCGTCAAAGAAACCTTTACAGGAACACCAACAGTTTTTACTTATCCTACAGGAGATGATAATATTTATGGTCCTATTGGAATTGAAACGCGCTTTCATTTCGGAGAACCTTTTGTCGCAGAGTACCACAATAGTGGTTATGGTGATTATACCCGTAATACGATGGAGCTAGATCATGTCAGTCGTCTAGAATATTGGGATTTGGATGAGCGTACTGGTGGATCAGGAGAAAATCTTTTAGTGACGTTGCATTGGGGACCTCATAGTGATGTCATTACCATGAGTAGTTTGCGTGTGGCACATTTCTTTACAGAAGCGCCAAGTCTAACTGACCAATGGGAATTAGAAGGGAATGCTCCTATTATTGCAGGGACAGTAACTCGTGGAACTATACAGTCAGATTTTGTGACGTCTTTTAGTCCATTTACCTTGGGCGATATTATATGGCAAGCATCTTTGCCCTTAGATCTATTGCGTTTTGATGTAAACAAAATTGAACAAACGGCAGACATTGTTTGGGAAGTAGCGAACGAGCAGGCAGGCGATAAATATTGTTTACAACGCAGTAGTGATGGGCAGACGTTTGAAAACCTTGTTTGTTTTGAAGTAACACAAAATGAGAATTTTGCAGAGTACCACTATATTGATGAGAATCCTTTATTTGGGTATAACTACTATAGAATTCATCAAGTAGATTACGCAGGGGTCAGTGATTATAGCCCAACTAAAGTGCTTGAATTTGATCGTGCGAATGCTGTTAACGTGTTCCCGAATCCAGCAAAGAACACCTTGCACTTAGAGTTGCCCGATATTCAAGAAATTTATACGATTCGTATTATAGATGCTTTAGGCAGAGTGTTGAAGAACACCACTAGAGATGGGCAGGACAGCCGCCAACAATTGGATGTTTCAGATTTAACCACAGGGACTTACTTCTTACAAGTAGAAACAACAACAGGAATTATAGATAATCAAAAAATTACTATTGTGAAGTAGTATTTTTTAAGAAAAGAAAGAAAGAAAGCAAGACTAATTTTTATTGGTCTTGCTCTTTTTTTGTAGTAAAGTGGCAGCTGTTTTACGCTGCTCTTCTTTATAGAGAGAGAAACCTCTTTCCCCTCATAGAGGACATGAATTACATTATCTATTGTAGGACGATTACTTTTTTAAATCTCTAGTTCGTGTCCACCATCTTTGATAAGGAGGAATAGATTTAGTTTTTTGCTAAACAATGGCTTGAATTTATGATAGTCAACGTGAAGACAAAATTCTCCTTTTGCATTAGTGACTCCAATTCCTAGAAAATAATCTTCCTCTTTATGCTTGTTTTTGCCTTATTAGATGCATTTTTTTTGTAATAGGCGATCACTGGAAGTTCTAAAGCACCTTTGTTATTGTCAGTGGTTTTAATAGAACCTTGTATGGTATAGATTGGACTTGAAATAGTAGTAGCATTACTCATAACGATTCAGTATTTGATGAAATAATAAAGTCTAATAAGCAAGCTCATTTATTCTGGTAATACAACTTATGGAGATTGGCCCTTATTAAGAATAGGATTGTATATTGAGCACATCCCCCAAATAATAGTAGCGGTCAGCTCAATTCTTTTACTTTAGACTGCCTTACAAAGGCATCTTGATACGATGTTTTTATCGTTAGAGGATTCCCCAAGTTTTAATAAGTAGGGTTTTCTCTAGTCATCAACGCATGGGCAGGATCAATGGCTGTTGACTTTAGTTAGAAAAAACTATAGATAAAAAAGTTTGGCACAAATCATGTCCCTGTGTAGACAGCTAATTTTAAAGTTGAACCCTTGATTCTTTTGTGCAGAACAACACTAGAAAAGTTAAACCATTTTTAACCATGATGCCATACACTTACTTACTTCTTTTCCTTTGCTTAACGATCAATATTCAAGCACAAACCCCACAAGAATTAGACGATCAAGTCCAAGAGGCGATTGCACCACATAGAGACAATCCCAAAGCCTTTTTTAAGACATTAAAAGAATTGGAGGCTTCTCCCCAATTTGATTTCAATCGCTCCAAAAAGGCCAATTTTTTATTGGGCTATTGTTACAATACAGGTTATGGAACCTTTACCGATATTCAAGAAGGAAACGCCTATTACAGGCGTTCAGGAGCACTAGGGGAGAAGGATGCTTATCAAATGATAGCGATTAATTATGCCAGTAGAGGAACAAAAAATAGAGCGGAAATAGAGGATAAAATTGTTGTCAATCAAAAAGGGGCAGAAATGGGCGTGCCGTTCTGTATGTGGCAATTGTTCTTTTTGCACAGAGATGGAGATGGATCACTGAAGAAGAACCCTGAGAAAGGAGTGAAATGGCTAAAAGAAGCGGCTACCCAAGGTTTTCCAGATGCTTGTATTACCTTGTCTCGTTTGTATAAGAAAGGCAAATGGGTTGATAAGGATGTATTCATGGCATTTCGATTAATGAAAGAAGCGGCGCTTCAAGATAGTAAATCAGCCTATGTAGGTTTATTTGAGTACTATAGAGATGGAACAGGAATTGGGCAATCTTGTACAACGGGGATGGAGTGGTTGCAAAAAGGATTAGATGAAAATTTTGCAGAGGCACAATATGAAAAAGCAATGACTTACCTCAAAGAGCTTTGTGCAGAGGAAAATGACAAAGAAGCGGAAAAATGGTTGCGTTTAGCCGCTGCCCAAAAATACAAACCTGCTGTCCTACAACTAGAACAATTGCGCCGTTATGAGTTGGCCGAAAAACGAAGAGAACAAGATTTATTAGAACAACAAATCGCGGCTGCAAATGCTCCAAACAATTCTAATAACAGCACGAATACTAGTAGTTCTAATAACAATTGGACCTATAGCAGTGCTAAAGAACATTATAAAAGAGAGCTTTCTGAATTAGGAAAGCTGTTTCACGGAAGTGTCGAACAAGGAAATAGCTACCGCACAGCGTTTGTCGGACATGGCGATCATTTAGTTCGTTTGGTTGTTAATGAAGGAACGGCGCCAGGGTATTACCCCATTATCAAAATTAGCTACTTGGATTCTGATGGAGAAAGTATTGGG
>JBOEFW010000024.1:98556-99727 GCA_050633105.1 Aureispira sp. | reverse complement strand
TTTAAATTAACTTCTGTTACAAGGTACTTAACGTCATCCCCTTATTTCTTTTAGGAGCTTGATATTTTTAAGTTTTTTTAAAATTAAAACGAATGCCAAAACTTTGGTTAGTCTTTACTGTTTAGCTTTCTCATTCTTCGTTTTTAGGTTTTAAAAATCACTTCTAAATAACTGTTTTAAATCGCTTCCTTGAAAAATGAAAGATAAAAATCTATTGCTGATTATTGGAGCCTTTATAGCCATTTACATCATTTGGGGCTCTACTTATTTATTTAATAAAATAATTGTTCAAGAACTCCCTCCATTTCTGTTAGCAGGCATTCGATTTGTCGCTGCTGGAGTGTTGATATTCCTATTTACTTTTGCCACTGGAAAGTTTAAACGCAGTACAAAAAAGCAATTAATTAACAGTGCTATTGTTGGTCTTCTATTTCTAGCCATCGGCAATGGCTGCGTTGTTTGGGCCTTGCAATATATTGATAGTGGCTTTACAGCACTTTTAATCTCTACCCAACCACTACTTCTAATTTTTATGTTGTTTTTCATAGAAAAAAAGCCACTTCTTCCAAAATCGCTATTGGGGGCAGCATTAGGAATGCTTGGTATTTACCTATTAATGAACCAAGATACGATTAGCCTATCCACCGAAAAACTGTGGGGAGTAGGGGCTGTTGTTATCTCATTGGTTTCGTGGGGATATGGAAGTATTTTTGTTTCTAAAGCTGATCTTCCAGAAGGTTCTTTTGTCAATACGGGGTATCAAATGCTGTTTGGTGGTCTTATGATGCTTGTTATAAGTGTCGTTCTTCAAGAACCTATAACGCCTCTTTTAACAATGAGTAATAAAGCCGTTTATTCGATGGTTTATCTTATTATTTTTGGTAGTATTATTGCTTTCACCGCCTTTAATTATTTACTCTTATCGGTTTCTCCTGAGAAGGTTGCGACATCGACTTATGTCAATCCAATCGTTGCCCTCTATTTAGGTTCTTTAGTCTTAGAGGAAGTCATTTCCTATCAATCTATGATCGCTGCTGCCATCCTTCTTACAGGCGTTTATTTCATCAATAGCAGTAAATCTAAACCTGTTAAAGATGTTGCTTAGAGCCTGTTTAATTTTTTTATCAATGAAAAACAAGCCTTTATGAACCTGACTTCAACTTAGTATCGG
>JBOEFW010000024.1:0-98532 GCA_050633105.1 Aureispira sp. | reverse complement strand
TAATACATTTTAAACAAACTCTTAATCATTTTGCCATTCTTTCTGGCAATTAGCTCTTCAAAACATAAAAAAGAGACTATCCGCACTGGATAGTCTCTTACAAGTACTCTTATAAAACAAAGCAAGCGTTTACTGTTTAACCACCTTCAGTGTCCTTGTTCCTTCTTCTGTTTGAAGGGTAATAAAATAAATCCCTACTCCTTTCCATTCTAATCTTGAACTAGAGCTGTTCTCTAGCGATTGATTCATCACCAACTCTCCTATTGCATTGTGTACTTGAATCGTTGTTTCTTGGTAAGTTTTACCAAAGTCGAGGGTCAATGCCTTTGTAGTTGGGTTTGGATAAGCAGTGGCTTTAATCGCGTTGTTAATTGTATAAATACTGTTCCAGACACCACAATTCGTACTAAAACTAGATGCAGCATCTATTTGAGTCCAATTGGTTGTTGCGTAGGTAGAATCGTCCACTTCTATACAGTTTAAATTGGGGTTGCTTGTCGCAACCAATCGTGTAAAGTTGGTATTGTTCCCGTTTTTAACATTCAGTGCCGTTAGCTGATTAGACTGGCACTGTAGTTCTATCAAACTTGTATTTGATCGGACGTCTAATGTAGTGAACTGGTTTGTATGGCATATGATTCTTGTCAAAGCAGTATTTTGACTGAGATCTAAATTGGTCAATTGATTACCATTACAATATAAAGTAGTCAAACTAGTGTTTAGAAGAATATCAATACTATCCAATTGATTATTCGCACAGTTCAAATTAGTTAAATTGGTATTCTGACGGACATCTATGCTACTGAACTGGTTGGAAGTGATGTTAATACTCGTCAAATTGGTATTCTGACTTACATCTAGAGTCGTTAATTGATTAGTTGTGCAATTTATATTGGTTAAGTTGGTGTTTTGACTCAAATCTAAACTAGTGATTTGATTGTATCCACAATCTATTGTTGTAAGACTTGTGTTCTGCGTTACATCCAAACTTGTTAGTTGGTTTGAAGAAGCTCCTAAAACCGTCAAGTTTGCATTTTGACTTAAATCTAAACTAGTCAATTGATTGCCATAGCAGTTTAACGTTCTCAGACTAGTGTTTTGGCTGAGATCTAAGGTTGTTAATTGATTCGAATAACACCGAAGGTAATTTAAACGAGTATTCTGACTCACATCTAAGGTCGTCAGTTGATTTGATCTGCAATACAATCTTGTTAGTTTCGTATTTTGAGTCACATCTAAAGTAGTCAATTGATTAGAACTACAATAGAGTTGTGTTAAATTGGTAAAACTTTCTATCCCTGTCAAATCAGCGATGTTGCTAGCAGAACAATTAATGGTCCCAGTAAAAGAGGTCGCTTCAGAGACCTGAATCAACGTATCTCCATTGGTATTAATCGCAGTATTGCCTATCAAATACGCCTTAAAATTAGCATCAGGAATAGTGACATTCTGAGCCAGTAAAGTGGATGTTCCTAAACAGGATATCAAGCCAACAATTAATAGTGTAGTTAATGCGTTCATCTAGTTTTCGTTTGTTAAAATGATAAAAATATTCTAACGATAAAATCTCTTTTTATATCCTTGAGTCGTTAGTAACACAATACTAAAACAAACACGAGTTGTATCCAAGATAATTTGTACGAGTGGACTGAGGGAGTGTACGACTGACATTTTTTACGCTCCACTATCAAAGACATAAAAAAAGAGACAACCGCTAATAGATTGTCTCCTAAAATAAACTTTCTCAAACAAGTAAATTCTTATTCTTTAATTACTTGAAATGTTTTCCTTCCTTCTTCTGTTTGAATAGTCAAAAAATACATCCCTGCCACTCCCCTCAATTCTAATCTTGAACTAGAGCTATTCTCTAGTGATTGATTCATCACTAGCTCTCCTATTACATTGTATATTTGAATAGTCACTTCTTGATAACATTTACCAAAATCTAGAGTAATGCTTGCTGTGGTTGGATTTGGATAAGCGCTTAAATTGATGGCTTTATTGATAGTCTGAATGTTATTAAACATACTACAATTGGTGCTAAAGTTGGCGACTACATCTACTTGCGTCCAATTGGTAGCAGAATAAGTAGAATCATCTACTTCTATACAGGTTAGGCTGAGGTTATTTCTGGCATTGAATAGTGTAAAATTACTGTTGTTACCATTTTTCACATTCAAGCTATTCAACTGATTCGAATTACAATCTAAAACTGTCAAGTTCGTATTTTGACGCAGCTCTAAACTACCTAGCGGATTCGAATTACAATATAAAGCTGTTAAACTTGTATTTTGACTTATATCTAAACTAGACAACTGATTGGAACCACACCTCAGAGCTGTTAAGTTTGTATTTTGACTTACGTCTAAACTAGCTAACTGATTGGAACCACCATCTAAAAATGTCAGGCCCCTATTTTGGCTTACATCTAGGCTACTTAGCTGATTGGAGTAGCAAATAAGATTTGTCAAACTTGCACTTGGAGGCAAATTCAAACTACTTAACTGATTCGAATAACACCATACAGTTGTCAAATTTACATTTTGACTGAGGTCTAAGTTATTAAGCTGATTAGAGCTACAATATAGAGTTGTCAAACTTGTGTTTTGGCGCACATCTAAACTAGTTAACTGATTAGAGCGGCAAGATAAACTTGTCAAATTCACAAAAGCCTCTATGCCTGTCAAATCTGTTATATTTTGATTAAAACAGTTTATGGTCCCCCCATAAGCTGTAGCCTCGGAAACCTGAATTGCTGTATCGCCATTTGTATTAATAAAAACATTGCCTATCAAATACGCTTTAAAAGTAGAATCGGGGATAGTGACATTCTGAGCCAGTGAAGTGGATGTTCCTAAACAGGATATCAAGCCAACAATTAATAGTGTAGTTAATGCGTTCATCTAGTTTTCGTTTGTTAAAATGATAAAAATATTCTAACGATAAAATCTCTTTTTATACCCTTGAGTCGTTAGTTACACAATACTAAAACAAACACGAGTTGTATCCAAGATAATTGGTACGAGTGAACTGAGGGAGTGTACAAGCAACCAAAACATTCCCTACAATAATGTAGAACCGCCATCCACTACAATTTTGGCATTTCTCAAGGCAAAAGAATGATCAGACATTAAGAAGGCCACAATAGGTGCTATATCCTCAGGCTCTACGATTCGGCCCAATGGAGCCACCGCAGAGAAATGATCCATTAATTGCTCAATAGCTGTTGTTGTCATTCCTGACTTTTGTTGAATAGGGGTACGAGTTACTCCTGGACTAACGGTATTAATGCGAATGCCTTTGTCCTTTAATTCTACGTTTAGCACCTTTGCCACACTTTCCAAAGCGGCTTTACTTGCCGTATAAACACTCGTATTACTAAAGGATTTAAAGACGACCACAGAGGTATTGAGAACAATACTAGAGGGATTATTTAGCAATGGAATAAAATGCTGCATGGTAAAAAATGCGCCTTTAAAATTGATTCCCATTGTCTTATCAAACAAGTCTTCTGTTGTCGCCTCAAAACTCGCGGCTTGAAAGATGCCTGCGTTAATAAACAAGCCGTCTATTCTATTAAAGGTAGCTTTTACCTTTTTTGCCAACTGTACAATGTCTTGCATAGAAGACGTATCAGAAAGATAACCTGTTGCCTTATCTCCTAACTGCTCTAGTGCTTTTTTTAAGTTCTCAGGGTTTTGGCCAGTGATCAGCACTTGATAATTATGTTGCAATAAATAAGCTGCACAGGCAAAACCAATACCTGATGTTCCGCCTGTAATTAGAATTGTTTTTGTTGTCATGATAGCTTTATTTGAGGAGTATATTATTTTTTCATCCCCACAAAGTTATTGCATTAAAAACACGCTGTCAAGTACTTACTTTGAGGTAACTTAATTACTTTTGACACAGAAATACTCACTATCAAGCGCTTCTACACAAAAAATAATGGAAAAAAATTACGCCAAGGCCAACGAGTGTCCCATTACCATCTTCATGACAGAGATTGGAGGCAAATGGAAACCTGTTATTATATGGTTATTGCTACTCCAAGAAAAGAAGCGTTTTAATGAGCTAAATAGAGCTATTGAAGGGATTAGTCAAAAAGTATTGGCACAACAACTCAAAGATTTAGAACACTTAGGGTTGATTTTGAGAACATCGTACCCAGAAATTCCACCTAGAGTAGAATACACCTTAACTCATAAAGGAAAGTCTTTACAACCTTTATTAACAGAGATCATGCAGTGGACAACGGTTAATTTAATAGAAGAGAAATAAACGTTAAAGATACACTGTATCTTGTAATCTGATCGCTCCGCGGGTAGCTCCTGCCTATCCTCCTCCAAAAAATTGGCGTAATTTTATGTAACCGTGTTTATTTTAAACTGGTGTCTCAAATTTGTCCCTAAACTAACATAAGTAGGTTTGTTATCCTTTTGCCCCAACTGCAAGAGTTCAAGTATAAAAACACCAATAAGAGTAGTGTTTTCATGATTATGGAGTAGAGTTTTAAAAAAAATCAGAGACATTTATTCTCTCTTTTTATCCAATAGAACCTTAAATTCTTCTAACTCATCTTTTATCCAAACACAGGCTATTTTCTTATGTACCTCCAGCACTTCTTTCTCTGTCTCTTCCTCATACCAACCTTCTTTTTCTTCTACGATCAACCGATAAGGAATGCCCCCATTCTCATTGGGATAAGTAATTGTTTTGAAGGCAAAAACTGGTGGATCAGATACCGCATACAAGGTGGTCACTTTGTGTAGTTTTTCACCATCCCAAAATAGAACAGTAGTTGGGTTTTCTCCACCGCAAAATTCTTGCGATTCTTCATATTCCAATACATCTACAATGGTATGCACCCCTCTATTTCCATAATTAGAAAAGGTGTGATAAGCATGTCTTAAATTCCCTACAGAAGGAAAGGTTACCTTAGAGGCTTCTTTTTCGTTTTTACAAGCGCGAACTTGCATCTTAACAACCTGCCTTTCATATCCTTCCTCTTTTTTTGTAGACACACTCGCTATCCCATACAAAAACAAAACATCCTCCTGACCAGCGCCAGAAAGATTCCCCAAAGCAATTAAACCACCCCAAACATAGCCTTTAGAAATTCCTTTTGTTGCCGCAAAAGAAACTTCATACCAAAAAGCTCTAAATCCATTAAGATAAAGTTTATCCTTGCTTTTTCTTAGAATAGTAATAGGGGTACCAATAGGCAAATTAACACTAATGGTTGCTTTAGAAGAGGGCCTTGTTCTAACATTGACTTTATCCGCTAACAAATAAGTTTGTACTCCTACTTCAAATTCATGCTGAATGGTATTTCCAGAAACCGTATGCAATGCCGTCGTTTCTTCTTGCGCCCAACTCTGGTAAGTCAGTAATAGCCCTACTAATAATAGTATTTTTTTCATCATTGTTTTTTGGAGTGAAATTTTAAGCACATGCTCTTTTCAAACAAAATCAGGCCAAAAAGTAGTCACTTCTTTTTTGTAAGTAATATTCGTTTAGGTAAAGGCACCAATTAACCACAAATAGCCTAAAATTATTAAAACAAGTATTGTCCAAATAAATACTTTAGCATAAATCAATTGGGGTTGCCCCGCTTCGTTTCTCCCTTGGATAGCTTCCTTAGCGGCTGTAATTTCTTCCGATGTAACGGTAATACCACGTTCTTCTAACACTGCCTGAATTAAGGATAAACGCTCCTGTACGGCATGTTGAGATCCCAATGCTTGTTGTAACAAATCTGTTGATAGTCCTTCTAAAAATTGGCGTTCGATTGTGGTATAAAGAAAAAACTTATCAGGATAAGCGACCAGTAATTGGTCGGCCTTTGGCAAAACTTCTTCGCTTATCAATAAAACCCAACCATCGTAAATGCCCTTAGTTTGTACAAAGTCAATAATTCTGATTGCATCTCTATAGTTGTAATAATAACGTTCCTTTGGAATCGCCTCCAATGCATGAGCTAGTAACAGGTCTCTTAGCTTTGCTAAAGGCATCTCTTCTTCTAAGTATAAATAAGGAATAGTAGCGGTAGAGATCGTCATAATTTAATGCAGTAGATACAGTAAGAGAATAAAAGGGCTTTGTTTAAAAAATTGCTTTAGCAATGCTAGCGTTTCATAGACCTCCATTAAGAAAACAAATCTGAAGGAAACACGGTAATTGGGGCAGCTTTCGATTCTACCGAACCATCTTGGGGGCCAAAATGTTCCTGCACCCATGTTTCATAAGTAGCCGCCCCCAACATAGGGACAGGTCGAATGACAGGTAAGCCACGCTGTTTCTTCTGCAACAAGGTTTTAAGTCCTGTATACCGTTGATTGGCTCGATTGTTTTTAATCGCTGCACTAACCGCTTCTTTGGTACCAATAAGAATTACCAAGCGTTTCCCTCGTGTAATTCCTGTATAGATAAGGTTTCTGAATAATAAGCGATTATAAGCTTCATGGATGGGCAAAATAATACAAGGGCTCTCACTTCCTTGGTATTTATGGACCGACACCGCATAAGCTAAATCTAAATCCATTAGTTCAGACCACTCATAGTCCACTAGCTTTCCATCAAATTCTACCAATAACTCTTTGTCTACCTCAGAGACCTTTTTGACATAGCCAATATCTCCATTGTAGATGCCTTTATCATAATTATTACGCGTCTGAATGACCTTGTCCCCTTCCACTAATTTCCTAGGGCCAGCACCTGTTTCTTCCTTTATCTTTTTGGGATTGAGATGTTGTTGCAAGACGCGATTAAATTCTACACTGCCTATTTTTCCCTTATTCATAGGACACAACAACTGAATATCTTTGAGGCGATCAAAGTTGTACGCTTTGGGCAAGCGTTTCTCTATCAAGCCCAATACATGTTGCATCAATCGCTCTGGTTGGCGCTCTGTAATAAAGAAAAAATCGCTGTCTTTTTCTGTCGTAATCGTTGGAAAAATGCCTTGGTTAATGCGGTGTGCATTAAGGACAATTTGAGAATTGGCTGCCTGCCTAAAAATTTCTTGTAAACGCGTCACTTTCACTTGACTACTATCGATCAAGTCATTTAAAACATTGCCCGCTCCCACACTTGGTAATTGATCCACATCACCCACCAAAATCACCTTACAGCTATCTGGTATAGCTTGCAATAACGCACTCATCAAAAAAGCGTCTACCATACTCGCCTCATCCACAATCAATACTTCACAATCCAGTTGATCATACTTGTTTTTTCTAAAATAATGTGTCACAAAATCAAAAGTCAATAAGCTATGTATTGTACTTGCTTCTTGCTTTGTAATTTCACTTAGACGCTTGGCTGCGCGCCCTGTTGGGGCCGCTAAAACAATTTTAGTAGTCGTTGTCAGGCAAACATCTAGGACAATTTTAGTAATGGTACTTTTTCCTGTCCCAGGGCCACCAGTAATGATATGTACCTTTTCCTTGATACTTTCTATCACGGCTTGTTCCTGCTCTAACGCTAAGGTTATACCATGCTTTTTGGTAGATTTTTCCAAGGCCGTTTCCCAGTCCATTTCCTGACAAACATCGTCAAAAAATTGTAAGCGCTGCAACTCTCCTGCTATCGTTGTTTCGTGCTCATAATTGAGCTTGGACCAAACAAAAGTGGTTCCTCTACCTTCTTGTTGTTCTAATAATTGTAATAAAATACGTCCTTGGGCAGCTAGGGCATGCAATCCTTCCTCTACCGCTTCTAAGGCTACTCCTAATAACATGGCAGCTTCCTTAATTAGTCGATCAATAGGATAACAACTGTGTCCATGTCGAGCGACTTGCTCCAAAGTAAATTCGATGCCTGAAGCAATTCGTGACGGTGCATCTACTGATAAACCCATTTTTTGAGCCACAGCATCTGATTTCTTAAATCCTATCCCATCTATTTCTGTGGAGAGTCGATAAGGATTTTCTTTTACCTTTTCAATACTTTGCTGTCCATAGACTTTAAAAATGCGCTGGGCATAATTTGGAGAGATGCCACAATTCTGTAAAAAGATCATCACTTGGCGAATATCCTTTTGTTTGGACCAAGAAGCTTGTATCCGCTCTAGCTTTTTCTTACCAATTCCCTCTACTTCTAATAAGCGATGAGGCGCTAGGTCAAAAATCTCTAGTGTATTCTCTCCAAAACGGTCAACAATTCGTTTGGCAAAAGCGACCCCTACTCCTGCAACAGAGCCCGAAGAAAGGTATTGCTCAATACCTCTAGTTGTCGAAGGAATTTTGACTTCAAATAACGCTACGGCAAACTGTTTCCCAAAACGTTTATCACTGCGCCATTTCCCTTGACAAATCAAGGTTTCGCCCACTTGTACGCCCATCAGACTGCCCACAACCGTACATAGCTGCGCTTGTCCCACCGGTAAAACCTTGCCTACGGTGTAGCCATTTTCTTCATTTCTAAAAACAATGTGTTCCAAACTTCCTTCTAGGATTTCCATAAGGGAAAGTTACGATAATTTATAGTATAAAGCAAGGGGGCTTGAACGCTTCGTTTGGAGAAAATAGTAGGATGCTCTTATCAAAAATAAACCACTAAATCACTCCCAACGCAATTGGTTATTTCCAGTCTTTACAATAACATGGTTATCGATCAAATGCTCAATCGCTTTTAATACTTTCTCTCGGTTGTCTTCTGGGAATTTATCCACCAAGGGGCGCAAAGGCGAAGCGGATTTCTTCAACTCATACTCCAACTTATTTTTGATTTGATAGAACTCCTGATGCTTGATATGGCGGTCATGGCGACCTAAACAAACATCGCAACTGCCACAAGCCGCAGCGCCCATTTCATCAAAATATGCCAAGAGCAACTGTTGTCGACATTGTAGTGTTTCGGCATATTCTAAGGCCTTTTCTAAACGCTTTTCCTGCCTTCTTTGTAAGAATTGGTAGCGCTTTTGATCTATAAGAACACCTGATTCAGGCAGCCGCTCTCGAACAAAAGTCAGTTGAGGCGCATCTTTTTGAGGTTTATAATGGATCAAGCCATCCTGTTGTAACTTTTGGAGTAACGCCTCTAGTTGCGCCATAGAAACCTTGAGGTAACGCGACAATTCTGCTTCTCGAACATGTACAGGGTGACTAAAAGCCCCTTGGTAAGAACGGAAAATCACATTAACCAACTGCTGTAACTTGGTATTCCTAAGAATGTAATCATACAAGACTTCTTTTTGTACAATTACCTGCAAGGTAGAAGGAATAAAAACCTGCTCACTGAGGTAAATGTATTCCTCGTGCATTAAATGTTTTAATGCCTGCAAGGTTTCTCTTGGAGGCAGGTTATAAGTTCTAGCAAAATCCGCCACATCCAAATCAAAGGTTTCTCCTAAAGCAGAACCAATCGCCAATTGGTAATAAGACCCCAATGCTTGGTATACTCGGCGCATTTCTTGAATGGTAGGAAATGCTTGTTGTAAATAGCGTTCTTGATGGATTCGATCCGATTGATTGTACAATAAAACCCCATAGGCCTTGTGTCCATCTCGTCCTCCTCGCCCTGCTTCTTGAAAATAGGCTTCTAAGCTATCAGGAAGTGTTAAATGCACCACTACCCGCACATCAGGTTTGTCAATTCCCATTCCAAAGGCATTGGTAGCCACGATAATGCGAATCTTATTGTTAATCCAGGCCTCTTGTACTTTTTCTCTGGTTCCATTATCCCGACCTGCATGGTAATAATCCGCCTGTATGCCTTGGCGATGCAAATAATGCGCTACTTCTTGGGTCTCTCGCCTATTCTGTACATACACTACGCCTGAGCCTGGGATTTTTTGGAGAATTTGAAGCATCTTTTGACGCTTGTCTTCTTCATAAAGCACCACATAGGATAAATTAGGTCGCGCAAAGCTCTTTTTAAAGACTTGGGCATTTTTCTTAAATTCTAATTTCTCTTGAATATCGTCCACAACTGTTGCCGTTGCCGTTGCTGTTAAGGCAATTGTGGGCACTTTTGGTAATAGTTCTCGAATGGCGGCGATATTGAGATAGGCAGGACGAAAATCATAGCCCCATTGAGAAATACAATGTGCTTCATCTATTGCCAATAAACATACCTTCATTTTTTGGATGCGGGCCAAGGCCAATTCTGTCCCCAATCGTTCAGGAGAGAGGTACAAAAAATCTACTTGTCCATGCACACAATTGTCTAAAACTCGATCCATGTCAGCTAAACGCATTCCAGAATACAAGGCATAAGCGCGAATGCCTCGATTGGTCAAGTTCTTAACTTGATCCTTCATCAACGCAATCAATGGAGAAACGACAATACAAATCCCTTGTTGACAGAGTGCAGGTACCTGAAAACATAAGGACTTTCCTCCACCAGTAGGCAGTAAAGCCAAGGTGTCGCGCTGCTCCAACACCGACTCAATAATGTCTAATTGGAGGGGGCGAAAATCGTCGTATTGCCAATATTTTTTTAGAACCTCGTGTGGTGTCACGCTTGCGCTGTTTGAAGCCATTCTGAAAAAGGAAAGGAAGGTCTTTGAATAAAATAGAAATAACAAAAATACACTTTATTCGTCTAGCCCTCTAATTTTTGCTGTAAGTTTTGGATATATTTTGCAGTATGCAATAAGCGGCTGCCATACCAAGAGAAGAGTTCTCCATCCACCAACTCAATTGTCGCCGTTGGGCAGACTTTCGCTAGCTCTGCTTGGTGCTTTTCCTTGAAAGGGTAAGGTTCTGAAGAAAGAAAAATCACATCTGGTTGAGCCGCAGCTATGGCCTCTAATTCTAACACAGGATAACGCTCTTGTTGCCCAAAAACATTCTCAAAACCTGCCAAAGACAATAAATAATCAATAAAAGTATGGCGCGCAGCCACCATCCAAGGCTTTCGCCAAATAAAATAAGCGACCCTTTTATTAGAAATAGGTCCTGCTTGTAGCAAGGCCATATCTTGACGCAACTGTGCGACCAAAGCGGTTGCTTTTTTTGCCACGCCTAACAATTCGCCCAACTGCTCCATCATAGCGTACGCATCTTCTAAGGTATAAATATCACTCATCCAAACCGAATAATTGGCTTGTAGTTGCTCTATGTCGCCTTGACTATTTTCTTCTTTGTTACCAATAATTAAATCAGGCTCTAAAGCAGCAATTGTATCAAAATTCACGTTTTTAGTCCCACCAACACGTGTTTTGCATCGATACCAGACTTCTGGATGAATACAAAACTTGGTAATTCCAATCACTCGTTCTCCTAACCCCCAATAATGAAGTAATTCTGTTTGGGAAGGGACTAAAGAAACAATACGCTGAGGAGCTCTTGGTATAGAAAGTGTTTGATGCAATTGATCTTGATAAGTCGGCATAGTTGGAGCATTGATGAACAGTGCTACAATTTAAGGTACTTTGGGCATTTCTATTTCTTTTTGGGAGCATTTTATTTAGAAGTTCTTTATTTGAAATAAAAAGACATTCTCTATATTGAAAAATTCTGTAGAATAGTCCTCTTATCCTAAACTCCTTTTTATCTCAAAAAACTTATGCTTAACCCTACCCAAATAGAAGAGCTACTTCGTACAGCCTTAGCTCCTTACGAAAAAGAACGACGTCGCTTTTCTAGAAAAATATTCTTTCAAAAAAATTGGACATTAATCAGTTTATTAATTTCAGCTATTCTCCCTATTCTCTTTATATTTGGGCCTTCTAACAAAGAGATGGACGCTAAGGATCTTTTAACTATGATATTTTCTGCAATCGCAGTATTCTTCAGCGTCATAACACGCTATCCAATTAGTCATCTGTCCAAAGAAGATTTTGAGCAGAAGATAAAAATAGCCGCTTTTGAAAAAGTATTGAAGAGCTCGAATTCCAGTATATCTTACACTCCCAATAGTTTTTTGGCAAAAGAGCTAGCGACTAAAACCTTTCTAAAAAAACAACTTCAACGTTCGAGAACCCAATACACAGGAAGCGATTATTGCCAAGGTGCACTAATTGATGGCCGCGCCTTTCATTTCTCAAAGATCCTTCTAAAAGAACAGGCCGAAGAACATACTAGTTCGGGACACACCATAACAGGTACCCGAACCAATTTTGAAGGACTGTTTTTAGTCGTAGAAAATAGTAGCCCTTTTGCAGGCTTTGAGGGGCGCCTATCTCTGTTTCCAAGAGAAGAGGGTAAACCAAAAAAAGAAACAAATCTCTCTCTTCAATTATTACAACTTCAAGAAAATAAAAAACTAAAGGAATCAAACATTCATAATATTTTAGATGCTGCTTTTAATATTCCTACTGTAACTGTAAAGCCTTTTACTCCAAAAGAGCTATTTAATCAACAATACACCTTAATGGGAGCCCCCAAACAGAAAGAACAATTACCTGATAGTTTTTATCAAATGGTTGGATGGAAGGAGTTATTGGATTGCTCTATTTATCTACAATTTATTGGAAAAGACTGTTACTTACTCTTAGATCATCTCCAAGATTTTTTAGAAGTTTCAATTTCTCATTCGTCTCTAGATAAATCCTATATTCAGCGCCTCGCACAAGACTTCCATACTGTCTTTGTCTTCATAGAAAACATCGCGATACTCACTGAAAAACACTAAATTTTCTTGCTTTTAGTGTTTAAAATAAAAAACTAGTAACCTCCAAGGAGATTACTAGTATCAAGTCCATTTCATTGCTGTTGGAATCTTTCTTACTCTAATAATTATAAAACAAACGACAAAAAGAAGGACTCTAGTCTTAAATAGTCATTTAAAAGGCATTTTGTGTTACTCCGACCAAGTATACCTTTTTTATTTTTTCTTTATCGGGATATATTTCTAATTCAAAATTCATTTTATTCCTTGATTTGCAAAACTTTACCTTCATCAAATTTTAAATTAATTTCTCCACCAAAAGGACTTTTATTACTTCCTTCTTTGATCAAAATCGCCTCAACAATCACAGTAATGCTTTCTTTTTCGCCCTTACTTTCTACCTCTACCTTTTTAAGTGTTTCTGATACTTTCTTTTTATCTTCTTCAGAAACCATAACGATGTTTTTAAAATCTACTCCATCCACTGCAAACTTACAGGTGAACAAAGCTGGATTTTTTCCAAAACTTCCAGAAGTACAAATTTGTGCTTCTAATGTTACTTTTTCTTTTTTATAAGCTTCTGTTCCAAAGTAAGAAAACAATTGAACGCCTGATGTGCTCATAAAAGCAGCAACAGGTTTTACATAGTCTTCCATTTTATCGGCTTCTATAGCGGGCTCTCCACAAGAAGTTATTAATAACATAGTAGTAACTAACAACATTCCAATTGATAAACAAAATTTCATTTCTTAATTTATTTGGTTATAAAATTCATTTTTATAATCTAAAAATTTAGATCAAGGAGTGCAAATTTAAATCAATGGAGCATACTAGACTTGTCAAATGAACAAACGCTATACTTCACTGCATATCCGCTGGTCTACGTTGCTATATTCGCTGGTATTTGTTGGTATATTGGATACATCGAGCGATCTATCGTTAGAATTGAGAGAAAAATGGGTATTTATTCCAAATGGGTTTACGCAAAGAAAGCTAGTGACTTCGGAGTGAAATCTACTAGCTTAAACTTCTTTTTAGGGAAAGAGGTATTTTTTATTGTTTACACCTATGGTGCCTTTCCTTCCAAAGGCATTATTCCTTTTTTAAAGTGGCTTTATTTCCACCTTGTGTCATAAAAACTTCTGATGTTTCAGGGTTAAATTTCAAGACAAGTCCTGCTGGGCGAAATTCAAAAACGTTGGATTCTTTTTCCTCCAAAGGAATCGCTGGTTGTCCAGATCCCTCTATTTCTACTAATAAAGTCACCTGCTCTTTGGTCACAATAAGCTTAAAGGGTACTTCTTCTGTTGCATAGGTTCCTAAATATTGATCTAAATCCTTTGTAGACAAAGTACTCTTTTTGAATATTGGTAACTCAAAATCTTTTTGATAAAAAGAATGAAGAACCGCCAATCGGATTTTACCTGGTGTATAGCTTTTTATTCCATTGGCACAGATTGCAATACTCAAGTCGTCTTCCTCTAGGTAAGCCAACATAGAATGAAATCCGTCAATTCCACCTGTATGCCCATAACTCACTTTGTTGGTCTCTCCATAAGAATACTCAAATAAACCACTTCCATACCCCTCTTGAATGGTTTTCATCAGGTTTAGTGATTTTTTGTTTATAATTTTGCAGGAAAAAAGTTGGCGAATGAAGCTATTTAGGTCGCTAGAAGTAGAGATAATCGCTCCTGCTCCTAAAGGTACAGACATATCTGTTTCTGTGCTTTTGTTCCAACTTCCAAGATAAGTGTAAGAATAACATTCTTTTTTATCTAAACTTATTTCCTCACCTAAGTAAGTATTTTTTAATTGGAGTTTTTTTGTCAATTTTTCTATCAACACTTTGTAAGAAGTCCCATAAGCATCTTCTAGTAAAAAAGTCAATAAAACATAATTGGAATTGCTATACCGCGCTTTTGCATCAGGCTCAAATTCAGCTTCAAAGCTTTCAATCAATTGAAGTAGCTCTTTTCTTGTTTTTGGTTTGGTATTCCAATCTAAATAATCGGGAACTGCTACAAAGTTATAGATACCGCTTCTATGGTTCAAAAGGTGCTTAATCTTGATTTTAGAAGCATTTTTGACCTTGGGAAACCATTTACTGAGCGGATCTTCTAAGGAAAATTTTCTTTGTTCTGCGGCTTTTAAGGTGAGTACCGTTGTAAACATCTTACTAATCGAACCAATTCTATACCTCGTTTGAGCTGTTGCTTTTATGTTGTTCTCCAAATCTACATGACCAATGGCATTGCTGTAAATTTGTTTCCCTTTATGGGTAACACTAATACTTCCCATGAATTGATGGTTTTCAGACAATATTTTAAATAAATTGTCTAATTTTTCCTTATTGATGGTTTGAGCAGAAGAACTGATCGTTATCAAGAGTAGAAGACTAAAAATTAAGGTGATTTTCATTTTTTAATTGATTTTTAAATTTAAGTAATAAGGTAATTAAGAAATACAATGCGATGGTGAATAAGGCGATCGTTGGAATAAACCAATGTCCTAGTACTTCTTCGACCGCTGGATTAGATAGAACCTCTGGACTTTTCCCTAAGACAAGGAACTCTCCACTTCTAAAAAACAAGCCTACGCCTTGAGGGTCCATTATTTTAGCGCCTATCAAGAAAAGGCCTAAGAAAAGGCTCAAATAAAGAAGAGCAAAAACGACATAAGTAACCCCATTTGTAATATTGAGTAACAAGGCTTTTGCAATGTGAATTGGATTAAAGGTTTTTGTCGCTTGATCCATTTTCTTATCCGCAATCAAGGGTTTTAGAATTTCTGTTGGCACGCCCAATTGATCTATAATATTCACTACCACTTCTATTTCTGAATGCTCTTCTCCCTTTTGTTGAATGGCCTCATAAATGTGGCTATTCAACTCCATTAAGATGTCTTCTTGATCAATAGAAGACAGTACTTTAGTTGCTTTTTTTGCTTGGCCGATGTAGTTATTGTATAGCTTTTGTGCTGTTGGGTCTTCAAATTTTATCAGCTTCATTTATGAGATTTTTTTGATTGATTTTTCTAATTTTTTCCAATAGTCTTGCATCTGTACTAAGGTCTTTATTCCTGTCTCTGTTAAACAGTAATACTTTCGTGGAATACTAGACGATTGCTCCACCCATTTAGAGGTGACCAAATCTTCTTTTTTGAGTCGATTCATTAGCGGATACAAGGTTCCTTCTGCAATGATGATCTGTGTATGGCTTTTGACCTCCTCTATCAATTCATACCCATAAAATTCTTGATCTTTGAGTATGCTGAGAACAATAAAAGTCAGTGTACCTTTCTTTACCTGAGACTTCCATTTAGATAAAAATAGTTCATTCATAGTGTGCAATGGACTGAAAGTGTTAGTAGAATTAATGCGCTTGTCATTTTCTTTTGTATTGAAGTTGTTTGTTTTTGTTTCGCTAAGCGTTGTTTTTTGTTCCGAAAAAGAAACCAAGGCGATTTTGTAAAAATAGTTGGAGTTTGGGAGATAAAGTAAATTTTTGCAAGGCTCTTTTATTAAACTATTCCTATCTTTTTATCAAGTGCTTTTTTTTATTTTTGTGCCTTAATAAAAGCAAAAAAATTGTTGCAATCAGACAAAAATCGTTACTTGTATTGAGCCTTCTGGTCCAAATCCCCCTCCTATAAACCATATCGCACGCGCTCTTACTAAGCAGTACATAATACCTAGTAATGCAATGTATCTAGGTGTTAAGATTTGTACCATTGAAGAATAAGGTCAATTGCAATACCTAGTAATACTATGTATCTATTAATCCGCGTTGTTTATTCTTCGCAAGCAAAGGTATAACATAATACATAGCAATGCAAGGTATGGTTCCATTTTTTTGAGAAATCTCCTAGAAAAGCCTTGCTAGTAATGCGATTATAGTCTTTGTCTATTTTCACAAAAACAGCCTTCCCTTTATACAAAGGGTGATAAAAATGCTTGCCAAGCGTTTTTATTCCCTGAATAAAAACTTAAAGGAACGAAGTAATTATTTTGACTGTTCTTAAAAAATAGAGCACAAAACAACGACCTTACTTCTCCTTGGCAGCAATTATTTTGGCTTTCCTAAGAAGCAATAATATGTTTTTAACGATACAGACGTACCTCCCTAGAATCTAACTTATGCTTGATCAACACCAAATAGAACAATTGCTTTTACCTCGTTTACAAACGTTGGAAAAAGAACGAACTGTCCTTCATAAACAAATAAAAAATTATGAATGGCAATCGGATTTATTAATGATTGCAGGAATTATAAGTGTCCCTTGTCTATTATTCTGGACAGGTACGAACCAACTCTTAAGCAGTGAGTTTGTGACGATAATAGTCACCTTCTTTTGTGTTGGTATATTCATGGCTATTCATCATGTCCGAAACAACCTCAAAGTAAAGCAAAATACACTAAGAGCCAAGTTTGAACAACAGGTTAAATCGTCTGTCTATCAAGAAGTATTTAAAACATGGAATACAACAATTAATTATTCCCCCAATCAATGTATTGACCAACAGGATTTTGAGCGCGCAGGCTTACACAAAAACTATTCAATTTATCAAGGTGACGATTACTGTACAGGACAGTTAGCCGATGGGCGGACGTTTCATTTTTCAGAATTACTGACCCAACGCGTCGTAGAGCACACCACAATCGAAGGAGAATACAGCTCCCATAAAGTCCCTGTCTTCAAAGGTTTATTTTTTATGTTAGAAGATACGGTTCCCTTTGAAGGATTTACGGGTCGTGTACAAATCCAGCCAACCATTCCCGAAAAGAAAACAACTAAGAAGAAAGCAAAATCCAACAAAAAAGTGGCTCCTAAAAAGTATATAGAAGGCATTTTGGATGCCGATTTCTCTAACAGTAGTACACTCCCTAGTTCTTCTACCTCCAAAGCGCCACTCCCTTCTTTGTTTGATCGAACCTATACTGTGGATGGTTTTGGAGACCGCGCGGCTCGGGAAAAATTACCCGTGGATTTCTGCCAACAACTCAGCTACCTTCGCAGTTTATTACAACAGCAAATCTCCGTTAGTTTTTATGATAATAAAGCTTATTTCACGACAAGGCATCAATTGGATTTTTGGCCTGTAACTGCTGATCATTCACTCCTTCACTCTGCTCGTGTTCGATATGTTGCTTCCAATTTTAGAATGGCCTTTATGTTATTAGAAAAAATAGCGGATGTTACTACTATTGATTCTTCTACCACTTAATTTTAGCTCCTCTGCAAGCTATTTTAAATCTATTCTATAGCATTATTCAATAGTTTTCTTCTCTATTTCTATAAATCTTCCCTTATGCTTGCATCAAAGAATCGCTTCTTGATCCAACTCGATTGCGCTACCTCGTTTGGATCTTTCAATTCGTCTTTGAAGCAGTAGAGCGCCTGAGCAACTTATTTAAAGCCTCTACTTCTCCTAGTTCTTAAACTACCTTTCATGCTTTCTACCACTTCACTTAAACAAGCTCTACTAACCAGCTTGCGCCCTTTAGAAATACAACGAGAACAATTAGAAATTCAAAACCAACAATCTAGATCTGATTCTATTAGTAGAAACAGAAGTTTATTGAGTTCTTATTTGGTACTTGGTATGGTTATTTTTTTATTGATTGACACAACTCCTACTATCCTATATTTTGTTGTTGTTTTTCCGTTTATAACAGGCATCATTCTCCTACTAAGAAAAGCAGCTAGATCAACATCAGAAACGTATACCAAAAATTTTGAAGCAACAGTAAAACAAAAGGCCTTCTGCCAATTGTTTCAAACATGGAACACTACTTCTGTTGGAACCTTTAAGAAAGCTTTCTCCAGAAGCACTTTTAATCAATCGTATTTATTTTCAGGAGAACGAAGCTATACAGGGGAAGCGCATTGTATTGCCACCTTAGAAGAAGAAAGAACCATAGAATTCTCTGAATTGTTAGTAGACCACGAGACTTTATCAAATAGACAGCAGCACCGAAAAAATTCTCCAGCCTCTGTTTTTCAAGGTTTATTCTTTATCATTCGAGGCAAAAACATACTACATCAATCCAATGAATTAATCCTTATAAAACCTAAAAAACAAACAATCCTCCCCCCTTCTTCTTCAACACCCCACACTAGTGCTATTTTAGATGCCGATTTTATAGCTGCTCCTAGTACACCAAAAACAGCTTTTCCACTTTTGGATCCTTACTATACGATCAAAGGAAAATCCAATCAACAAGCACAATCGTATTTCTCTGAAGATTTTCAAAAAACGCTTTATGATATTCGTGTTGATTTAGAGCAAACACTTCATCTTAGCATAGAACGAAACAATATATATTTTGCTCTTTCTAATCCTTCTCGACTTTGGGATTTAGACCTTCAACAGCCTTTAACCGATGCTAAAAGGTTAGAAGATTTAGCCGCTTATTTTGAGTTAGTTTTTGATGTTGTAGATCGCATTGCAAAAATTACTAGTCCTACCAATTCTTAACTCTTTTCCATGAAACATTCTTTTGATGCCCTTCCGCCCACCCTTCTTCCTGTTCTTCAAGAATGGGAAACCAAACGGCAATTAATTATAAAAAAAGCAAGATGGGAACTTGTTTTTTCCTTTAGTATTAACCTTGTGCTTTTAGTATTAATGGGAAGTTATCTTTTACAAAAAATGAACAAAGAAGGCGATAGTTTTTTTCTGGCCTATGTCTATTTTTTTATAACCATGTTTGTTGTTTTTGTAATTGATCGGGGTATTAGAAGTTCTTTTGTAGAGCAAAAACAAGCTTTTGAGCACACTTTAAAAGAGACGATTTATGCGATCTTATTTCAAAACCAGATTCCTTCTAAGAAAGCTGCTCCTCTAAACATAACTGATCTTTTACAAGAGGCTCAATTTTACCCTTATTATGAAGGCTATAAAAAAGGTCCTTGTTGTGAGGGGCAAGTAAATGATGGGCGGGCGTTTCAAGTAGTAGAGTTACAGGTTGGAGGAAATAAGAATAGAATATTTCATAAAACAACAACAGGTGATGCAAAAGGCTTTAATGGCCTTTTTTTACGCTTAGAAGGGCCACATGTGCTTCAAGACATTGCTTCAAACATTCTTATTCTTCCCCAAAAACGAAGTAAGATAGCCAAGAAGCAAGTATTTCGTCCCCAAGCAGAGCCAATAGATCTTATTTTAGATGCTAATTTACCCGCGACTTCCCTTTCTACAGAACAAGCTTTATTTGATCGCAGCTATCAAATTAAAGGGGCTCCTGCTTTTAGGACGCTACAACAACTATCTCCCGCTTTTTTAAAACAACTTCTTGGTATTCCTACAGATTTAAGTCATCAATTTGCTCTAAGTTTTCAAAAAAATGTTATCTATATCTTAATCCTAAGTCCTTTTAAATTTTGGAAGGCAGATGTTAGTCTTTCCTTAATAAGCCCTCCAAGATTGCAACATCTTGCTTGGACAGTTAAAGCGGTGACTGGTACCCTTGAATCCATTGCTACTGTTACAACTCGTCCTACTAATTCTTAACCCTTAATAACCATGCTCTCTCAACAACAAATTGAACAATTATTACACCCCATACTACAACAATTGGAAGTGGAAAGAAAAGAAGTCGCAGAAGCAGTACGTTTGAATTCTGTTCAGGCAATGGTAGGCAGTATCTTAATGCTTCTATTTAGTATAAGTGTTGCTGCTATTGTATTTGCAGTCAATGGTCCATTCATTTTTCTTCTGCTATTTGTTATAATCCCTTTTATTATTACCATGTTACATCGGTTTTCTCAAGAAAAATCGACACGACTCCAACAAATATTCGAAGAAAAGGTAAAAACGGAAGTATACCAGCAACTCTTTAAAACTTGGAAAGCAGATTGCACCTATCTCCCTACAAAATTTATCCCTAGTGCCGATTTTAAACAAGCTCAACTCTACGCTTCTTTTAATGATTATCAAGGCGATGATTATTGCCGCGGAAAATTAGAAGATGGACGACACTTTCATTTTTCAGAATTATTGGTACGGCAACGCATCAACCATGCGAAAGAGGACCCCAGTTCTTATCAAGTCATTTTCAAAGGGTTGTTTTTTGTCTTACAAGGACCTCATATTTTCCAAACAATCCCTCACCCAACTTGGATTACGCCTCAAAAACAAGCGGCCTATCAACATAAGAAAAAAAAGCAGCAACCTCCATCAAAATCGGCGGATTATAAGGATAGTATCTTAGATGCTAATTTTGCAGCGTCTTCTGCTGTTAAAAAAGAAGACCGTTCTTTATTTGATCAATTGTATCAAATAAAAAGCCCTGTACAATGGACTGTTCGTCGAAAAATGTCTTCTAATTTTCAGGAGCAATTAAATTATATGCGAGTGAATCTACGTCAAAAAGTTTCTCTAAGTTTTCAAGGGGACAAGATTTATTTAGCGGTTCCTCATAATTTTGATTTTTGGATCGTTAATGCCAAAGAGTCTTTGCTTGCTCCACAACGATTAAGTTATCTAGCTTGGAATTTTAAGATAGCTTTTGAAATATTAGAGCGCTTAGAAAACGCAACAACAATTGACTAAAATTTTTTCCTCCTTTTCACTAGATTTTATTCTTCCGTTATGGTTAACCAAAAACAAATAGAAGCCTCCTTACAGCCTTATTTAGAAGCGTTGGAACCAAAACGCATCAATTATAGAAGGCAGATCGCTCTAACAGGATTTTTCTGTTTAGCCATTGTTGTTTTGAGTGTAGGAGGCTGTTATTTTCTCTTTTCCAATTTATCAGAAGCAGTAAGGCCTGAATTGGCCAATCTATTTAAGGGACTCTGTACTTTTTTTCCATCCATCTTAGTGGCCTTTATTGCTTCGCAGCAATTCAACATTCAAAAAGCAGCAATTTATAAAGCCTACCAAAGCTTGGTGCGAACAGAAGGCTATTTGCCTGTTTTTCAAGAATGGAATGCTAATTTATCTTACTTTCCTGAACAAGTTATTAACAAGGAGGATTTAGAACAGGTTAGTCTTTTAAAAGAAAACGATCTTATAAAAGGAGATGATTATTGTGAAGGCACCTTAGAAGATGGCCGTTCTTTTCGTTTTTCAGAAATTGAACTGTTAGAAGAGCAAGAACGCAGAGATAGTGATGGTTATCTAGAGACCTATCACACTCCTTTTTTTAAGGGCTTGTTTTTTGTATTAGAACAAACTAGACCTTATCCCGAATTTTCCGACCAACTACGATTAGAGGCTAGAACTACCCATTTGACCACACGAACAAGCTCTTTAAAAGACTTTTTCAAAAAATCAACAACAGATATTTTAGATGCGGATTTTGAAATCATTGCTTCTAATAACCGAGATCTATTGGAACATCATTTTGCCATAGACCAAACAAAACAAGCCTATGCTGACCAATTCCCCCCTATTCTCAAAGAACGCCTTATTGAACTCAAAGAAGCTCTACAAAACCAACTTACTATTGCCTTTAACCAAGAAACCTGTTATGTAGCTGTTTCCCATGAGGGGGAATTTTGGGATACACCACTGCACCAATCCTTGAAAAAACCTTATGTTTATCAAAATTTGGCTTGGAATTTTGCCCATTGTTTTATGATTCTAGAGGAAGTCGCCGCTATGACCGTTACCAAAGATTAAAACAACTCCTTCCATTAAATCTATATTATCCCTACTCTCATTATCGTGCAACAACAACAAATAGAACAGCTCTTAAAACCAATGCTTGAACGCTTGGAGCCGCAACGTCAACAAGTAAGAAAGAAAATTTGGTATAATATTATTATAGGCATTCCTCTAAGAATACTAGTTATTATAATCGGATTAATACTATTGTATCTTTCAAGCAAACTCATAGAAAGTAACTACTATTTTTCATCAACTTTTTATTATCTATTAGCTTGTCCAATTATTCTTATTCTTACCAGTATTTATAATCAAGTAACGAAGAAAAATGTATTGCTAGCTAAAGAATTTGAAAACTATGTCAAACAAGAGCTATTTGCCTCCATTTTCAAAGAATGGAACACTAGTATAGAATATGCTCCTAAACAATACATTGATCAAAGTACCTTTAACTTAATCGGCGATAATAGACATTATAACACCTATTCAGGAGATGATTATTGTACAGGAAAACTAGAAGATGGTCGTTCTTTTCGTTTTTCAGAAATCCAGCAGCAGCATATCACAGGCAGCGACAATGATGTTTATACCATACAAAGAAGCTTATTGGTTATTTTAGAAGACAGTCAACTCCTTCAAGATCAATCGGCGACTATTCGTATCTCTTCTAACGCCTTAGTCACTCCTTCCCAACCAAAAAAAATGCTCCAAAAGTCTTCTAAGAAACATGTAGAAGATATTTTGGATGCGGAGCAAATGATTAGTGCAGAGAACAAAACCACAGTATCTTTAGGGGAGCATTTCCAAGTAGAAAACTTCAATAAAAAAAACATTATCCCGCTTCTATCTGGCCAGTGGCAACAAGATCTTCAGTATTTAAACCAAATTTTGCGCAATGATTTAGCTTTACTCTCTCAAGATAACCGTTGCTATCTTTGGGTAAAACATAAAGAGCCATTTTGGGAGCTTCCTATTAAAACACGACTAACTGATGCTGTTCTTCGCAAAACCTTGGCTTGGAATTTTGCACGGTGTTTTATTTTAGTTGATTACCTTGCTAAACTCACCCAAAAGAATCCGTAATTCTTCTTCTTGCTTATAGAAAACTAAGTATCTAGTAGATACAACCTTGTCTAATGCCCTCTTATTGATAGACACTAATAATGAATTCTAAATCGCCTTTTCTTAGAGAGAATTGATTATTCGAATTTGGTAAATGATCTGAAACATTAAAAGTAATGTTATCAATTTCATCATCATACTCTGGAAATAGTGTTGGGCTCTCCAACCTAGAATAATTATGAAAAAGGGTTAAGGTATATGTTTTATCTTGCTCTAAATAGGTGTATTCATTCCATCTAAATAATTGGTCAAAAAAACTAGGTCCTTCTTGATTGGGCAATCGTTTAAACACTTGGTTTCTAAACAATTGATTGGCAGGAGGAGGACTTGTTCCTTCCTCACAAGTTACATACAACTTACTGTACCAAATATTAGAGGCAGGCCTTGCTTCAGAAATTATTTTTAGAGAGTCTGGTTTATCTTTAAGAAGTATATAACCAATTCTAACTTTAGAAAAAGCCAAGCCTTCAACAGGTTCTTTTGCACAACTCGTTAATACACCTAAGAAGAGTCCAAATAATAATACTTTGATATACATAGTAGCGGTGGTTTAGTAGATCCAATTCACTTTAAGTGTGAGTTTCAAATCGCCTTCTTCTAGTTCAATAGAAGTGGTATTCTTATAAAGATCAGATGGATTTAAGATAAAATTATCAATAAATGTATGTTCATAGGAATGGCCAACTCTAGAGGAAGAGTATTGATGAAAGAAACCAAGCGTATAGGTCTCTTCAAAATCTAGATATTTTTTGCCTGTGACCGCAGAAGGTTGAACCAATTTATAAGTAGGATCAGAAAAAGGTGTCTGTTCAGTAGAAACACTTGTAAATAATCTACTTTCTGCATAAGAAACCTCTCCTACATCAAGTGTTGGGTAAATATAACTTTCACTATAATTATTAGAAGTAACAGGAGTAGGTAAAGCAGTCACTTCTATCCAATCTATAACCATCCCTCTTGGAAGAGGAGCACTCTTTTGACAGGATAAAAAAGTAACTGTAATTAGCACAAATAAAGTTTGCAAGTACGTTTTTTTCATTGTTCTATATTATTTTTTACAAGATAAAGTTTGTTTTCCAGAGGTTGTGTCGCCTAAACGACAGCTATGTTTTGTTTTATCTATTAATTCCACGCCTCATTTCTTCTTAGTAAATTAGAGTCCTAAACGTTTTCAAAAGACCTATTTATGTCCCTATTACCACCAACAATAACTGTCATCAACCAACAATTACGGCCTGTTCTCCAAGCATTGGAAGAAGAACGCCAACAACTTCAAAAACAACTGCGCCTACTTTATTATAGAGCATTGGGCATTCAAATCTTGTTCTCCTTAACTGGCCTTTTAATAGGATATTGGATTGCTGTTATTGTTGAAGCCTCTTCCTTTTTATTTTTTGCGGTTTTGTGGATTGTTACGCTCTTTGTGTTCTTAGGAAATCGTCATTTTAAAGAGTATAAAACACAACAACAGCAAGCTTATCAAGCACTCTTAATACAAGTTAAACAATCCATTTACACGACTATTTTATCCTCTTGGAAGCAAGATGTTGTTTACCACACCAAAACATCTATTCTCAAAGAACTCATCAAGGATTCTTTATTATTTCCTAGGGTCAATAAATGGGAAGGGCAACACCATTGGACAGGACAGTTCCAGGAAGGGCAAAGATTTCAGGTGGCAGAAGTTTTTTTACAACAGACTAAGGAAGTTGTAGAAAAGAAGAGATCGCCTTATCTTCTTCATATTCCTATTTTTGAAGGGCTATTAGTCGCCATAGAAGAAACGACGCCTCTTCCTTTAGGGCAATCCTTAACCCTTAATACTCATTTTTCAATAAAAAAGGACCGTCTTTCGGTTCCCAAAAAAGAAAAAGATTTAGAAGGAATTCTGGATGCGTCCTTGGCACTTCCTACAAAGCCTTCTCATGCGTCGCCCTTCCGAGTAGAAGGGACAAGCTTTTCCACCTTTGAAGCACTGCCTCTTGCCTTTCAGAAGGAATTTTCAGCACTCAAAGAAGCGCTTTCTAGTCCTTTCTTTTTGGCTTTTGCTAAGAATAAGCGTTATATAGCCCTCAAGAAAGAGAATATTTTTTTAGAAATAGTGCCCCAAAAATCTTTCCTAGCCGTTAAGGTTCGCGAGCAATTAGTCTATAATTTACACCAACAATTAACCGCTCTTTGTTTCTTACAAGAACTCTCTTCCCCCTTCTCCTCTAAAACATAAAACACTTTCTAAACACGTTTTAGAAATCCTATAGAAATATTCTTTCCTATACTAGTAGTAAGTATAGGCCTTGCACAACTAATAACTTCCATAAAAAAGAACTATTTTAGCGGTTTATAAACTTATTTTGCCAAATCCATTTAACGGCCCAAGCTGGACATTTATGAAAATACTAGGCTATCCCCAAACAGCACTTGTTTTATTATTATGCTGTTGCAGCTGTGTTGGTGCTAAAAAATATAAAGCACTAGAAGCTCAAAACGAAAAAATCGCAACCACTCTTCGAGCAACGAAGGAAGAGTTGTCAGCGGCTAAACGCAACCTCAATAAGTTAGTGGATCGATCTTCTTCTAACCAAGAAGAACTAGATGCTTCTATTGGACAATTACAAATCAACTTGCAAAACAGCCAAGCTCAGTTAAATGCTAGTAAAAAGCAATTAGAAAGCTTACAACAGACCAACAAACAGGAACAACAAAAACTCCAAGACCAAAATACGCGCTACCAAAAACAACTGCAACCTTATAAGGCTGCTAAAACAGTCTTACAACAGGAACAAAAAAACTTAGCTCTTTTGCAGCGTACCATCGAAGCTTTATTGGAGCAAGATTCTACCGCAAAAATCACCACTCAATTACTTCCTGCACGTTTAGTTGTAACATTTGAACAGGGGTATTTATTTGGTAGCTCAGAACGTTCCATTTCTAGTACTGGACGCGAAAAACTAGAAGCCTTGGCAACAATCATTCAGCAGTATCCTGAAATTCATTTAGATATTCTAGGGCACATGGCTGCTAGTAATGATGCCTTGGGCACTTGGAAGACCAGTACCCGTCAACCATTAGTTGTACTCTATGCCTTGCTCAAAGCAGGGGCAAAATCTAAATATACGCGCTTAATTGCCCACAGCCAATATGCTCCTCTAATTGCAGGAAACAGTAAAGAAGCTGCCGCAAAAAATGCCCGAACAGAATTAGTCTTTCACTATAATGGAGCGCGTTTTGTTCCTAGCCTTGTCAATCCCTAAAAATACCTTTAGAGCAACAAAACAATAGACCTAATTAAAAGAGTTTCCAATAATTTATTCCCTGCGTTTTTACTTAAAAGACTTCATTCTTAACCAACTTCCATAACAACATTTATAAAAACACTATCATGCTAAAAATTTTAAACATTCTGATAATAACTGTAGCCTTCAGCAGCTTATTTTCTTGTGTTGCCAATCGTAAATACCAAGAAGAAGTAGAAGCTCGATCTGCGGCTCAACGTGGAGAAAGAGATGCCAAAGCACAAGCGTTAGAAACAAAAGAGCAATTAGAAGCGGCTCAACAAGAAATCAAGAACGTTGAAAAGGAATTAAGAACCATAGAGACCGACTACAATTTGGTAAAGTCACGCTATGAGCAACAACAACGACTCAATAAAGATTTACAAGCTTCTTATGATAAGCTCCTAGAACTCAATGAAAAATTAACAGCGCAAGCAGCAGGCAAACGCCGCGAACTAAGCGAAGAAGTTGCCCGTAAAGAAGCCGAATTACGCCGCAAAGAAGAAGAGTTGCAACGTCGCGAACGCGAAATGAAGGCATTGCAAGCCAAAATGGACGCAGAACGCGCTGAAATTAATCGCCTCCAAACCGACTTAGAAGCTAAAACTGCTAATATCAGCAATTTGCAAGGGGATAAAACTGCATTGCAAAAGGATTTAGAAGCCAGAGAAGCACGTGTAAAAGAATTAGAAGCAGCGATTGCAGCCCGTGATGCCAAAGCCAATGCTCTACGCGATAAACTGAAAGAAGCCTTATTGGGTTTTGAATCCGATGATTTGAGTGTAGAGATGCGCAATGGTAAAGTTTATGTTTCTTTGAGTCAGAATTTATTGTTTACTTCTGGTAGCTCTAAATTGGATAGCAAAGGAGCTGATGCTCTAACCAAGTTGGCCAATGTACTAAAGAAGAACAAAGGTATTAATGTGTTGGTGGAAGGCCATACAGATAGTGATGGAGAGGCTAAAATGAACTGGGAGTTGAGTACCAAACGTTCTTTATCTATCGTTAGCTTGTTAACAAAAAACGAAGTTGCTCCTGGACGCATTACCGCTGCTGGGCGTGGAGAATTTGCTCCTATTGCTAGCAATGATACGGATGAAGGAAAAGCGCGCAATCGTCGTACGGACATTATTCTTTCTCCACAATTGGATGAGATTATGGATATTTTGAAAAAGTAATCTTTACTACAGTAACTGAAAAACATAAAAAGGGCGTTTCGAAATTAGATCGAAACGCCCTTCCTTAATTTTGTAACCAAACAAGTTGGTATTTATTCTTCGCTATCATCAGCAGCAACTGCTACTGCTTCACTCTCCTCTTCCAAGCTCAATAAATCGCGTACATGTAAGTAATTGAACCATTTTATTAATTTCTTAATATCGCTCACTAGTACTTTATCACGATCATATTCTGGTAATACTTGCTCAAAGTAAGCTTTAATGTCAACAGCACTAGATTTAGGATCAACAGGAGCATTGCTCTCAATTTGTGTCAACATGTTTTTAAAAACAGTCTTCAATTCTACTGTATCCTCTTCATTATCCGTATAAATTGAGATAGATTCCAAAGGTGTAAATTGGTGTTTCCTGCTCGGTGCAAAGATTTTCTTTCCTGAATCCAATTCCTCAATTATCAATCCATTAGGTCTATTCGCAGCCATTTTATAAATTCCTGGGCGGCCACTTACAGCAACCAACTTATGTAGGTTCATACTCAATTCTATTTTGTACTGTTAATTATAGTTTGATCTATATCTAGAAGGCGCTTTTTAAAGATTGTAAAACAAGCGCCCCGCAAAAATACAAATTTGAAACAACTCCCCCTATTTGAAAGCGACTATTTACGCCTTTTTTCCTTACAGCTATTTTTTTATCTTTTTTTAAGAATACTTCTTAAAGATTTGGCTTCTGATCACAGGCATTTTGAAAGCCCTATAAAAAGCACTATTTTTGTGGCCTCTGAGAAAAGGGCCTTTTGGAGTCCTTACTCTATGGAAAGATTTTTTATTAGCAGCATAACAGGGCGGTATGATCAAGCAGGAATTGTTGAAGGAGAAATTGAAAGCACATTTTGGGTATGATAGCTTTCGGCCACAACAAGAGGAAATTATTACACACATCCTAAACGGCCAAGACACTATTGTCTTGATGCCTACAGGGGGAGGAAAATCTCTTTGTTATCAAATTCCTGCTCTATTATTAGATGGGCTTACCTTGGTGGTTTCGCCCCTCATTGCCCTAATGAAAGACCAAGTACAAAGTCTTAATTCTAATGGTATTCCTGCCGCTTACCTCAATTCTAGCCTCACTGGCCAACAGGAAAAGGATATTGAGAAGCAACTAGAGGCGGGAGAATTACGCCTGTTGTATGTTTCTCCTGAAAAGATTTTCTCAGCGAATTTTCTCTCCTTTTTAACACTCTTAAACGTGCGCTTGATTGCTATTGATGAGGCACATTGTGTGAGCAGTTGGGGGCATCATTTTCGTCCAGAGTATCAAAAATTATACTTGCTTAAAAATAAATTGCCTAAAGCCTCTATGGTTGCCTTGACTGCTACGGCTGACAAAGCCGTCCGCGCTGATATGGGCGAATTATTAGGCATGACTCATCCTAAAACCTTCCTTTCTTCCTTTGATCGCCCTAATTTATCGCTTTCGGTCTTGCCTGGTCAGAAAAAATGGGAGCAAATCAAACGTATTGTAAAACGCTACGCGGATCAAAGCGGCATTTTGTATTGCAGTAGTCGTAAATCTACCGAGTCTTTAGCCGCCAAGCTCAAAGGAGAAGGCATTAAAGCCGCTTGTTATCATGCAGGAATGCCTTCGCGCATCAAAGAGAAGGTACAAGATGCTTTTATTGGAGGGGATTTGGATGTTATTTGTGCGACCATTGCTTTTGGGATGGGAATTGATAAATCGGATGTGCGGTATGTTATTCATTATAATATGCCTGGTAATTTGGAGAGTTTCTATCAAGAAATAGGCCGTGCAGGACGAGATGGACAGCCCTCTGATACTATTTTGTTCTACAGCTACCGAGATGTTCAAACCCATTTGCATTTTGCTTCTGAGATTGATAATGATCAATACAAGGCCATACAAATTGCAAAGCTACAGCGTATGCAGGAGTATGCTGAAGCACAGGTTTGTCGTAGAAAGATTTTGTTGAGTTACTTTAGCGAAACCATTGAACAGGATTGTGGGCATTGTGATGTTTGTAAGAACCCGCCTAAGTTTTTTGATGGGACACAACTCGCTCAGATGGCTTTGTCTGCCATTGCTAGAACCCACCAAAAAATCAGTTTGAGTACAACAATCGATGTGCTTAAAGGATTTTATACAGAGATTGTGCGGGAACACAGTTATCAAGATATTCGCACCTTTGGAGTTGGCAAAAAAACAACTGCAATTGCTTGGCAATTGTATCTTCAACAAATGGTACAACAAGGCATCATAGAGCTGGATTATAAAGATCATTACAACCTAAAACTCAATGATTTCAGCAAGAAAGTGTTAAAAGGTGATGTGGTCGTGAAGTTGGTCAGTTATGATGTGATTAAAGAACGGCAAGAAGCACAAAAGAAAAAGGCTGCCAAAAAACCGCCTGCACCTACCCTAGAACAAAACCCAGACTTGTACGAACACTTACGAGGTTTGCGCCAAAAATTAGCAAAAGAGATCAAAAAACCTGCATTTGTTGTCTTTAGCAATGCCAGCCTCAAAGATATGAGCGCCAAAGCCCCTACCACACTAGATGCGTTCTTAGATGTCAGTGGTGTCGGACAACACAAAGCGGCTCAATATGGAGACCAATTTATTCAAGCTATTCGCGCCTTTCAGAAGAATAATTAAGTTTCTTCTTGGGATAAGTCATCTAGCAACTCCTCTGTTGTTTGAAAAGGAACTGGATAAGAGAATTTCCAAAGCCATCTTATGGTCAGTGCATTGGCCATAAGCCAAATTAATAGCCCTTCTTTGAGAGCTAAAAAAACATGCCCTGCCTGCAAATAACTACCCGTTATCATTATATAGATAAAGCGAGCGATCAACAACAAGTTCCCCAACAGCATTCCTTTAAAAATCTTGATCACTATCAACCTAGAAAGGCTTGTTGAGCTGGCTATTAAGGTGACAAGTAGAACCGTTCCATAAAAGACCATAAGCATCATAGAGAAATCTTCCCCAAGTACTTTATACGCTGGATAGTTTTTAATAAACAAAGCAGTTGGATCTTGATTCGGCAAGGGAGTCACGGCCGCATTGACCCAATTCATCCATAAAGCCCCAAAGGCAAACAACCATCCTAGCAACAAAAAAAAAGGCTGTACAATAGACTTCATATGAGTACTAATTATTAGTTAACGAATCGGGTAGGTCATCTAATACATTTGGGTTCGTCCTATTGTAGGGCAAACCTACCTTGGTATAACAAAAAACATACAGCCAACTCATTAGAATAACATTCGCAATTAGCCATACGATATACCCCAACTCTATCCCTATAAAATAGGAACTCATATGATAATCAATGATCATTACAAATAAAAAAGCACCTATAAAAAACAGGTTAAGAAAAAAGATACCTTTATAGATACTCAATTTATACGTTTCTTCTCTCTTTGTTATATGTAGGAATCCTACTACAAGAAAAGCACCTGCATAAAACAATCTTGGAAGCCAAGAAAGATCTTGATGAAGCACCGCTGTCCCATCATAATAAATAGGGTTTTCCAATTCCCCATTTAAACCAATCGCCCAACTTAACTCTATCGAATAGAAAGAAGCCACTAGAGAAAAGAATAAAATAAGTGGGTTTCGAATAATTCCTTGCATAAATAGTAATTATTGGATTTAAGAGGTCTTTGATGGAACATCTAGAATGCCTTCCTCCTCGTAATTTTTTGTCAAAATCCCCCTATATCTTCGCCACCACCAACCAGTAGCAATCGTATTGGCTACTAGCCCTATCCAGAAAAATTTACTAAGACTAGGTATTACAAAGTAATTGATTTGATAGAGAAGGAAAAGTTTTTTTACAATAACAAAGAGAAACAAAACATGAAGCAGCAGAAAAGTTAGAGGCATTATTTTTCCATAAGGAAGGGGTACTGCAAGTCTCCGAAAAAACAGACCTCCCAAAACTCCTATTCCATAAAAAGCAACTATTGGTTTGCTTCCCACAAATGTAGAGAAAAATTCAATCCCTTTAAAATCTCCACACACTACTGGTGCTTGTATCTCATAAAACACCTGAGAGAACGTCCAATATTTAAACAACATCATAAAAGCTACAATATAACTCAAAATTAGTAGAGTCGGTCTATCAGTAAAAGATTCCTTTTTCATGGATATAGGGCGATTTTAGTCTTAGACTGTTTTTTACTTTAAAAATAAAAATCATGCTGAATTAATAGCAAGTCTATTTTTACTTTCCAGAAAGTATGAAGGCTGCTCTTTGTTATTGGGGTAAAACCGTCACTTTTAAAGCGTATCTGGTGATGATCCCACACTATGGAGAAATGGGGTTGACTTCTCAACAAAAAATGCTGGCTATCTATCAACTCTTATTAGCCGCTGACTATCAACAAAAGGTTAACGTTTTTCCATTACAGAGGAGTTCCTTTGGAATCCAAAATGGATTCCAGTAGCTGCTTATGCGAATTATCAAATTCACGAACAACTCAGTTTTTATGATTTAATTATATTAGACGAAGCAAGTCCTTTGTATCAGCATATCGTTCATTGGGATAACAAAGATGGTGTTCTTAGAGTAGTAGCTTCCTCTTTTCAAGACTATTTAGAAGTTTTTTACAACGACTTAAGTAATATGAGTTGGGATCCAACCTATGGATTTAGTTTTTAAGAAAGATTATCGTAAATTAGATGACGTGTTTCTGTCACTCCGAAGTTCTTAAAAAAAGAGCTTTTATGAAACGCTGGACTCCGCTTGCTGGCTCCTATAAGCAACACAAATCTCAGCAAAGCTATCTGTTTTTCTTAAACAATTTCTCTATTAAAAAAATCCAATGAAAATTATATCCGTCAAATTAGAACACAGTAATCCTTCTATGGGGCCACACGAACGGATTATCACCTATAGCATGAGCAATCAAGCCGCTCACGAAACTGAATTTGAGCAACTCTTGCAAAACTCTACCGTCAATCAAGCGTACTCGTTGATGGACTTTGTAAAAGCCTATCAAGAAGAAGATACGGCACTGATAAAAAAAATCACCTCTATACATGCAAAAGAACGGCTTCCTACAGGAGGAACTATCTCTGAATTTTCTATCACTTTAGCAGATGGATTATTAGTTAAAGTATCCGATTTAAGAGTTGTTCACTTAGGAGGCTACTATCAAACGTTTATCCCTTACTTAGTAAAAAATGGTCATAGAAATGAGTATACTGGTGGATTAGGTTTTGGGGAACCTCCTCTGATAAAAAGAGAAGAATTAATCCCTCCTAAAATTGCCCACATAGATTCCCTCGCTCCTGAGATTACAGTCATAAATAAAATCGATCCCTTAGAAGAAGGCAACCATTTGACAGATCAATAATAAATTATATTCTCTAATATTTTCCCACTATTCCCATCAACACAAATTTATGTACATTACCACTATAGAGTTAAAACACAGTAACCCTTCTATGGGGCCACACGAACACACGATTACCTATACCATTCAGAATCAAAGCTCTCATGAACAAGAGTTTGAACAATTGCTCCAAGGTTCAACGATCAATCGTTCTTCCTTTCTAGATTTTTTAGCTGCTCATCAGGCAAAAGACCAAACGACCCTTCAGGCCATTTTTGCAGCCTACCAACCTAGGGAATTATCTGAAGGAGCGACTATTTCTAAACTAACACTTACCTTAGAAGGGGGGCATTCAATCATTTTATCAGATCTAAGGAAAGTCAGTTTAGGAGGCTACTATTCTACGTTCATTCGTTACTTAGTTGCTCATGGGACTAAAAATGAATCCTCTAGTAAAGCTCCAAATTTGATACAACTCCGACCTAATCGCCCAGTAGTTTCTAAAGAAGCAAAAGGCAATCATCTAACAGATAGTTAAATGATTGCCCTTCGTGCAGAGTTTTCAAGCTAGTACTTTTATTCTTTAATTACTTTATACGTCCAAGAACTATCTTCCTGACGTACGGTCAGCCAATAGATACCAACAGGCCAATTGCCTAGTTCAAGCGTTGTTTCATTCTCTAAAACAATGGTCTCTTGCAATAAACTTTGTCCAAGTACATTGTGCCACTCTAATTGTACTGCGCCCAAAGCACGAGCTGTTTTTAATTGTAAAGTAGAACTCGTTGGATTGGGGTATAAGCGCAAGTTAGCAACAGGTGGTAAAGTCCTAACAGCCACATCCAAATCTGGTCGAACACGTTGTATTGCTTTGAGTAGATTAATACGGCCATAACCGACCATGTTATTAGGAAATACACTCATAGGTGTCGTTCCACAAGTATCATTGTCATAGGTATAGACACTATCTGCCGTCATTTTTAACAAGGTTTCTATAGAATCTACTTGCCCCGCTAAACTAGGTTGAGCACTAATTAACAAGGCTACTGCTCCTGCAACATGAGGTCCAGCCATACTGGTTCCAGAATAGCTAGCATAGTTACCATTAATAATAGAAGAACGGACATTGACTCCTGGCGCTACCACATCAGGCTTCATTCGGCCACTCCCATCAACCACAACAGCACCACGACTACTAAAAGTAGCCAATGTATCTCGAATATCGGTTGCTCCAACAACAAAACTCGCTTCATAAATTGCCGCAGGGTTACGAATGGTACTGCATCCTCCTCTCCCATCATTACCAGCAGAAACGACCACAACAACTCCTGCATTTTTCAAATTCTCGACTGCAATTTGTAGAATATTAAAATTACTAGTATTGCAACCTTCTGAAGGTGGACATCCCCAAGAATTAGCAATAACATGGGGTGCTTTACTAGGTTGTGGGTTTAAATTATTAGTATCCGTTGGTGCTAAAAACCACTCAAAACACTCTAAATAAGTCGCTGGTGTTCCCCAGCCATTTTCCATGTTTCTACAACCAATCCATTCAGAGTGCGGAGCCACGCCAATTTCATTGCCCAGGCCATCATCTCCTGCCATGGTTCCCATTGTATGTGTTCCATGAGAATGGTCATCACAAGGAACAGGGCTGTCATAACCACATCGATTGGTCGTATCAGGGCTAATTTGTCCATGAATAGCATCATGCCAGTGATAATTATGGTCATCTCTATCGCCTCTATACTGGTCAGAAATAGCAGGATGTAACCAATCATATCCTGTGTCTTGTCCTCCAACAATAGCGCCTGCCCCTTTAATACCTTGAGCCCAGAGTTGATGCGCTTCAATACGTTCTATTCCCCAAGTAGCTGTTACACTTTTAGTTATAGTACTTGAAGAAGCTTTTGGGAGTGGATTCTTAATGCGTGGATTAGGAGCGATTCGGTCTACCATATCATAGGCCGCTACTTGCATAATCACACTACGTTTTGCTTTTATCCAAATTCCATTAACAATATAATAAGGGCGATAAGGAACTTGTTCTCGCTGCAAAAAACTAAGTATAGGCGCTTGTGTTTCCTGTGCCTTTTGGCGCAAAGCCGTAAAAACAGCCCTTGCTTTCTCTTCTTTAGTTGTTCTCTTTGTAGTAGTAGTGATCGCTTGTTCTTCGAATAAAATAAAGCATTCCACTTCGTTTTTTTGATCTAATTCTAACCAAACTTCTGCGTCTACCTTATTAACGGCACTAACATATTGCGCATAAAGGTTGTTGTTTGTTGTTATAAAAAAAATCAATAATCCTGTAATAAATCGCCCTAACATATTTTTTGTTTGAATGGAGAATAAGAAATAATTAAGTAGTCTCTAAAAAAAATCACACTAAAAAATGTCTACTTTTTACTATTGCAGCGTCAAAAAGACTCGTCTTAGCCCGTTAAGACTGGTTATTCGATACACGGTATCAAATAAGTCGGATCGTTCCATGAGTATTTTTCTCCTTGAACTAGTAAAAACTATCCTATTTTTTATGGTGTGATTACTTTTCTTCACCTACTTAAGTAGGCGTACAAAACACGCCAATATTACGGTGAGGATCACTACAAGATACAAAAAAGCCTTCCCAATACAAGATTGGGAAGGCTTTACTCTTTATTGTTTCAAATCTTAGTTGATCTACAACCCTTGATCTTTACGAATTTTGTTCAACGCAGAACCTTCGTTAACCCATTCAATCTGAGCAGTATTATACGAGTGTGCTACTTCAAAAGATTCTTGCGTACCATCTGCATGGCGCAACTGAATCGTCAAGTTCTTTCCTGCTTCAAAAGCATCAAAACCTAACAAATCAACGATATCATCTTGGCGTACTTTTTCGTAATCAGCAGGATTTACAAAAGTCAAGGCTAACATACCTTGTTTTTTCAAGTTGGTTTCGTGAATACGAGCAAATGATTTTACAATCACTGCTTTTACTCCTACAAAACGAGGCTCCATTGCGGCATGTTCTCTAGAAGATCCTTCTCCCAAGTTGTCTTCTCCAAATACTACTGTACCAATTCCAGCTGCTTGATATTTAAGTGCGGATTCAGGGACAGGAAGAAAAACAGGTGCTGCTGTTTCATTTGCATAATGGGCTACATTGTTCGTTTCCTCACTAAAGTAGTTAACGGCGCCAATGTAACAGTTTTGAGAAATGTTCTCTAGGTGACCACGGTAAGTCAACCAAGGACCAGCCATAGAAATGTGATCCGTTGTACATTTTCCTTTTGCTTTGATTAAGGTACGCATACCCATCAATTGGTCTTGTGTCAATGGTTTGAAAGGTGTCAATAATTGTAGCCGCTTAGAATCAGGCGCTACAACAACATTGATTCCAGAACCATCTTCTGCAGGAGCATCGTATCCAGCATCTTTTACATCAAATCCATTAGGAGGCAATTCATAACCAGTTGGAGGATCAAATTTTACTTGCTCTCCGTTAGCATTGGTTAAAGTATCCTTCAAGGGATTAAACGTCATATCTCCTGCAATAGTCATTGCTGTAACCAACTCAGGGGACCCTACAAATGCTTGTGTATTGGGGTTACCATCTGCACGTTTTGCAAAGTTACGGTTGAAGGAGTGAATGATGGCGTTTTTCTCTTTTTTCTCTGCGCCCATGCGATCCCACATACCTATACAAGGACCACAAGCATTGGCTAATACAACACCGCCAATTTTCTCAAAATCATCCAAAATACCATCGCGCTCTGTTGTAAAACGCACCAATTCTGATCCTGGTGTAATAGTAAATTCTGCTTTAGATTTTAATCCTTTCTCATCTGCTTGACGAGCGATAGAAGCTGCACGCGCTAAATCTTCATAAGAAGAGTTGGTACAAGATCCGATCAATCCTACAGATAAAACACTAGGAAAATCATTGTCTTTTACTGCTTGCGCAAACTCAGAAATAGGCCAAGCGCGGTCTGGTGTAAATGGACCGTTCAAATGTGGCTCTAGTGTATTTAAGTCTATTTCGATCACTTGGTCGAAGTATTTCTCAGGATCTGCATATACTTCTGCATCTCCTGTCAAGTGTTCTTTTATTTCATTCGCTAATGCTGTTACGTCAGCACGACCTGTAGACGCTAAGTAACGTCCCATAGAATCGTCATAACCAAAAGTAGAGGTTGTTGCACCAATCTCGGCTCCCATGTTACAGATAGTACCTTTACCTGTACAAGACATGCTCTCGGCTCCTTCTCCAAAGTATTCTACAATGTACCCAGTACCACCTTTAGCACCAATGATACCCGCTACTTTTAAGATAACATCTTTGGGAGAGGTCCAACCATTCAATTTACCCGTCAATTTAATACCGATAAATTTAGGCATTTTAAGTTCCCAAGGTAAGCCTGCCATTACATCAACAGCATCCGCGCCACCAATTCCGATAGCAACCATACCCAAACCACCTGCATTCACGGTATGAGAATCGGTTCCGATCATCATTCCACCTGGGAAAGCGTAGTTTTCTAGGACAATTTGGTGAATAATACCCGCTCCTGGTTTCCAGAAACCAACACCATATTTGTCAGAAACAGAGCTTAAAAAGTCATACACTTCCTTGTTATTATCAAAAGCGCGCTCTAAATCTTTGTCTGCGCCTACTTTTGCTTGAATCAAGTGGTCACAGTGTACAGTAGAAGGAACTGCTACTTTATTTTTGCCTGCCATCATAAATTGCAGCAACGCCATTTGAGCGGTTGCATCTTGCATGGCCACACGGTCAGGAGCAAAAAATACGTAATCATCTCCACGCTTGAAATCAGCGATTGGAGAATCTTCGTGTAAGTGAGCAAATAGAATTTTTTCAGAAAGCGTCAAAGGGCGTTGCAATTGCTCGCGTGCCGCTTGAATCTTTGAAGGTAAAGAAGCATAGTGCTTCTTGATCATATCTATATCAAATGTCATGCTGCTATATGATGCTTTATTGGATTAATAAATGTCGTTCTTTATTTTACAACTTACAAAGTTTATTTTTAGGATAAACTTGTTGTGTTTGCTGCTTGCGAAAATACATTTTTTTTGTTAAAAAAGAGGCTTATTTTTGGATTTTCGCTTCGCAGAAACAGGGAAAAGGGGCAATCTTTGGCTTACACCCTTATAGAGCGCTTATTTTGCAAGGACAAGTCCCATTTCTTGACCTTTTTTCAACAAATAAGCGTAGGCATCTTCATAGTCGTTCTTAATTTTTCCATCCAAAATTGCTTCTCTAATACTATTTTTGAGCTGCCCTACTTCTCTTGATGGTTTCAAATTAAACGTCTCCATAATCATTTCTCCTGTGATTGGAGGTTGCCAATTTCTCAGGCGATCTTTCTCTTCTAGATGGGCGATTTTTTGTGTTAATGCCGCTAAATTTTTAGTGTACTTATCCAATTTCCATTGAAATTTAGAGGTAGAATCTGCTCCACAAAAAAGTAATAAATCATCAATTTCGTCCCCTGCTTCAAACATCAACCGACGCAACGCAGAGTCAGTCACCTCTTCTTGAGTTAGGACAACAGGTCGTTGATGCAGTCCTACTATTTTTTGTACATATTTCATTTCTTGCCCCATTGGCAATTTCATTCTACGAAAGAATTTAGGTACAAACCGCGCACCAAGCGCTTCGTGTCCATGAAAGGTCCAACCTTGTCCATCAACATAACGTTTGGTCAATGGTTTTGCGATATCGTGTAAAACAGCTACCCAGCGCAACCAAATATTATCACTTCGATCTGCTACATTATCTAAGACTTGAAGGGTATGGTAAAAATTATCCTTATGGCCTTGTCCATTTTTATATTCTACACCATGCATCGCCTGCAAAGCTGGGAAAATAAGTTTCAAGAGCCCCGTTTCAAATAATAATTGATAACCAATAGAGGGTTTAGTCGCTCCCATTATCTTTTGTAACTCCGTGGTTATCCGTTCCTGAGAAATGATACTAATGCGCTCTTTTTGGCGCTTGATAGCTTCTATCGCTGCTGGATCAATTTTAAATTGCAACTGTGTTGCAAAGCGAATGGCTCTCAACATACGCAAGGGATCGTCAGAGAAGGTTATATCTGGCGCTAAGGGCGTTTTGATTAGCTTCTGCTCCAAATGTTTTAGACCACCAAAAGGATCCACAATTTCGCCATAGTTTTCTTTATTAAGACTAATGGCTAAAGCATTGATGGTAAAATCACGGCGATTTTGATCGTCTTCTAAGGTTCCATTTTCTACAATTGGCTTGCGCGAATCTTGTCGGTAGGACTCTTTTCTAGCGCCTACAAATTCTAATTCTACGTTTTTGGCGCGCAACATAGCCGTCCCAAACCGTTTATAAACCACTACTTTAGGGCTAGGTTTTAATTGTTGGGCCAACTGTTGGGCCAACTCAATCCCACTTCCAACACAGACAATATCAATATCTTTAGAAGGGCGATTTAGAATTTTATCACGGACATAACCACCAATGACGTAAGTAGGATATGTTAACTGTTCTCCTGCTTTGCGCAGTTGGTCAAACAATTTTTTTTCGTTCGCTTTTATTTCGATTTGCATAAATTAGCAGCTGTGTAAAGGGATATAGGTAGGACTAATTATTGGGTGTCAATAGGACTCCATTTTTACAAAATTCCTCTTCGGTCCTATTTTTTCTAATTCTAAAATAGAGTAAACAGGTTCAAGTTGAGGCGGCAAAGATAAATAATTTAAAGGAAAAAACGGCGCTTTCTAGGACCTTAAGCGATTGCTTATTTTCGGATGAAAATCAAATCTTGTCCATCAACAACTTTTACAACTGTAGAAGGTGTTTGATTGGTTACTTCCTCTTGGCGATATTGAGCAATGCCCTCTACTCCTTCTATGATTTGTGGGGCAATCTCTGAGAATTGTTTGGGATACGGTTGACCACTGGTATTCGCTGATGTAGATACAATTGGTTTGCCCAAATCTGCAACCAGTGCTTTACAAAAAGGGTCTTTAGTTACTCGAATAGCAATACTTCCGTCTGCTGCCAATAAACTGGTGGGCAAATTTTGGATATTCTCATAGATAATCGTCAGAGGACGAGCATGATAAGCAATTAATTTGCTGGCTTTGGGGGGGATATATGTTACATACTCTTCTAAACGCTCGATGGTATCGATCAACAAAATGTAATTTTTCCCCTCTTGACGCTGTTTAAGAAGGTCTATCCGTTTTACAGCTTCCTCATTGGTGGCATCACAACCAATCCCCCAAATTGTTTCTGTAGGATATAAAATAAGATTTCCTTGTTCCATTTGTGCCGCTAAACGCTGGCTCTCCCGATCCCAATCCATAGATTCTATGCTATTAATTTACTAGTGAAGTCGTTTCGTTTATTTGTTGTAGAGACGCTAAGACTTTATTTTTCTAATACTTCTCCTCTTTTTACAAAACTAGATTCTTACCTTGCAACAAACATACAGATAAAAAATAAGTTCTAAGGGCTGTCTTTTTAAGAAGTTGTCTGGAACTGTTTCTCTCTTCTAATAATCATCCTTCTTTTTATTTGAATATATGGCATCCAAGAAACATTCAAAGAGTTCTAAAAAGATTAAAAAAGCGCCTCCTGCTGTTAAAAAAGCGCCTTCTTCTACAACTGTTTTTTTTTCTAATACTAAGCTTTGGGGAGTTGCTTTTATTTTAGCCTTGCTGGTGGCTGTAGTTTATCGGGGTGCCTTAGACAATGAATTTGTAGACTGGGATGATTACAAATATGTGATTAACAATGACCTTGTTCGCTCTAGTTTAGATATTGAATCTAGTACTGTTCTTAAAGGAAGTCAACGCACCTTAAGACATACGACTAGTCCTCATCAAACTACCTTGAAAGATGTGTTTAGTCGAGCCGTAGCCCTCAATTATCACCCCTTAACAATGCTGACCTTGCGTTGGAACAACAATGCTGATCCTTCCAGTTTTGAGGGTATTAGTGCCCGCCCATTTATTCTTTGGAATATTATTTTACATCTTCTTAATAGTATTTTAGTTCTACTGCTGATTTATAAACTGAGTAAAAAGAATCTCTGGGCAAGTATTTGTGTTGCTGTTGTCTTTGCCTTACATCCTATGCATGTAGAATCTGTCGCTTGGGTCTCTGAGCGCAAAGATGTATTGTATAGTTTTTTCTTTTTATTGGGCTTATTAAGTTATTGGACTTATTTAGAAACAGTTGTTAAGAAATGGTTTTGGGGAGCTTTTATTTTGTTTATTCTCGCTTGTCTATCTAAGGCTATGGCAGTTGTTTTTCCGTTGGTTTTGTTGCTGTTACATTTTTGGAAGACAGAAGAAAAATCCTTTGCAGCGTTGCATGCAACGCTATCCCATAAAACATGGCTTCCCCTTTTGCCCTTTTTCTTCACCTCCTTATTCTTTGGCCTTCTAGCGATCAGTATTCAAGCAGGCGGAGATTTTTACGGTCTTATCATTCCAAGCACTAATTCGGGAGCTATTGCAGAAATGGAAACGTTTAATTTAATGGATCGTCTTCAGTTTGCAGGATATGGATTCACCCAGTACTTTGTCAACTTTTTCTGGCCAATGCATCTCTCTCCTTTCTATCCTTACCCTGCTAATACGGAAAGTTTTTCCAATAACTTAGGCCTTCAATTAGGCTTTGTTCTATTAATAGCAATATTAGCAAGTGCTTGCTTCAGTCTAAAAAAGACCAAAGCGCTTTTCATGGGAATTGGTTTTTATTTTCTTACGGTGGTTTTAGTCTTACAATTTATTGCTGTAGGAGGGGTTATTATGGCTGACCGATACAGTTACCTTCCTTATATAGGGCTAGGAATGGCATTTGTTTTTCTTGTTCAAGAGTTTGTTCCAATTAAAAAACAAGCCTTTGTTTTTGGAGGAGGTATTGCCTTTGGCTTATTGTTGACATTAAAAACCATCCCACAAATAGAAGTTTGGCAAAACAGTGATACATTATGGACCACCGCCATTAATCAACAAACCAAAAACGGCCAGCCTTTATTAGTGAATATGCTTACACCTTTAAACATTCGTGGGGGCTATTATGGAAAACGGGCACAAGGCAGTAAATCATTAGCAGAGCAGCAACAATATCTGAGTAAAGCCTTTGAAGATTTTCGCTTGGCGGCTCAATTGGGAAGCATGGATGTCAACGTCTATAAAGGATTGGGCAACAGTTATGGCATGAATGGGAATTCTAGACAGGAACAAGCCCGCCAATTACAACAACAAGGAAAAGCCACTGAAGCAAATGCGGTCCAACAACAAGCTTATCAAGATTTTCAAAAAGCGATTGAATGTTATGGGAAGGTGATGGAACTTAATCCACAAGAAAGTGCTGATGCCTACTTTAATCGAGGAGTCACCTACAGCATCCTTCGCAACCACCCCAAAGCTGTTGCAGATTATACTGTTTTTATACAAAAGAACCCACAGCCTGTAGGAACAGCCTACCTCAACCGTGGTATCTCTTATTATGAGCTCCAACAATTCTCTGCAGCTAGAGCAGATTTAGAAACAGCCTTGCGCCTCAATCCACAAGATCAATTGGCACGGCAATACCTCAATAAGGTTCTTTCTATGAAGTAGATATTTTACTAAATTTTAGTATTTAAAACACGCAATTTTTCATGTAGTAAACATGTTGTGCATAATACAAAAAAGCCGTGAATGAACTGAAAATTATAAGAAAATATTACCGACCGATTCAACCAACAGTTTCAGCTAATGATAACAAAATAAGTTATCAAGAAATCCAAACAAGTAAAGAAATTGAGAATTTTGTTTATTGTTTTTGGCAACTTAAGACGTTAAAACCCTTAAATAAAGATTACAATTACCGCGTTGTTTCTGATGGTTGTATCGACATATTTTTTGACCATAAACAACCAACAGAAAGCTTTGTAATGGGGTTTTGCCGAAAGTTCGTTCAATTCCCTATAGGGAAGGAGTTCGATTATATTGGCATTCGGTTTTTACCTTCTGCATTTCCGTATTTATTTGGAATTAATGCTAAGACTTTAAGCAATCAGTCTCAAGAATTGAACAAAATTTTGCCCAATTTTTCTACGTTGATTAATTCAGAAATCAATCCTGTGGATTCATTACAAAATATTGCCAAGGTGCTCAACCAAAAAATAATCGAACTATTAAATAATCGAACTATTAATTACGACCATCGTTTTTTAGATTCACTAACCCTAATTTTTCAAAAAAATGGATATTTGGATACCCAAAAAGACCTTAATATAGGTCTAAGTCCAAGGCAACTGCGTAGGATTTTCAACTTTTATATTGGTACAACAGCAAAATCGTTTAGTAATGTTGTCCGTTTTCAACATATTTTAAATACAAAACCTTCAAAGCAAAGCTTAAAAGAAAACAAACTCTACTATGATGTTGGATTTTTTGACCAAGCCCATTTTATTAAAAACTTCAAAACTTTTTACGGTATAACACCTTCATTGGCGTTTTATTAAGTTTGTCCGTTTTTTACAATGCTTCCATTTTTTGTCAGCCTAAATTTGTAGTAATAAAATTATTGACAACCAAAGCATTACTATTTATCCTAACAGTAGGTTGGATAGCCAAACAGCAAACAAGATGAAACTTAACGCAGGAATAATTACCGAAAAACTAAAGGAAACAAAAGAATTTTACACAGAAGTATTGGGCTTTGGTGTAAGTTTTGAAAACGAATTTTATCTATTACTTCATACGCCAAACCAATCTGCTGAAATCAGTTTTTTGAAACCAAATCATCCAAGTCAAAAGCCTGTTTTTCAATCAAAATTTAATGGAAAAGGTGTTTATTTAACTATTGAAGTTGAAACCGTGGATAAAGTTTATAAACAGTTAAAAGATAAAAATATTCCAATCGAGATCGAAATTCGAGAGGAGCCTTGGGGCGACAGACATTTTGCGATCAAAGACCCAAACGAAATTGGAATTGATATTATAACCTATACAAAACCTGAGGAATAAAACACTAGGCACAACACTATATAAATGCAATAGCGATTTGGGAGTAAACTCGAATCGCTATTGTTTTTTATTTAAGTAGTTTGTGCAATCAATTAACAAGTTCTAAATAAAAAATTGGCCAAAGCAATAAAAAACTAAAGCCAATTGTTTACAAAGCAGGAATTTTATGTATCTTTTTTCTCTGTTTCAACAACAGCACCAAATTTTTTATCGAAAAAGCAACACATAGCACTTTTTTATTTTTATTACCAATCCTGACCGTATCAATCATATAAAGAATACAAACGGATACGTTCACCAGATAAAACACCTACTATATGAGTACTAATGACCGCATTTGGCTTTCTAGTTATGCCGAGGGGGTTCCTCACGATGTTTCTATTGATCAATACTCCTCTCTATTGGATTTTTTAGAGGGGAATTTTGAAAAATACAAAACGCGCCCTGCTTATACCTGTTTTGCAGGAAGTAATCAAGCGACTTTGACTTATGGAGAAGTAGATGAACGCTCGATGGCTATGGCTGCCTATTTGCAATCATTAGGTTTACAACGCGGAGATAAAGTAGCAATTATGCTCCCTAATATTGTGCAGTATCCTGTTGCTTTATTTGGAGTCATGCGTGCAGGTTTAGTGGCCGTGAACACCAATCCGCTTTATACAGGTAGAGAAATTAAACACCAATTTAATGATGCAGGTGTTAAAGCAGTTATCATTGCAGAGAACTTTGCCCATGAATTAGAAAAAGTAGTTAAAGAAACTCCTGTACAGCACATTGTAACAGCTTCTATTGGAGGCATGTTTGGAGGAGCTAAAGGTTGGGTGATTAATACCGTACTCAAATTCAAAGGTATGGTTCAAAAATTCAACCTTCCTGGTGCTGTTCCATTCCCTAAGGCGCTTAAAGCGGGAAAAGGTAAACCAGTAAAAAAACATCCTGTTGGCTTAGAAGATATGCTTTGCATTCAATACACAGGAGGAACAACAGGAGTTGCTAAAGGAGCGGTTCTAACCCATAAAAACTTACTGTTCAATATGGCGCAAATGACCGCTTGGTTAGCGAATGTTGATATGAAACCAGGGCAAGAATCGATGCTTACACCGCTCCCGATGTATCATATATTCTCCTTTACAGTGAATTGTTTATGTATGTCTAATTTTGGTGCACTGAATGTATTAGTGCCCAACCCAAGAGATATTCCAGGTCTAGTAGATGTGATTCGTCGCACCAAACCGAGTTTGATGACAGGAGTCAATACTTTATACAATGCTATGCTTAACAATGAAGATTTTAGAAATTTAGACTTCTCTAACCTGAAATTTGCTATTGGCGGAGCCATGGCAATCCAAGGGCCTGTTGCCAAACGTTGGCGAGAAGTGACCAACAATGATCTTTTAGAAGGATATGGCATGACAGAAACCTCTCCAGTTGCTAGTGCCAATCCTGTTGGGAACGTCACTGTAGGAACAATTGGAATGCCGATGCCTTCTACCTATATCCGAATTATGGCAGAAGATGGGACAATCCAAGGGCCTGGCGAAGGCCGTGGAGAGATTCAAATCAAAGGACCTCAAGTGATGAAAGGCTACTACAATCGTCCAGAAGCAACGGCTAAAACCTTTACAGAGGATGGGTGGTTAAAAACTGGAGATGTTGGTATTATGTTAGAAGATGGTGCCTTCAAAATTGTAGATCGTATGAAAGATATGATCTTGGTGTCTGGATTTAACGTCTATCCTAACGAAATTGAAGATGTATTAGCAGGACACCCTAAAGTTTTAGAAGTAGCAGCTATTGGTGTTCCTGATCCAAAATCTACGGAAGCAGTCAAGGTCTTTATTGTAAAATCGGACGCTTCCCTCACAGAAAAAGAAGTTAGAAATTTCTGCAAAGAGAACTTTACAGGGTATAAAAAACCGAAGCATATAGAATTCCGCGAGGAACTACCCAAAACAAATGTGGGTAAAATATTACGCCGTGCATTGCGGGATGAGAATAAAACGGCTTAATTAAGTCGTCTATCGTAACAATACAAGATGCTGCTCTAATTCTTCAGGGCAGCATCTTTTTATTCTACACAAGGCATGTTCTTATTAAAACCTACTGATCTTCTTACTAGCTAGTTTCCATCCAATTAGAATTATCTATTTAATGCTTCCATTAGAAAATAAAGAATAACATTTTTGACCTTACTCCCCTATAGGTACCAATGTTTCATAAACATTAATATCAAAAACCCAAGGCAATACAAAATAGACATACAGCGCAAATAATACAATAGACAAAATGTTTAGCCAAATACCCGCCTTAATCATATCCTCGATTTGAATATAGGCAGAACCAAAAACAATTGCATTCGGCGCAGTAGCGACGGGCAACATAAAAGCGCAGGAAGCGGCACAAGTGGCCCCAATCATCAAAATATAAGGATGTATCCCCAAAGTCATTGCTAGGGCAGCCAAAACGGGCAAAATCATGGAAACAGTTGCTACATTAGAAGTAATTTCTGTGAGAAAGTTGACTAAGGCAATTAATAATAAAAGCAGTAAAAACAAGGGCAAAGCAGCCAGCAAATCAATCTGTGTTCCGATCCAATTTGCCAGGCCTGTCTTATCAAAAGCATTCGCTAAAGACAATCCTCCTCCAAACAGCAAAATGACTCCCCAAGGAATTTTTACTGCGGTGTCCCAGTCCAAAATAGTAGTAGGGCGATCATCAGTATCCTCCAAAACAGCATCAACTACCATTCTAGGTACCGCATTCTTAGTTGGAATAAGAAACAATACAATAGCTCCAATCAAAGCAATAATGGTATCGGTTAGTCCAGGAAGAAGAGGGTTCAATAAAAAGCCTCGTGTCATCCAAGAAAAAGCGACCACTACAAAAACGAATAAAATCACTTTTTCCTCATAGCACATGGCTCCTAGAGCCTGACGTTGAGCTTGTATTTGCTCCATTCCTTTTTTGTGATCTTTTTGCTCAAAGTTTGATAAATCAAAGCCTACATTCACTAAGTAATACCAACAGATAAACAATAGAAAAACAGCGATTGGCGTTGCAAATAACATCCAACTGGCGAAGGAAATTTCTAAGCCATACTTTTCTAACACGACTCCTGCAAAAATCACATTCGTAGGTGTTCCTATCAAAGTCGCAATTCCTCCAATAGACGCGGCATAAGCAATCCCTAAAAGCAAGGCTTTTGCAAATTTATTGTCCAGACTAGGCGCACTGCCTCCTTCTAACTGTGTTACAATAGCAAGACCAATGGGTACCATCATAATCGTTGTTGCTGTATTAGAAATCCACATAGACAAAAAAGCAGTGGCCACCATAAACCCTAAAATAATAGACTTAGGAGCACTGCCAATCTTTCCAATAATTGTTAGAGCGATCCGTTGGTGCAAATTCCATCGTTCAATGGCTGTCGCAATCATAAACCCTCCCACAAATAGAAAAATAATAGGATGTCCATACAAGGCTCCTGTTGCCTTAATATCCATTGCGCCAGATAATGGAAATAAAACCAAGGGCAACAATGCTGTTACGGCAATCGGCAAAGCCTCCGTCACCCACCAAACGGCCATCCACAAAGTAGCTGCTAAAACAGCTTGCCCATGAGGAGGCAGGCCTTCTAAGGGGACACCAAAACCAATAATGATATACAAGATTGGCCCCAGCAATAAACCTATTTTTTGCCTAGTCATAATTCTATTTTCTTCTTAAAAGATCAAGGCTAAAGTACTCCCAAACGCTGTAGCACTTCTCCTACAATACGTTTTCTACTCGCCATAAAAACATCATCTCGCACAGTTCCTACTTTACATTCTATATTATTAACAAATACAAAACGCTCTCCATCTGGACGCTCTAAATAGCCAACTAGCCAACCAATATTTCTATCATCCACAATCGCCCAACCTGTTTTGCCGCGCATCACTAAACCATCTTCCCCGCTCATCATAATCATGACATCCTTCATCTTTTGATGTGTAGATGGTTTCAGCGGTAATTCCTTTTTAACAAAATTAGTTAGGAAATCCAATTGCTCATATGGAGTAATGACCGATTTTCCTGTGAGCCAAAAAGAGCTCAAGTTTTCTTTGCGAATATCCATTTTTCCAAACTTCAACCGTTCTACTTCTGTTTGCATACGCTCCACACCAATGCGTCGAGCTATTTCTTGATAATAAGGTACACTAGATGCCTGAAATGCTGTCTTTAAACTATGATCTTGGTTCCAAGCTTGAAATTGACGTGTTACGGAATCCCATGGGATCACCATATTTTCATCCGAAGCGACTCCTGTCTCTAGCGCAATCATGGCATTCACTATTTTAAAAGTAGAGGCTGGTAGAAAACCTCGTTCACAGCGCCTTGGGTTGTAAACATAAAGCTGTTCGGATGTCAGGGCACTCAACAAAAAGCAACCTTCCACGCCTTCTTTTTCATACAAATCTTTGAGATCTAAATTTTCTTCTATAGTAGTACTAGATGTTTCACAAGCACTCAACCAAATTCCTAAAAAAAGGAGTAGCCCTCCTCTCACATATTCATTTTTCAGTAACATAAAAAATATTTATTTTGGGTAATAATTAGCTTCGATTAAAAAAGATTGCTCCAAAATAAAAACATCCTGTCAAAACACGAGGTTCTAACAGAATGATTCCCAAAAAGCAATGTAGACAAAGCTGTTTTATTGGACCTTGATTTGAAGTGTTCCTTGGTATTAGTTAGGGATATTGGGGTACAATTCAGATTCATTATTCTGTAACTAAGCATTCTTCATTTACCATCCAAAGGAGTTTAATTTACTTATAAATAGCTATTATTTCTTAGGTAAATCATCAAAATTAGGATAGAAGCCACTACATTAGAATTTAAAACGAGGAGAATAATGTCTGTTATTATAAAAAACTTTCCTCGAAAAAAAAGAAAACGCCTATTTAGCCACGATTATAACAGGCAAAAAGAAAAGGCCTCTTTTCTCTGTCCAATCTTAGATAAAATAGCTTATTAACCAAATAGTTAGCTTATTTTTAGTTCTAACTGGTCCTTTTTTTTTCTCAAAAAAGTTGCTTTTTTCTTTTTTGTGACAACTTTCTCAAAAAAAAAATTCCCATTTTGAAAAAGCTTTTCTAGTAAAAAAAACTTTTTTTTGAAAAAAATGAACAATTCATAAAAAAAACTTTTAAAACATAAATCAATCTAAATCAAGCCAATAATCAAACAAAACGGCGATATTGCTTTTTCAAAAACAAGTCTTAATATTATAATAAAGTCATTTTTACACGAAATTTTCTCTAAAATAAAAATGTTAAATGTAAGTAAATTGGTCAGTTTTTTGATCTTATAAGTTGGTAGTGTTAATACACTATTCNNATTCTTATATTAGTACTGTAAAACAACAAAAGACATAGATGCCGTTTTGTTTTCTTCCCATTTTGACTCTACGACATTTTTTTTTCACCATCACTTTCCAATAAGACTTGCACTACGTTTGTAACAATTGATTTCCCCGATATGCTTTAACAAAAAGTATTATTTACATTTTAAGCATTGCCTGTTTTATTACAGAGGCTCCCTTGAGCCTTCTTCTCCGTACATGCGTCCCTGCATTTACCTACCGTAACGAACCTATGAATTTACCTGTTTTCTTCCAGTTAACCCCTGAAAGAACAACACCGTTGTATTGAAGCATTATTACATATTCTTTTAACCCAAGAATACTTTTGGACGGATGCCTTTTTTGGAGCTATTAGCTCTCAAAAACAAGCCTTTTATGTCCATAATGCATGCCTACTATCTTGTTTATGAAAACTAATTCTAAATCCTTAATTGCATTGTTTACAATGCGCCAAAACTATCTCAAATTATGAAAGAAAGCAATAAGAAGAACATAGGCCCAGCCTCTAGTTCTACAGCCAGCAGCCAGAAGAATGAACCTCAAGGCCAGCCAGACGCAGTATTTCATTCTAACCAATTCACTATTTCAACATTACCGATGGAGCACCATGCTCGTATAGAGGATATCCTATCGGCGACAGGGCGGCTATCTGAAGCCTTGAATATTCAACTTGGAAAAGCTTCTTATGCTGCTCATACTAGTATGACAGCATTTTTATATCCCAAATCTGGACGTTATAGAATTGTCTTAGTCAATATTTTTTATGATTTACTCTATTATATTGATGATCTCTTTGGTGAAGACATTGAAGGATCTAATATCTCTGAGCAGCCGAACTTACAAGAGTTAATGAACATTTGGCTAACAGGTCACATCAATGGTGACTATTACCAAAATGTTCGCAGTCCTCGTATCAAATCTGTTTGCACAGCCATGCAATGGGTACGGACAAAACTCCTTCAGACTTGTGAACCTCATTTTTTTAAGAAACTATCTAAGTTATTGTTTGAGCACTTGAGAGATCAATTACGCCCAGATGGTTACACCGATATCCCTTCATACATTGCACTTCGTAGAAATTTCTCTGGAATGTATGTAGCCATTCATTTGACAGAGTATTGCTATGGATGTTACTTAACTCCTGACATCTCGCAGAAAGTTCCTAGTCTACAAGTAGCGATTGACAAGTGTGCGGATATAGGCGGATTATCCAACGATATTTTTTCTTATCCAAAGGAACGACACAGCAAATTCAATTTAGTGAACAGCTTTTTAACCCTCAAGAAAGTCAAGACCTTAGAGGAAGCGATTCAAGCCTCTATTGATTTGGTCAATGGATGTCATAAAGCTTTTGATGAAGCGATCGCCAAAGCTTTGGTTGAAGTGCAAACATTACCTGATGCAGAACGCACTAAAGTCTTGGAATTTATGGAAGGATTAAATTCAATCCTATCGGCTAGTTACCATTGGCAATTAGTGACTCAACGTTATCGCCACGATGACCATATCTTACAAGATCTAAAAACGAATTCTCAACATCAATTTGACGCAGCTTAAATAAACAAAGCGCTGTCCCGATAAAATCAGGACAGCGCTTTTTATTTTGTTATAAAATCTGCTCGATTTTATTAGTTTCTGTCTGCTATTTGTTGAATTAGCCACTTTTCAGCATCTTCTCGTTTTGCAAAGATTTTAGTAGCAGCAGCATCGCCAGTTCCCATAACTTTCAAAAATAAGTTACCAACAATTCTAGACCCAAAAGAAGTAGTTAATAAAGCACTGGCAACATGACCAATATCTGCATTTTTATAACATTCTAATACTTCTTTTTCTACATAAGTGCCTGGCATGTAACTCAACATGGCACGTCCGCCGCCTTCAACAGCTTTCTTAAGCATTGCGATATTTTCCAGAGCTATTTCAACTGTATCTGGTTGATTCCAAGATTCTTTAGTGTTTAACTCAATGATCTTATCTGGTCTAACCGTGATTTTCAAAGCACGTGTCTCCAATTCCATAGGATACTTATTTTTAAAAGGACAAAAAGAAGATTGGGCTATTTTTTGGGTAGTCACAATATAAGAATTTCTAACATAGTATCCTAACTCATTCCAAGAGTAATCGCGCCTTTATATTCTTAAACTTGGAGGAAGTCCCCTTAGAATTAGAAATGTTTTACAGACTCTTTAAAATAACTTGGTAATATTAATTCTGGCATACAAACAATTTAAAAAAATTATAAGGCACTTATTTTTGGAGAACAAATAGGTTAACCAACTGTAAAACAGGTATTTTTTATTCTCATACGGCAGAGAAAAATAAGTAGTTTACGCTTTAACCTGAAGACATATACGCCTTTCCACAAAAAAACATTAGCCTCAAGGCTTAGAATTATATTTATTGGATGTTTCTTTTTTTTCATTAAAAAATGACTTTAAAATGACAATAAAACACTCCTTTACTATAACCTATTCATGTTTTTTTGAGAGACAAGCCTTCCTCAACAAGGTCTTTTAATTGATTGGCTCTTCCTTTTCAAGAACCAAAGTCTTTTTATTCTCTATCAAAATGCCCTTCTCTCCCTCAATGAACCAACCCATGCTCAACTGAGTAATAAAAGCCAATAGATTACATTGATAATTTCATTACTCTAATCTGCAAAAATGTTGATGGAGTAAAATAAATAGGTTATTTGTTGACAAAAATTGCCTTTTAAGTAAAAAACAACTACCTTTAAATAAGCATCTATTAGTAAGGAGGAAAAATATACCTTCTCTATATTTTTATAAGAATTTAACTATGAAAAAGCAAAGCATTATTCGCGAATACAATTTTCCAGACGCTGATTTATATGCGCAATGCCGCCAACGTATTGCTAATATTCAACGCGATCAAAAAGAATTTGAAAGTTATGCTTATACGGCCAATAAAATACAGCAGTTTGAAACGCTTTGTGATAGCTTTGCCGACCAGCCTGATGATGATGAGTTGGTAGGTACTCAAATGGAAGCTACTGGCAAAAAGAATGTTGCACGAGAAAAATTAAAAACAGCCATTCGTTCCGTTATGACACGTGTTGCCAGTAAATACAATACTCGTTCTGGACATTATCGCAAGTTTGGAACCGTCAAAATGAATGATATGAGTGATGCTAAATTACTCTTATGTGGTCGTAGAGTGGTCCGCGTCGCAACCAAGTTGCTTAGTTTTTTGGCAGAAACAGGCTTGCGCCAAAATCATGTTGATGTAGTACAGAAAGCGGCCGCTGCCTTTGAGAACTCCCTACACCTCCAACAAGATCGTATCTCTGATCGAGATATTTTTGTAGAAAAACGTATTGAATTGGGCAATGAGCTCTATAAAGAATTAGTCCTAGTTTGTAATATTGGTAAAGATGTCTGGGCGGAAAGCAATAAGGCTAAGTATGAGAATTATACCATTTACGAAAGTAATAATGAGCAAAAAAAAGCACGCAAAAAACGCTTAAAAGGAGAGACTAAGGAGTAAAGAAAATTTCTTTACTCTTTCAACAGAAAGGAACAGGTAGTTTCCTATTTGTAGGAAGAAATTAAGGACTATTTTCTTCTATTCAGAACAGAAAATAGTCCTTTATAAGCATTGCCTATTATTTCTTATGCCGTGCCTCCAATACCCCCAACACTTCTTCTAAAGAGTGCCCTTTTGCAACCAACAACAACAAATAATGATACGCTAGATCGGCTGCCTCTCCCAAGAACAGTTCTTGATTATCATCTTTGGCTTCTATAACCAGTTCTACCGCTTCCTCTCCTACTTTTTGAGCCACCTTATTAATACCACGAGCCAATAATTGGCTGCTGTAGGAATTCAGAGTAGGAGTATCTTTTCGTGCTTGTAGAACCGTTTCCAGATAAGCTAAATCAAACTTCCCTTTATTCTCCTCCCCAAAACAAGTATCTGTTCCTGTATGACAAACGGGACCCTTTGGAGTTACCCACAATAATAGGGTGTCTTGATCACAATCCAATCGCCAATCCATCAGTTCTAAGAAATTACCAGAGCTTTCTCCCTTTGTCCAAAGACGTTGTTTGCTTCGACTAAAAAACGTCACTAATTTTGTTGTTAATGTTTGCTCCCAAGAAGGTTGATTAACATACCCTAGCATTAATACTTTTTGTGTTTGGGCATCTTGTACAATCGCTGGCACTAAGCCTGCTCCTTTTTCAAAATCAATTTTCATAGACGTATGGCAATGTTTTGTTCTGCTAAATAATTTTTTAAATCAGATATTGTAATTTCTCCAAAATGAAAGACACTCGCTGCCAAGGCAGCATCTGCTTTCCCTTCTTCAAAGGCTTCTTTGAAATGTTCTAAACTCCCTGCTCCGCCAGAAGCAATCACAGGAATACTACACGTTTTGGATAACAGCGCTAATGCTTCCGTTGCAAAACCCGCCTTGGTTCCATCATGGCTCATAGAAGTAAATAAGAGCTCTCCCGCTCCTAAACGTTCCGCTTCTTGCGCCCAATCCAAGAGTTGCCATTCACTGCATTTTCGCCCTCCTTGGGTATACACCCACCATGTGCCATCTTCTAATTGAGCATCAATAGCAACCACTAAACACTGTCGCCCAAAGCGATTGGCTACCTCGCTAATCAACACTGGATTATTAACTGCGGCAGAGTTAATCGTAACTTTGTCTGCTCCTGCTTGTAACAATTTAGATACATCCTCTACGGTTCGAATTCCTCCTCCTACTGTAAAAGGAATGTTGATTTGTGCCGCAATTTCTTCTACCAATTCCACTAAGGTCCCTCTACGTTCTTGACTCGCTGTAATGTCTAAAAAGACCAATTCATCAGCGCCTTTTTCTGCATACACTTGTGCTAGTGCAATTGGATCTCCCGCATCTCTTAATTCTTTAAAATTAATTCCTTTTACAGTTCGTCCATTCTTAATGTCTAAACAGGGAATAATACGTTTGCTGACCATTTTTTAGTTGTTTGTGAGAACTTGTTGTTGTAAAATAAAGTTGCGCAAAGCACTCAAAGGGAGGTGCCCTTCATACAAGGCTTTACCTATAATTACTCCATAACAGCCCATCTCTTTGAGAGCCACTAATTCTGCTAACGTTCGTACTCCTCCACTAGCAATAAGTTTTAAATCTGGAAACCCTAAACGTAGTTCTTGGTACAACTCTAAGGCTGTTCCTTTCAATAAGCCATCTTTTGAAACGTCCGTACAAATGCAGTATTCGACTCCTTTCTGTGTGTAACGTTCTAAGAAAATGGTAATGTTCTCTTCGCTCTCCTCTTGCCATCCATGAATGGCAATGTTACCATTCAACACATCGGCTCCTAAAATAATACGTTCTGTACCATAACGTTCTAGCCAGTCTACGACTATTTCTGGTTGCTTCACGGCCAAACTCCCTGCCGTAACTTGTGTTGCGCCTGCTTCTAAAACCTTTTGTAAATCTTCTTCCGATTGCACCCCACCTCCAAAATCAATGGTTAAGTTGGTTCCTTGTGCGATCTTTCTTAATACTTCTAAATTCATTACTTTCCGTGCTTTGGCACCATCCAAATCGACTAAGTGCAAGCGTGTAATTCCTGCTGCTTCAAATTCTTGTGCCATCGCAACAGGGTCGTTATTGTATACTTTTTTCTGTTGATAATCGCCTTGCGTTAAACGAACGCATTGACCGTTGATGAGATCAATTGCTGGTATGATTTCTAGCATAATATTTTTATGAAAATGTTTTAAAATGGCCTAATAATGCGTTGCATGCAACGCGTTATTCAATTAAACAGCAAGCGTCAAAAAATTAGACAGCAATTGCGCCCCAATCGCCCCTGATTTCTCAGGATGAAACTGCACGGCATAAAAGTTATCCTTTTCTAATAGGGCACTAAACGCTTGTCCATGGGTACACACTGCCGTTGTTGCCGATACAACAGGAACGGCATAACTGTGTACAAAATAAAAATAAGGCGCAGCAGGTAATCCCTTCAACAAGCAGCTGTTTTCTTGTTGCAATTGGTTCCAGCCCATATGAGGTACTTTTAACCCAGGAGCAACAGGTAACGCTGTAACTCTTGTATCAAAAACTCCTAAGCCTGCTGCACTATTTTCATCAGAAGCCGTACACAGCAACTGCATTCCCAAGCAAATTCCTAGGACAGGTTGCGTTAAAGTAGGAATAAGTGTTTCCAAACCACTCTCCCTCAATTGTGCCATAGCAAAGCCAGCCGCACCTACTCCTGGAAAAAACACCCGATCAGCCGCTTTAATTGTTGTCCAATCCTTGCTCAACGTAGCCTTCATTCCTAATCGACTGAGCGCAAATTGCAAGGAACGAGTATTTCCTGCTTTATAATCAATAATGACCACATTCATTTTATCTATTTTAATCATTTTTATAATAAACCCCTTTACTTATAATACCCCCTTTGTAGAAGGCAAGTGTTTCGATAAAGGATCACGGCGCAAAGCCATCTTAATCGCCCGTGCCCACGCCTTAAAAATAGACTCTATTTTATGATGCTCATTTTGCCCACTAGCTTGTATATTCAAATTGCACTGTGCGCCATCAGAAAACGACTTAAAAAAGTGCAAAAACATCTCAGTCGGCATTTTACCAATCATTTCTCGTTTAAATTCTGCTTCCCAAACCAACCATGGACGCCCTCCAAAATCAATCGCCACTTGTGCTAAGCAATCATCCATTGGTAAGCAAAAACCATAACGTTCTAAGCCACGCTTATCTCCCAAGGCCTTCTTAAAAGCAGCTCCCAAAGCCAAAGCTGTATCTTCAATCGTGTGGTGTTCATCTACTTCCAAATCCCCTTTGACTTGTATCCGTAGATCCATTCCAGCATGCCGTGCCAATTGCTCTAGCATGTGGTCAAAAAAGTGAATTCCTGTAGAAACATCCGCTTGCGCATCTCCATCCAAATTCAAGGCCACCTCTATCGCTGTTTCTTTTGTTGTTCTATTCAACACAGCCGTACGAGCAGGTTGTTGAAGTAGTTCATAGATAGCCTTCCAATCAGGCGTTTGCAATGCAATACAATTTTGTGTGCTGCCCAAAGGTTGTTTTTCAGTAGTAGGCTGTAGCCAAATTCCCTGTGCTCCTAAGTTGTTCGCCAATTCCATATCCGACCAACGATCCCCCAGTACATAAGAATTTTCTAAATCATAATCACCTTCTATATAAGCGGTTAATAAACCTGTCCTTGGTTTACGTGTTGGTGCATTATCTGCAGGAAAAGAGCGATCAATAAGAATTTCTTCAAATTCAATCCCTTCATGTTCAAATGCTTTTAGCATTTTATTATGTGCTGGCCAAAAATCTTCCTCTGGGAAAGAACGGGTTCCTAAGCCATCTTGGTTCGTTACCATCACCAATTTATAATCCAGTTCTTGAACGATTTTAGCGAGGTATTGAAATACCTTAGGGTAAAACTCTAGCTTTTCTAAGCTGTCCAATTGATAATCTACAGGAGGCTCCATAACCAAAGTCCCGTCACGATCTATAAATAATACTTTTGTTACCATGATTTAGATAGAAGTTGAAGAAGTGAATGCCGTAGCATAAGTTGTTAATGCCGTTAATAATTGTTCGTTCTCTGTAGCACTGCCTACGGTAAAGCGCAAGCAGCCTTCACATTGCGCGACTCGGCTTCGATTTCGAACCACAATACCTTCTTCAATGAGGTATTGATACAATTCATCAGGAGCCGTTACCTGTACTAATAAAAAATTAGCCGCGGAGGGATAAATTTGTTGGACAATCGACAATTGTTGAAGCAAAGCCCGTAAACGAGCACGCTCTTGAATAATCTGCTCTACCCGTTTTTCTAGAATAGAAACTTGTTGTAAGGCCTCCAAAGCCAATTCTTGTGTCGCTACATTAACATTATAAGGTGGTTTAATAGCCGTTAACCAGTCTATGATTTCTGGTTGAGCGAAAGCCATTCCCAAGCGTAAGCCCGCTAAGCCCCAAGCTTTAGACAAGGTTTGTAGGACTACTAAATTGGGATATTGTTCTAATAACATAGTAGTACTATTCGCCGAAGCAAATTGAATATACGCTTCATCCACTACGACAAGTCCTTTAAATTTTGCTAACAATTCTTGCAAAGCCGCTTGCTGCATCAAATTACCTGTTGGATTATTGGGACTGCACACAAACAACAATTTTGTTCGCTTATTTTGGGCGGCTAAGATTCTCGCTACATCAGGTTGAAATCCTTTTAATAAAGGTATTTCAACCAATTCAACATTATTAATCGCCGCAGAAACCTTATACATCCCATAGGTTGGTGGCAAAGTAATGATCGCATCTTTTCCTCCTTGACAGAATAAACGCAACAATAAATCAATCGCTTCATCACTTCCATTCCCAACAAAAATTTGCTCGGAATTAACTTGATGTAACGTAGCTAAACGTACTTTTATCGCTTTTTGCAAAGGATCAGGATAGCGATTATAACGTCCTTCTGGTGCCTCATTCGCGTCCAAAAATATATTTGCTGGTCCTTTAAACTCCGAACGAGCCGATTGATAAGGCGCTAAAGTGCGTAAGTGTGGACATAATAAATCCGTAATTAGTGACATGATATTCTTCTGATTATAAAAATGAATGTATTAGGACTTCGTTACAATAGAAGCCGAGGCTATAGAGGCCTTTTCTAAGGCTGCGACTCGGATACTAACGGCCCGTTCATGCGCTGTTAATAATTCGGCGGCAGCCATTGTTTCCACCACCCAAGCAATATTTTTTAAGCCTGTCTGTGTGGCTTTCTGAAATGTTATTTTCTTTACAAAAGCATCTAAAGAAACACCGCTGTATTGACGAGCATAACCATTCGTTGGTAAAGTGTGGTTGGTACCTGAGGCATAATCCCCTAGAGATTCAGGGGTGTAGGCTCCTATAAAAATAGATCCTGCATTGATAATATTGTTTGCCTGACGCTCTGCATCTGCTGTATTAATAATCAAGTGCTCAGGAGCATATTGATTGATAAAATCTAAAATTTCCGCCTCCGTTTCCAAGCGAATAGCTCGGCTATTCACTAAAGCAGCCTTTGCAATTTCGGCTCTAGGTAAGGTCGCTAATTGTTCTTGTAAAGCCGTTTGTACTTGGCGGAGAATTGAGGTATTCTCACTAACCAATACCACTTGACTATCAGCACCATGTTCTGCTTGCGACAATAAATCAGCGGCCACAAAAGCAGCATTGGTCGTTGCATCTGCCCAAACCAATAATTCGGAAGGGCCTGCTGGCATATCAATCGCCGTTCCTTGTTGACGGACCAATTGCTTAGCGCAAGTCACATATTGGTTGCCTGGACCAAAAATCTTATACACTTTTGGAACTATAGCCGTTCCATAAGCCATTGCTCCTATTGCTTGTACACCACCAATCTTAAAGATTTGGCGACAGCCCACTAAAGATGCCGCATAAACAATCGCAGGGTGAATCTTTCCCCCCTTGTTAGGAGGGGTGCAAAGAATTTGTGTTGAACAACCCGCCAATTGAGCTGGAACGCCCAACATCAGTACCGTTGAAAACAAAGGAGCCGTTCCACCTGGAATGTATAGGCCAACTCGCTCTATCGCCACACTTTTTCGCCAACAAGTAATCCCCATAGTCGTTTCTATCCGCTCTTCGCGCTCTCCTTGGCTGCTGTGAAATTGACGGATATTGTCATAAGCCACATCAATAGCCGCTCTCAATCGTGGTTCTAATTGAGCAATGGCAGTCGTGCGTTCTTCTTCGGTTAGTATAGGACTAGTAAGATGAACACCATCAAATTGTTCTGTATATTCTTGTACCGCTTGGTCTCCTTCTGCTTGAATTCGTTGTAGGATTTCTTGCACCTTATTTTCCAAACTAGTAGTATCTAAAGTAGGGCGCTCCAATAACGGCGTCCAATTGCTGGGAGTATCGTAAATTGTTATCATTTTTATCAATTCTATGGTAGACGTTTCCCGTCTGGACTAAACAATCATTTTTTCAATAGGCAAGACTAAAATCCCTTCTGCTCCTGCGGCTTTGAGGGCATCAATCCGCTCCCAAAAGGCTGTTTCTTTTACGACAGAATGCAAAGAACTCCAACCACTATCCCCCAAAGGCATAATACTAGGGCTTTTCATTCCTGGTAATAAGGCACTAATCGTCGCGACTTTGTCATTGGGCGCGTTGAGTAAGATGTATTTGTTGTTGGCCGCTGCTTGATTCGCGCGCATTCTAAAAATAAGTTGCTCTAACAATGCTTTCTTTGGAACCGCTAAGTCTTTATTTGCGACTAAAACAGCTTCTGATTCTAAAATAATTGCTACTTCTTTCAAACCATTACTCAATAAGGTTGACCCTGAACTTACCAAATCGCAAACCCCATCTGCCAAGCCAATACTAGGGGCAATTTCTACTGATCCACTAATCATTTGAACATTAGCAGTAACTTTATTCTCGGTTAGAAATCGACGTAAAGTATTGGGATAACTGGTTGCAATTTCTTTATCCTGCCAATATTCTACTCCTGTATAAGTTTCTCCTTTAGGAATCGCCAAGGATAAACGACACTGTGCAAAGCCCAAAGGCAAAATCGTATCTACTGTCACTTCTTTTTCTAATAAAACATTCTCTCCTAAAATCCCTACATCCGCTACTCCATCTGCTACATAAGCAGGAATATCGGAACTTCTCAAAAAGTAGACTTCCATTGGAAAATTACTAGCAGGAGCGACCAATTTGCGCCCGCCAACAGGCAATTGTATTCCACAATCTTTCAACAATTCTAAAGATTGCTCCGTTAAACGACCTGATTTTTGAAGAGCGATGCGCAAAATTGGTTGTTTGTCGTTGGTAAGTTTCACTGTATTCATTATTTATTAAAATTTATTTACTTGGGTTAGAATAAACATAGGTTAGAAAAAAGCAATAAAAAAAAGGCTTATCACCAAGTGATAAGCCTTTTTGTATTTTTAGAACGGTTACTTACTGCCTTTTATCTCGTGTATAAAAGCAGTGAAGCAGCGCCATGTCCAACTACAGCAGCATCACTTGGAGGGTTGCCCAACCAATGATGTACTTGATGTGTAGTAGGTGTAATGACGTTTTGCATATAGTGATACCGTGAATTAAATTTGTCTTTGTTCGATGCCTCAAACCTAGGGCATTTCTATTCAACTACCAAATTTTTTAGATTTTTTTCTTTTATCTAAAAGCAATTTTTCGTTTTCGCTCATGTAAAGCTTGTAAAATTTGCTCCAATTCTAATTCATCTTGAATGTAGACTTGACGGGCTTTAGAACCTTCATTAGGGCCTACAATCCCTGTATTTTCCAATTGATCCATGATTCTCCCTGCTCTATTGTAGCCCAATTTTAGACGGCGCTGAATCATAGAAGTAGACCCTTGCTGGTTCATTACTACTAAACGAGCGGCGTCATCAAAATGCTCATCCAATTCATGCAAGACTTGATTCAATTTTTGCTCACTGTCTTTTGGACCATCTCCTCCTTCTCCATAAGCAGGCAATAAAAAGGGCGTTGGATAACCTGGCTGTCCAGCAATGTGGTCAATGACTCGATCCACTTCTGGTGTATCAACAAAAGCACATTGAATACGAATCAGGCTCCCTCCTGAAGAGAGCAACATATCTCCGCGACCAATCAATTGTTCTGCTCCTCCTCCATCCAAGATGGTACGAGAATCAATTTTAGACGTCACTTTAAAAGCTAGACGTGCTGGGAAATTTGCTTTGATAATCCCTGTAATAATATTTACAGATGGACGCTGTGTTGCGATAATCAAGTGGATACCTACTGCCCGTGCCAACTGGGCCAAACGACCAATGGGCAACTCTACTTCCTTTCCTGCCGTCATAATTAAATCGGCAAACTCATCAATTATTAATACAATAAATGGCATAAAACGATGCCCTTTTTCTGGGTTAAGTTTACGCGCTACAAATTTCTTATTGTATTCATTAATGTTTCGAACAGACGCCTTTTTAAGCAGATTATAACGCTCATCCATTTCGACCGTCAAGGAGTATAACGTTTGTACAACCTTTGTTACATCGGTTACAATCGCTTCTTCTTCCTCTGGCAAATAGCCTAAATAATGCGCAGAAATCTTATTGTACAGCGAGAGCTCTACCTTCTTAGGATCAATCAAAATTAGTTTGAGTTGAGAAGGGTGCTTCTTATACAACAAACTCATAATGATGGTATTAATACCCACTGACTTACCTTGACCTGTTGCCCCTGCAATCAGCAAGTGGGGCATCTTTGCTAAATCTGCAATAAAGACCTCATCAGAAATCGTCTTCCCTAAAGCAATGGGCAAATCCATTTTTGCTTCTTGGTATTTGGTGGAAGCCAATACTTCTTTGAGAGAGACAATTTGTTTATTTCTATTGGGCACCTCAATACCAATTGTTCCCTTTCCAGGAATCGGCGCAATAATACGAATCCCTAATGCTGCCAAACTCAAGGCAATATCATCCTCTAAACTCTTGATTTTAGAAATTCTCACGCCAGGAGCAGGAATGATTTCATAGAGCGTTACAGTAGGACCAATCGTTGCTTTAATCTTAACAATCTCAATTTTATAATTGAGCAAGGTTTCTATAATTTGATCTTTATTAGACTCTAGTTCAGCACGATCAATAACAGGTTTCTGATCGTCATAGCTTTCTAATAGATCAATTACAGGATTCTCATAACGAGGTAGATCTAACGTAGGGTCATAAGGCTCTACGTGGTCTTTATTTTCTTCTACAATAGCAATATCTAAGGGGGCTGCATCTTTAGAAATCTCCATTTCTAGGTCTTCTTCTGCTTCCGCCGCTTTGCGCTCTTGTTCTGCTTTTTCTAAATCCAAAGCCAATTGACTCTTTGTCAGTTTCTTTACTTTGCTTTCTAACTCTGCTTTGGAAGATTGTTCCATCACTTTTGGTATTTCTACCACTCCTTTATCTGTCTCTTCTGATACAGGAAAATCTGCATTACTAACCGTGAGTTCTGTCCCTTCATCGGATTTAACCACATTCGTTTTGGGACGCAAGACCTTGACTACTTTTGTTGGGGCAGGTTCTGGCTCTGGTACCGCTTCTGGTGTTAGTCGGAATAAGCTCTTAACGGTCGCCGATAAATTACTCCAAGAGAAAGCAGCCTTAATATCATCTTTGCTCAATCCATCTTTGAAATTTGGATTCTTATTCCAAACAACATAGGCAAAAAAGGCAAAAAATAGAATTGCTATGATTCCAACAGAGCCAACTAAACCATCTAAAGTATTAACTAAAACACCTCCAAAAGCACCTCCCCAAGGGAATTCTGAGGTTTTAAATAGAAAGGCCAATAAAAAACTACTCCACAACATAGTGAGCAAAGAGCGCTTATAAATCGGCAACAAATCCTTAAGCCGTGTTTCGGTAATCAGGCTCATCCCTGTTGTAAACAACAAAAAGACAAGGATAAAAGAAGATGCTCCAACTCCCCAATAAAAGAATTGATGTGACACAACAGCGCCAAGACGTCCTAACCAATTCTCCATATCATGTGGAGAGAGCAAAACGCCCCAATTCGCTTTGTCCATATCTTCCTTCCAAGTGAAGAGATAAGAAGAAAATGCAATAAATAAATAGAGGGTGAAGAACAGGCAAAGCAGTCCCATTAATTTGGGGAAACGCTCATCTTTAACGCCTCCTTTGAGGGCCACTTGCTTGGACTTTTTTTTCTTAGCCATTATTAGTAGTAATAAAATGATAGTTGGGCCTTGCTTAAAAATTAAACAGGCCTTTTCCACGGTGTTTTCAATGGTCAGTTGAAGTGGACTAACAAAAATAAACAATTATGTGGATGTTTTAAGCATTTTGAAGGGACAAACTGTAATTCTTTTGCTGTTACTTAATTGAAGCTGTACGCAAATGCATGGAGGTAGGCAATGTATAGATTTTTTTCTTCTTCCATTCCTTTCTTCCCAACAACAACTATCGATACATAAAACAATTAAAGAGGATTGCTGTTATAGCTAAACTTGTAGTTTTGGGCAGTTTTTTGCACCAAGTAACCTACCTTTACAGCATGAAAGAATTAGCGTACCTCAATAAATATTTCCTCAAATATAAAACCCGTTTTTTCTGGGGCTTTCTATTTGTAGCCATTTCCAATTATTTCCGCGTTTTACAACCCCAAATGGTTCGCCATGCTTTGGATTTAGTGGTTGATAATGTTGCGCTGTATCAACTCCATGAAGGTTTTGGTTTGCAAGAATCACTCTTTGAGCGAATTGGAGGCACTTTATTGCTATTTGCCGCTCTGGTGATTGGATTTGCTCTGATGATGGGCTTCTTTATGTTTTTCATGCGCCAGACCTTGATTGTCATGTCGCGTATGATTGAGTATGATTTAAGAAATGAAATTTATACGCATTATGAGAAGCTAACCTTGGCTTTTTATAAACGAAACAATACAGGGGATTTGATGGCAAGAATCACAGAAGATGTCAACCATGTCCGTATGTACTTAGGCCCTGCTGTTATGTATACCATCAACTTGACTATTTTGTGTGTGATGGTTGTTTATTCGATGATACAAGTCAGCCCTACGTTGACCTTTTATGCCTTGCTTCCTTTGCCTGTTCTTTCTATTTCTATTTATTATGTGACGAGCATTATCAATAGAAAAAGTACCAAAATACAAGAACAGCTCTCTAAACTCAACAGTTTGTCGCAAGAAGTCTATTCTGGTATTCGAGTCGTTAAATCCTATGGACAAGAACACGCTATGGGTCGCTACTTTAGTAGTGAGACGGAAATATTCAAAAACCGTTCTCTAGAATTAGCCAAGGTCAATGCTTTCTTTTATCCATTGATGCTTTTACTAATTGGGATTAGTACTATTATCACGCTGTATGTTGGTGGAACATTGGTTATCAATGGCAGTATTACAGCTGGTAATATTGCAGAATTTGTTATTTACATCAATATGTTGGCATGGCCTGTTACCTCTATCGGTTGGGTGGCTTCTATCATTCAGCGAGCGGCGGCTTCTCAAAAACGTATCAATGAGTTCTTAAAGACAGAACCAGATGTATTAGCGGACGACCGTTTGCCCAAAATCCCTGTTCAAGGAGCCATTACTTTTGATAACGTGTCTTTCACCTATCCTGACACAGGCATCAAGGCGTTGCAAAATGTCTCCTTCTCTTTACAAAAAGGACAACGAATGGCTATTGTTGGGCGGACAGGTTCAGGCAAAACGACTATGGCAGATTTGTTATTAAGGATGTATGATGCCAGCGAAGGAGAAATTCTTTTGGATGGAAAAGCATTGCCTGCACACAACTTGGCTCATTTACGAGAACGCATTGGTTACGTTCCTCAAGATGTCTTTTTATTTTCTGATTCTATTTATAATAACATTGCGTTTGGTCAATCCGACGCCTCCCAAGAGACCATTAAAGAATACGCCAAGCATGCTTCTGTTTATACCGACATTATGAATCTGCCAGAGCAGTTTGATACGATAGTTGGAGAGCGTGGTGTAACGCTTTCGGGAGGACAAAAGCAGCGTGTTTCTATCGCTCGCGCCTTGATTAAACAACCTGATATTGTTCTATTGGACGATTGTCTCTCTGCTGTAGATACCAAAACAGAGGCTGAAATCACCAACTATCTCAATGAAGCTTGTGCAGATAAAACAACCATTATTATTACCCACCGTTTGTATGCAGCCTTACAATTTGATTTGATTGTTGTCTTGGATGATGGAAGAATTGCAGAAATGGGAACCCATGAAGAATTGCTCTTAAACAAGGGCTATTATTATGATATTTATGAAAAACAGCGCATGGAGGAGGTGGAGTAGGAACAAAGCTTATGTTTTATCAGATCGCTCTAATTCAAACCAACTCACAGGTTCTCCTTCCCAGTCAATTTCTTCTGTTTCTGTAAAGCCTACTTTTTGAAGGACTTTTTTAGAATTGACATTCAGTGGATCGGTAATGGCATATAAAGCTTCTATCTGAAAATTGTCAAAACCATAATTAACCCAAGCTTGGGCGCTTTCTGTGGCATAACCTTTGCCCCAATATTTGGGAATAAAACGATAGCCTAATTCATAAAAATTGATTTGGCCATTCAGAGGCGTGCGCCATAATTTTAGGCCACACCAGCCTAGAAAATTATTAGAAGCTTTATCAATGACCGCATAACGTCCAATACCATTTTCTTGGTATTGTTGCTGTAACACTTTAATGATTGCTAAAGCTTGTTCAGGTTTGGTTAAAGGTGGGGTTCCTATAAACTCATGTACCTTTGGTTGACTATCCAATTCAAATAAGCCTAATACATCTGTTTTTTCGAGGGCACGCAATATTAAACGAGGTGTTTCTATAAGAATACTCATACTACTAGCGTTTTCTTTATAAGGAGGTTTTAAAGATAGTCAAACGCCTTTAGGATCATTACCGTTCCTAATACGAGCATAATGTAATAGACATATTTTCGGAAGCGCTTAGGATCTTCAAATCGACTGTTGATGTATTTCCCAATGGGGGTTCCTATTAAAATAACAGGAAGGGCCGCAAAATAAAACTGCCTTAATTGAGGATTACTTAGATTGCCAGCATAGAGATGACCTATAATAATAAGGCTATTGACATACACAAAAAAGGCTTGTAAGGTTGCTCTAAACACCTGTGGGTCCCAACGTTTGAACAAACCATAAATCACAATTGGAGGACCAGTAATATTAAAAGATCCTCCCATTAGGCCCGATAAAAACCCAAAAAACGGAGCAGCTTTATTACCTTTGAAATGCGGCACAACAGGAATCAATAAATTAAATAAAGCGATTCCTATAATTAGAGAGCCTATCGTCGTTCTAACCCAACAGTTATAAATTGGATCTTGTGCACTATAAGTACTGATCCAAATACCAATGGGTACTGCCACGGAAGCGGCTAAAATTAAAACCGCAATACTCTTATATTTGATCTCCCGCCTCGATCGAATGACAATCCATAAATTGGTCGTTAATGCCAATAAAGGTATCAAGGGGGCTATCAATGGCAGTTCAAAATAGAGCGTCAATAGTGACATACTCACTATATTAAAACCAAAACCAAAAGTAGAATTGGTTAGTACGCCTAGAAAAATAACGAGTATTAATAGTATAAAATCTTCCATTGTTGTTTTATTCAAGAAATATTTGCGCGGCAAGATAGATTATTTTTCACACTAGTAATTCAAAAATGCAATGAAATATACATTCTTCTTTCTCTCTATTAACTGTGTACTTTTACTATTCACTCATTGTAACAAAAAAGAACCTTCTATTATCTCTCCTCCCTGTGAAGCCCCAATTCAAAAAGGCCTCTTCGACAATAATACCATAAAAGGAATGTCGCTTGTTGCACCTCGTCATCAATGGGTCAATGATCCTTTGGTAGAAATGGCTGCTGTTAATATTAATTGGGTTGCTTTGTTGCCTTATAATTCTTTTGAGATAGATATGGCGCACATCAATTTTGACCAAAATACATGGTGGGGGGAAACTATAGAAGGAATCGAAGAGAGTATGCGTTTAGCAAAAGCTCAGAATATCAAAACGATGATTAAGCCTCAATTATGGTCCCGTGATCTTTGGATTGGAGATATGAATTACAACACGCAAGCGGAATGGGACAGCTTTCATCAGGATTACACTCAATTCATTTGTTATTGGGCGCATGTTGCTGACAGTTTGGAAGCCGATTTATTTTGTATTGGAACAGAAATTAAACACTCAGCCATGAATCATCCTACATATTGGAGAGGGCTAATAGATAGCATTCGCCAAATTTACTCTGGCCCACTAACTTATGCTCCTAATTGGGATGAATATGCCTTCATTACCTTTTGGGATAAATTGGATTATATTGGAATCGATGCTTACTTTTCTTTAGTCCCTGATGAAACACCTAGTGTTTGTGCCCTCAAAGAAGCGTGGAAACCTGTCGTTCAAGAAATTGAAGCCGTGCAACAACAATACAATAAACCTGTATTATTTACAGAATGGGGCTACTTGACTTTGGATGGTTGTGCTTGGCAAACTTGGGTTTTGGAAAAAGATCGAGGGAGTGTTAACATCAATCAACAGGCTCAGGCTAATGCCGCACAAGCGCTATTAGAAACCTTTGGGGAAAAACCTTGGTGGGCAGGTGGCTTTCAATGGAAATGGTATTCTGATTTATTGCTCAGTACCAGAAGTTATGCAGACGATTATAGCCCGCAGAATAAAATGGCGAGTCAAGTGCTTCAAGAAATGTATGAGTAGTTCTTTAAGTAATAACCATTCATCTTTCTATTATTTTTACTTCTTTTAGCTTTTATAGAGTGTTTTTTTGTAACAAAAGTAGTTTTGGGGATTAAGTACTGGTAAAAGAGCAAAAATACGCTCTATTAAAAACGAATGATCTATAGACATAGATCCCTTTACAAGATTAATCTACAAGCACAAGAAAGTAAGACGTATTATACAATGCAAGAGGCTTTAGCCGCCAAAGAAAAAGTTTATTCCCTCTATCTATCTGATAAAAATGTATCCGATAGTTTATTGGTTAGAATTGGCGAACTGAGTCAATTAAAAAGCTTATATCTTACTAAAAATAAAGAAATAAAGTCCTTGCCAAAAGGCTTCCTTCAATTGAAAAAATTGGAAGTGCTATACATTCGTCAATGCAAAAACCTTCTATTACCAGATCATTTATATCAGCTAAAAAATCTGCGCCACTTGGTCTTAGAGGAGATGAATTTAGTGGCGGTTCCAACGGTTGTTAGCCAGCTCTTACATTTAGAGTTTTTAGCATTGAATAGCAATAACCTTCAAGAGTTGCCTAGCCGTTTTCATCGTTTAAGTCAATTAAAACATTTACATTTAGAGGCAAATGATCTAAAAGAGTTTCCGAGTGTCATCAATAAACTAAGAAAGCTAGAAACACTTCATCTAAGTTACAACTCTTTTGAAACGTCTCCTGTTTTTAGTAAAAAATTAAGTGCATTAAAAGAAGTTGTTCTTTTTTCTAGTGACCTGCAAGAGTTTCCAATTACTTTATTGGCCTTACCTGCTCTCCAAGAAGTCAATCTTGGTTACAACCCTATTCACTTCCCTACAACTTTTGGTCAACAGACTTCTCCTGTTCGAGAAATACGAATGGTAGGCTGTCATTTGAAGGAATTTCCTAGCGCTTTAACAGAATTAAAGCAATTAGAGAGCCTTAATTTAAAGAAAAATGACATTCAAGTTCTTCCTGAACGCGCGGGAGCATTTGTGGGATTAAAAAAATTAGATCTAAGTCAAAACAAGCTAACAACAATAGAAGTGGCCTTGACTTTTCACCATCAATTAGAAGACCTCAATTTAAGCCTGAACTTACTAAAACAAATGCCCGCTGTCTCTGAATGGAAAAGTCTTCAAAAACTAAATGTAGCGTTTTGTTTTCTACAACAATTACCAAAAGGAATGATGGCTTTAGACAGCTTAAAAGTAGCTGATTTTAAGTACAATGAGTTGCAGGAGGTCCCCCGTGCTCTTCGATCTAAATTTGGTTATCGACTAGTTACTGTAGGCAATTCACTTCAGAAAGAGAAAGACCGTATTTACCATTCAATACAGGCGACTAAGGACACTATGATAGATCCTAGAGATCAACAAAAATACCCTACAATTACTCTTAATGGTGCAACATGGATGACCAAACATCTCAATTATGTTACGTCCCTCTCTATCCCTGATACCTTACAAGAAAACAATGGACGAAAATATCTGGTAACAGAATATAATAATGTTTGTCCCGCTAACTGGCATACTGCTACAGAAAAAGATTGGAGAGCCGTTGTGAATTTTGTATCCCAAACGTTTGAAAAAGATTACAATGCTTACGAAAACAGACGAACAGCCGATGAACGCGTACCTTATGGGGAGGCACATGAAGATATAACTCGATCATTTAACCCCAATTTCTCCAATGAATTTGGATACATAGGTACCTTGTTTGTTAATAAACATCAAACAGAGTTATTGTTCAGGGCTAAAAATGTTAATTTTTTAGGTTTAAATATTCGAGCAAGAGCTAAAAATGCTCGTCGAAGAAGGCCTTCTTTTATGTATGTTTATTTCCCTGCTTTAACGAAAGATAATACCTGGAATTTCTTCAAAATCTTTTGTCAGTCTTCTAGATGTAGTTGCGAAATTTTAAATAAAAAAGCAGAAAGTTTTAAAACGCCTCTTTTTGTTCGTTGTGTCAAAGATAAGTAGTCCCTAAAAAATGACTAAGGAGCAAGGACTCTAAAATATATTTTTCTACCTTGTTACCTTCTTTATTTGTAACTACTCTATTTCTTCAACTACCTTTTTATGAAAAACAATGCTGTTGCCTTCCTTAGTTATGTTCCTTTTCTAATTGTAGCTTCTATCCTACTTCATTGGATTGCAGTAGCCTACCAAATTCAAGATTATCCCTTCTATGATAACTCTACGCCTTTGGACTATTATGCAGCGTGGCACCAAGGTAATATTGGGGCAGTGTACTATGGGTTACCTGTTGTTGGAGTTGTTTTTTTAGCGCTCTGGAAAATGACTTCTGTGACACAGAAGGTGGTCTTCTTTTTGCCTGTTATGGGGTTGGCAATAGCTGTTCTGACTGATTTTTGGGGTATTTTTACGTGGTGGATGGGGTAAGATAAAAGTGTTCCTTTTATTTAAAGTACTCCCATGATTTTCATTCTTCTCCTGATTCTGAACAAACTAGGCTTAAAACTGTCGAATTGAATATTTCATAAAACGAAGCAGAGTAATTCCACGCTGCTTCTAATACACACTTCGTTCTATTAATCACGGATATAAAGAAAGAAGTTTTCAACTATAATATGAAAACATAGCACCTAAGAAAAGGATTTCAATATCGCTGTTTTAAAGTTTAAACTGTATAAGCCTGTTCATTAGTATTCTCCATACGTATTCTCTTAACTCGTTCTACTCCCCTTTCAGTACAAAAATTGTAATAGAACAATTTGGCCTGTAACAATATGGAATAACTCCATTTCCTGACACTTCCACCTAAAGGGGGTTTCCTATAAAAGTAGTTAAACAAAATTATTCCCTAAAAATAACAGATTTAGGCCTTTTAAGTCATCTACTTTTAGCAGATTTCTACAAGGTAAAAATCTGTTATTTTTAACCTATCATTCTTCTTAGAGGAAAATCTTTCTTCCGCCTAGTTATTATAACTAGGCTTCACCTTTAAGCTAACTCCTGCGCCGCTGCCAATTTCACATAAAAAGCCCCTATGAAATTTCATGCATTGTCATGAATAATATTTCCTGTCTCTATTTTTAAAATTTAAATGCTTTTATTTTTTTTATTAAAAATAAAAAACATATCTTCAATGTAACATTTTATTAAATAAGCAAAATACATGCTTTTTAACAAGAAGCATGTATGACACAAAACAACGCTTCATTTTCTCTAGATAATCAAGCGCTTATACCTCTTTACTATAATGTAGACAATAACCCCCAATCAAATTATTTTTAAATCATGGCAATTTCTAAAGCAGTAAAAGAAAGACTAAACACTTTAAAAGCGAACATTGAAGCTTTTTTAAAACTCCACAAAAACCCATACGATAGTTCCATTCACAATGAGCTAGCAGCTAAATTAGAGCGTATTGATTCTATACTTCATAACGTCAATCATGATGGTAATCAAACGACAGAAGACGAAGAAACAGAAAAAACCATCATAGGCACGACACCTTACACCCTTAGTAAAGCAAACAAAGACGAAGAAACAGAAAAAACCGTCATAGATACAGCACCTTATGCGGGTACTGAAACATGGGACCATCATACTAATCGTAGAATTAGAACATTAGATACTCGTATCCAAAGTTCAGCTTTTCAATTTGTGAATATGGTTCAAACTGATTTAGATATAACTATACGAGTAAGTGATGCTTTTCGAACTCTTGCGGATCAAGATGCTTTATATAATTCGGGAAGGGGAGTAACTAGAGTAAGAGGAGGTCAAAGTTATCACAATTATGGCTTAGCAATTGATGTAGTTGAAATAAGAGATGGTAGACCTATTTATGAGCGCGATTGGACAGGAATAGCTAATATAGGAAAAGGATTAGGATTTGAATGGGGAGGCGATTGGACTGGATTTGTAGATAAACCACACTTTCAAATGACTTTTGGTCAATCTGTTCGTGAATTATGTCTGCAACGGTATCCTGATAGAGCAAAAGAATTAGGTTACTCTTAACGAAAGAGTAACCTTAAATAAAAAACAATTATACATCCTACTTACAGTCCTTTAGTTTCTATAGGAAGCCGTGGAGGTGGATATATTGTTTTTGTCATTGGTTAGAATAAGAAAATCAAAGCGTTTAGATAAGTGTACTGATTCTAATCGTCAATTAGCAGAGAAAAAAAAGCCTTGGTTTATATCTGAGGAAACAAAAGCATTAGTTGATAATTTTTTGCTAGAAAAAGATCCTTAAATAGATAACCTAATTCATCCAAAGCGCATACGCATTCAAGGTCGTAGCAATAAGCAACCAAACACCATAGGGAGCGATTAATAACATTTTATTTCTCATGGCTCGCTTGTAAGAAAAAATAAAATACCAAACTAGGAAGGTTAACAATGTAATTACGACCAATCCACTTGCCATTTCCTGAAAATGAAAGAAAATGGGATTCCAACTCACATTGAGTATCCATTGTACTCCATACAAGATTGCCAAGCGCTGGCGATCTTTGACGGTATTCCAAGCGGCGCCCATAAAAATGGAAAAACAAATCATAATGGTGGTCCAAGCCGCTCCAAACACCCATCCGGGGGGCGTCCAAGGGGCTTTATTTAAGCCTTGATACCAATCACCCATTGGTCCATCTCCCATTAAGGCGCTGCCAATACCAAGCGCTCCAAAGTTGAGCACAAAAAAAATAAGCGTTGCAGGGATCGGACGAAAATGCATAATGTTGTATTAAATAAAGAGAAGGAAGGTTATTTTCATTACTGTTAATAAATAAACCTTCCTTCTCTCAAATTGTTATCTATTTAATCTATTGGTCAACTACAATGATTGGATTTCATAGGCAACGTTTCTTTTTGTTAACTGCTAGTTATTGTTTCTCAAGAACCAAAATCGCCGCGACGCAGTTCTTCAGAGCGTTCATAATATAGCCTACAATTTCTCTTCTTGCTCATACTCAATATGCGCCTTATATCCCTGAAAGGGAAGCTTTAAAAGATCAACCACACTCTCTGTTTTTGCCTTATCCATATAAGTATCAACGCCATAGATGAGTTTGCTGTTATCTACCATAATATAGGTTCCAAATAGTCGATCCCAGAAAGAAAAGATGTTTCCATAGTTCGTATCCGAATAAGGTTGGCGATAATGGTGGTGAATACGGTGCATGTTGGGTGTACAGACAACTAAACGCAAAGCTTTGTCCAATCCTTCAGGCATTTTGACATTGGAGTGATTAAACTGTGTAAGTACCACTGACAAGCTTTGGTATAAGAAAACCAACCACATTGGTGCTCCTATTAATAAAACGGCTACAGTCGTGAAGATAAAGCGAATAACACTTTCCCCAGGATGGTGGCGATTGGCTGTCGTGGTATCTACATTTTGATCTGTATGGTGAATAACATGAAACTGCCACATCCAAGTAACATGGTGCTCAATATAATGGGCTAACCAAGCTCCTGAAAAATCCAACAACAATAAACCGACTACCAATTCTACCCATACATTCGCACCAATAAAGGGCAATAAACCAAAGGAACTTTCCTCTACTAAGTAAGCGGCTCCTGCCAAAATAAAGGCCATACTGAAGTTGACTAAAATAGTCGTTAATGTAAAAAATATATTTAGGCCAGTATGCTTTTTCTTATCATAAGTTGCTGTAAATAAAGGCAACGCATTCTCGATTAAAAAGAAAATGGCTAATCCTCCAAATAAAATAGTTGCCCGATGGGCAGAAGGAATAGTAGAAAAATAGTTGATTAAAGCGTCCATTGTTGTTGGTATTTCCTAGTGATCAAAGCTCTCTAAGGTACACTTTTGTTACAAAAATTGCAAGACTTGTAAAATCTAAGGCTAGACTTTTTTCCTATTCCTCTCTATAAAATTAATCAACTTTATAGTCTTTTTTGGCACGCTGGGAATTTTTAATCCAGTAATTGTTTTCATAAAAAGAAGAAGATTGTTTACTTATCTCATCTTTTATTCAAGCTTGCTTGTTTTTATCTTCTAAACCTATTTGGGGCGCAAGAAAAGGAAGAAATAGTCCTTCCGTCCTTTGTCCTTTGCTCCATCAAAAAACATTACACCATGTATAAATTTCTTTTCCTCTTATTTAGCTTTTTATCCTATACCCCTGTTAGTTCTGCGAATGGTGTTGGTACGCCACTGGAAAAAGTACTCCAAGGTAGTTTTGCTTCCTTTTTTCACATCAAAGAACAAAGCCGTTCCACCTTATCCTTTGGCCAACAAGAGATTCATTATAAAACAGGCGGCTTTAAAGAGTTTATTGATTTAACCCTTATCGTAGACAAAGAAGATCTTCTTTTAACAGCACACCTACAGGTCAACTATACCTTCATTAAGGAGCAAAATCGTTTTGCCATCGATGTTATTAAGAGTTTTATTGACGACTTTTGCCCAAAGCAAGATCAAGCGGTTTGTAGCACGCTAGCGGATCGACTTTGGAATGGAGAAGGAACCGTTGCGCCTGAACTGGAAACCGTCATGAATCTATTTCAAGGCAGTAAAAAATGGGCTTGTAGTCCCTTGACCGCTTGTGTACTCAATACACAAGCTCAGGAAGAGACTCTTAATTTTTCTTATCATTTTATTAACTGGACCACTCTAGCTATTCCCTCACCGCTTTTTTTGAGCGATAAAGATCTGAAAAAGTATCCATTACAACTAACACAAGAAGAAGCTACTTTTAAAATTTGGACACCTAAAGGAAATACTAAAAAATTGCCCTGTACAAGGCTAGTAGATGGTCGTTGGCTGTTTGAGACGGCCGAAGAAGCGCATAATTATTATCAAGCTTACCAAATTCAACAATCAGAAGGCATGGCATTCATGTCTGATTTTGAGCAGAAATTAGGCCATGTTTGTGCGGTTTATGAGAACAGTCCAACGCAAATAAAAATGCTCGCAAGAATGGGGATCGGCCCAGAAAAAGAGTTCTATTGTTTTTTAATAAGGAAAGGGAAAAGCATTGCTAAGGTTTTTGTAGTCGTTTCTTCTGATGCCTCCATCGCTGTCGCCACAAAAATTGCCCAGAAGGCCGTTCGAAAATTATAATTCCCAAAAATAAGGTTCTATAGTAAAGCTGTTCTTATTAAAATATAGAACAGGCCACTATAGAACCTTATAATCTATCTAAAACAGGGTATTATCCTGAATAAGCACTATTTTTTAAATTGTTTTGCCACAACCGTTTCTTTGCTCCCTACTTGGTATTCGTAGAAGCCTGCTCCTGTTTTGCGGCCTTTGTATCCTGCGGTAACCATATTGACTAACAATGGACAAGGTGCATATTTAGGATTGCCAAAACCATCATACAAAACATTCAAAATAGACAAGCAAACATCCAATCCAATAAAATCAGCCAACTGTAAAGGTCCCATTGGATGCGCCATTCCTAGCTTCATGACGGTGTCAATTTCCTCTACTCCAGCTACGCCTTCATAAAGAGAATAAATTGCCTCATTAATCATTGGCATCAAGATTCTATTCGCAATAAAACCTGGATAATCGTTCACTTCTGTAGGCACTTTCCCTAGACCTTTAGACATTTCCATGATGGTAGCCGTTACTTCATCAGAAGTTGCATAACCACGAATCACCTCTACCAATTTCATTACAGGTACAGGGTTCATAAAATGCATTCCAATCACACGATCAGGACGGTTGGTCACTGCTGCGATTTTTGTGATAGAAATAGAAGAAGTGTTTGTAGCCAAAATAGCGCCTTCAGGAGCTACTTGATCCATTTGTTGAAAGATTTTCAATTTCAACTCTACATTCTCCGTTGCCGCTTCTACAATCAAATCCGCGTTTGCAGCGGCTGCACTCATATCAGTAGCTGTTTGTAGATGGTTTAGGGTTTGTTGCTTCTCTTCAGCAGAGATTTTTTCTTTCTTGACCATGCGGTCTAAGTTCTTGCCAATAGTTGCTAATGCTTTGTCTAGAGCACTTTGAGCAATGTCTACTAAAGTTACCTTATAATTGTTCATAGCAAATACATGTGCAATGCCATTTCCCATTGTTCCCGCACCAATTACAACAATATTTTTCATCCTTTTTAGCTTTAAAAGTGAGTCATTCTTAATATTAAGACACAAAGATGCAGGAATCCATTTAAAAAGCCTATTTTTTAGTAAGACAACTCTTATTTTTTTAAATTACTGTTACCAATTCTAAATGGATTTCCCCCTGCATTCATTTAACAAATTAGAAATACACCTTTAATTGGCCCTTTCAAACAAATATTCTCATGAAAATATTAAATACATTATTACTCTTTTTAGGAAGTTACGGGATACTTAGCGCTCAAATTGGTCCCGATCTTCAACGGGTGCAACTTCTTTTAGAAGATGCTCTTGGTCAAAAAGACACCATTGAATTTGGCAGCAGTTTCCAAAATCACCCTAGCACCGCTTTTACCCTTGGTATGGATACTGCCTATGGAGAAATCAATCAATATGGACAAGTGTATCAATCTTTAGATGCTCGAATCATCCAACGAGATTCTCTAAATTACGAATGTCTCAAAACTAACCACTTCACTTTTCCCTCTACAGGAAACCTATATTTTCCTAATAATTTAGATTCTAAGCGAGATTTTCGACCAAACTTAGGAGGGCCTCATGGTCTCTACAATAATTTCGAGATTCGAGTTAACGCGCTACACTACCCTGTCACGGTTTCTCTAGGCGAACAAAGCATTCTAGGAGGGATTATATTTAGCTTTATGTTGTTGGATAGCAATTGCAATACTACAAATACAAACTATACAGCCTCTAGTCGTACACAGGATACTCTATTTGTTTTAAATGCCTCCAACCAACATACTATTATCGCTATTATTGATCTTATTGTTTCTACTAATAAAACTCAAGCAGCAACTTCCAACATCCAACTCTTTCCCAACCCTGCTGGCCAGTATCTTTCTGTAAAAGGTTTAGAAGGTTTTGAAGGAGATATTACTGTTCTCAATAGCTTAGGACAACAACTAATGCATCGTTCTTTTTATCAAGAAAACCTTCAATTAGAGCTTACAGATTTGCCCAAAGGCATTTATTTTCTTTGTTGTTATAATAAAAGAACACAGCAGACAAGTTTCCACCAATTTATCAAACAATCGAATTGACAAGAATCACTAGATCATTTTTATGAAAAACGCGCGCTTACTAGTCTGGATTTTGAATTTAAGTATTGCTTATCGTTACATCTAGAGCAGAAGAAAGACATCTGTTTTTCCTTTTACAAGGAGCAATTACAACATTTAGTAAGAACTTAAACGGCTCCTCTTTGCTTTTACCCACCTTTCCTCCCCCCCAAGAAAATTAAAATGTACTAATAGGTTAGTTTGGCATTTTTTTTGGCGGAGTCAGCACATTAAACATAGTGCCCATTTTTAGTTACAGTCCCAATTAGCTCCTCCTACAATTGATCTATTATGAAGTACTTAAGTTACCTTATTATAGTGTTTTTTTGTTTAGGATTACCACCTACCCAAGCACAAATACTCACCTCCGAAAAAGAGGCTATAGATCGTTCTAAGAAAGAACAAAAAGCCATCTTATTGATTTTCTCAGGTTCCGATTGGTGCCAGCCTTGCATTCGATTTGACAAGCAAATACTACAAGATAAAGACTTTATAGCCTTTGCTAAAACAGAATTGATTGTACTCCAATGTGACTTCCCTCAACGTGGCTCTTTATCTGCCAATTTATTAGCTCAAAATGAAAATCTAGCAGAACGTTTTAATCCAGAAGGTGCTTTTCCCAAGTTATTACTTTTAGACGCTGATTGGACTGTTTTAGCTCCACTAAGCTATCAAAACCAAGGTACCAAAGCATTTATACAAACCATTCGTCAACAATTGCCTGCTAAAACAGGCTACCATACACCACTGCCTGAGATAGGAAAACAGTACAAAAAACGAATCCCAGCTATGGGTAGTTTTTTTGAATTTATTCTTATTGGAAAGAAGGAAGAAGCCGCTAAGAATAGCGCTTTAATTGCTGATTGTGTCAAAGAAGTTCGTCGAATTGAAGCCTTGATTTCAGAGTGGCAACCTGACTCTGAAATCAGCCAAATCAACCAGCAAGCAGGAGGCGATCCTGTTACTGTTTCTACAGAAGTGTATCAATTATTAGAACGAGGAATTGGCCTTAGTCAATTAACACAAGGAGCTTTTGATCTCACCTTCTTAGCCTATTATGATTATTGGGACTTTAAGAATCCAAGCTTTGAGCCATTTGATACCACCAAAATTAAGGCACTCGCGCCTTATGTAGATTACACCCAAATAAAACTACTGCCAAATCATCAAGTCCAACTCCCTGCTGGGTTTAAGCTAGGGCTTGGAGGAATTGGACAAGGCTATGCCGTCGATCAAATCAAAAAGCTCTTATTGGAAGCGCAGGTCACTAATTTTGTCGTGAATGGCAGTGGCGATGTCTATGCCCACGGGCTGGATATAGAGGAACAACCTTGGAAAGTAGGAATTGCTAGTCCATTAGATAGAGAACGCATCCTGCGTTGGTTGCCTGTAGAAAATTTTGCTGTTGTTACTTCAGGTACGTCAGAACGTAATTTTGAGTACAATGGCGTATTGTATAGTCATATTATTAATACTCAAACGGGCTTTCCAATTCAAGGCTTACAATCCGCAACCGTTTTTAGTCCACATGCAGAAATTGCCGATGCCTTGGCAACCAGTTTGTTGGTCTTAGGAAAAGAATTAGCCTTAGACTTAATCAATCAATTACCACAGACCCATTGCATTCTTATTGATGCTCAAGAAAATGTTTTTTATTCCAAAAATTTAAAACTCAATGCTGCTTCCCCTTCTCAAAATTAACCGATTACTTTGTTGTTGTCTTTGCTTGACTTTAGGTAGTTGTACAACCGTTAAGCCCTATCAACGCGCTTGTTTAGAAGATCGTGATATGCAATTTAAAGCCAATAATTTAGAAGCATTTGAGCAGAGTTCCCATGCCTATCGGGAAGGGGCAGCAGGTGGTTATTCAGGAAAAGGCAGTGGCGGCTGTGGCTGTAATTAAAAAGGAGCAATGCAACGAACAATAACTCCAATGATTTATCTAGCACTGGTGCTATGGATCGGATTATCCCCATCCATCAGCGCACAAGTTCCTGATAGTAGTTTTAAGAAAAAAGTATTAACCAAACTGGATGTACAAACCTTTTTCTCTTTGTATGAACAACAAGGGCAACACTCTGCGGTAACAGGTGGAGCAGGTGACGAACAATTGAGTGTTTATCACACAGGCCTTAGTCTTGGCTATGGAATGAACGAACATTTAATCATTTTCAAGGCCAGTATAGATGTGATCAGCTCTCCTTCTACCGATAATATTAACTTTATTAAATCCTCTCCTTCTGCTCACGACAACCACATACAAGCTCAATTGGGCTATCAATATGATATAAAGCCTGCTCGAATGCAAATTGGAGGAGCGTATTTATGGAGTGCAGAATCAGATTATTGGTCGGATGGATTTCAATTTTGGTGGAATTGGACCAGTAAGAACAAAATGAGCCAACTAGGTCTTCGGTTGGATGCCTTTTGGGATGACTTGCGTTGGGGCCGTTTTAATGAAGGAGAAAATTATAGTCCAAGCACGCTTGTTTATCCTGTAGAACTGCGTTCGACCAACTGGTTTAATCTCTATCACCGACATTCGTACAATGCTGCCTTCAGTTGGATTCAAGACATCAACAAGCGTTTGCGCTTACAATTCAACGCTGGATTAATGCACCAAGAAGGTTTGTTATCTACTCCTTTTCATCGTGTTTATTTTAGAGACACCACTTCGGCCAGAGTCGAGCGTTTACCCCAGTACCGTTGGCGTTTACCATTAACAGTTGCCGCCCGTTGGTTTGTTCAACCCACCCTTGTTGTTCAACCTTCCTACCGTTTTTATTGCGATAATTTTGGGATCATTGCACAGACCTTACAAATACAAGTAGCTCTCAAGCCCAATCGAAAAATTTCCTTGTATCCCTTTTTGCGCTGGTACCATCAAACGGCTTCTCCTTATTTTGCAGCTTATCAGCAACATTGGTCTACCGCAGATTTTTACACTTCTGACTATGATTACTCTAATTTTATGGTCTTTAAAGGAGGGGTAGGCTTTGGCTGGCTTCCTGATTGGCGATTGGGTAAACGCTCTAAATTTTACTTTAATAGTATTCTATTGCGCTATTCGTTTTTTTATCGAACAGATGGTTTGTCTGCTCATGTATTGAGTCTACAATTCAACCTAAAGAAATAGGTGGCTTCTTTTTAGAGTAGCCTCCTGATTTACCTTCATTAGTTTTTTTCGATGTTGTTTAATCCAAGTGCCAAGTATTGCTCCAACCATTTCCTATCATTTTTTCTAAATCTGGGAGGAATTTCCCTTAAAAATAAACACTACTTCTATCTTTCCAAATACAACAACGCCTATTTCACTGAGCGAAATAGGCGTTGTAAATAGTCTATAATTGAAAGTCCTAAGGCCAAATACCTAAGGCCGTGTAATCACTTCCAATTTTCTCGATAGCATAAACAAAGGCTGCTGTACGCAAGTCTTTGATATCTTTTTGCTTCTGTGTATTGCGAATACCTTTGTAAGCATTAATCATCGTCTCTTCTAAACCAGAGCGTACCAAATCAACTTCATCTGCACCAAAGGTCAACAACTTGCGCTCTGCTGGGCTCAATTCCTTTCCCGTCATTTTTAGCACTAAATCTACTAGCAATTCATAACGATTGCTTTCGAAACGTTTTTGCATACGGCCAAAACGCATGTGGGATAAGTTTTTCAACCACTCAAAGTAAGATACAGTTACCCCACCAGCATTAGCATACATATCAGGAATGATTAAACAACCATTCTTCAACAAAATTGCTTCTGCTTCTGGTGTTACAGGACCATTCGCAGCTTCTGCAATAATTTTTGCTTTGATACGGCTGGCATTTTCCTCATTGATTTGGTTTTCCAAAGCAGCAGGTACCAAGATGTCACATTCCAATTCTAGGGCAGCACTTCTGTGCTCTAGTGTTGTAGAACCAGGGAATCCAATAATAGATCCTGTTTCTTTTCTAAATGCTAACAACGCATGAATGTCTAAACCAGCTTCTGCATAGATAGAACCTTCATATTCTGCGACACCAATGATTTTCACATTGCCTTCGTCCTGAGAGATCGTACCTGTATAAGAGCCTACATTACCCAAACCCTGGATAACCATAGTTTTGCCCGCAATACCAGTAGTTAAACCCAACGCGTCCATGTCTTCTTTGTAGTTACAGGCTTCGCGAACAGCGTAGTATACACCGCGACCAGTTGCTTCTGTACGACCAGCAATACCATTCTGAGAAACAGGCTTACCAGTAACACAACCAGCAGCATCAATTTCTCCTGGATTCAATGCCATGTATGTATCCATGATCCAAGCCATTTCACGTGGGCCTGTTCCATAATCAGGAGCAGGTACATCCATACCTGGACCGATAAAGTTTTTCTTGATCAATTCAGAAGCATAACGACGAGTAACACGTTCTAGCTGTTCTTCTGTATATTCTCTAGAATTGATTTTCACACCACCTTTGGCACCGCCAAAAGGAACATCTACAACAGCACATTTGTACGTCATTAATGCAGCTAAGGCCATTACCTCATCTTGGTTAACCCCCAAACTGTAACGAATCCCCCCTTTTGTAGGAGATCGGTGGTTAGAGTGTTGTACACGATAAGCCTCAATGACCTCTACCTTATCCCCAATACGTACGGGGAAATTCATGCGAAAAACGGCATTACAACCTTTGATTTGTTCTAGCAAACCATGAGGAAGATCCGTATGCTTTGCTGCTTTGTCAAAATTCTTCTCAACGCCTTCAAAAAAGCTATAATCTGACATAGTTTTTTTTGATTAAAGTTAGTATAAACGGTTAGTATTTGTAGCCGTATGTTTTAAAAGGGCTACTTGCTTAATGGTGTGCAAGTAGCAGCTATAGCTGTTGTCTTCACACGCCGTAAGTTTTATTACAATGTTTTATTCTATAGTGGGCTACTCTTCTAAATCGCGTTCTAAGCGTGCCACTTTACGCTCTAAATACACTAAAAATGCAATAATGCCTAAAAACAAAATAACGATAACGGCAACGGTGACATACATTTTGCCAATGTTGCTAAAAAAATCGTTTCCTCCTTGATCTTGTGCCTGTACTAAAACAGGGAGTAAAAGAAGCGCTGCAAGATTACAAATTACTTTCATCATTATAGACCCTAAAAACGGTATTTTTTTTAAGAAAAAAGAATTTTTCTAATGAAGATAACTACAGTATGGTAGCTAATTATTCACTAGTATTAGTTACGCCTCCTGTTCTAGGTAATGTCTGCGCAATCCTTCAATTCTACTAGCAACATCTGCCATCCATATTCCTATAATGATCCAACCAATAATCGCAGGATAAAACACCATACGCATGGTATTGTCTAAATCCAATTTGCTAAAAGCAGGGTTGCCTCCCATTCCTGGGTGCAAGGAATCAAACATTCTGGGAACAATGTACAACAATGGTATCAAAGTAGCAAAAGCAAAGATATTATAAATAGCCGCAACACGCGCGCGTTTGTCTAAATCATCAAAAGAGCTGCGTAAAACAAAATAGGCCAAGTAAATCAATAAGGCTACCGCCGTTGTATTTTGTTTCACATCAAAAGACCAATAGGCCCCCCAAGTATGTTTTGCCCACATTGCTCCTGTTGCCAAACCAATGACACCATACAAAATTCCTACAGCAGCAAAGGCTGTAGCTTGGCGGTCGAAAAATTCTCGTTGTGGATTGTTGAGATATAAAATACTATAAACAACAGAAACAGCCATCAATAACATCATCGCAAACCACATGGGTACATGATAATACAAATTGCGAATGGTTTCTTCTAAAATATTCAAAAAGGGAAAGGTCATTCCTTCTTCTTTTTGAGTGTATTTTATTGCGTTGCAAAAGGCAGCAGCATCAGCTAAAGGGGCCAAAGTATCTCTTTGAAAATAGATGACAGACTCTAAGGAGCTATAACCATTGTTCTCTCCTAGTAATTCTAATAAAGGGAAAGGAGATTTTTTACCATTCTCCATCAAGGTTTGTATAGGCAATTGCCCTGCTGGAACATCAAAAAATAAGGTCATGTTTTGATTGTCCTTCACTTCGATACGCGTAGCACAAAGTGCTTGTCTTTTTTCATTGAGAAGGATGCGGGCTTGGTAATTGTCTTTATCGCTTGTAAAGGTCGCATTATAGGCATTCGACAAGGTCAACGCTAAGGGTTCTCCTGTATTGGCAATACGTGGTGCTACATTCTTGATGCCTGTAGTTAATGGGATGAGTAACCCTACTATTAAACTATATGTTATTAAGACTACCCCTAAAACCTTCCAAATATTCTTCATACACGATTGGGATTCTATCCACTAAGTAAATGTCCATTAGGAGGACAACACCTTGGTATTAAGACGCTTGATGCGCAAAAAAACTAAAATAGGATTGTCCGTATTGGCGAAGTTCTACAAAATTAGAGTGATTTGCAAAATTTTGTCTAAAATCATGCTCTACAATTAATAAACCTTCTGCTTTCAACAACGCCCCTTCTAGTATTAGGTTGACCAAAATAGGATATTTTGCATCCTCATAAGGTGGGTCAGCAAAAATAACATCAAATTGATCTTGACTTTGTCGGACATACTGCACACTATCTTGCTTGCGTGTGGTCATACAATCCTCTAATTTAAATCCTTTGATGTTTCCTTGAATGTAACGCACACAAGCACCATAGCGTTCTACCGACAATACCCGACTAGCTCCTCTAGAAGCAAACTCATAGCCCATATTCCCTGTTCCCGCATATAAATCCAATACATGGAGCCCGTCTAGTTCAATTCGATGCGTTAAGATATTGAATAAGCTTTCTTTAGCATAATCTGTTGTTGGACGCGTTTTCCATTTAGAACTGGGCATTTCAAAGCGTCGCCCCTTCAAAAAGCCACTTACGATTCGCATAACTTCAGGCTGTATAAGTCAAAGAAAAAGTGTTTTGGAAAACGATCTAGCAGCTGTTCTCCAAAACCATAAAAATTAGGGCGATTGACAAAATGTATGGTCTTGATGTATTTGTATAACAATTGATGAATTTCAGAATCTACCACTAATTCTCCTGTAATATACAGGGGATGTGTTTCTGGTTTTAAGCCCAATTGTTTGAATACTAATAAGACATAATAAAGACAATCTGGAGAAGCCTTAAATTCAAACAGGTTGTGAAAAATCAACTTCCCATGATCCACTACAGTAAGGCTAATGTTGTTGCCATAAATATGCAGAAAGATGTTTTGAGATGCATTGCTGTCAAAGTTAGTGACAAAATTTTGAATCATTCCTGTAGAAACGTGGTAAGTGCTCGCTCCTTGAAAATGTGTTTGCAACAACTCCAAATAAGTTGTTTCACAGGCATAAAGGTTAATCGCATCCAACACAGCAACTTTATCTTGCCCCATTTGATCTTGTTCTTCCAAGGCCACCATCATTTGCAAGTACTCCTTAGCTTTCTTTTCGTCAAATAGTGCGGTAGGCACCAAAGAAAAACGAGTCGAAAAGATACCAATCGTATGCTGTTTAAAGGGCCCTCGTAACAAAGCGTCCTCCAACAACAATTGTTGTAAGGCCGACAAATTAACCGATTTAGGCAACTGGTAGACTCTAAGTACTAGAATCTGCTGTTGTGCATCACTAATTAAATAAGACAACCTATCTACTCCTAAGAGAATAGATAGGTTATAAGTATCTGTAAGATTTTTATTAAAATCTCCTTCTACAATATTGTGTGTTAATTCTACCAATTACCGTTGGTTGAAGGCTTGTTTAAATCTCCTACACGACGAAGATTGCGTGGATTGTATGTTGGATCGTAGATGACATGGCTAGCAGAATCAAATTCTTGCATGTATGTTCCAATCGGTGTTCCTACCACAAAAGTAGACGTCATCATAGAATCTGTTCCTTCTACGATGGCTTCACTTGTTTCAATTCCAAAACGTTGTCCATTAGGATTTTCTTCGTTTTTAGAAAAAGGTACAACACTCAAATAGTTGAAATATTCATCAATCTCCATTTTAATTTTCTTCTTTGCCATCCAACCTTGTAGGGAATCTTTAGCAGGGATCATTACTTGCTGTGTACTTACCGTTTGAGTAGTATCGTAGCGATCTCCTACAACTTGTGTCACTAAGAACGTATCTGTTGTTAGAACGTACTGTAGAGAGTCATAGTTGTCTGCAAATTTACCTGTAAGTGATTTGTAAATCTTTTGCAATTCAGCTGTTTGTGTCAATTTTTCTCGCACCTGTCCTTCTCTAAATTCGCGCGTTTGCTTGAATTGAATAGGCTTTTGAATAGATTTAACTAGCAAATAGCCCAATCCTAGGGCTGCTAAAATTAACAAGATGTTTAGTACAATTTTCATTAGTCGTCTATTGTTAATAATAAAGTGGATGGTTGATGCCGACACTACAATTAGCGTTGAGGACATAAGAGTTTTTTGGTCTTGTGATTTTCCTGTTCTCAATCGATTGAGATAAGCTAGGCTTTTCATTAAAACACTTTCCTCTTATGGTCTTAGCTGCAATAATACCTATTTTTTGTTGAAATGAGACAAAGAACCTGTTTAAAATAGTGCTGTTTTTAAGAACAGTCCTGTTCTCTATTAGATGCAGGAATAGTATTGTTTTGGTGCCTGCCCTTTTCTTTTTCTTTTTAATGGGCTGGAAAAATGTGTCCAGCCAAACGCAAACCCTCTCCAAAAGCATCCATATTAAGCGTCAGATCAGCCTGTTTCTTCACAAAATACGTCAGCATTTTTTCGGTTGGCATATTCCCTGTTAAGTCATCTGCTGCCATTGGACAACCACCATATCCTTTGATCGCGCCATCAAAGCGGCGGCAGCCATTGATGTAAGCAGCATCGATTTTCTCTTCCCATTCATCAGGGCGAGTGTGAAAATGAGCGCCAAACTCTACATCTGGATAAGGAGGAATCAAATTACTGAATAAATATTCAATGCTTTCGCGATTAGCTGCACCAATTGTATCTGAAAGGGATAATATTTTGATTCCCATTTCTGCTAGGAGATTAACCCATTTTTGAACAATATCAACATTCCATTCATCTTGATAAGGATTACCAAAGCCCATTGAAATATAAACCACTAGCTCTTTGTTGTGCTTTTGGCTGATGTTTTGAATTCTTGATAAGCGTTTCAATGATTGATCAATCGTTGCATTCGTATTGCGCAATTGAAACGTTTCCGAAATGGAGAACGGATAACCCAAGTATCTAATTTCTTCAAAAGCGCAAGCATCTTTGGCTCCGCGCTCATTGGCAATAATGGATAATAATTTACTTTTGGTGATAGAGAGTTCTAATTTGGAGAGCACTTTTGCTGTGTCCCTCATTTGGGGAATGGCTTTTGGGGATACAAAACTTCCAAAATCTATGGTATCAAAGCCCACTTTAAGCAGCTTATTGATATAATCTGCTTTTTGTTGTGTGGGTATAAAGTATTCATCAATACCTTGCATGGCATCTCTGGGACATTCTATTACTTTCACCATATTTGTATTCAATATTATGCGTCAGTTAGTACGTAGAGGAATGGCCTCTTTTATAAACCATCCTTCTTTTTAATTGTATCACTAAAGAAGCCTTTTGATTCTAGCTTAGAAAGCTTTTCATAGAGAAATTTCCCTAGAGAATTCTTCTTTGTGTAAAATGTAAAGATAATTCTAAAGTTGAAAGAATTAAATAGCTGACGGGCTATTTGTAAAATTATAACGTATCTTTGGCCGCGAAATTTATCAAAAAAATTCGATTGATATGCTCTTACAACTCTTTAGCTTTTTATTATTAGCAAGTATTATATTTCTAACCACCACAACCGTAGAAAAGAAACCTGAACTGCGTATCTTTTGGATGATTGTGGGTTGTTTTATGTTTTTCACAGGCGTTATCTCCCTAGTAGTCAACTCTGTTGTACTAACGCTTGGTTTTTTGGATTGGGTAGAAGGCATGGGACAATTAGGTTCCTTTTTGTTTAAGTTGGGCTTAGTTTTTGGCGGGATTGCCGTTGTTGTTTTAGCCAACCATCGCCCTGAAGCTTATGATGAGTATTTTGATGGAAGTAAATACGAATAGTCTTCCTGACTACTTCAATTATTCTTTCATTCTGTGATTAAAAGAATCAGATTCTTGAGGAGAAGTGAAGTGTTTTTAGAATACTAAGGCGTATAAAGCAAGTGCCCCTTCTAACAACACTTCGCTCAGAAGGGCAGCAATGGCTCTTCTAAGCCTACATTTATTTTATTCTAACGCTACTCCTACAAGACCAGGAACAGCCGTTCCTAGCTGTGCTTGTAACACGCCTTTGTTATTCCAAATGGCACTGTTCCCTCCTGCCACAAAGGTATCAGCCACTCCCACACTATTGACCAAAGCAATGGCTATACCATATTCCGCAGCTCTACTAGAAAAATAGGCTCTAGCCTTTTTCATTCCTTCCGCAGTTTTTGCTACACTGGCCACATAAACTGTCGCTTGATCTTCTACTGCTTGTAATAAATGAGCGGGCTGTAAACTCTCATAACAAATTCCAAAAGCAATTTTTTCTCCTTTAATGCTCCAATAAACAAATCGATTGCCATTCACAAAATAAGGCACTTCTGCTTCATGCAACAACTGTTTGGCATAAGAAGATCTAGGTTGGTTGGGCTGAAAAAAGAATAAAGCAATCTGTATTCCATTTGGAGCACGCAAGGGCATCCCTATTGCAATAACAATATTGTATTGATTGCTGTATAATTGAAACACCTCCAAGGAAGGATCATCCAAGGTTACCGCTAGTTCCGCTGCTATAGTTGGTTCATAATTCGTGATGGACAGCTCTGGAAAGACCACTAAATCGGCCTCTTCTTTTGCAGCTTGTTTGATCATTTTTAGATGGCGCTGAATGTTTTCTTCACAAGCCCCTTTAATGGATTCGCTTTGAGCGACACAGATTTTCATTTAGGGCAATTTTTGTTGTAATTTTTAATAAAAAAAGCAGCTCTCCTCGCCTATCACCAGTATTCGTTACTGACTAATAAACTAAGAAGAACTGCTTTAGTAAAAAGGCTTCTGTTAAACAAAAGCGATTATTTGCTCTTATTGAACATCTGCTGCATTACGGATATTAATCTGGTAAGCATTAAACTCTGATACAATAGCAGTAATGTTTACAGTACCTGTTGGCAATGGGTTACCAGCAAAAGTAGAGCCACCACGAGTAAACATATCAATACTTCCTGTTGCATCTGTTACCGTTGTTCCACCAGAATAAGTACCTGTACCACCAGCAATTGTTGCGCCGTTGATTTTCACTAAAGTAGATTCCCAAGGCTCTGCATTTGCAAGAATATCTGTAATTGTCGCTACGCGAGGTGTCATGGTATTTCCTGAGCTAATTAATACAGCATTTGCATTAGGCACGTTGCTAATTTGTAGCAAGCCGTTAAATTCACTCAAGGTAGCTCCTGCAATATCTACAGTAATACTATCTCCCATGTTCAATGTAGTATTGTTTGCATCTAAACGCAAAACAATACCAGAACCATTCGTTTGTTGAATCACTAAGTTTCTACCAGTAATATTCCCAGCAGCTTGATCCGAGATGACAATAGCACCAACAGATGTAGCAGTAGGTACAGTAGTTGTTCCGCTAGCAAATAAGCTACGTACAGCTCCTACTGTAATAAAACTAGTAGGGCCTCCGCCACCTCCGCCGCCACCGCTGATGTTTACATCACTGGTATTACGAATCAATAATTGTGTTCCTGTAAAGTCGCTTACTACTGCTGTTACATCACCTGTACCTGTTGGCAAGGCTGTAGTAGCAAAGTTAGAAAAGGCACTAAACATAGAGATAGAGTTCGTACCATCATCCAACATTACTCCAAAATCTCCATAAGTAGTTCCTCCACTCAAAGTAGCATTTTGTACATTAACTAAGGTAGATTCCCAAGCAGTAGCATTCGCTTGAATGTCAGCAACAGTTGCTACTCGTGGTGTAATTGTATTACCACTAGACAATACTGTTGCATTGGCATTTGGTACACCGTTTACTTGTAATAAACCGTTAAATTCTTCGATTGTCTGCATAGACACATTAATCTCTACTTCATCTCCTAAGTTGAAAGAGTGGTTAGCAGCAAAACGTACTGTAATACCAGCACCTCCTGGCTCTTGAATGACCATGTTCTGAGGAACCCAGTTACCACCAACTAAGTCAGAAATAACAATTCCCACGATTTTTGTAGTATCTGGTGCGGTTGTGCTAGCTCCCATAAACAAGTTACGCAAATCTTGGATGCTGACTTGGTTCAGGATTCCTGAACCGCCTCCACCTCCACCGCCACCACCAGAGATGTTGACGTCAGAAAGATTACGAATATTTAATTGAGTACCATTGTAATCTCCTATTACAGCTGTTACCTCTCCTGTACCTGTTGGCAATGGCGCGCTACCGAAGTTAGAAAAACCACTAAATAAAGAAATAGCTCCTGTTGGATCATTTAATAGGACACCAAAATCTCCATAAGTAGTTCCTCCATTAAGGTTGGCATTTTGTACTTGAACCAAGGTAGATTCCCAAGCATTTGCATTCGCTTGAATATCAGAAACAGTAACCACACGTGGTGTTACTGTAATATTACCAGGATTAGGCAAGGCTGTTGCACGACACAAAGGCAAGTTATTAACTTGTAGTAAACCGTTGAATTCTTCTAAAGTAGCACCTCCAACTTTTACCTCTACATAATCTCCTAAACCAAAGCTATGGTCATCGTCAAAACGTACAGTAATACCTGACCCATTTGGTTGTTGGATCACTAAGTTACGGCTTCCCCATTGACCACTAGTAGGGTCAGAAATAGCAATACCTTTGATTTTACCTGTTGCTACAGCAGGTGAACCACTGTATTGACTACGCAAATCAGCCACACTAACATCTGCATAACTCGATAAAGAAACACAACGTGTTCCTGTCATACTATTCACATCATTAGGATTGCGAACAAACAACTGAGATGTACCATTAAAAGAATTAAAAACAGCAATGATAGAACCATTTCCTGTAGGCATCAATTCATTAGCGAAGGTAGCAAAACCACTTGTTCTTACAATCACTGTAGCTCCTGTAGCACATTCTGTCAAGTCTGCATTTTTGCTTTCTTGTGTAGATGCATAAGCAAAAGAACTTCCTGCATAACAATCAGCAAATTCTACATTGTCCAACTGAACTAAAGTGTTGTAATCCGCAGGAGTCAATGTAGACAAGCTCTTAACGGTAGGCGTTACAGGCTGGTTGTATTCCCCTCCTATTACAAACTGACGATACGTTGCTTGTGGAATACGAGATTCATTGGTATTACTACTCCCAATGATAGAAAACACATCTCCATCTTGCCAAACAAACAAGCCATCTCCTTTGATGAATACTTGACGGCCAATTGGAAAATCATTGTATAAACTAAAGGCATCAATATCAATACGAATACCTGCAGTAGTATCTTGAATGACAATTTGTTTGTAAAAGTTGCCTGATTTATCATCAGCAATAACAGTTCCTTCCAATACTTTTCCAGCCAAAGAAACTGGTGTTGGAGAAGCCAAAGCAATCGCTTCAGCAATAGTAGTATTGGCTACTAAATTAGGCAATTCACCAATAGGTGGCTCATCATATTGCTTTTGACAAGAACCAAAAGCCAAAAGCGTTACCAACAATAAGAAAGCTGATAAATTAAAAGAATTAAATTTCATAACGTTATAATTATAGGAGGTATTTAAGTTGTCGAATGAAGGAGCATTCGCTTATTATAAATCAATTAATAACTAGATTCTAATTGTCAAACTCAACATATAGTTGAGTCCATACGCATAGTAGTAAGAGCTTGGAAAGCGATTCACTTCCTTGCTTTCGTAATCAAAGCGGAATTGCTCAAATCCAGTAGTACGCATCATCGTATTGTTGGTAATGTTACTTACGCCCAAACTCACAAGAACAAATAACTTTTTGATTCTCCATGATTTACGAATAAAAATATCTGCTGTGAAGTTTCCTTGGAATTCTTCTTGTTCCAAAATACTTCTCCATAGCTCTGAACCAGGCTGTACAGCGTCTTGCTGAAAATCAGGATTCAACCCTGTTACAGAAACCGCTTGCATGGTTCTTCTATCAAAATTCATATCAGAGAACGTACGTGCTACATAATTGAAATTCACACTAAGTGTCCAATATTTAGGGGCGCGCCAGTAAATCCCTGTATTCAAAGCCAATTGAGGCGTGTTAGGAATATGGAAGTTCTTCAAGTAAATCGTTTGCTCCCCACGCTCTATTGTTGGATCGTTGTCCAAAAATAAAGTAGAGGTAGGACGAGAAGTGTAAACATACTCTCCAATGGCAGCAGCAGCACTCCAAGTTACACGACCTGGTAAGTTAATTTCACCGGCCAATTCTAATCCCATGTGGCGTTTGTTGATCCCTGTCATCACATAGTTGACGAAGTTACCACCAATACCTGTTTCCGATCCACCTCTATCTAAGTAGAAACTACGTTGGAAGAATTCATTCTCAAACATAGCATAGTAGGCGGTAATGTTTGCTTTTACATTTGGCGCTTTTAAGACATACCCTCCTTCTATAGAATAGTTGGTAGAGCTTTGTAAGTTGGGTAATACTTGATCTCTTGTTCTTGGAGACACATAAGCATAGCGGAAATAAGGCGCTTTAGTTTGGTGCATTCCATTAACAAAGAAATAATTACGACCATTTATTTTATACGTTGCCCCTCCTTTTACAGAGTGGTTCAAAAAGTTTTTCGCTTCTGATTCTCCTAGAGAGTTATCAGGAAATTGTCCATTTTGTACATTACCTTTACGCCAGAAGCTAGTAAAACTTCCTTGTCCACTCAAAAAGAAGTCAATTTTATTAAAATTGAAATTCAATTGAGCCCAAGCGCTTCCTTTGTGGATTAAGGCTTCATAATCATAACCAAAGCGATCACCTTCCTTCAAGACACGGTTAGGGTTCGCCAAATCATTCTGGTAAGAATCTTCATTACCAACTACACCAGAGTCCCGCTCTACAAAACGGTTCACATCTACATAAAAATCTCCGCCTAATAAATCTTCTAAGACTTTGAAATTTCGACTGTTGTAGAACTGATAAGTCAAACCTCCATCAATGTCCAAATAATCGGTCACGTTGGCGTTGATCAAGATATTACCATTGGCTTTTTGGCTATCATAACGACGTTGCTCTACAATGTAGCGAGAACGGTTGCCAAAAACAGTATTGCCAGCAATACCATTGGCATTGTTTAGAGAATCATACGAGTTGCGATTCACTTCATACATACGATCCCAGTTGATCTGTAAACTACCAGGGTTGTTTGTATACTGGTTTACAGCGCGATTTTGTTGTATAGGATCTTCAATATAAGAAGGTAAATTGCGGTAATAATTTGGACGAGGGTCCAAAGCATCGTACCAATCTAGTGCTGTAGAACCATAAATACCAAATTGATAACTAGCCGCAGTAGTAATACTTAGCTTGTCACTTACATCCGCTTTATGCGTCAAAATAAATAAAGGTTGGTGAGAAGTAGTGACTCGAGAGTTACGCATTTGAAGCTCTCCTGTTTCTCCACTTGTCTGGTACCCCCAGTTTGGATTATAGTAATTGGTTGCTGTTATATCAAACATTTCCTGAAAAGCTGGACTACCTTTTCCTCGAACGGAAGGAGCACCCATTGCTGTCAAAGAAAAAGAATGTTTGTTGATGCGTTTTTCTACAGATAAGAAATAAGAAGCAGCATTGTAGTGTGCTCCTTTGATGTATGCACCATTCTCAGAATATCGCCAAGAACCAGAAGCAGATAAAGCCCAACCACTTGGTAGTAAACCAGTACTGTGCGTTAACATCACTCGATGTTCATAAGAACGATTTCCCAAAGAGTAAGTCAGAGAAGTTCCACGACGTTGGCTTCCTGCACGGCTATCAATAGAAGAAGAACCTCCCATATCACCATAAGCGTAGGCAGTACTTTCTAAGCCAAGACTAGAGTTACGTCCACGCATTACATCGTTTAAACCAGACCAAGACCACCAAGTAGGGCGTCCTGATTCCAAATCATTCATTGGAACATTATTCATAAACACAGTTGTGTTATCAGAATTGTATCCACGTACCCTAAAACGAGCGGAACTCCAAGCAAATGCTACTTTGGATGTAAATACATCCCGATTGGCATTCAAAATTCCTGAAATAGACTGTTGCCCAGCAGCAGCACCATCCAAATCATCGTCAGAAAGCATGATGGTAGGAATGATATCTTCGCCATCAGGATTGTCTTGTCCTATGTTCAGCATAGGTACAACACCCAAATCATTTACTTCACCAATTACAATCGTAATCTCTTTTTCTATAGAGGCATAACCTTCTACCGAAAATAATAAAGTGTACTTACCAGCAGGAATATTGGTAATTTCAAACTTTCCTGTGGAATTTGTTTGGGCATAAAAATCGGTGTCTTTCAATTCCACTAAGGCCCCTGCCAAAGTAGATTTGTTGTTCGTATCTTGTATTATTCCTTTTACAGAGCCCTGGCCAAACACCCAACTAGAGCAAAATATTAGAAAAAACACCAGCATACGTGGTAAACAATGTTGCATAATCTAATTTTGTAATCACAATCTATACCCCTTATTAGAGCTTCTATAAGGCATTGATTGCAATGGTATAAGAATACAATGTATCAATAGTAAGCGCAAGGTACAAATAAGGCAGGACTTTGTTTCAGCCACTTTTAGAAACTTAATAAAAAGTTAACTTAGTCAAACTTTTGTCTTTTTGTGCATTCCTGTATACTTGTACCCCAAAAATAAAAAATCAGGCTTTAAAAGGCGTTTTATGGGCTTTAGATGGTATTTTTGTCTGAACAACTGTTTTTAATAAAAAGGGCCATTGCCAATTATTAGGATTTAGTTTTCTTAAATAATTCCTAACAACTTTTAAAAAAGCTCCTTCAACACTTTCAAAACAGTCTTGGTTTATTTTTGGTATAATAATAGAATGTTCTTGGTTTAATGCACACCAATAATGATCTACCCCTTTCATCTACAAGAGGTGACAAACTTATAGCAAACCTCTTTAATTTAATTTCAATCAATGAAAAATAAGCTACTTTTATCGCTAATAGTATGGAGTTTTTGCTGGACTTGGACACAAGCCCAAACTAAAGAAGCACACAAAGTGATCTGTGTTGGTTTTTATAACTTTGAAAACTTGTTTGACACCTTAGATACAGAAGGCAAGCGCGACGGTGACTTTACTCCCACTGGTAGTTATTTATACAATTCTACCGTATATCAAGAAAAATTAGGAAATCTATCACAAGTAGTTTCTGAAATAGGAACGGAATTAACCCCAGATGGTCCAGCTCTATTGGGGGTCGCGGAAATAGAAAATCGTGCTGTACTAGAAGATTTTGTCAAACAACCCCGCATCAAAAAACGCGACTATCAAATCGTCCATTATGAATCGCCTGACAAACGAGGGATTGATGTAGGCCTTCTCTACAATCCTAAATATTTTGAAGTCATTAAGAGCGGTAAAATCAACCCCAATTTATGGAGGAGTGAAAATTCCAGTGCTAAAAAACGTGATACCGTTTTTACTAGAGACATCCTTTGGGTCAAAGGAAAATTAGATGGCGAAATCACCTATGTGATGGTTTGTCACTGGCCTTCTCGTGGAGGGAAATCTTATTTAAGAGAAGGAGCTGCCAAAGCTTGTATGAACTTTGTCAAAAGTATTCAAGAAGATCAACCTCGTGCTAAGTTTATTGTCATGGGAGATTTAAACGATGACCCAACCAGCCCTAGTGTAAAAGAGGTTGTCAAAGCACAAGGAAAAAAAGGAAAAGTCAAAAGCGGTGGTTTCTATAACCCTTGGATGGATTTATATCAATCAGGTATTGGAACACTCGCCTATCGTGATTCTTGGAACTTGTTTGATCAAATCCTTATCACACAATCCTTTTTATCCAAAAATCAAGAAGGCTATTACTATTATAAGAATGGCATTTTCAACAAATCATATCTAGTAACCAAAGGAGGTCGTTTTAAAGGCTATCCCCACCGTACTTATTCTTATGGAAAGTATATTGGTGGTTATAGCGACCACTTTCCTGTTTACATGTATTTGGTAAAGAAAGTAAAAAAGTAATTTTTTAGTGGCTGTTTTTTAACCTGATCTAGGGCATAAGCACAACACTTCTTAAGAGGGAAACCTTTAGTGTTGTGCTTACGCCCTAGATACATTCCGTATTAAAATTCCTCTATATCAACTTTTTTCCTTAAACTAGCAATTCCTAACCCTGCTAAACATTCTATCCACCACCAAGGCAACCATACCTTATACTTTGACTATTATTATGTCTGACATCCAACAGTTTGAATATAAAACGATTACTCATCTCGTCAAACGCACTTTATTCTCTAAACGCAAGAGTGCGACTCAAACCAATGATCTAGAAACTCAATTGGATCAATTGGGAAAAATAGGCTGGGAACTAACAGGACAGTTTACCCAAGAATACAGTGGTTTTACAGATAAAGTAGTTTTTATTTTTAAACGTCCATTATTGGCATTCTCAGACGAAGAAGAATAAGCCTCTTTTGAGGGCTAATTGAACAAAAAATGCCCCCTATTTTATTGCTTCTCAAAAGCATAAGCAGAAGCTTCGATCACTTCATACTGCCAATTTTTTGGTCTTGCGAATTGCCGAACAGCCTCTAAGTCATGCGCTTTTTTATCAGGAGGTGTATGGGCAAAAAACAGCCAAAAAGTAGAACTATTCCACGCTTGTTCTCTCAATGTAACCGCAGGATCATCATTCCAATCTGCTAAGTAAAAATGCTTTAAGTGGTGGGCATTCGCATGCATCGAATTATAAAAAATAAATGCAGGCATCGCCCCTTGTTGTACATAGACCAAATCTTCTTTGGAAGCATTTTCTACAATATAAGCCAGTACAGCTTTGCTGTTTTCAATTTCTAAACGCGTCCAAAAATATTGATACCCCTGTTTATTAACAACAGAAATAAGCAGCAGCGCGAATACAAGTACTTTAGGTATAGAGGACATTTTTTGCCAGACAGCATCCAAACCAATTGCCATTATTAATAAGAAAATAGGCAGCAAAAAAAGGATTAGACGCGGCAGTAAGGAGTATAAACTTAAATTAGATGCTAGTAAGGTGAAGGCAATTGGCAACAACAACAACAAAGCTTTAAATTTATCCTGCTTAATGACTTGATACATTCCAAAACCAATGGCTAAAGCCGCCAACAACAAACCAACAACCGTTTGATCAGTAATCATTGTTAATAAACTTCGCAGCAAGTCATAATTATTCTGCCAAGCAGTCTCACTATTTGGTAAGCATTCAAAAAAGAAGCGCCCGTGGTACTCTTGCAAGACATCCGAACGCGCATCTACATACAAGATCAACCAAAAGTATACTCCAAAATTAATTAACCAAAAAGCGCCTGTCACCACTACCCCCAAAGGAATTTTGCGAAAAGCAAGCCATTGTTGATACAAAAAGGCGAAACCAATCGCCGCCAGAATAAAAATACTAGGCATACTCGTCCAAACAGCCACCCCTCCCAATCCACTCCAAAAAAGAGTTTGTCTGAGTCCCCAAGCCACTTCCTTATGTTCTAGCGCCTTATAAATAAGCAACAAAGCAATAAAAGCATCAACACTGTATTGTTTTAATTCGGTGTTGTATCGAATAGCCAAATCAGAAAAACCAAGCACCAATAAGATATACCAATGGATCACAGGCGTTTTTATCAACTTTTTTAGAGAAACAACCATTAAGCCTAACAACATAAGTCCTGCTAAAAATGGTAAGATTTTGAGACTCCATTCATGCACCCCAAAAAGCAAACTACTCCATTTTGTTAACAACAAAAATATAGGAGGACAGTATTGGTGATACTCCAAAGATTGAAAAAATTCTATTCCATTCTTCTCTACAATATTCAAGGCTAAGTTCGCTTCATCAATCATCAAAGAACGGTCCTGTAAATACACCACAACTCGCAATAAAAGCACTACCAACAATAGCATTGGCGTTACTAGAAAAGAGAAACGTTTAAGTTGGGTCAACATAAAAAAGGCGTTATTCAACATAAAAAAAAAGAATGGAAGAAAGGATAAAAGTAACTTGCTTTCTTCCTTTTGCCAAGGAAACAGTGCCTAAACTTACTAGACGGAAATAAGTTAAGATAGGAAGGCGCATTGCTTCTTATTCTTTTTTGTTGTACTTTCATTAGTACTGATGAATTTGTTCCTAAGTTTTACTTTCATTGAATCCACTTTATCATGCCTCGTTTTTTCTTACTTTTGCTCTTGGTTACTAGCTTATTCTCTTGTCGACAGGAAGAATTACGCCAACATGAGGCTGATATTCTAGCCATAGAGAACTATTTAAGTCAACAGGGTATTACCGCAGAGCGCGATTCAGAAGCCGATTTTTTCTATTCTTTGTATGTCAATAATGATAGAGCCTATAAACCACCAAGAGACTGGGGCTTAACGATGGAAGTTCGTTATAAAGCCTCCCTCCTAGATGGTACGGTTGTAGAAGAAACAGGTTCTATTCCTGTACGTGTGGAGATTGATCAAAGTATTTATGGTTGGCGCTTGGCAATGCCCCTAATGAGCAAGGGCGAAAAAATGTTACTTTTTTTGCCTTCTCGTCTCGCTTATGGCAGTGAAAGCAGTGCTCTTATTCCTGCCCATAGTATTTTAATGTTTGACATTGAATTGTTAGAAATCTACCCCCAATTTTAGACTTTTTTTTAGAATGGAATTTGTTGACTAATGACTAAAAATAAAGCATTATTGCTTATCCTGCTTAGTGTCTTGTCTTTTGGAATGTGGTTTTGTGCCCCCCAAGACACGCCCCCAGCTACCGCTACTTTTCTCAATTTGCACGATTCTGTCGCTTATGTAGGCATGCAAACCTGTAGAAGTTGTCATGCAAATGTTTACGACACTTATATCCATACAGGAATGGGGCAATCTTTTGGCAAAGCAGACTTGATTAAAACAGCCGCAGAGTTTAATGGAAAGGCCCTAGTTTACGATAAGGAATTAGACTTTTATTATAAACCGTTTTTTAAAGATTCGGTCTTTTATATTTTAGAATTTAGGTTAGAAGGAAAAGATACCGTTCATCGCCGTCTGGAACGGGTAGATTACATCATTGGTTCTGGTCACCACACCAATTCTCATCTCATCAATAGAAACGGTTATGTTTATCAAGCTCCTATTACTTATTATACCCAAGAAAAACGCTGGGATTTAGCTCCTGGTTTTGAGGGCGGCAATAACAAACGTTTCAGTCGAGCCATTTTATCGGAATGTCTCACTTGCCACAACCATACACCTACCCCTGCTTTTGGCGCCTCTAATAAGTACCACGAAATGCCATTGGGTATTGAATGTGAGCGCTGTCATGGTGCAGGGGGC
>JBOEFW010000023.1:96646-148819 GCA_050633105.1 Aureispira sp. | reverse complement strand
TAATTTTTATTCCGTATAACTTGAGATATGGACAAAATGGAAGGAGGGAGTGTTAATTTTGAGGGCTAAATTTTAGGATGAAAATCAAGTTGTTATTCCTTAATGGATAAGAAGGCATCACTGATTCAGAAAGTTAACAGCCTCTTCACAAACCAAACTCCTTCGTACTTGTTATTAATCCATTATAAACATACTCAATTCTAAAAAACAGCAATGGAAGTAGTGGTATTTTGGTTACGAAGAGATTTGCGTTGGCAGGATAATAAAGGTTTAGAAGCTGCTTTGAAGGAAGGAAAAACGGTGTTGCCTTTGTTTATTTATGATACTCAAATTTTGGAGAAATTGCCTCGAAATGATGCCCGCCTAAATTTTATCCACAAAAGCCTTCAAGAGATGAATGAAGTCTTGAAGAAACATGGAAGTTGCTTGCTTTGTAAGCATGGAAATCCAAAAGATATTTGGGCAAAATTGGTCAATGAATACACTATTACAGCTGTTTATACCAACAAGGATTATGAGCCTTATGCGCGTTTGCGGGACAAGGAAGTATTGGATGTATTAGCCCCTAAGAACATTCCATTGAAGCGGGTGAAAGATCAAGTGGTTTATGAAGAACGCGAAGTGATGAAAAAGGATGGAACGCCTTATACGGTTTACACGCCCTACAAAAAAGTATGGTTGCGGCAATTTGATCCTGCTGAACAGGCACCAACGGGCCTACCTGATTTTGGGCAGTTCTGGAAAGAAAATATTCCTTTTTTGACTTTAAAAGAGCTTGGTTTTACGCCTTCTGCCATCAAAGTCCGTCCTTTCCAATTGGAGGAACTGAAGGATTATGAAGAAACAAGAAACCTTCCAGCACGGGATGGAACGAGCTATTTGAGCCCCCATTTACGTTTTGGAACCATTAGTCCTCGTCAGATTATTGCCCAATTGGATTTGGAGCAAGATGCTACTTTTTTGAGTGAATTGATTTGGCGAGAATTTTTTATGCAAATCTTATATCATTTCCCCAAGGTGGTGAATAATAACTTCCGAGCTAAATACGACGGCATCCAATGGAGGAACAATAAGAAGGAATTTGAACAATGGTGTCAAGGAAAAACAGGTTACCCAATGGTGGATGCGGGAATGCGACAACTCAATAAAACAGGATACATGCACAATCGAGTGCGTATGGTCACGGCTAGTTTCTTATGCAAACATTTGTTGATTGATTGGCGTTGGGGGGAAGCTTATTTTGCAGAGAAATTATTAGATTATGACCTGTCTTCTAATAATGGTAATTGGCAATGGGCGGCAGGAACTGGTTGTGATGCCTCTCCTTATTTTAGAGTATTTAATCCAATTACACAATTGGATAAATTTGATAAAGACAGAGTTTATGTAAAAGAGTGGATAGAAGATTTAGAGAAAGCGAGTTATCCTGAACCGATGGTAGAACATAAAGAAGCTCGATTGCGGGCAATTGCACGGTATAAGGAAGGTATTTTGGCTACCTAAACTTTATAGCATGAAATGAACTAAGTCATTAAAAGGCTGTTATAAAACAAAACCACCAAAAACGAGAGGACTTGGTAAATGTACTACACTACAAAACAAGCAACTAAACTATACAATCATGTTTGGATTTTTTAAGAAGAAATCAGAGAAGCAAAAATTAGAAGAAGAATATAAGCAATTGATGGAAGCGTCTTATCGCCTTTCTCACACAGATAGAGAAGCTTCTGCAAAGAAAAGTGGAGAAGCTGAAGAAATATTAAAAAGATTAGAACAACTGTCTTAGAACAGCGACGGATTCTTACAGAATTTTTGAACGAATTCTTACCGCCTATTTCCATTGTATTGTGGGAAATAGGCGTTTTTTTTTGCCTAAAAGCGTGTTTTAGAGCGAAGAGGTGTTTTATTGCTACTCTTGACCGATTTGGACTATTTTTATAAATAGGAAAGCACGTTCTTTGTTTTAGAAACGATGAAGCAGTTTACGTTTTCTTCTTTTGATAATTAATGATTCCAACTTATGTTAGCCATTCCACAACGTCTTTTTGAGCATCCTCAAGTGCAAATTTTATTGCGGGATACTTCTTGTTGTATCCTACACAAGCAATTGGATGCGCCATTGTTGAAGCGAACAGGCTATGTTTCCAAACATGTATTAGGCATGGTGTTGGCTGGGACGCAGCATTTGCAGACGTATGAAGGGGAACGAATAACAATCCAAGCAGGGCAGGGAATTTTATTACCAAGTAGTATGTATGTCATTTCTGACCTATTGCCACAACAAGGGAATTTTGAGAGTATACTTTTTTATTTTGATAATGCCTTAATCCATGAGTTTATTCAAGAAAGAGCAACGGTGAATACTTGGAAGGCGGTAGAGATACGCCAATGGCGTTTTGATAGTACATTTCGATTACAAGAATGGATCAAACAATTACAACAGTTCTATACAACGAACACTGCTCATCCTGCTTTAGCAAGACTCAAAATTAAAGAATACTGGCATTGGCTCTGTGAGGAATTATCAGAAAAGCAGCTGCTTGAACAATTGTTTGCCCTCACGTTGCCTAAGAAACGTCAATTAGGCGAATTTATGGAAGCCAATTTTGACAAGCCCCTTAAGGTAGAAGATTATGCCCAACTCACTGGGCGTAGTTTAAGCTCGTTTAGACGAGATTGCCAGCAACTATTAGGCGAAAGCCCTCAAAAATGGTTGCGCGCTAAGCGTCTGACCAAGGCAAAATCTTTGTTGCTAGAAGAGCAACCATCCGTTACAGCCTTAGCACATGCAACAGGCTATGATAATGTTTCTTACTTCATCAGAGCCTTCAAAGCGCAATACGGCCTATCTCCAAAGCAATATTTATTACAACATTTACAATAAAGGCCTAATAAAACAAATAGGGAATATTGATAGAGTCATGCAAGCTCTTCTAATAATACTTTACAAGGAAATTTTATTCATAAAAATAAAAATAGTATATGGAAATTGCATTCATTGGATTGGGAATTATGGGCAGCCGTATGGTTGCTAATTTATTAAAGAATAATCTAGCAGTGACGGTTTGGAATCGCTCGCAAGGTCCTGTAGAAGCTGCTGAAAAACTGGGGGCTACAGCAGCAACTACGGCAGAGGCAGCCGTAGCAACAGCGGATGTTGTTTTTAGTATGTTGTCAACACCAGAAGTAGTGGAACGGCTCTTTTTAGGCGACGCAGGCTTATTAAAAACTATGAAAAAAAATGCCTTGTGGTTGGATTGCTCTACCGTTAATCCAAGTTTTAGTAAACGTGTTGGAGCTATGGCAACAACAGCAGGTATTCGTTTTATAGATGCTCCCGTAGCAGGGAGTTTGCCTCAAGCAGAAGCGGCTGTTTTGCAATTTTTTGTAGGAGCAGAGGAGGCTACAATTGCCCCTATACGCGCTTGTTTAGAAGCGATGGGACAGCGTATTATTGCCTTTGGGAGCCTTGGGAAAGGGGCGGCTTTCAAGATGTTGGTAAATGGTGCATTGGCACAATCTATGGTGGTGTTTGCAGAAACTATTGCGCTAGGGGAAAAGATGGGCTTTGAACAAGAGTTCTTATTGGATACCTTATCTAAAACCCCTGTTGTAGCAGGTTTTGTACAAGGAAAAATAGGAATGATGAAGGAAGGAGCCTATGCAGCACAATTTCCTTTAGAATTGATGCACAAAGATTTGCATTTAGCAACAGTAACTGCTTATGAGGAAGGGCAACCGTTGCTGATGGCACCTGCTGCTAAAGCTTTATTTGCCCAAGCAAAAGTGAAAGGGCTAGGACGGGCTGATTTCTCGGCAGTGTATGAGGTGGTGAAGGGATAATTGTTAGAATAAATAAGATGGATGGCTAATTTGTTTTTATTAACAATAAATTATTTTTTAGATGAATTTTATTGCTTTTAGTATTCATTTCCTGATAGAGTTACAAATGTAAGGGTAGAAACCTTACTGCCTTTAAAAGAGGTTAATAAACAGCCTTACATTTAATACACTACCGCTAAGTATAAGCCAAATTTATTTGGTTTATAAGAATAGTTTTTTCGTTTAAAACAATAAAAATAAGAGGAGATTGGAGTATTCTGGTCTCCTCTTATTTATATAAAAAATGCCAAACAATAACGATTTTTCTTGATTCCAATACTATGGTTTTATGGGAAAGCTTAATAGAAAAAATCGAAAAAGAAAGAGGTATAAAAAAATTGAAATAAAAACATTTGAGCCATATAATGTTAAAACGATTTTATACAAAAAAAAGAGCGAGTTAATGCAATGATAAAGGCTTTAAGAGGTCGATTCGTTAAGAAACTATGTTTTTTCGAACATCCATAGATAGTCTACCAACAGAGATAAATCAAATAAGAGTAAGTTAACCGTATTTCCAAGTCAATTGTTGGAAATGAAGGAGTTAATGGCTATCACTTTAGCTGATAGTAAGTTGACAAGATTGCCAGAAGAGCTCGGAGAATTAAAGAGGTTAAAGTACTTAGAGTTGGATGGAAACCAGTTAACAAGCCTACCAAAAAGTATGGAGCGGTTGGTACACTTGAAAACATTAGATTTGAGTAGGAATTCTATTCCAGAAGAAGAAATAGAAGCCTTGCAAAGGACGTTACCTCCTTGTGACATTGAGTATTAGGGTAGAATGTGTAAGAATGGAGTTATCTTATGAAGCATGTTTTTTGCTTTAAAAGCTTAGCATAGATCGTTTTTGTTGATAGAGAGGGACCAATGGGCAAAAAATAAATTTACATAGATTTCTTTATCTTTGGAGGCTTTTATCACTAGAATACCATTCTAATATGTCCCAAGATAACGCTCGTCAATACCAAGTTCAACTATTGCGTCAATTTCGCAAATGGCACCGTCTTACAGGGGCAGGACTGTTTGTTTTCTTTTTTGTAGTGGGTATTACAGGCTTGGTTTTGGGCTGGAAAAAGAACAGTCAAGGGTATATTTTGCCCAAGACACAAAAGGGCAGCACAAAAACGGTAACAACTTGGTTGCCTTTGGATAGCTTACAGGTATTGGCACAAGAGGCCCTGCAAAAAGCCTATCCTGATTATTCTACCAAAATTGCTCGTTTAGACGTTCGGCCAAGCAAAGGCCTACTCAAAGTTTTATTTGAAGAACACCATGTTGGGGTGCAGTTGGATGGAGCAACAGGAGGTACATTAAGTGTCGCTAAGCGCCATTCCGATTGGTTAGAAAATCTACACGACGGCTCTCTAGTAGATGATTGGCTAGGAACAAAAGGGTATTTTAAGCTTTTTTATACCACGATTATGGGCTTGGCCTTATTGCTATTTACCATTACTGGTTTTTGGTTGTGGTATGGGCCTAAGCGTTTGAGAAAGAATCGTTAGTGGGAATTACACTTCAATGTGTTGCCATTTATTGGAGCGCAAGTACCAAACAGAAGTTGTCAAAGACACGATCCAATAGATCAATTCGGCCATCCAGGCCACTTCTAAACTGCAATCAAAAACATGGACAACTAGATAAATGTAAAGTAGGTAAACAATGACACTTAGAATTTGTAAATAGAGTGCTTTTTGCGTGGCGCCTGTTCCAACCAAGCCATTAAAGTAAATGGCTCCAATCGAGAAGAGGGCTAAAATAGCCGTTAGAACGCCTGTTAAACGTTTGGATTCTTCAATTAGAATAGGATTATCGGTGCCTACGCGCAAGACAACATCAGGTGCAAACAACATAGAAATAGCAAAAACCATAGTTACTGCAAAGGACAAAATAGCGGTTTGAGTAGTGACCGAAAAAACTTCTCCTTGTTTATCTTTACCAATAAGATTAGATGCCAAGGTATTGATACTAGAAGCAAAACCCCAACAAGGAATCATAAAGAGTAGATAAACAGCACGCATAATATTAGAAATAGCAAGCTCTGTTTGCCCCATATCCTCTATTATAATAAAGAAAATAAACCAACTTCCCATTCCAACGACGGATTGCAAAACAATAGGCATAGAGAGTTTAAGCTGCGCTTTGATAATATCAAAATCTACTTTTGGAAAACGGAATAAGTGATAGGCTCGATTTTTCTTATCTAATATAATATAGACTAGAAAGATGATAAAGGCCATTCCTTCAGCAATGGTAGAAGCCAAACCTGCTCCCGCAATACCCATTTCTGGGAAACCCCAATGTCCAAAAACTAAAGCATAGTTCAGCAGCATATTCGCTACCCCAAGCATCAAGGCATTGTAAATAATAACCTGTGTACGCGCTACTCCTGTATATAAGGCCAAGACAATAACACCTGCATAACTGAAAAAGATACCAGAAGAGCGATAATCTAAATAGGCGATGCAAGCCTTATAAATCTCTTGATTATTAATAAAAAGCGCAAAAAAGTGATCGCAGCCAAACTGCATAAATAGAAAAAGGAAAAAGGCCAACGAAAGTGCAAAAGCCAACATGGAATAAAAAATACTGCCAATTTTATCCAATTCCTGGCTGCCTACCCGCCGCGCAATCATAATTTGCCCTGCCTTGGAAAAACTATATCCAATGGACGCAATCATCAAATAAAATACACCAACCAAACCAATTGCTCCCAATTCAATTTCACCTACCCGCCCCAAGAAAATAGTATCTGTAAGGGTAATAAAGTTCTGCACCGCAGAACCTATCATGATTGGAATAGATAATTTAAAAATGTCGGCGTAAGAGATGCTGGTTTTCAAAATGTATCAAGAGGTTTTAAAGTACACCTAACTAAAAAGAGGCAGGGGGGTACTTCTTTGCTAAACAAAGGACGGAGGTGAAAACAGGGCTGGGACGGTGATTAATCGTCTGTATGCTCTAAATACTCAAAGTATTGTGCATTGATGTCGTCAATAAAAGCTAACAATTCTTCCCGTCCTGTTTTCTTTTTAGAAGAGGTGATAAAAGAATCAGGCATTGTTTCCCAATGTTTTAGAAATTCTTTTTTGAAATCGGCTACAAAATTTTTGTTTTTAACCGACTTCTTCTTGTCATTTTTGGTGAAAATGATCACAAAGGGCACACGGTTTTCTCCCATCCAGTTGGCAAACTCTATATCCTTTTCTTGAGGAGGAATACAACTGTCTATTAAGAGAAACGCACATTGAATATTAGGGCGTTGAGTGAAGTAGTTGCTAATCATTTGTTTCCATATCTGGCGAGTGCGCTGCGCGATGCGGGCATAACCATAACCTGGTAAATCGACTAGATACCAATCCTCATCCACATCATAATAATTGATGGTTTGCGTCTTTCCTGGTTGGCTGGATGTTTTAGCCAAGGTTTTGTTGTTGCACAACATATTGATGAGCGACGATTTACCAACATTAGAACGTCCAATGAAGGCATATTCAGGACGATCGGGAGCTGGGCATTGGGTCACTTTGGTGTGACTAGAGAGGTATTTAGTGTGATATATTTCCATAAAAATAAGAGTCGGCTAAAGCAAAAAAATTTATCTAAGGTAAAGTTTTGTTGGGCGAGCACGATAAGAGCTTCTTAGAATTGTCTAATATAGAATCTATCTAGATAATAAAAGCAATCTTCAAATGCTCCTTTATTGGCTTAATATTCGTAGACAATACCGTAGATTTGTGGGAGCAAAGATAAGCAACTTGTTATAAAAAATAATACTTCGTGCCTTTTTTGCCTTTTTGATAAGAGAAGGAAAATAAGAGCGTTGTATGGATTTGATTATCAGTCTATAATGTCTCTCATGAGAATTATCTGTTAGAGCGGATAAAAGGGTTGAATTATAATTTCTTGTAAAGAAATGAAAAAATAAAGCCTAGTATAGAATGAACGAGAGGCGACAAGACTTGTTCTAATAACGTGTAGAGTGAACAAGATTACTTTACTCCATTATACATTAATCTACTAACGATCAATTTACTATGTCAACAAAAGAAGTAAAATCAGAAGCTGTAAAACCTTATGAAGAGAATGCTGCAAAAAAAGGTCAGATCTCTACAATGTTTAATAACATTGCTAAGTATTACGACTTTTTGAATCATTTTTTATCTTTGGGCATTGATCGCAGTTGGCGTAAAAAAGCCATTGCTACCTTGGCAGACGAGCAACCTCAAAATATTTTGGATGTAGCCACGGGTACAGGCGATCTAGCCATTGAAGCATACCGCCAATTAAAACCTAAAAAAATCACAGGTATTGACATTTCTGTTAACATGTTAGCAGTAGGTGACAAAAAGTTGCAGAAAATGGGCTTGAATGATGTAATCACTTTGCAAGAAGGAGATTCTGAACAATTGCCCTTTGAAGACAATACATTTGATGCGGCGATCGTTTCTTTTGGTGTACGTAATTTTGCAAACGTAGAAGCGGGTCTCAAAGACATGGTGCGCGTTTTGCAGCCTGATGCCAAATTAGTGGTATTGGAATTTTCTAAACCAACGGTGTTTCCCTTCAAGCAAGGATTTAACTTTTACTTTAAGTATGTACTGCCCTTTATCGGCCGCATTACCTCCAAAGACAAACAGGCCTATGGCTATTTGTATGAGTCAGTGCAAGTTTTCCCAGAAGGACAGGATTTTGTTGACTTGCTAACGGACATCGGATTAAAAAATGCTACATGCAAAAAACTTTCGTTGGGCATCTGTTCTATCTATACGGGCGTCAAGTAATCTTGACGTTAGTGTTGTTAGGCGCCCTAAACAGCACTGCCAGCGCTCAAAAAGGTTCGTTCAATTACGACAATAAATTTTCTAAGAAAGCGTATTATTTTGGAATTACCCTAGGGTTCAATTCCACACGTTATCGCATTGATAAAGACTTAACCTTGGTTGGGAATGATTCTGTTCGTTCTGTTAATGCCCTTTATGGCCCAGGGTTTAATTTAGGAATTGTAGCCAATGTGAAACTAGGAGAGCGGTTTGATTTTCGTTTTCTTCTACCAACTTTGTCTTTTGCAGATCGCAAATTACAATACCATATGACCAACAACTCGGTGGTAGAAAAACGGGTAGAGTCTGTTTTTTTAGAATTTCCGATCCATTTTCGTTATAAATCAAAGCCTTACAAGGATTTTAGAGTCTTTGTTGTGGCAGGAGCAAAATACAGCATTGATTTAGCCTCCAATTCTAGAGCGCGTCAAACCGAGGATTTAATTCGAATCAATCAACATGATTTAGCGATTGAATTTGGAGTCGGCTTTCAAGTCTTCTTTCCTTATTTTATTCTTTCGCCAGAAGTTAAGTTTTCTTATGGGGTGTATAACATACACTCTAGGAAAAGTCAGTTGGTCTACTCTTCTGTTATAGACGAACTATTTTCAAGAGGCTTTGCAATTTCTTTGCATTTTGAAGGATAATTAAAACACTAGAATTTATAGTGATATAAAGTATACTAGAGGAAATGATCTACGGATTGTTTCCTCTAACTTTTATAGACTCGTTTCTAAAGTATAAGTCCAAGCTCTAAAAAAACTGTACTTTTAGGGCTGTTGTATTTCTAACTAGTATTGTGTATATGTCTCTTCTTTCTACCTCCTCCAAACCTTCTAATTTTTCGTGCTGGATTGGCCTTTTATTAGCGATTAACTTGTTGGTGAACAACCATCAGGTAAGCTTGTGGGACGAAGACGAAGCGGCCTATGCAGGCTTTGCGCAAGAAATGGTAGAAACTGGGAATTGGGTAACACCAAGCTATCCACAATCGGTGATTCATAGAAAAACACCTTTGCATTTTTGGGCCATTGGAGGGAGTTATCAATTGTTTGGTGAAAATGAATTTGCAGTACGTTTTAGTAGTGCTCTGGCCATCTTTTTAACCTGCTTATTGATTTTTTGGGGTACAAGAACTTGGTTGGGAACAACAACCGCCGAGCGAGCAGCAGTGATTTTAGCAACCTCTATACAATTACCCTTAATGGGGAAAATTGCCTTTACCGATGCAACTTTGTTGCTTTTTGAAACAGGGGCGGTCATTGGTTTGTTGCGTTATTTACAGGCGCCAAACTGGCGTTGGAATACTTTGCTTTGGGGAAGCATGGCTTTGGGTATATTAACAAAAGGCCCTCCAATTATTGTTTTAACGGGCGGTTTGTGGTTGCTGTTGGCGGTGTTTCATCCTGAAAGAAAACGCTTGATAGGAACCCATCCTTGGATATTTGGAGTAGTGGCCTTGTTGCCCTTTGCCTATTGGGCATGGCTGTCGTACCAGCAAGATTATGCCCTTTGGAATGCTAGTGCTAGTAGCCTGCCTTTTGGCGAATGGTGGGATCAAGCAGCCTCTGATGGACGAAAAATTTACTTGTTGCCTTTTTTATGGGATTGGTATGTGCTCAAACGTGTAGGAGGTGCAGTGTTGGGACAATCAGGGTTCCTTGGCTATCATTTTGTTATATTGACCATTGCTTTCTTAACCTGGTTGCCACTTTGGCCAAAGACCTTACACGCTTTGGGGCGTGGAATAAGGGGAAGGACAGACCTAGAGCAACGTCCTTTGATCCTTTGGGTGGTTATTGGATGGTTTTTCTGGGAATTGATGAGCAGTAAGCTCCCTTCTTATGCGATGGGCGCACAACCTGCTTTAGCCTTATTAATGGCCTTACAATTAAAAGAACTGGAAGAACAAACAACGTTACCCAAGAGCGTTCAAATTGGTTTATGGATACATGGCGGGCTGTTTTTAAGCATCAGTTTAGGGCTACCAATTGCTGGTTTTTATATTTTTGGAACACAAGCTTTATGGTATTTATTGCCAATGAGCACTGTTTTATTCGTCTTACTTCTAAGGCTTTGGCGTTCTGAAAAAAAACTTATTAATATCTACCAACAGTTGGCTGTCTTTGGAGGTAGTTTTATGTTGGGCTTATGGCTTTGTGTGGCACCGTTGTTAGAACAATCACCAATCAAATCCTTTGATAATTTAATAGAGGTTGCGGCTCAAGCAACAACTATTCCTGAAGAAACCACCTTATTGCTTACAGGATTGGACTTGAAACAATTTAAGATCAGCTTGGTGTTTTATGCGCAACAAACCTTTGGTAGTTACAAGACAGGCAGCCCAGAAGAAGCTTTTGCTAAATTTCAATCTAAAGAGCGAGTCGTTTTGATTATAGGAACTGTTGGAATAGAGCAACTAAAGGAACGTTTTGCCGCGGCTAACCTTCCTTTTGAGGCGACCAAAGTGGCCCACCAATCAACCGACGATCAATTGCGCCGCCATGATTATTGGGTACTAAGTAACACTAAAAAAAGCAATAGCTTTTAATATTTACAAAATATAAAACTCTTCTGGCCAGTGTTTTAAATCTTCGTCAAGGAATTTGATCGCATCTTGGTTTTTTCTTAAAATCTTAATTCCTTTGAATTGGATTAGAAAATCTAAGTATTCTGTAAAACTTATTGAACGTTCATAGTCGTCAAAATGGGTATAATAATCATTATTAAATGACACTATAGCTTCTTCTTTTGAATGAGGAAAGGAGATGGCTGCGCCGTGGATGTGGGAAAAGGAATCGAATACATACTCACAAACCATAACATCAAACAAGCATCTAATATTAATAGAGCCTGACTCCTGATTGCTTTCTATATCGCTCGTATTGCATTCCCCTTTTATTAAGGGGCTAACATCTGTTGGGAGATGAAAGGGTAAATGTTGATTAGGGAATTACATCCAAGAAAGAATACTATTGTTGCTTCCACCACGCCAATGCGGCTGCTAAATCTGCAGGCGTATCAATACTAGGTGCTTCTATATGCGTTTCTATTAGCCGAATGGTTTTATGCTCTTCTAACCAAGCTAATTGTTCTAAAACTTCTAAGCGTTCTAAACGCCCTTCTTGCATAAAAGTATATTGTTGGGTTATAAAAGAGCGACTAAAACCATACAAACCAATGTGCTTGTAAAAATGGCCTTCCATTAGAGCTTGTTCTAATCCTTGGTCCCGAATATGGGGGATCGGACTTCTACTAAAATACAAGGCATTACGAATTCCCTTCTGTACTTCTTTGGTGAAAACGACTTTTACCACATTAGGATTGTGCAATTCTTCTAGTTGTTGAATGGGTTTCATTAGAGTTGCAATAGGAGTATTGGGTAACTCAAAAGCGGTTAAGATCGAATCAATTTGTGCAGGAGCGATAAAAGGTTCGTCGCCTTGTATATTCACGAGGATGTCATAGCGCATTGCATGTTCAAAAAACGCGGAAACACAGCGGGCCGTCCCATTCTCATGATCGCCTGTCATAATTGCTTTTCCTCCAAAATCATGCACCACGTCATAGATTCTCTGGTCATCTGTTGCGACTAATACATCATCTAACTTAGATTGAATCGCTTGCTCATAGACCCGCTGAATCATGGGTTTACCGTCAATATTTGCCAAGGGTTTGCCAGGAAAACGTGTTGAACCATAACGAGAAGGAATGATGCCAATAGCTTGTTGCGTTTTCATAAGGATAGAGGGATAAAGAAGGTGGAGAAAGAACAAGTATAAAGAAAATACAGAATAAATAAATTATCCGTCAAAATTATTTTTTACTCCGTTAATATTTTATCCAATATTGGATTTTATAAAAAGATGTTTTGTATTGGGCTACTATTGGTAGAAGGAAGGGACATTTTTTAATTCTTCAGAGAAGGAAATACTTTCTAAGAAGGAAGGCATTATTTTTCTTAAAATAGTTAGATGATGAAAAGGAAGGAGTTCGTCAAATTCCTCATTTTCAGCAATGGTCATCCTTCCTTCTTTAGTATCATCATAAGGATAAATAGTAGCATTTGCTCGATCCATGATATTGTCACAAACAAAAGGAGTAATTATCGTATCTCTCAATCCTGTTGATCCATAATCTTCCGCAAAAACTTTTAAAACAAAACTTTGATCTTGAAAAGGGATAATAACAATAGCAATGTATTGAACAACATGATCTTCATAAACTGTTTTAAATAAATTTTCAAGACAAAGAACCTCTTGGATGGTAGTAAAATCACATTTTAACATAGCAATGCCATGCTCCCAATATCCATCTCGAATGACCTCAATGTTACCTTCTAGTGGGAGATCTGGTACAAGATCAAAGTAATTTAAGGAAATACCGATAGGATAATCATCACAACTCCAAGAGATAAAATGTTCTTCTAGGTTTTCTCTGTTCTTAGTCCAATTAAAAGTTTCAAAAGATAAACCCTTGTATTCAAATCTTTTAGAATCAAGCTTTAATTGAAAGCTTTTCATTTTTTGTAAAGCGTCTGGTCCATAGAATCCAAGGAGCATATTATCCACCTGCTCTTCTAGAGGCAACTTGGTCTCTGTATCTATTTTTTGAGCATAAAATTGGGGCTCTGTTTGCTTCCCTCTTATTTTATTCCATAATTTTTTGAGCATCTCTAATCATTTTAAAAGGGTTGTTTTATTTGGTTAAGTTCTTCTTACAACTGCTCTGCCACCACCAAAGGATTCCAATAGACCTGCGCAACGGTAATTTTGCCCTTGGAATTAATATGAAAGACTTCTTTTCCTTCAAAGGAAAGTAATTTTCCATTAAAAGCAACAGCATTCGCTTTCCATCGTACTTCTGCTGTCTGTTTGTTTATGGTCTTTTCTTGGATACTCATATTGAGTTCTGTGAAGGTTCTTTGAACGCCTTTAAAAAACACAAACAATTCTTGATGCCCTATATAAGGGCGACTACCAACAGGATCTTCAATGCAGCCCTTTTCAGAAAAAAGAGCGACCCACTGGGCTGCATTTAAAGCGCTAATGGCCTCAAAATAAGCATCCACAGTTTGATGAATCAAGATCTGGTTACGATCTCCCTTTTCGGAGATTTCCAAGGCTCTGTCCTCCTTTTCTAAAATCAGAATACCAGAAGAGGAACCGTATTGGAAATTGGTTTTTAGAGTGAGCTCATACTTGACTTGATCCAGCGCTTTGAAAATAGGTTCTACAAATTTATCGGCCAAGGAGACAATTTCGTGCCCAATAGAACCAAAAGACTGCGCGCCAATAATACTGGCAGAAAGCACATAATGCTGAAAGAAGAAATTCTTTAAAGCGCGTTCTAGTTTCTCAAAATGCTTTATAACAGTTAAAAAATGGGCATGAAGGGCAGGCGCTTCTAAGACTTGGCGTAGTTCTTTATTGTTCTTTTGAAGGAGGGCTTGAAAGTCAACAAAAATGGATTTGGCTAGATGGACCAATTGATGGGCTTGTTGAGATTGTCCACCACTGGCCCCTCGAAGAGCAACTCTTAGTGGGTGATAATCGGCCAAGATCATGTGTTCTAATAAGAGAATGTGTTGGCCTAAATAGAGTAAGATTTCAAAAATGGCTTGAAAGTGTGGCGTCGTAGCTACGAGATTATGATTGTTTGCCTGAAAGAGTTGGCGTACCGCTTGTAATTCCTGAAGACCAATGTTGAACCAACATTCTGATACCTGATGAACGACCATAAACAATGCATCTTCGGAGTTGAAATAGCGGGCTTGACGGAGTTGTTCTATGTTGCTAGAATCAAGGAAGGTATTGTAATCCAAACTATGAGCTTTCTCTGTATGGATAGGCAAGAAACCAAAGTGTTCTCTAAGGGCATTAATTTGTTGTTCTAGGCCTAGTTGGAGGTTTATTTTTTTAGCTAGCTCGAAGTAAAGTGTGGTAATTTGATCAACTTCCTTGGCATATTGATGACCAACTAATCGAAGGTGCTCTATGTTCTTAGAATAGCTAATTTTGGTGGTTGGTATTCCTTGTAAAGGCTGTGCAAATTGATGTAACAAACGCAGTTGAGTCGCGATGTCTTGGAGCAACTGTTGTACTTTTTCTTCTTTGATTTTCTTAGTAGGAGCGAGGGCATTTTTTAATAATTGAGTAGAGAGTTCAAGAGAAAGTAAACCACATTTTAATAGATTTTCTGATGGACTATTTTGCTCTTTGAAGATGGATTCTAAGACGTCAAAGTGTATGTATAAATTATAGGGACTGTTTTTCATGCTTAATAACGAACTATGGAATTTTATAAGGGAATGGAAAATAGGTTGTTAACTTTTAGGAAGTAGCGTTGTTTTTTAGTCTATTATCGCTGTTGATTAGTATGTTGAAGTTAATGGTTTTCTGGAATATTAGAAGGAATCTTGTATGGAAAGTCAGGATAAAGCGGAAGCTTTATTTAAAGCAATTTTTATCAAGGAACAAGTCTTTTGCCCTCCTACAAAAGTGTATCTTCACTGCCAATAATCGCACTCCTTTATCAATAAAAAGATAACAATGGCACTGAGAAAAATCAATGGGCATGGGCATTTATTACCAGAACCACACCAGATTCCCCGATTCATGAAAGAGAAAGAACTTTTTTGGATTGATGAAGATAAGCGTTTTATGCGTCAGAAGAACTGGTCAAGGCCGATTACTTCTCCTAGTTTTTTCTTGGAAGAAAAACGTGCTTGGATGCAAGCAAATGCGATAGAACATGCGGTTATTCTGAACTTATCGCAATTGTATGGCAATGGCATGACCAAGGCAGATGCCAAGGCAGCTTTGCAGTTTCAGAATGATTTTAATGCAGGGGTACAAGCGGAATATCCTACCGAATTTACAACAGGATTTGTGGTACAACCGCGCTACATGGATGATGCCCTCTTGGAGATAGAACGTTGTGTAAAGGAACATCAAATGCAACTGCTTTGCTTACCCACTCACTTTTTGAATGCGCAAGAAGAATGGACTTCTGTGGCCGATCCAGCCGTAGAGCCTATTTATGAATTGGCGAATGAGTATGGTTTGGCCATTGAGATTCATCCTTATGATGGACAAAAAATGATCGCGCTAAAAGATCAATATTGGCGCTTTCATTTGGTGTGGATGATGGCACAAACGGCGGACACTTTACACTTGTATACCTTGTTGGATATTCCCAATCGTTTCCCAAATGTCCGAACGAGTTTTGCTCATGGTTGTATGCTGGGGCAAGCCAATTTTGGAAGACGAATGCAAGGGTATAATGGGCGGCCCGATTTATTTGAAGGCGTACAATCTCCACAAGCTAGTTTAGGACACCCCAACTTGTTTTTTGATACCTTGGTGCATGATGTAGATACCTTTGCGTTATTATTAAAGCGCTGTGGGGCTGGTCAAATTATGGCTGGATTAGATGATCCTTATCCTTTGGGAGAGATGGAAAATGTGCCAAATTCTTATCCTGGAAAAGTGTTAGAAGATGCTTTAAATGCCGCGTTGATTACTCCAAAAGAACAACAAGATATTTGGTGTGCTAACATTTGGCGCTGGTTAGGGAAGGCTGATCCACTTGCAGTAGGGTAGTGTTTTTGAGTCTTATTATAATTGATGGATGTTTCTATGGTGGCTATTATTTTGTCATTTGCTGTAGAAGTACTTCGTGAACTCCTTGCGCTTGCCCTTTTATTATAAAAATGTTAAAAGCAAAGCCTTTTTTAGAAGAAGCTTTCAAACATCCATTGGGTTTATTATATTGACAGAGTACTTTGAAATTCAAAGTAAATTTGTTTAAATTTTAAACCCATCAAATTATGATAAAGAATTGGAAGAATAAATGGACCACACCACAGGAATTGCTGTTCTGCATGGTCTTGACCATCTTGGTTTTATTTAATTTTAGTTTAACTGCCTTAAGAGTTTATCATACGGAACAACTTTATTTTGTATTCTTGGTTTGGAACCTGTTTTTAGCACTGTTGCCTTGGGTAGGCGTGAAGACCGCAGAGTTCTTACAACAACAAGGAACATCTACCGTCTGGGTGGTGGCTTTTTTGGGAGCAACAATCGCTTTTTTACCCAATGCGCCTTATTTATTAACAGACTTGTACCATTTGAGATGGACAAGTTATTCTACCATTTTGTGGTTGGATACCTTGATGATTGTCGCTTATGCAACGACAGGCTTAGTTGGATTTTATGCTACCTTATTTGTATTAGAAAAGATATTAGAACAATATTGGGGGAAATTGTGGACCAGCTTTGCTTTGGTTGTTCTATTCTTTTTAAATGGTTTTGGGGTGTATTTAGGACGTTTTTTACGTTTTAATAGTTGGGATGTTTTGGCTGATCCTTGGGCGCTATGGAGTGTTATCACAGAACGATTGCTTGACCCAATGGAACACCCAAGAACTTGGGGAGTGACGTTGGGCTATGGAGGCTTGTTTTTGCTGGGCTTTTATGGGTTAAAACTATGGAAATTCTCTTTATTGAAGCAACACGAAGCAGTTGTTTTAAACAGTATATCTAAAGAAAAGATGATAAAAAAGTAGGGGGCTGCAATCATTTTTATACCATATTGAAGATAGTAAATGGAGCCCTAAAAAAGAGGGCTGTATATGTTTAATTATGACAGAACTAACAACTTAGCACACTGTAACAGAAGATTACGCTCCGCGAGTAGCTCCTTCCTATACCCTTCCAAAACCGTTGCAGGTGTTAAAGCTTTTGGCGATTGTACTTAGAAATATGAATTTATTAAATATCAAGATAATGAAGCCACTTACAACTATTGAAAAGAAAACAAAGATTGTATTACAGTGTCAATCGGTGTATGGTTTTATGGAGATTGTGAAATGAGAGTGGATAGTGAGTAGCTCCAAGAGCTAAGCTAAAAAAGAAGGAGGTTGTTATCCAAAAAGATATACGGCTATTGATGTAGCCAAGAAATGGGATGATTATACTGCCGTTAAAATAATGGAAAGATAGTAGGATAGAGCCGTTTGATTTTAATAAATTGCCTACCTTGCTAGGGGAAAAATAAGAGCAATGTTAGAATTAAACGCTTTACAAATCGGTCACCAAAAATTACTGAATACAGAACCACTCCAAGCGAATTTTGAGCGAGGGCAATTGGTTGTCTTGCTCGGACGCAATGGCTGTGGTAAAACCACCCTGTTGCGAACACTGGGGCGTTGGTTGGCACCTAAAGCAGGACAAATCTTGTGGAAAGGGCAAGCGCTTTCTACCTATACCGCGACTGCCTTTGCAAAGGAATTGAGTGTAGTGACAACAGAACGGGTGCAAACGCCTTACTTGACCGTTTATAATTTATTGGCCTTAGGGCGACAGCCTTACTTGGGCTTTTGGGGACGCTTGACCAAGCAAGACCGCCACTTAATAGAGAAGATCTTAACGGACTTGGGCATTGCTCATTTGAGAAATAAGTACTTGGCAGATTGTAGCGATGGGGAACAGCAATTGGTTTTATTGGGGCGTGCTTTAGCACAGGATACGCCCATCATCTTGTTGGATGAAGCGACGGCGCATCTAGATTTTGTCAACCGTGTCAAAATTTTTCAAACCCTTCAACAATTAGCAATCCATCAACAAAAATTGTTATTTTTAGCAACACACGAACTAGAAATTGCTTTGAAATTTGCACAACAGGTAATTTTGTTTGAACCAGAAGCTTGGACGATAGACAGTCCTGCTAATTTATTAGAACAAAAAGCCTTACAGCGGGTGTTTAGAACAGAGGGATTGGATTATCAATTGACATTATAAGCAAGATGCAACTATATTTAGAGAAGCCTGAAGAGGCGCAGTTTTGGGAAATTAACTGGCAAGGAACCATTACAACGGAACGAACAGGAACCATTAAGGAAACTGGTCAAACGGTAACGCAAACACACTCCACAATAACAACTGCTTTTGAGGCGTGGAGAACAGCAGCTCTAGCGAAACTACAAGAAGGCTATCAAGATCCTACAGGTAAAACAACAGTTGCACAGTTGGATCGTACTGTTTATGTACACTATTTGGAAGCACAGCAATATGAGAAAGCAATGCATTGGCTTGGTTATTTTGGGCATATTGAAGATCCTACGCTAGAAGATCAATTGATAGCACGGTATATCCAAGATAAAAATTATACAGCGGCTGAAAAGTATGTACTAGGGCATTTGCAAAGCAGCCAGAATGCCAATATCATTATTCGCCAAATTCGTTATTTAACAACTGTCAACCCTATGTTGAGTCGTTTTATGTTGGGCAATTTGCCCCTAGAAGTGACGCCTGAAAACCCTGCTTCTTATTATAAAGAATTGGCACAAGCACAAGCTAAAATTGCTTTTTTTGATACCTTATCGCCTCAATTGCGTGCTATTCAAGACAAAAAATTGCAATTGGTTTATTGCACCCATTTATTAGATACTCCTCATGAAAATAATACCCAACAAATCTTGGCTTTAGAAAAAGCACACTTATTGCTGCAAGAACTAGAAGCTCCTATGGAGTGGATTAAACAAGGCTATCAAACTTTGTTAGACGGCGCTCAAGGTATTGGTGAGACAAGTATTGCGGCCACACTTCAGGAAGCTTTGCAGACCTTGTCTGTGTCAGAAGAAGCTTAGAACACTTCACGCTCATAGAGTATGTTTTTAAGTATGAACCATACTTGCCGTATTGTTATTTTAGAAAGATTCCTTTTGATCTTTGGAAGTTGATAGGAATCTTAGGGAAGTTAGTTTTAGTTACCGTTTCATAAAGAATGTATTTTGCTCCTGCTTAGACTTTTTATCTAAAGTATCATTCTACCTTATACAAAATGTCATTCATACAGGAATAATTACCATTGGTAAAAAAGTCTTAAAATGGCTGGAAATTCCAAGCTATTTGATCCTCTAAAGATTATTTTTGTATAGTAATATCTGTAAGGTATTCAACAAAGGATTTACCTATTGTAACTAAAACAAAATCTCATGAACAGATTGCAGTCTCTTCTGCCTTTAGTAGCACTTTTAGCACTACTTTTTTCGTGTATTACGCTACAAGCTCAAGTTGATTTAACCCTCATAAATCCTAGTATAAACAGTGTTGCTGTTTCTGCTGGAAACTCTACGACATTAAATTATACCATCAGAAATTTAGATGTAGGTTCCTCGCCTTCTACTATGTTAAATTTTTACTTGTCAACAGATACTATTTTGGATGCTGCGGATGTGTTTATGAATAATCGCCGAACAGGATCTATGACAGGGAATTATAGTTATGCTACTAATTCAACAATAGGAATTCCTTCTACGACTGCACCTGGCAATTATTATGTGATACTGGCGATAGATGAGAACAATGCAGTGGCTGAAACAGATGAGACGAACAATGTGACTTGGGTAGGAATCGTAGTGCTTATTCAACCCTTAGATTTTGCGGCGTATCAAGTAAAAAACAATCCCAATGTGGCTTTGGTTAACTCAACAATAGAGGTGAGTTATGGTGTGAGGAATTGGAGAAGAAGAGCTGATAGTGTTGAGGTAGGTATCTTTTTATCCACTGATAGATTTTATAGTGCGACAGATGTCCTATTAACAACCCGCATGTTAGATACGATTCCTGTTAATACTTATGTAACCGATACTACATTGGTAACGATTCCGTCGGGAATGGCACCTAGTGAATATTACATCATTGTTTACTTAGATCCTTTGAATGTACAACAGGAATCGGATGAATCAAATAATACGGCGAATGAATCTTTATTTATTAATGCTACTTATCCTGATTTGAGAATAAATCAATCTAATTTATCAGTCGATACAATTGCTGCTAGTCAATCGGTAACGGTTATTAGCACAGTGGTGAATGATGGGGGATTACTGCATAATTCCTGCTTTATTCGACATTATTTATCCACGGATAGTGTGTATGATAACAGTGATCTTTTTCTGGCGGATATTTATTTAGCTGCTTTTGCAGCTACGAGTCAAGGAACGGCAAGTTCTTTTGTAAATATTCCGACAAATACTGCTGGAGGTAATTATTATATCATTTCTCAAGTAGATTTTTACAATACTGTCACAGAGAGTAATGAATGGAACAACTACACAGCAGCGCCTTTGTATGTTGCTCCTGCGCAATGTGATTGGAGAGGACAAACGCTCTATTTTGGAGCCAACCCAAATACCATTATGTTGGGAGATGTACTTCCGATTACAGGAAGAATTGGGAATCAAGGTGCAGTTGCTAGTCCTGCAACTACGGTTAATTATTATTTCTCTGTAGATGATACCTATGACAGCAGCGATAGTTTGATTGCTAGTCTCCCTTTGGTTCCGATTAGTCCTAACCTATACACCGACCAACCCCCTTTTAATTATACTATTCCTACAAATTTAGCCTATGGTCGTTATCATCTTATAGGATATGTGGATCAGATGAATGCGGTACCAGAGAACAATGAAGGGAACAATGAATGGTCGATTCCTATTACGGTTATTGGAACAGGAGCAGTAGATTTAGTTGTGAGAAATGTGCAAGGGAATGCTGCTACTGCTAGTCCAAATGGTTTATTAGAAGTACAAGCAGAGGTACATAACATAGGGCAGAATAGCTCTTTCCAAGGAGATGTGGCCTATTTTTTCTCTATGGATACCTTGTATGATAGTGGCGATACGTATTTGGCAAGGGATAATGTGGGCAGCTTAGCCCCTAATGGCTTTCAATCTAATTGGGAACTACTCAATTTACCAACGGTACCTACTTATGGCACTTATTATATTCTTTTTTACGCCGATTATTACAATAGAGATACAGAAGCTGATGAGACCAATAATGTGGGCTATTTACCCATTCTTATAGATACGCTTTACAACAGTGATTTGGTGGTGCAAAGTCACCAATCAGGGCCAGATACAATTAAGGTAGGCGACCGTTTTATGACCATTTCTACTGTTATTAATAACAGCACTAGTGTAGCGGCTTCCTCTAATACAAAGTATTTTTTATCAAAAGATACGGTGTATAATTTAAGTGACTATGTATTGAGGTCAGGGTTATCTACTAGAGCGTTGGCTCCTCTCCAAGCTTACAGAGATAGTTTGAATTATAGTATGCCCACAGATGTGGCTCCAGGGGATTATTATGTAATTACGTATGCTGATGCTAGGAATTTGATACAAGAGACCAATGAAAGTAATAACATTGTTTACCGACCCAATGTTATTACAGTAGTAGGAGATAGCTTACTGCAAGTAGATATTACCTTGCACAGCGATAGTTTGAGCAAGGATTCTGTAGAGTTGCAAGAATCCGTGCAGGTGTATACTGAATTGCGCAAAAGTAACTTTCGGGCAGCTAGAAACTTTGAGTTGGCATATTATTTATCTACCGATTCTATTTATGACCCTTCTGATACTTTACTCGCGACAAAAAACATTGTCACCTTGGTAAATCCAAGTACGGTGTTACAACAGGTTAATATTCCTCAATTTTTACCACTTGGACAATATTATATTATTGTTCATGCTGATTATACGGAGCAAATACCAGAGTATTTAGAAACCAATAATTTTATTGTAACCCCTATTCATATTGTCCAGTCATACCCCGAACTTAGTATTCCGTCTACCCAAATTACCCCCTCTACAGTAGTCTCAGGAGAGGCCTTGATTGCGAATTGTACGGTTAATAATACTAATGTTAATGTAGGTTCAGGCGCCCATTATATTGGATATTATTTGTCAAGTGACAATGTTTATGATGCAACCGATTTGTACTTGGGAGAAGGTTATATAGATACTATAGATATTAATGACAACAACAAAGATACTGTTCTGCTACAAATTCCCTTGGGAACACCTTCGGGAACCTACACGCTTTTCTTTTATGCGGACCATCGGAATCAACAATGGGAGCGAGACGAAACCAATAACATTACAGGAAGAACAGTAGTTGTTACACTTATGGCTCCTCCTGTACTGGCGCCCGATTTAGTTGTTCAGACACCTTTTTTAGGGCATACTACTCGTGCGCCTTCCGATGTTACATCTATTGGTGCTGCAATTAGGAATATAGGGACTAGTTTAGCTTTTTCTAATAGTTTTGGAATCTACTTATCTACTACACCAAATTATAATAGTGGGATGGTTCTATTAGCGTCTAGTTATGTTCCCAATCTTCCTGTTAATAATTCTACTAGTAGTAATACCGTTGGTATGATTCCCGCGAATACGCCCGCAGGAAATTATCACATAATATACTTTGCAGATCGATTCTTGACCGAAAGAGAAAGTAACGAGCATAATAACATAGTTTCTAGGCCGATTACAATTACAGGAGCAGGAGCTACTATAGGGGATTTAATTGTTAATAATCCTACGCTTAGTCTAAGAACGATACCCGCAGGAAAAAGGCTTAGTTTGACCTCTAATATTCGTAATCAAGGGCCTGCAATAGACAGCAGTGCTGTTGGGTATTATTTATCGACTGATTTAACACTTAGTAGCAATGATATTTTATTAGGAAGTACGACCACTACTGCTTTGCCTTTTAATGGGGGGAGTCATTTAGGGGATACCATTACGATTCCTGTGACAACGACTCCAGGCAATTACTTTATCTTATTTAAAGCCGATTATCAAAATGAGAGAACCGAGCGAGATGAAACTAATAATGTGGTAGGTTTACCGCTTTATGTAGAAGTACCTGTTCCTGATTTGGTCGTGCAAACAGGAATTTTAGGGAGAGATACGATTGATGCAGGCGATTTTCTAAATGTAAATTGTAGAGTAGTAAACAATGGTGCTGGCCCAATAGGAAGTAGCAATGTTGGGTACTATTTATCTACTAGCCCAAATTATACCAGTAATGCTCTAAGACTAGGGGCGAAATATGTAGATCCTCTAGGCTCTGGTGCCAGTGAAAGAAGAAACCACGTGGTGTCTATTCCTCCTAACACAGCTTCAGGCAATTACTACTTGCTCTTCTATGCTGACGATCAAGATTTTTATACAGAACAGAACGAAACGAATAATGTATGGGCCAGTGGGATTACTATTATAGGTGATTCTCTGTACCAGTCTGATTTAATCGTGGAGCAACCCAGCATAGGTGCAAGCAGTCTCATTGTTGGAGAAGGAACAATCGTCAATTGTCGGCTTAAAAATCAAGGGGCATTTATGGCGAATAGCAGCCAAACAGGATATTATTTATCGTCTGATACTTTATTGGATAACAATGATGTTCTTATAGGAAATAGCCTTGCCCTACTAATTAATAGTAATGATACCCTATTTCAAGCAGCTGCTCTAACGATTCCAGTAACAACAACGATAGGAACCTATTATGTTTTGTATGTGGCAGATTACTTGCAAGTAATACCAGAGAGTAATGAGAATAATAATGGTGCTTATTTATCCTTAACGATTGCCCCAAGTCAAGCGGATTTAGTAGTGCCAGAAGGAACAGCAACACCAACAGCGGTTTTATCAGGTGCAGTTATGGCGGTAAATAGCTTGGTGTACAATCAGGGAAGTAGCACAATAGCAAACACGGCTTTAGGTTATTACCTATCAACTGATACTTTGTATGATAACAACGATGTTTATTTAGGGAACAGTCCTATTGATAGCTTAAATGCAGGAGACAGCAGCCGACAACAAACGACGGTTACCATTCCAACGGCGACCAATACAGGAGCTTATTACCTGCTCTTTTATGCCGATCATCAAGTCAGTAGAGCCGAAATAGACAAGACAAATAATATAAGATATGCAGCCATTACAATTACTTATCCTGAACCAGATTTAGTGATGGAGCAAGCGAACGCATCCCGCACAACCATTACTGTTGGAGCTTCGACGAACTTAAGTGCGCTCCTTAAAAATGAGGGAGTAGGCAGTGCAAACACTAGTCATGTTGGATATTACTTATCTATTGATACTTTGTATGACAACAATGATGTGTTACTTAGTAGAACTATTAATAATGGTTTGGGAGCGAATAGTAGTCTTCCAATTGCCAATACGGTCATAATTCCAGCGAATACACCTGCTGGAAACTACCACCTTCTCTTTTATGCAGATGCACAAAATGAAGTAGCGGAGAGTAATGAGAATAACAACGTGCAATCCATTGCGGTTACGGTTGTTTTGCCCTTATCTGATTTAGAAGTGAATACAATTAGTGTGACCCCAACAACGACTACTGCAGGAAGTGTGGTCAATTTGTTTTCTGTGATTGAGAACAATAGTGTGCGTCCAGTAGGAGCGCATCGATTGGGCTATTATTTAACAACAGCGCCTATTTTTTCCAATGCAATTCCTTTAGGGGATACCCTAATTAGTGGTTTGGGTTCGCATGGAATCGTGCAACAATCTATGAATGTTACTATTCCAGCGAACCTTCCTGTCGGGAATTATTACCTGTTGTTTTATATTGATGATCAGTTTGCTATTACAGAAAGTAGTGAAATTAATAATAGAGTTTATATCCCAATTACCATTACTCCTGTAGCTGGTCCGGATGCCATTGTACAAAATGCTACAGTGAATCCTTCTAGCAGTATTATTGGAGGAACGGTGACGCTTACGAGCGAGGTGAAAAATATAGGAACAATGGTATTAGCCTCGATTAACTTAGATTATTATTTATCTCCTACATCCACGTTTGATAGTAGTACAGCCGTTTTCTTAGGCAGTGAGCCTGTAAGTGGTCTATTTGCTAGTATGGTTAGTAGTGAAACCACCGCGATGACGATTCCAGGCCATACAATACCTGGCAATTATCACATTTTATTTTATGCAGACGGATCTAATATAAGAACGGAAAGCAATGAAAACAATAACATCGTTGCCCAACCCATTACCATAACAGACTCTTTGCCTGATCTAGTGGTACAAAACCCTATGGCTGTACAGCTTAACAATAGTTTTCAAGTCTCGGCTTTAGTTACTAATAACAGCAACCGTTCTATTGGAGCGACTTCTTTGGGCTATTATTTATCAACGAATCCTATTTATGATGCCAGTGATGTCTATTTAGGAGCAGATGTCGTTAATGCTTTATTGCCAAATGCGAATAGTTTTGAAGATGCTACTTGGCCAATACCAGCAGGAACATTGGATGGGGGGTATTATATCTTATTTGTGGCAGATGATTTGCAAGCAGAAACAGAACAAGAAGAAGGAAATAATATCGCTAGTGCTGCCGTTTTTGTAACGATAGGCGTAACCCGCTTGTCAACAGCTAATTGGACTATTTATCCAAACCCAACGTCTCAAGCCATACAAATTGATTTAGGAAAAGAACAAGAGGATATGGAGTTGAGAGTATACAATCCTTTAGGACAACTGGTCCATATAGAAAGAATAGCGACAGCAACAACCATATCTGTAGCCTTAGAAGGACCAACAGGTGTTTATTTATTGCAAGTGCGCACCAAAGATGGGGATTTTGAAGCGGTTCCTATTGTTAAAGAATAAGATTTTGATTAAAGCAAAGCTAAAGTAGGCAGCAGCTATCTCGTTAAGGGATGGCTGCTGTTGTTGATTTGTTTTCACAATTCATTAAAGCCCCAAAAGAGTATTGATTTTAATGGCAATAATAATGTCTATTTATTGTAGAGCGCTTTTTGATGCCTTTTTATTTTGATACAGCATATACAAAGCGTGTGGCAACATTAAGAAGGTCATTCCTGAAAAAGGAATCATAAAAACCCCTAAGAGTACAATGATGCAGTAAGCTTGTAAGAAGGTTTTGGGAAGGGCTTGGTTCGTATCTTCTAGATGCTTCACTAAGATGCCAAGAGGCAGGAGTAACAAGCCATAATAGAAAAACCAAAAGGCCGCAAAGTTTTCATAATTCATCTGTCCTTGCAATAAAGGGAACTCAAACAGCCCTTCGCTGATTTTGAAAAAGAATTGAGAAGAAAAGGCTGCAAATTGTTTTCCAAAGGCAAATGGAGAAATAGCTAATAGGGAATGGCAAGTGCCAAAAAATAGTAAAATCTTTCCATTATTGGTTGTCATAACTTTCTTATTTATGGTTAGAGTTTGTTTAAAATTTAAGGTTCTTAGACAAATGTCGTGAATTAAGCGGCAGCGATTAAAATTCTTAATCTCATGTGTTGGAAATTAGGGAGTCCAAAAGAAATACGTTTAAAGTAACGTAAGAAATTATTGAGTCCTTCTGTTGTAGCATTTGTGATTCTTTGTGAAGCAAAGGCAGCAACATGATTTTTCCATCTACGAAGAGTTTGAATAAAAGAATTTAAGGGTTTAAAGTTTAATTGACTAGCAAATTCTATCCAAAGGTCGAGTTGATGTTCAAGTTGTTTTTTGTTAGAAGCCCTATCAAACATGGAATTAAAAGTATTACTCAATTCATAAATTTCTTCTAATAACCATGACTTGTCAAAAGCATTCTTCAAAAGAGCAAAATCATGTGCATCACATTTTTCAGAACGTTTGAAAAGCTTCCATTTTATTGATTTAAAGCAGTCTTCTTTTTTAAATACTCTCCGTAATTTTTTTCGGAGCATATCTAAAACATTATTCAATGCTTTGACGACATGAAAGCGGTCAATAACAATTTCAGCATTAGGGAAAAATTCTTTAGCTACATTGATATAAGTCTTCCAAATGTCTGAGCAGACAACTTCAATTTGATTACAAAAATCTTCTCCAAGTGATTTAAAATGAGCAATTAGGGTCTCTTTTTTTCTGTTGGGTAGAACATCTAATTGGATGCCTCGTTCTAAATCAACCAATACACAAGCATAATTTTTTTGCCTTTGTGATGAGCAATTTCATCAATGCCTAATTTGCGAACTTGAGCATAACGTTTCTTTAAATTAATTTGTTTTTCAGCTTCGTTATAAAAAAGTCGTTTAACCGTTTTGTAACTTAAATTGACTAACGCGCCCACTTGGGTGAAGCACTGTTTTTTACACAATTCAAATATCCATTTTCGCTGGCGCTTAGTGTATGATTTACCTTTTTCAATCCATTCTGGATTATCAAAAAAGTAACGATTACACTTAGGGCAAAAAAATTGGCGAACTTTTATATCTAGCCATACTTCTCGTTCAGATATTTTCAAATCTTGAACTTTTCGAGACTCTGTTTGATTCACTTTTTTAGTCTCTTTCAAGCAATTTGGACAACTAGCTTTTTGTCCCCTAAGTTCACAATAAAATATTATTTTCCTGCTTGTCTTTTCAAGTGAATTTATTCTCAAATTTGAAAATCCTAATAACTCCTCATAAAATTCTTCCTCTTTCATCAACCTAATTTAGAACTTTCACGACATTTGTCTAAGAACCAAACAGTTTAGCAATGGGAAAAAAGATGGATTGGGAAGGCTTTGAGAAAGCGGCCCTAAGCAAGTTAAAAAACGGAGAAAAATTAGGGGGGAAAGATGGAGTAATGGCACCCTTAATCAAACACCTATTAGAAACCGCTTTAGGAGGAGAACTAGAGGAGCACTTAGAGGAAGACAAAGCTAAAAATAAAAAAAAACAGAAAAAATGGAAAGGGGAAAAAAGGTCTAAAAACGGCTTATGGAAAAATAGAATTAGAAACAAGCCGAGATCGAGAAGGTAGTTTTGATCCAAAAATCGTAAAGAAGCGTCAAACAACCTTAGGAGATGGCTTAGACAATAAGATAATATCCATGTATAGTCGAGGGATGAGCTATAAAGATATTCGAGTTCATTTTGAAGAATTATATGGTTTAGAATTATCAAAAGCCCATATTAGTGGAATAACAGACAAAGTGTGGACGGAAATTACTGCTTGGCAACTAAAAGTGTAACGCTCATGAGCGAAGCGAACTAGAATCGCCCATTAGACAAGATGTATCCAATAATTTGGATGGATGCCATTCATTATAAAGTACGTCATGAAGGCAGGATAGAAAGTAGAGCTGTTTACATTGTATTAGGAGTTGACAAAACGGGACACAAGGATTTATTAGCCTTGCATACCTCTGAAAACGAAGGCGCAAAATTTTGGTTGCAGGTATTAACGGATTTACAAAATCGAGGTGTTGAAGATATTTTAATAGCTTGTATAGACAACCTATCTGGTTTTAGTGAAGCAATAGAAAGTATGTTTCCTAAGACAGAAGTTCAATTATGTGTTGTCCATCAGATCAGAAATAGTTTGAAATACATTACAAGTGAGGATCAAAAATCATTTTTGAAAGACCTAAAATTGGTTTATCAAGCCTCTACAAAAGATCACGAAGTAACAGCGAAGCTAAACAGCCCTAAAAAAGTTAGATCATTTAGAAAAAAATTGGGGCAAGAAATATCCTGTTGTCATCAAATCTTGGCGAACAAACTGGGAGCAATTAACCGCTTATTTTAAATATGCACAGCCCATTCGTAAGATAATTTACACAACCAATACCGTAGAAGGATTTAATCGGCAATTGAGGAAAATAACGAAATCCAAGGCTGTTTTTCCAAATGAAGATGCCTTGTTGAAGTTAATTTGGCTAGTCGCTCAAAATATTCTAAAAAAATGGACAAGTCCATTACAAAAATGGGCTTTGACCGCTCAACAGTTATACATTCATTTTCCTGATCGTTTTGAGATGGATTTGAACATGGGCAATGATTCATAGTATCCGTATGAACTCATCAAAAAAGCCCCTTTTTTTTGAGGGCTTTGCCGATGAATTAATACCATTTTTTAATGTTGACACAGTTTAATGAACTATCCCTATTTGGGGGATAGTATGGATGTGGAGTTGTTTTATGAAGCCTTGCTTAAGTAACATTTACCCTCAACTATTAACTACAACATGTAAAAAAAGCCTCTCAAATAAGTGTTTAAGGGCCTTCTGTTGACGGAGGAGAAAGGATATTGGTTTATCTTTTTTCTTTCTTGTTTTTCCAATCTTTTTGTGCCAGCGTATAAAAAAAAACATCGCGTTTTTCTGTAGACAATTGCTCTTGTTGTATAAAACCCAATTGCTCTAAATACTTTTGTGATACTCTGTTATTTAAGTGACAAATAGAGACAATTGTATCAGTGATTTCATGTTGGAAAATGAAATCATATAAACAGGATGCACTTTCTGAACCAAAGCCTTGTCTCCAATAAACAGGTTTTACGGAACCCATGGATTGTAAAAAGATCTGCCCTTTATCTTTGATAAGGCTAATACCTCTTGTGCCGATCAATTCTCCTGTTTCTTTTAAAACCATTGCTAACTGTCCAAATTCATTTTTGTGGTAGCGCTCTAATTGAGCATCAATCCAGGCTTTTGCCATTTCATGATTTGTTCGATTTAGATCAATCCCCAAATACTTAAGATTTGGATTGTTTTTATAAAAATCCATCCAACTTTCTATATCATTATAAGTCAGTTTGCGGAAGAATAGTCTGTCTGAACTAAGGGCATCATAATAACTTTGTGAAATCATAAGGATCAAATTTTGGTAAATCTATTTTGCATGAAATAGATGCTTTTTAAGGCTTTAGATTTACAACCTAGAGAAACGAAGCAGGCAAACATCAACTACCTGCTTCACTCCATTCTTTAAAATACTCTTCCTAATCATTCATAAGGGAGTATTCTTTGTTGTCTTCTAGTGTGAAAAAATTATTACTATTAACACTATCTGGTACGGTCATCGTATAGCGATTGGCCGCGCTTAAAACAATGGTATTAATTAAAGTATCAAAAATGTAATAATCATCATAGTCAGGGAAACAAGATATTACTTGTTGAACTCCAACACTTTCAGGAAAGCACAATGCAGGAAAGCCATTGACATCAAAAATCCTTAACCGTCCATTTTTATCTAATCGCCCATCTATTCTAGTGATGTCTTTGATTTTTAAAATCTCACAAACTTTGGGAATTAATTCTTCTACTTGCTCCAAAATGTGTTTATCCTTAACTGGAATCATTTTTTTGACACCCCCCCAAGGCATAAATCGCTCTTTATGTCCCATAATAGATGTAACCCCTGGTTTATCAGAAACTAAGTACCAAGTTGTTAATAATTTAGGTTTACCATTGGAGCCTTGTAAATAGCTTACGGTAAGGTCATTGCTGGGTAAAAACTCTTCAATAATTACTCCCTCTTGATATTGTTGCATCATTGTTCGAATTTGAACAATTGCTTCCTTTTGATTTTGGACTAAAGATTTATCATCCATTCCCATACTGCCAGATTCAGCAGTTAGTTTAATGATAGCAGGGTAGGTCAATTCACTTGAATCTAAAATAGCTTTTTCATTACCTATTTCGAGTGGGGATACAACGGCAAATTTAGGAATAGGAATACCGTGTTTTTGCAAAATAGATTGGCAAATATGTTTTTGTAAAACATTTTGTAAGGTTATACTGTCGGATCCAATGAAGGGAAGGTTGTATTTTTCTATTATGTCAACAATCCAAACCGTTTCTTTGCTTCCTTGGTATCGATCTACATAATAAGCATTTGGCAAAATTAGGGTGTTATTACCTATGTTTTGAAGTATAGTTTCTAAGGAGTGTAAACTATTGACTTCAAAAACTTCTACAATAAAGGAATTTCGTTCAAGAGATTCTATCAATGATTGAAGATCTGCTTCTGAGCTAACCCAACCATTTTTCCAATGGCCTTTACTGTTGATAAGGGTAATTTTCATTAGTTTATTTTTATTGGTGAAATAAAATGTCAGGACGTATTACAATTGCACCAGGAGGAGTGTCTTTTTGAAACAGGTGAATTGGATGAATCTCGACCTTTGTAACAGGGCTTAAAGTGTTGCCTATCAACCTCAATATATAAACTATTCTACAAGAAAAAGAACACACAATGGCAGAAAATATAGATGCTCAGTTAGCGAAAAAAGAGCTAATAATATAACTTTATGATTATCATGGCTGTAATAAATCATGTTTTTAATCAAACAAATAGGAGCTAAAATAAAAAAGCCTTGACAACATGTTGTCAAGGCTTTTTATCATCTGTTTGGATGCCAGTTTATGAAAGGTATCTAACTAATTTAATCAGTTGAAGGATTCTCTTTTAGAGGATTGATTCCTAGAAAAGCACTAGATTCTTGTTGGTTATCTTTAATTCTAATAAAGTTATAAACACCTTTGCCTTCTGCTAGCAAATTTTCTTCTTTTTCGTCCCAGACATACATTTTGGTCACTAAAATACGTCTTCCAAGGCGTACAATTTTCCCTTCTACTACAATAGGAGCTGCTTCTGCTCCCTTGAGGTAATCTACCCGCATATCAATCGTGGCCATTTTATCTTTAGGAGAACTAAAATAAGCCGCTCCTGTTAAACCACCTACTGAGTCCATGATGGTAGCCAAAATACCTCCATGCCAACGACGACGAACAATATCTCCTAAAACAAGTTCTTGAAAAGGAACATGTACTTTTGCATAGCCTTCTTCTATCTCTAAGAGTTTTAAGCCCAAAAACTTATGAATAGGAATCTGTTCTTCTACTATGTTCTTAAGGAAATCACTATCTATTTTCATACTTTGTTTGATTGAGAGGAATTAAAAACTCAAGGTGTAAGTGTAACACCAATCACTACTAAAAAATTAGTTTAAGAAATGACAATAGGGGAAGGCAAAAGTACAAATTATCCTCAAGGAGGCAACTCTTTTGTTGTTTTAGACAAGCATTGAATGAACTGTAACATGTTTTGGTTGGTAAAGGGCGCCCAAATAAGGACTAAACCATCTTGTTGAGCTTAACGAGATGCCAAGGAATTAAATGTTCCTGTCATTGCTTTGTCTCAGCTCTCTAGGGCTTGCGAAAAAAGAGACAACAAACGTCCTCAATTATCGGACTTGAGGGAATCGGGCTCTGTAGAGCAGGACGCGGATCTAGTAGTCTTCTTGAGTCGCTTAGAACAGTATGGCATTCTAGAGGATGAGGAGGGCAATTCTACCAAGGGGAAAGCGGAGGTGATTGTGGCGAAGTTTAGGAATGGTGCTACTGGGGTGTTGGGCTTGGAGTGGGAAGGAGGATTTATGCGCTTTGGGGGATGAAAACTAAGATTTCTTACTTTTTATTAGGGATGAGCATTAAGAGTAAATTTATTAAAGTGAAATGTATTTTTATAAAATGTTTTGTAGGTGCTAGATGTTAATGACAATTAAAAGGGCTCTACATAGGTCATCATGTTTTTTTAGTATGATAGTTGTTGGATATAATTCCCATAACATTTCTACTTGTTCCTTATTCTCTAAAAATACTTGCTTTTTTTGTTTGAAGTTCAAGTAGTTTGATGGGAAACCTAATACTTCTATGAGATTATCCAATAGAGCTTCTATTTCTTGTGTATAAGAAAATCCTTTTGATCTATATACTCTCTTAAATGTGAGTAGAGTGGTACAGTTGTGTATTTCATGAGTTACAGCATTAAAATAGTTTAATAGCAAAGGTTGGATTTTATACCCCAAAATATCTACTTCATCATCAGTTGTGGAAAGATGTGATTCAATCAAATTTTCTTCATTGATAGTAGACTTAGCTTGCTGCAAAAATGCACTAATATTTCTAGGTGCATAAAGAAGTAGATTATCCAATAGTTTCTCAAACTCTTGAAGGTTTAGAACCTCTGTTTCAAATTGAAGTTCCGAATAAAGTACTTTTGATTTAGTAATTAAGTTTTTATCATTTACAATGAAATAGTCACAATAAGAGGCGAGGTATGCGTGTGCTGCATCTGTAGTGATATTCAGGAAATTATTACTTTTTTTAGAAAGCTTATCTGATTTGAAACCTATCAAATCAAGGTGGATGTATAAAGTGCTAAATGACTCATAATCATTAGGCTTTTCTTTTCTATGTTTGAATATAAGGTTTGAATACTCAGCAAAGTCTATTTTATGTCCTTGATTCTTGAGGAAGCTGTTTACATTATTTATAACATTTTTAATTTCCCATCCCCCTGAATGTGATGGCAGTTTTAAACCTGAGTATCCGAGTTGTTTTCTTATTTCAATATACTTACTTTTATCTTGTAACATTTCTTCTGAAGCAGAAGCAATACTATTGACAAGATCCCACAAGCTAGAGCTTGAATCTATAGTTGTTAATAAAGAATTGAGAGAAGTTAAATTTTCATCATTAAAGTAAGTATGCAGTGGAATAGCATCGAGCAAAGATTGAAAAATACTACCAATTTTTACTTTTGTATCGCCAATTTTTAATTCATCTAAAACCTTGAAATTATCTTTAAAATTAATGAAGATTGGTTTGAGTAACTCTTCTTTATTATCATAAAAATAAGAGGTTGGACTATATTCTTCAAATGTTATTTTCTCTTTATTTTGACCTATTTTAAAATTACGGGTGTACTCTTCTAAAGTAGCTAAATCCTCATCGAAATATTTGTTTGTAGTTGAATAGCTTTTTGATAGATCTATAAAATGAGAATGTGAATAGGGGAAAAGTAATTGCGACTTTAATTTTTGAATTTTATCTCTAATAGCTTTATGCTTAGGCTCCTTCAAATAGCTAAATATATTCCAATCCAAGTAAAATTTTATCATAATTTATACTTATGTGTGTGATAGTTTTTTGATCATTAATAATTAACAATGTACGAAATTATGATATTATATCATGCAAAGTAAGAACAAACTAGTTAGTTGTAAAATTACTCCCAATCAATCTTATCCAGCGCATCATCAATATGCTTCTTCTGCAAATGCGCATAACGCATAGTAGTAGCAATACTCCCATGTTGCACCAGCTCCTTCACAACTCCAGGAGAAGCTCGACTAAACATATCGGTCACAAAAGTATGTCTACCGACATGAGAAGTGAGGCGTTTTTTGATGTTAGCGCGCTTTCCAAGGGCTTTTAAAATACGATTGAGGTATTGGTTGGTTAGTCCATCACTTTTTTCTAGAAAGACCAACTCAGGGCTACTAGCAGCAACCTTTCTTCGTGTCTCATACTGTTGTATCAAGCATTGAGGTTTTCCATTGTATAACTTATAGAGGGTAGACAAGAGTTGTTTGCCTGTTTTTTGAGCAATGATATTCATGGTATAGCCCTTATCATCTCGATCAATATCACAGAAGCGCAAGCTCACTGCATCCGCTGCTCTTAAGCCTGTATAGCAGCAATACAAAAAAAGATCCCGCACGCGTTCTAAATGAGGCTCGCTGCTTAACTCTAAAGCCTCCAGGGCGGCGACTTCATAGAGCGATAGGGCAATGGTAGAAGTTTTCTCAGTTTTGCGCTTAAAATGATGATAAGGATTAGAAAAATTAGCAAACAGTTCTTTTTTCTCTGCCAAATGGATGTAGCGAACAATACGGCCATGGTGCCCATGAATAGAATTAACAGAGAGTTTTTGTTTTCGTAAAAACGCATCCCATTGCTCGACCCACAAATAACTCAAGTCAGAAAAATTGGTATCAGGACGATACTCTATCAATTTATTAAGCGTCTGTTGGTGATTTCTGCGGGTGCCTTTGGAAAGTGTAACATCTTTTTCCAATTCGTGCGCAATGAAGTCTATAAAGGATTTGATAGGACCATATTCTCTAAAATTGTCTAATCGTTGGAGTGTGGGGACTTTATCCGTGCGCTTGAGGTCAAGGATATGCCGCTGGTAGGATAATTTTTGAGCGGTGAGCTCTGCATTGTACTCATTGGCCAAAGGATGCTTCTGGACTAAGCGGTTGTTGTTGTCCCATTGATGGGGCAATACATAGAGACCAGAAGGGTACAACCGTCTTTTCCTATCCTGATACGCGCGTATCTGAATAGGTAGGGTACCATCTTTACGAGATTTTTTTCCTCGCCCGTTAATGACTGTTGTTAATAAAATTTCTCCTTTCATTGCTGCAATTCGCAAAGGTAGCATTGCAGATCAAAAAAGCCAATGAAAAATCCCATTTTAACAATGGGGGGTCAAAAAGGAGACACAATTGTGTAGAGTAACACAAAATAAAAGCTCAGAAACTGCCTTGGCGAACTGCTAAAGGCAGTTTCTGAGGAGGTCAAAAAAGAGACCTTGAAGTATAAAAATTGCTCAATATTGCAGCAAAGAGAATTTTTATATTCTGTTAGTCGTTGAAAATCAATGATTTATGACTAAAAAGTGACTCGAACAGGATTTGAAACTGGAGTTTTTTATAGGGTTGTTTTTTGGTGGGTTTATGACAGTTTTTTACTTTTTTTGACAATTGGATAAGAGGCCTTTAGGAGATTATTTTTTGCGGACTCTCTCTTATTTAGTAAGAACGATCACACTTTCACGCATTTTTCTCTCAAGTTTTTGTTGAGCACTCGAACCTATGTATCTAGCGATTCTTATTTCATCAACCGTAAATCCCTCTTTCTTTGCAATTTCTGCTAGTATCTCATCCACTACACATACTTTTCCACCATATGCAGAATTTGAAACGTTTAAGTATACTTTTCCACCTTTTTTCAGTTTTAAATATAGTTGTTCAAGTATACCTTTCATATCTTGAAAGTACCCCTTAATCATATTGGGTATGTTTCTATTCCATAGTCTGACATCGTTATCTGGGTTAGTAATATATTCAATGTATTCATTGAGTTGCTCCACATCAGGATATGTGGTTTCAGGAAGAGTGATTTGCACATGAGATGTTAATGCAGACTTGCGTAATCCCTGTTCCTTTTTATACATAGAAATATGACCTAGTAACCAAAGTTCCAAACGATAAATATCCGTATAATCTCTTGAATTTAGATATGGTGGAGAGGTAATAACGATGTCAAAATAGTCATTTTCATATAATGCTAATTCATTTCGAGAATCTCCATGACGAAAATTTGCTCTATTCTCTGTCGTAGCTTTACTATTCTGTTTGGAGACTAAATCTACAAGGAATACTTGTTTGCATATGGAAAGAAATTTTTGGTGAACCTCTTTTCTTGTTATAGATATTTTCTGCCAATCTCTTTTATATGATAAACACTTACCGTTTCTGTAAACATTACTGACACCTAAGAGAATAGAAGCAAGAGCAAGCTTTAATAAATGGTAATGTTCTTTTAAATTGTATTTTCTTTTGTTTATGTAATTGAGAATATCTACTATAGCATATGCTACCTCCCTATCAAATATCCATTTTTTTCTTTCCTCTGACTCAAAAAATGTCTTGCTTTCTAGATTGGGAAGTTCAACAGCTTGTGTACACGTAAGCAAATGTTTTTCTATTCTATTAACTATTCCTTTGAATTTTTTAGAACTATAATTCCTATCTAGCTTTGTCTTTGCAACTTCCACAAGAAAAGGGTTAGGCTCTACAGAATGACATTCAATTTCTAATTCTTGGCAAGTCAATATTGTTGTTCCAACACCTCCAAAAGGATCTAAACATCTCTTTGGAAAAATTGCTTGTTCCCCTATTATTCGTCGAACAAACTCTGAACCATAGCCTTCTACGAATGGATACCAGCGATGGAATGCCTGATATTTATTAGATCCAAATGATACTAAGTCTTTGTATTCATCTATGTATGATTCTATTTTAATGCTCTTTCTCTTCTTCAATTGCGTTTTATTCATTCAGTGGTCTAATCTTAAATACAAAATGTTTAGTGTGGTTGCTAAGATAGGGGGTTAAGTACTGAAATCCACCATAAATATCCAATTTATTTCTGCTATCTAGGGTGTATGTTTTTGACAATGAAATCAGGTATTTTTCTAAATTGAGGGTAGTAATCTTTCAAATTACCCTCTAATGCTTCTTCATCAAAAGACGCAACGGTATCACCCGAAGAATTGTCTGTTCTAGCATCAAATACTGCTAAAAAAGCAACCTTAATATTTTTCTTTTGCTTGGTAAGCTGCTCAATATACTGTACGGATTGTATTACCCCATTAGGATTTATTTTGCTGTGATTTATACGCGTACCGATTTTATGCCCATCTGCATGTATGCTTGTCCCTACCCACTTTATCTCAATCAAATACTTGTCACCCAAATCATCGACTATAGAAACATCTAAACGATTAAGATTTGTTAGGAGGTATTCAAATGCAACTGAATGTGCGCTTAAATTTTTATCTAAAAAAGAATATAAATCGTCTCTAAAGTATTCTTCTGGTTTATTATTAAGAAGTTGCTTGTACTTAGTTAGGAATAGTTTATAATCTTCTTCTTTAACTTGAGGATTGAGATGCTTAGCAAGACTTTTTTTCCCACTTTTTGGAACAAAAAACTTACTGTATATATTTCGTTCTTCTAAATGAATCCTATAAGAATCAAAAAGTACATTAATCTTACTCATAGGAAATAATTTATTATACTTCCTGCGTTCAGTAGATGTAAAAAAAACGGATTGACCAACACTTTTTCCATCAATAAAATAGTGTATTCCATCTTCTTTAGACAAATAGAATACACAATGCCTTTGAGACTCTTTTTTGAAGAAATTTATGATTTGCTCGTTATTGTGCAAGTTCTTACGACGTGACTCTATAATGTGCAACTTTTCATCAACCCAAAACCAGTGTTTGCCTTGTATTTCATTAGATGAAAAAAGTAATTCAATACAAGACTTTAATGTAGGGATAGGGGTTATGTTAAGTAGATTATCTTTAGATATAATCAAAGATATATCATCTATATTATGCTTTCTATATAGAGTATTTAAAGTTGCATAGAATTTTTTGAAAGTTTCATGTTCTATGAAATTGTTTTCCACTCGATTTTGAATAGATTTAGATCTAGCTTTTATAGTTGCTGAAATCTCAAATTTTCCAATTTCTATCTTCATTCTTATTTGAGTTTTTCTTTAATTATTACGCTAAATACATACTCAAAATACAGCTCTAAATATTCTTTCTTAGAAATAGCTGAAGTATCTTCTAGTGTATTTTCAAATGCTTCTTTGAATCTGTTTAGTAATTCTATAGTTTTATTTTCTTTTGAACCATCTAGTATCTGTACTGAATTTCTTGCCATAGCATTTTCATAAGTTGCATCTCGAACTGCAAAGCCATATATCTTGTCCTCTCCATATAAACCTAGAATGTATACTATGACCTTTATCCAGTCTATGAATTCTTGGATATCAAACTCGCTACTGCGTGTATCTTTGACAAGCCTTATATTTCCTTCATTGTCTTTTTCTATATACGCTCTAGAGAGTAGGTCAGTGAGAGATTTATGTACTAAATCTGAGAAAGGGCCTGAAACACTTACTGAAAAGTCATACTCTGCTAGAATATTGTCTTTGTCTGCATGTACAAATGAAAACATCATCTTTGCCAAGTATAAAATTCGATGAACAGAGCTATCTCTCACACTTTCCCATGCTATTTGATCAAGTAAGTATAATAATGTCATTATACGCTCATTAGATTTATATCTAAGGATAGTTTTATCTTTCATTGTTGATGGTATTGAGCTGATTATGTATGTCTTGCATTAAATCGCTATTGCTTTGTATTTCAGATTTTTTAGCAATTGAAAGTAAGTCAAGAACCTGTATCTTATTTGGGGAAGCCTTTTCTATTATGTATTTAAAAAAATGGCTATTATTTAGGTTTGTTGTGAGTATGAGCGAATTAGGCTTTTCTAAAAAATCCATAAAAACGTTTACAGCGTTTTCTTCGTAAGAAATATCTAAGCTACTGTCGGGTGTTTCTACAATGTAAAATGTAGGTTTAGTATAGAAAAAGGTCAATATGCTCATCCTGAAAGCATGATCTATGAAGAACCTTTGTGACTCAGACATTTCTTCTTCAGATTCTCTTAAAGTACCATTTATTACTGGATAGAATCTTTTGATTTTTTCTTTTTTAGCTTCATATGTGAGTTTGCACTTCACCCCTAGAAATCTACTTGCGAATTTTGCAAATAGGTTGGAAAACTCTTGCGTAGCCTCTGTTACAATATCTTCGATTGTTTTTGCCATAGCAGTGGCAATGTCTCTCTCTTCTATGCTTTTCTTCTGGAATTCTTTTTTTTCTTCTTCTAGTTTCTCAATTTCCTCATAAAATAACTTTAAATCTTGACCTTCAGTATCTTCTTCTTCTTTTGAATTTTGATACTCCAAATTTCTAATCTCAGATGCCAGTGCTCTTTTTTTCCTATTTTCCTCTTTGAAGCTATTATCTAATTTTTGGAGTTCATGGGTGTTTTCTTGAATGGATTGATATAAATATTTTTGCTTTCTATGGTTTTTCTCTGCGTTTTTATTAACTTTATCTAATTGGCGACTAATTTCTGAATCATCTATAACACGAGTATCTTGGGAGCATAAAAAGCATTTATTAAGGTTTTTGATAATATTTTCTATAAAACCACTTGGGAGCTCATTTTGGCACATAGGGCAATTATCGTTCGCCTTCATAGTAGCTAAATAATTGTCGTACTCTTTATGTAGATGTACCCATTTTTTTGCATAAAGACGTTGCTCTATACTTTTCTTTTCGTCTTCTAAGTCCTGTTGTTCTCTGGTTAATTCATTAATACTATTCTGTATAGTCTTATTTTCGTCATCAAGCTGTAATCTTCTATTATGAATACTGTCTAGGTTGTTGTCTATTACTTCTATCTTTTTTTTCTTGAGTAGTAGATCATGCAATAGTGACTTTTTGCTTTTGTGGTTCTTGTTTGATTCTTCAATTTTGTGTAGTACTTTTTTTATGGCACGAATGTCTTCTGATTTATGCCTAGAACGACTATCGTAATATTGTCTTTTTCTTATTGCTTCCTTCCTATTCTGCTCTAGTTTTGGGTCATTAAAAAACTTACTAAACAGCTCTCCTTGTACATCATCATTATCATTTTCATTCCACAAAATTGTTTTATGACTTTCTCCAAAAAATAGAACTTGGGTTACAAAAAATATGAGGTCATCGAATACTAATGTCGAACATTCTTCTATTTTTTCTTCATAGCTGCTGAATAGACATTCTTTACTTTCAGCAAATTCCATTTTCTCATACTTGTATTGATCAACTACTTTACCTGTAAGCTCAAAAGTTTTACCATCTTCAGTTACCTGCACATAGTTAAGATGTGTAGACTTTAAACTTCTATTGACTACGAAATAGGTCGAATTCACTTCAAACTCTATAGTAACATTAGGTTCTTCATCATCAGTCTCTATAGTGGGATCAAGGCGATTTTTGAAGTAGTTCTTAATACCAGGTGTTCTTTTGTCTATTTGTTTGCCTTTGTAGGTACGAGTGTAGTCAAATTGTTTCCTATAGTGACCAATGATTGCATATTTGATAATGTTCACCATTGTAGTCTTACCCATTCCATTACCTCCAATGATGAGATTAACCCCATTTATAAAGTCAAATGTGAAATCTAGTCCATTAGGGTAGAGAGTATAATTTTTTAACTTTAGCTTTTTCAAGCTTGGTAAATATACTTTCCTCATTGTAGTATGTCTTTATAGTTTACCTAGTTCAAGCGTTTATCCTAAAGGAAGAAAACTTTATGTTCTTCTATATTTCTTTTTAAGAAAAAGCAATATATCAAAGTATAATGAGTTTTTGTCAAAATAGTATGACTTTTTATGATATTGAGTATTTCATACCTTAATACCCATATTTCCAAAGCAACTACAAAAACAATAGCTAACAACTATATTTCAACTTTAAGTTTGTCAACTATAGCTTTTTCTTTTTTAAATCATACTTAAAATCGGGGTTGCCAAATTCACCACTATAATACACATCAAAGAACTCAAGGTTAGTAACTGATATAGGGGTGAGGAGCTTGAAATTACAATATTGAAAAAACTCAAACCTTTCTTCCCTGGTTAAGGTATTGTAGACTCCTTCAATGAAATCTAAAGCTTCTCTTGCAGTTTTACCATCTTCTTTACAGAGCTGGTCTCTATCAACTCCAGAACTAAAGCTGGTCTAGAAGCAGCTAGAGCCAGAGGAAGGAAAGGTGGCTGTCCCAAGGGCTTATCCAAAAAAGCACAGGATAAAGCATGGTTAGCTGAGAGTTTATACAAGGAGAAGGAACGCTCTATTGCTGAAATTTGCGAGCACCTACACATTTCTAAACCTACTTTGTACAGGTATCTAAGAAGCAGAGGTGTTAGTATTGGTAAATAAATGGAGTGAATAGCCCTTTTCTTGGTGTGATGGAGAGTAAATAGCCAACCCTTATTCTATCAATTCCAGCAAAAAACAAACAATCCTTTTTATCGCAAACAAAAAAAATCCTACTAACAGCTATGAAAAAAGCTACTCAAACACATGTTTAAGTAGCTTCTAGTCTAAGTATCAACTTATGATATTACTTTGGAAGAATGTCCTTTAATATTCGTTCCAAAGAAACAATAGCATTGGTAGTTAACTGTCGTTGCCAGGCTTTATTTTTATGAGCCCATCTGTAACCTCCTTTTGTTTTCAAGAAAATTCTAACTTCCTTAGAAGGAACAGTTTCAAAGAATAGCTGTAGCCTATTGGCTTCTACATTATGGACTACCTTAAGCCCTTGGTAATTGATTGTTTTATTACCATTCTTATATTTTTCTTGTCGCTTCTTTTCTGCTTCAATACTTTTCTTTAGTTCTCTAATTTTAGTAGAATTAGGAGCTAAATAGAAGGTTGCTTGTTTCCCTTTGTAGTTTAGGCCTAGCTCTTGAATAATGGAAGGATCAATCCCTTCTTCCTTTAGAGCAGCAGCTTTATCTGAAATACTTTTACTGTTTAAGATCTTGTTGACTTTTTTCATGAACTCATGATTAAGTTCTAAGGTTGCCAGCTTTTGTTCCAGTAACTCTATGGTATTTGCTTCACCACGTCGAATGTTGTCTGTAAGTTTACCTCTAGCTCTCTTGAGCATTTTTCCTCTCCAGGCATAGAACGCGTCTAATTTAGCTCGTAATCGGTCCTGGCTTCTGAGTGCTTTTTGATAAGGAAATTTAGCAGGTCCTGTTATCATAGAATTCATACAATTGGAACGAGCAGATAAAGTCTCTGAACAAAACTTGAGGTATCTATTGACATATCGTTCCACGTCAAATTCTTTTTCAGAATTTTGCAAGGTCTCAATATCTTGTTTGAGTTGTTCCTTGGTCTGTTCCATCCATTGCTTTGCTCTCACCCTAGGACGGTAAGAAGTCCAATACCAAGCATTATTAGCTAATTGCTCCAGTTCGTCCAATCTACTGACATAAGACTCAACTGTTGGCCTAACAGTAGTCTTTACTTTTTTATTAATGATCTCCTTCAATATCCGCTTCAAAGCCGAAACAGCATTATCCGTCAGCTGCCGTTGCCAAACCTGATTCCTACGAGACCATTTAAAACCAACTCTCCTCAGCACGACTCTAGCTTCTTCAGAAGGAATCTCATCAAATAATAATTGTAGTCTATTAGCTTCGACATTTTGTACAACTTGGAGCCCTTCATACTGCTCTATTTTATTACCATCCTTGTACTGTTCTTGGCGTTGTTTCTCCGCAGCAATTCGCTTTTTGATACTGTTGATAGAAGCGTTGTTATTGGTTAGGTTGAACGCAGGAATTTTGTAGATACCAGCACCTTGTCTTTCTTCAATGTTTGTCAGGACTTTGGTAGGGATTCCTTGTTCACTTAAATACTTGTATAGTGTTCGTTTGTCCTTGCCTTTGGCTGCTTTACTTCTTAGGAATTTATTAGTAAATTTCATCTGCTCCTGTAGCTCTTGAAGCCCTTCTAGTTTATCTAAGAGCTTGGGAATGGTTTACTTAGGCCTCCTACAATAGCTGTGCTTACAGGTGCTTGAGCTTTTTTCAAGCGCATCTTTCGCTAATCCCAAAAATCCTTTTGCTTGTTCTGATGTCTACCATTTACTTTTTCGGCCTTCTTGGCATTGTAAGTGCCACCTCTACCTGTTATAACCCAACTCACTACACTGGCTTGTGAAGCTAGTGATGTACTACATGTTCTTACATAAATATCAATGTACTGATCAATTTTTGTTCTTCTGGGAGCCTTGACCAATGTTTTAACCTCTTGTTAGTTGCTCTCCTCGCCCTTTAGAATGAAAGAAACTATTTTCCTAAATTTGATCGGCTCAAATGGAGGAAGAGCTTTTTATAATAAACTTTTTATGTAAATTTACATACATGTTGCAGAGGCTTTTTGTTAGTGTAGAGAAATCAATAACTTGCAGTATTTCTATTAACTTTTAGTCTTCTCCTGACCTTTTAAATAACTTCAATAAGAATCCAATGAAAAAAATAACATTTTTAGTATTAATTAGTATAATTTTTTATAATTGCAGCAATTATAAAAATAAAATCAACTATAAAACTAAAGTTGGCGAAATAGTTGAAATATATGATTCAACAAATTCATGCTGTTACTACTGTCTATCAAATGAAAAAGATTTAAAGCATATTAAATTAATGGAAAGAAAAACAATCGATGAGCCATCAAAAGACTGTGATGGTTGTAACCATACAGAAGCTTTTGTTTTTAAAACGGAATCAATTGGAATAGATACTGTTGAGTTAAAACTTTTAGAAGCCACAATGGAGTGTGATAATAATGGAATAGAATCAAAGAAATATATAATTGAAATAAAATAATTATTGATAATGTAGTGTGAAAGGAATTAAAACACGTTTTACACGAATAATAAGCCCCATGTCTACTCCAAAGCCTATGTTATTGTTGTACTTTTTCCCTTTTCCTATCCTTATCCTTGTAGTTAGCGTTTAGAGCTTGAAATTACTGAACATATGTTCTATTTGCTTAGAGATAGGCTGCTTGCCCATGTGAACAGCAAAATGAACGTTTGTTGAATCCTTGTAATCTGTTGGGCACTTTTTCTGATCTTGAATAATTTGGGGACTTTACAGCGGGCTAAAAATGACTATCAACAGGCCGAAAAACCTATGAGGAATGTTTGGAAATCTATAGAAGATTAAGTGCAGCTAACCCTCAAACTTACTTACCAAAATTGGCCATGGTTCAACTCAATAGGAGCATTTTTTATTTACAGAATAAAGTGGATAAAGAAAAATCACTTCAATTAGCAAAGGAAGTAATTTCTAATATGTTGTCTTTTTTGCATATTCCATCTGTTCAAGAATACTTGAATACTTCTTATAAGATTCTAGAACATTGGGGAATAGATGTAGAAGATTTTTTGAAGAATAGGAAAAAGTGATTTTTTTGATTCAAAGGGTTTTCCTAAATGAATAGTAGACAAAGTGAGGGGAAATCGAACAACGAAAGAAGCTATCTAGGCTGCCTAGATAGCTTCTACTTTTAAAAGGTTCATATCCCTAAAACTCCTCTTGCCTCCAAGGCATATGATACTGTTTAGTTTTCCGACCAATTTTACCAATATCAGAGGCTTTGTAATACTGAGCGAATTGAGCAGCAAATTGGCGGAGCTTTGTATTTCCTTTTCTATCCAAGGTTTTCACTCGCTTCATTTTTAGAAGTAACTTTCTCATGAACTCTACTTGCGGTCGTTCCTCCATTTTGTCAAAGGCCTCTTGCAACTCTACTTGTTCCAAGTCCCATTGGTTGAAAAAAGAGAAATCAAACAAACGCCCAATACTTGTTTTGCTTTTGTCTATCTCTACCAGTGCCCAAGTAGCATCTACAGAAGCCGCTTGTTTTTGCTTATAAGTGAGGTCTTTTTGCAGTTCTTTTTCCCTTTTCCTATCCTTATCCTTGTAGTTAGCGTTTAGAGCTTTGAAACTACTGAACATTTGCTCTATTTGCTTAGAGATAGGCTGCTTGCCCATGTGAACAGCAAAATGAACGTTTGTTGAATCCTTGTAATCTGTTGGGCACTTTTTCTGATAGATACTTTTATCCTCCACTTCAGGAGCAGGCTCTTTGAGGTCTATAAACAGGGTATATAGTTTGTTCCATTGCCTTCTTGTGAATTCTTTCTTTACCAGAGTTACAATACCATTATTCGCTATCTGGCTTAAGATATGTTTGTTGGAATTGTCTAAATCGGATGGAGAGAGGCTTTTTCTCAGCATGGCATTACCCGCCAAAACGTATTTCCAAGTGTTGAGAAACTCTTGATTAGACATTTTGCTCAAGGTAGCTGCTTTATGGAGCTCTTTCCCCCAAAGATGTTTTTCTAAAGTTTTTAAGGTAACAGGGATTTTGACCGTTATTGTTTTGTTTTTTGGGGTGGGTTTAGTTTCTGGCCTTACTTTTTTTTTCCCTGTTCTAAGTTTTGAGGATCGTTAATGTATCTACGGAAGTGGCGCAGCAACTCATCCATTTTAGGGACGATACTAGATAATTCCTTAGGTGTTAAGTATAGAATAGGATCATACTTTGTATCTGTTAGAAAAGCATTTTGGATGTTTTTCTCTCTCAACTTGTAGGCTATATACTGTTCAAATACTCTTGCAAAGATCTCACATCGCTCCAAAAGATACTTCTTATATCGTTTACTGTTTTTTAAGCGTTCAATGCGCTTGACAAAAGCAGATTTGTCACCTTTAGAGGTACAAATAAGTGTTAAGAGCTCTTCCATGCATTGACGTAGAGGGTATTTATCAGAGTAGACTGTTTTTCCTTTTTCATAAGAATCTTTACCACCAGATAAGCTCAGTTTACCATTATAAGGTTCAACCCCTCTTCCAAAAGTAAAATCTAAAAAATGACCATACTCATGCGCCAAAGCACCAGGACCGCCTGTATATACAAAACGCTGTTCTTTCGTAGGGACTTTTTCAAAGAATGGATTATCCTTGTAAGATGCAGCGCTCTTATAACGCGTTAGATTAATAACATTAGTGGTAGGCTCATAATGTGCTTGCGCTCTGGATCTGCCACGGGCTCCAAAAGCGATTCCTAATATTCCAAAGCCTATGTTGTTGTTATAAAACAACATGACTTTGTTTAGATCATAGAGACAGATAGCTAGAGCAGATAAATAGTTGAACTTATCTTCTGTGCTGCTAACCCAGCCCCCAAATTGGTAGCCTTTTAAGCCAAAGTGAATGTCTATTTGTCTGATGTCACCCATTTTTCGGAGGACCCCTTCACTTATTGCTCCTTTGCGAAACTCCTTGTATAAGGGAACAAAACCCTTGAGTTCCCACCAAGCAATCATACGAGATGGAACGACTTGATCAGCCAATGTATCCACAATTTTTGTGGTCTGGTATACTTTATCCGTATCTATTTTGGAGGCTACTTGTTTACTTTTTTTTCCTGGCATTGGTCTTGTTTTTTAGTTTTTTCTCTCTTTTAGAATTGCCTAATATAGGAGCTCCTGTTCTTCCAATAATCTGTTGATCTTTGGGAACAGGTTGGCTATTTTTCTTGAATTTAATCTTCTTAGATGGTTTCATTTCTGGTTCTATTTTATGATTGATAATAAGCTAAAATCTCTGCAGCGTTTCCAGCAATAATAGCAGCCTTATCTAGTCCATTAACAACTTGTCTAGCACGGTAGAAATCGGTTTGCTGATCATTGATGTAGTCACCCAATTTCCTACGCGAGAAGAGTCCTGTCATCATACCTTCAACAAGGATTCGTACGGCATAAGCTAATTCTAATGCCTTCTCTGGATAGGTAACAAAATCTACTCCTAGTAAATCGCTAACCTTTTGGTAGTTTCTTTTTCCAGTTATTTGCACAAGCCCACGCCCCATGTAGTTGGTCTGCCAATACTCCTGACGGACGTTATAACTGCTAGGATGCTCTTTTTTGCTAATAAAAGAACACTCTGCATCAACAGTAGCAAAGATATAGGCTAACTTGCGAGAATCTCCATCCCCAAAAAGGTCAAAGAATTGCACGATTAGGCGAATAGTGCGCTGCTCTGCGTGTCCTAGAGGACCATAGACTTCTTGACAGGCATTGACCCATTTTTGAGTCAAGACCTTTTCCCAAGTATAAAGGATGCCTACGACTAAAGCAGCTCCTCCTGCTCCTATCAGCATACCTGTAGTTGGTTTTATAATGGGTAGATTCATGCTGCTATATTTTTGTTGTATTGGGCGAGGTGTACAAATAAATAATCGCCTGGACAGCTGGTTGGTTGGTGTGGCTGTAGAGTACGATGCCCTTCTACTGGTAAGTCTTTTTGGAGCAATCGCCTTAAATGGCGAATGAGCTTTCCCAAGCTTTTTAATTGCGCTGGAGATGGTTTACGATTGCTGAAATTTCCACTCAAGCAAATGCCAATAGTAGGTGTATTGCCGCTATCCACGTTGTAACAGATGGTAGTGAGGTCATTGGTTTGTACAATGGTTCCTTCTTTATCATCGCGAATAACAAAAGTGTAACCAATGCCAGGCCAGCTTCTCGATTGCACATGATAGCGCGCATAATCATCTTCTGTTTGATTTTCAGAGGCACTATGATGAACAGCTATTCGTGTTATTTGGCTCAGTGTGCGTGTCGGAAATCGTTTAGTAGGATGCTTCTGGAGTAAATCTACCTTGTTTATGATTTTTGGAGCAGTTGGAACAACAAAAGCAGCCACTAATAAAAGTAAGGCCAAGGCCACCACTAACACCCATTGTGGGTGTTTTTTCCATAGAGTACTTAAATGCTTCATTTTTTAAGAGCGCCTTTATTGTACAACCACCGAAGCAATAGAAAGACAACTATTGCTAGCAAAGCATATTTAGCTAGGACTAAGAGATCGTCACCCAAAGTAGGTGTTTCTTTCTTCTCCTTTTTACTGGATTGATACCAAGTATAAGCAGTAGTCGCTGCTCCAGCTGTAAATATGGCTATTTGTGGAAGCATAGTTTATTAATTTAGTTGGAAGTGGAAGTAGTTATAATACTTATATAGCGGTGCTAACTAACGGTTTAGCAGGCGTTTTAATAAGACCAATTGGATACTGCGTTCCCCCGTAAAAAAGTACAGAAGATCTTCTGTACGTTGGTCAAATGTTCCATTAACAGCAAGCGGCAAAGGATCTCCTTGCATTGGATCTTGTTGAAGAAGCTGGTTGAGGAGTATTTGGAGCTCTTTCACCTTTGGTCCACGCATTCCTTTTTTTAGCAAGGTTTGCTCTGTCTGTCCTATTCCTAGAGCGGCTCGATTGAAGTATAAAACAACTAGAATAACAACAGTTACAAGAAGAGCGAACAAGAGGATATATGTCTTGTTTTTCACAGTATTGGTTTGAAGGAGTGATTAAATAGTAAAGCGTTGTTTGAAACCTAGAGCTACTTCATTAACTCTTTCATACGGGCGATAGAAATTTTACTATAAGTCAAACCTGAAAGAACTTGTAAGAGCAGCTCTGTTTTATCCCCAAATACTCCATCCGTTACTAATGGTTGATGCGCCTTGGCTGTTGCGTCTCCTCTATTTTGAGCTCTTTTGAGTGCTGTATTCAACAAGAGTTGGAGTTCTTTAACCTTTTCCCCGCGCATGCCTTTTTTCAAAACGGTATCATCTGTTTGTTTGGGCAGTGAAGTAGATGGTTTAGGAGCTGTTGCCTTGGCATTGTCTCCACTGGTTCCATTTAATGGTTGCATTCCTAGAGCCGCGATGATCTTTTCTCGTTGGAGATAAATTAAGATCAAAGCAATAGCAATTACCAGCGCGACTATGTAGCCTTTATAAACAGCGGCTTTAGTGACCGCCTTTTTTAGTGCCTCATTCATTATTCTTCTGTTTCTTTTGGTTCAACAGTTAGGGTTGGTTCTTCTGGAGCAGGACTTTTTTTGTCCTCAGGTGTAGTGTTCTTAGGTTGTTCTTCTTTCTTCTTCTTACGTTTGGCCAAGTAGACTGGCGTAACAATTAAGGCAAGAACTACAAAAGTGATACAAGCTCCTATTAAATATTTTTTCATGATCTGGATTGGTGTTAATGGATGATGTTTACTGTTGACCGTCTAGTAGGACACGTTTACCTGTGCTGAGGTCAAGGAGATAGAATTTTAATAGAGCGCTTTGACTCATGGTTGCTTCTTTGAAAATGGCAATGGTGACATATTGCGCGGTAAATTCTGCAAAGTCTCGATGAACGCCGTTGGCCAACTCCTCCAATAACAATTCGTTGTTAGGATGAGAAGCATATTTACGAGCACGATCTAAGGCTTGTTTGTTGTAACCAAGTACAGTTTTGGGATCAATGTCTTTTAATTTAATTGTACTAGCTTTAGTCACACTACCACTAGTCCTGTTCATCTTTTTGCGAGCACCTAGTTTAGTACTACTATTAACGCCTGATTTAGTGCCAATAGTGGAACTAGTATCTACTAGTATTTCAATATCTTGTTCAGCACGATATAATGTTTCAGCGACAATGCGTTGTTCCAAATAGGCGGCATCATGTCCTTGAACAACAATAACACGTCCTGTACCTAATTTCTTATCAATGGGAGCTTCTCCAGGAGCAAATTCTCCAGATACAATAAACCCATTATAAACCGCTTGGTATTGAAAGGCTTTGCTTTCAGGATTCCATTGAGTTATTTCTACCCCTGCAGGGCGAATAACAGGCGGTTTAGCTGTTTTTTTATAAGACTTGGCGGCTGTATTTTCTTTGGGCGCTTTGGCATCCAAGGGCGCTTGTTTAGCATCTGTTTTGTTGGTGTCCTTTTGTTCTTTTACAGCAGGGCCTCCTAAATCTCCACTAGATGTAGATTCGGTTTTCTTCTTACGAAAGAAGAGGAACCAAATGGTACCAAGGGTAAAGATAATTTGGAGAGCAATGAGTACTGTTTTGAGCTTGGAATTCATACTTATACCTGTTTGTAGGTTTGTTTTAAGATGGAGATTTTATCTTTAATGGCGTTTTGGTAACTAGTGGTCATAGAATCGCCTGTGTGGTAACCATGACAATACCACTGACAAGCATCTAGATGCGCTATTAAACTAGTTCCTGTTGCTTTTTCGTAACCGTAAACTGTTGCCATGAAAGCAGCGTTGGGTAGCTCAAATAGCTTTTTGAGGGCGTCACATCGTTCTTGTCCACCAAAAAAATAGGTCGTGGTTAAGGTGCTCTCCAGCTCTGCTACCAAGTTGGTAGGATCATACTGTGCTATGGTATTGCCATCACTGATGTCTACTGTTACATTGACTTTCTTTTTATCCTTGTTCGCATGTTTGCTAACTAGAAAAGCAAGAACAACAGCTAAAACAACAGCGCCAATAATCAACCAAGTCTTTTTATTTATCTTTGATAAGTCCATTGTTATACTTTTTTTGCGCCTGATTTGGTGCTCCTATTCATTTTGCCGCTTGCTCCCTTTGGCATGCTAGAAGCCAATGTTTGTTCAATCAGTCTACCATCACCAATTAGCGCTTCCTTTGCATAACGATAACATACGGCATCCAAACGATCCATAGTAGCTAATAGAACCTTAGCTAAGTTTCTGTTTCCATAAGCTTTATAAGGGCTTTTGCCATGTTCCATTTTTGCTAGGTACTTTTCATGTGTACCTGTAAAGCGATTAATACGGAGGTAATTGATAAGCCCATCACGATCTTTACCTTTTGCCCAATTGCCACGAATGGTTGTAAGAGTAGGTAACCTATTAATGTTTGTGAGCATCATGATATTAAGACCAATAGAGGACAGCCAACCAGCATTTTCTTCCCGCCCAGGCCCTAAATGTAGCTTGTGGGTAGGGATGGCTAGAAACTTTTCTAAGTCGCGGCGTAGAGCTGCTCCTGATGCTTCGTATTTACCATAGATAGGCCATGTATAAACATTATCAGGATCTACAGGAGCATCCATATACCCAAACATCTTGCGAATAGCAGCATTAGCAGAGGAACTAAAATTGGGAATACTTAGCAATTCCATTCCGATTTGTTCAGTTCCTCTGATTTTTTCAAGACCAGCAGGAGCACCTGTTTGAATATCCTTCATTTTCTCCTCAATCAATCGCCGCCCTTCTGGAGAATGTGCCAAGACAGGCTCATACTCTGGTACAATTCCTTTATTGGCAAGGGTATCTCTTTTCAGCTCATCGTCAGAAAATAAATCACGAGGATCTTGACGGCCACCTACGGGTGGTTTTTCCTTATCCGTGCCTGTACTTTCTTTTGTACTTCCTTGCCCTTTGGTTTTAGAGAACCCTTTCATGGTTTTCCAAAGGATAAAACCACCAATGGCTAAGACGATAACAAGGGCAATAACTAAGAGTATCTTTTTAGTAGTATCCTTCATGATTAATCCTTAAGCTACAGGGATAGCAGGTTTACGAAAAGCCAAAAAGGCAATGATTAAAAGCAATAAAACGCCTAGAACAATACCCCCTACAATTACCCCTTTGTTATTGGTTGTTGTAGGATTAGATGGAGGGGGTTCTTGTGGGGGATTCTGAGCAGGAGTTTCTCCTTTTGTAAAAAAGCTTACTGCGCCCATAATAGAATCCAAGGCATCGGCTCCAGCTTCTATGTATTCCGCCCCTGTTGCTTTATTGCTTGCTTTAGGCCGTTTTATTCTTGGGTCTTTTTTATCAGCTGGTGGCCCAAGAGCACCACCTAAATCCTGTCTCTTATACACATCTGACGCTGCCGACGATCTTACGCGTGTAGATCTCGG
>JBOEFW010000023.1:51481-96629 GCA_050633105.1 Aureispira sp. | reverse complement strand
GAATCACATCATGATAGACCTTACAGGCTTTACTTTGACAAGGTTTTGGTTGTTCCTTTGGTGGATTGGGTTGCTCCACTACTGCAGGAGTGGTTTCTACTTTCGGCGGCTCTAGATCCTGAACACGTTTAATGGCATCAACTTCTTCTGGAGGCACGATATAAGGTTCTGTTGGTGGTGTATGGGATGGAATGGGCGTTGTCGCTATTGCCAATTGATCGGCTTTTTCTTTCTCAATTTGTTTAGAGTTTTTACCTGGCATTATGATACTGGTTTTGATTGTAATAGAAAAAATACAAGAATGATAAGAACAACAACCGTAACTACAGCACCAACAATCAAGGCTAATCTAGTTTGGCGATCTCGCTCCATTTGTTGTTGGGCTTGTGCTCCTGCTTGTTGTTTGCCAATGGCATTGGCGATCCCTACGCCCATTTTTGCCATGTCGGCGCCACTTACTCCATTGTTAATTAGTCCAATAGTGCTTCCTGAAAGCACATCGCCAATTTGGATATCAGAGAAACTAAGACCACTAGCTAAAGACATAAAAGGAGTTTAAAAAGAAACACCAACCCCCTTTGGTGGTAGCTGGTGTTTCTAATGAGTTGTAAATTATAGTGGTGTGGGCGTTAATTACTAACGCGAATGGTCATTCGCAAGGTGACTTTGTTTCCTTTTTCTAAAGGAATCTTAAGCCATTGTTTGCCATTAAAAAGGATACGCGGCAATCCCTCTTGTCCAAAGAGAATTTCATCTCGTAGACCTGGGTTTTCGCTTCCTTCTTTAGAAAAAGGAAGGTATAGCGGTTGGGAATTGGAGGAGCCATCAAAGCCAACTTGGCCATATTTGACACCACCGTCATTATAGAAATCATCGTCTGTAGCTTCTGCTTGAGTCGAAATAACTTCCACGGTTTTGTACATGCTCATTTGCGCTAGTACTTCTAGCGTATTTTTGTTGTGCGATCCACTAACTTTAACCGCCTCATGTATCGCAAAACTCTCATTGTGCATGACATAAGAAGTTTCCCCAATACCCATGTAGACATTAGTGGTGGTTACTCCATCTCCTAGGTTGGCACTATTCGGAATTTCCAATCCAACCTGAAACGTTAGAATCTCAGAGCCACCATCATCTTCTCCAAAATGATGAGCAAAAGAAGCAGGTAGGACAACATAGCCTTTCTTCTTTAAGACAGAAGCGGCACTGATATCAAACTCCTCTTCACTTTCAAAGGGATCTGGTACTAACCGCTCTCCACGAACAGTTAGAGGGACAGTCTTGGCGGCATCTTCTTCAGGGCTACCAAACATCATGTATACGCGTGAGCCATCAATGGCATTTGACGGTACTTTGTATTTTTTTAAATTTCCAGTTAGCATAAGTACTTATTTAACGTTGAATTGTGTGAATGCTCTTTCCTTGAAAAGGTGAAAGGGCTATTGATTAGGGTTGTTTCTTTTTAAACTTGTTTTGTAGCGCTTGCCATTTTTTTGTCAACCATTGATTTTTGGGTTGTATGGTTTCCCAATTGATCACAAAATATCCAATGGTGGTAGCTAAGGTTAATAAGGCAATTAGAAGACCTACCAAGGTGTCTATCATAGCACAGAGCTCCATTGTTTTATTAACTTCCATAATGGCATTGGCTTGTTGTTCTAAGCCATCCTGAAGAAGTGACTGCACAAAACGATTGGCCACCTCTTTAATAGAGTCTTGCAAGTTGAATGTAAAAACATTTAACAGCGGTGCTAACAGCGTTTTAACAGCATCTAAAATTTTCATTACAGGTTATCGTTTAGGAACAAATTTCCAAAAAGCAAGAAGGCATAAAATGACCAAACCGATTAGAGCAAGGTTTACTTCATCTGCTTTGATGGTTATTTCATATTTATCTGCAATTAAGTAGTTCGGCATTTTTCTTTCGCTTTGTTTATTACAAATTTCTTTCAAAAAGCACTGAAAAACAAGAAACTAGAGCTGTAGAAAAACAGAAAGCAACGTAATACGTTGCTTTCTGTCATAAAATAAAAGGAAGTCACCCTCTGCAATAAATTGATACTAAGCCAAATGAATGCAAGGATATACGTATTACGTTTTACGGAAATACGGAAAGCTTAGTTTTGTGCTTTTTGGGAGACGGTTTCGTTCATGATGTTTAGACACTCTTCTATTGCTTGTGCTAGGGAATCACAACTATGTATTTCTTCATAGATCAGCCAATTGCTAAAAATAGATTGCTGTTGTTGAAGAAATTCTCCAGCGACCCGAATTTCAATAAGGTACAAACCTTGCTCCTCTGGAATAGATGGTTGAATAGATGCATTAAAGATGCTGTGGACTAATAGTGTGGTCGTAGACATTAATTAAATTGAAGTAAACGTGCCGCTAAAGTGACATGATGCTGTTTGGTGAATAAATCATAGGAGTAGCCAATAGCCCATCCTTTTGGGGTGACCAATTGTAGTCCAGGGGCTAGAGTCGTTTGACCGTTCCAATTGGTGCCTACGCGACAGTTAAGAAGTAATTGCGTTGGAGCCACAGGAATAGGCTTTGTAATAGTAGTAGTTTGCGTCTTGACTATTTCGCGAGGGATCTTGAGCTGGTAGTCAATCTGGTTACGGACTAGTTCGCATTCATCGGATACAACAGCGGTATAGTAAAGGTCAATGTCCTTCTGGTTGAAAGTATCCGTATAAACCTTGGCTGTTCTACTGGATTCTGTTAGTAGTAAGGTATCTGTAATGGTTACGCCTGTACTAGTCCTGTATATAATCTCAGGAGTAGGAATTGGCGCCTTAATCGTGACTATTTGAGGGGCTGGATAGAAGGTATCTATATGAACGATTCTAACCGTATCAGGAGCAGGAATTTCTGTAGAAAAAGGTTTGGTTGGTCGCAGCTGCTTATCTCCACACATTTGTATAAACAAAATAAAGAGAAATAGTATAACTAATAGAGGTTTTTGAATGGTTTTCATGCTGGTATAGTATTTAAAAAACATTGAATACAAGCCACGATATAATCGGCTAAGTAATCCCGTCCTTTAGGATCAATGATGTACTTTCTGGCTTCTCGTTCTCGATCCATAAAGAAGAGCTCCAATAAGGCAGCGGGGCCCTTCGTTTTGTACACTAAATCAAAGTTCTTACGCTTAATACCTCTGTTCACTTCTTGAGGAAAAAAATCATCAAATTCTTGCTTACAAATGCTAGCAAACAGTCGGGAAGTCTTACCTGCTTTTTTAGAGGTGAATACCTCAAAACCTGTCCCTTTTCCACCGCCTATATTGGCATGTATAGAAAGGAGTAGTGTTTGTTGCTTGCATTGTCTGTGCGCTTTGTTAGCTCGCTTAACGCGTTCCCATCTTGGTACATCAAGTTGTTCTGGATTGATGTCTATATAGGGAATATTAGCACTATACAGGCGCTCCATTACCCGCGCTTTGATGGCTCTATTAAATTCTCCCTCGTGAATGGTGGTACCATCTCTCAAAGTCCATTTCTTACCATCGGTTTGATATTGGCCGCCAATCATTCCTCCATGCCCTGCATCAAGTAATATGGTTCTCATCTGTAGTATCTGTTTTATGCTCTCCAAAATCGTAGCGACTTTGAAGGATATAAGCTTCTATAATGGCCTCGTTATGCCCATCTCTGACAAAACGTAGGCTTGATTTTCTTTTATTGGCAATAGGATCTAGGAAATGTCTCAAACAACGAGCGACCAAGGCCCGTTCGTAAGTGGATTGCACGACTTCAAAAGTGGCTCTTCTGCTGTCACGCTCTACCAGTGCTCCGCCTTTTTGATAAAGGCGCATGGCAACACTATACAAGTTGACAGAATGGCAAACCTTAATTACTTTTTTGCCTTCTCGGACAATGACTACTCCACTTTTAGCCGCAAACTTGTACAACCCTTTCCTTTGTGAAGGAGGGAATACGGCTATTACTGTTGTTCTTCCATCTTCCATAAGTCTTTGAATTTAATAGAGGTTAATTTATTGTTTTGCTTGATAGAGTAGGTTTGTTTTCCCTCAATCAATCCAATGTAAATGCAGGAATATTGAAAGACATCTCCATGGAGTAAAGCAGAAATAATCTCTACGGTAATGATCTCTGATAGATCTATCCCCAACATTGGAAGCATGGACGTAACCACGCTTGGTATTTCCTTTATGGCTTCTGGGTCTTTGGAGTTGGTGACGATCGTTTCGGCTAATTCCTTAGAATTATAACTTAGGTTAGTGAGCTGCTTCTTCCCTTCTTTTACAAGCATCTTCAGTTCTTCCCCAAACGTAAGCCGTGCCCATACTTTTTTAGAATCGGCCTGATGTTCTTCCAAGAAGGCATCTAAAAACTTCTTGAGGTAGGCTTCGATGGCCATTTCTATGATGGGTAAAAGTGGTTTTAGTTGATCTAATGTTTGATTGTCTTCCATGTTTTTGAATTGAAATTTAGTTCCTCCTGCTCCAAACAGCTCCCATCTATGATTCTCTAAGTCTATGCGGGCATAAGAATAACGAGGCGCTTTTTTAGATAAAATAGTATGTACGCGTTGAATGATTTCGAGGTTAGCCGATTCTTTTAATTTATTCTTGACCTTATCAGGTGGCGCGGTTTTTACGGCAAAACAAATGGCATGGGTGATGAAATCCCATCCTTTAATGGGCATGTGTCCCCAACCATGAAAAGTGATGTAGAGCTGTACCCCTGCATGTTTGGCTCTACTCACCAACTCTACTTGTTTACCAATGAATCGACCATCCTTCATTCGGCCTGTAGTATCGTCAAAGACAAAATTAAGTCCTGCATACCGTTGCCCTTCTACTTGACTCAGCTCTATAAAAAGTTGTTTCTCTATGTCATCTCCAGCAAAACATTTGACGTGTTTTCCATGGAGATGTCGCATGTATTCTTGAAAAGGATAGCGCTGCTCCTTATACCAGAAGTAAAGTAGATCCTGTTCTACCTCCAGATGAATGAGAAGGTAATCCGCCCAGTCACTAGGTTTGCCCGCATTGTAGACCAATACAGAAGTGCGAACGGCCATTAGTTGTTCTAAAAAATGGGTTTTGCCGCTGTGCATTTTTCCTGTTACCAGGACACATTTAGGAGATTGATTGGTATTATTCGACATCGAGTAGCATTCTCATTGTTTTATTAATTTCTTTTTGCCCTTTCAAGGCATCTAACTCTTCTGCAATATCAGGATGGGGCATGTCATCCGCTAAAGCGACTTTGATAGGCTTGCCATCCAAGGTGTATTTATAAGCGCCCGTTGTGGAATGTCGTTGAAAATAGCGGCGTTTCTGACGATACTCCTTGGTATAGGCATAAGGGTGTTGATCTGCTGTACTGGTTGGCGGAATGGTATCGGAGGAAGCGTTGCTAACAACTGCAGCAGTTGGAGTTACTTTCTTGAATAAAGGCAATAGATATTGCTCCCCATATTTCTTGAGCAACAGCATCACCACAGGAGCCGAATACATGGCTAAGGAACCAATGAAGATCCACGCGGCAGGTGGCAATTCAATTTGCATTTCTTTACAAACGGCCTTGAAGTTGTTAATCAAGATCTTCTTCATTTCTTCACTCGCCAAGAACTCCGTGGCGTGCAATTCTCCATCTAGTTTAGCACAAAGGCGCGCTTTAAACTTATCAAACTCATTAAAGAAATGCGTACCTGTTCGCTCTAGGTTTTTAGCATCAGATACACGGCCTAGTAAGTCACTGGCACTAACCGTATCAGAACTAGCGGTTGGTTGTTCTTCCTCCTCCAAGTCTATTTCCTCTACCTCTTCCTCTTGGTCATTGTCTTCCTCCTCGCCCCAAGGATAGTCTTCTAAATCCTCCTCGTCGTCCTCCTCTTCTTCTTCTTCTTCTTCTTCCTCTAATGGTGTTTCATCGCTACTACTGCCCCCGCTTAACCACTCATCTACTATATCATCATCTTCCTCTTGTATGTCCTCCGCTCCATAAGCAGCATGAAGCTCTTCCATGCTGTTAAAGCCCTCTACTTTTTTTGGTGGAGAGCTGTTAGAATCGCTGTTAGAACTACTGTTATTAGCAGTTAAATCCTTGTTAGGATCCTGTTGAGCATCGTTAGAAGTGTCCGAATGGTTAGTTGAAGCGCTGTTAGAGGGCTGTTGATCGTCTGTTGGCATGGCTGTTAAAAAGTTTATAGGTTTCTAATTTTTTCTAAAGCAGTATCTAACAACTGTAGCTTAGTTTGGAGCATGTATTTGTTGGTAGCCCTACATTGATTAAAGTAGGCAGTGGTCAATTGATCAGAGGCTTTTTGTGCGTTGATGTGTTTTGTCTTATGCGCAAAATGCTCTTGACAAGATGCTCTTAAAGCAACTAGAATAGCTTCTGCATCGGCACGATTGATTAAGCGTATTTGTGTGGTGTCTGTTTTAGAAATGCCTTGTTCCAGGTTGTTAGAGGGCTGGTCTTCTCCTTCTTCTATTTGGTTTTGCCATGCTTTTATGGCCTCAGGAGAAGCTTTTGGAGCTTTAATAGCTTTGTAGACGGCATACCATAGCCCAAAAATGACCAGGCCAACTAAAGAGAGGCAGATAGGAATAAACATGTTGTTGAACGTTCGTTGGATTGGACCAACCAAAATTGAACAATCTCTTGCAATTTTGCAACTAGAACGCGATAGCTAACCTAAAAAGACTCCGTATTTTTGTACTTTTTTGAAGGCTGTTAGGATTTCAACTGCTTTTAACAGCAAAAAAACGCCCTTTTACCGCCCATCCGTTAAGTAATGGACTCCGTAAAAGAGCGTTTAGTTAGGATCCTAACAGCGTTTAACAAGAAGTTTATTCCTTAGTTAAGAGCAAAAACAAAGCTACTAGAATTACCCTGCTGCTTGAAGGGGTTTTTGAGCATCTAGCTCTTCTTTTGTCTGTTGCAGGATTTTAGCCATGGTGCAATATTCCTTGTATTTAGGACTGGTTTGATTGCCTCGTTTTTCATAGTTTTTGATCCATCCTTTTACCGTTGCTAAACTGTAATGTCCACTGTTGTAGACAATCTTTACCGCCCTATGTGTAACTAAAACAGTATAACCTTTGGTGTCTATGAGAAGGGGTTCTTCGTGTGCTCTTGGCCATCTGAATTTTTGCCAAGAATCGGCTTGTTTAAGACTGTGTAAGTTGATTTTGGCACTTGTTTGAGTTCCTGTTTGAGTTTCTTTTAGTTCTGTTTGAGTTGCTGTTTGTTCTGTTTGAGTTCCTGTTTGAGTTGCTGATTTATCGCTAGATGCTCTTGGAGCAGCGCGTTTTTTGGAAGGCTTGCTATCAGGTGTTGGAGCAGGTCTAGCCGTCCTGGCACTTTTAGCAAAAAGGAGTAAAGCCACCCACAGAATCTGATTCAAGAAATTAAACTGAACATTGCGCCCTTGGGTGGTCTTGGCCGTCTCTTGTATCTGTTGGCTAATGGCTGCTCGATCACTTGAATTTTGGTGATCAATTGCTCGTTTATTATCTCTGTGTAGACCGTTAGCATTTTTTAATTGACCTGTTAAATGGGCTTGAATGGCTTCCATTTTATCCGCGCGTTCTTTGAGTAGGGGAGCGATGGCTTTTTCTTTTACTGCTCGATAACGATTGACCCGTTTTTGTAAGTAGGTTTTGGTAATACTACCTTGGGCATGTCGAGCTTCATATCCAGCAATGATGGCTCCATATTTATTATTCAAGCTCTCTATTTGATCTTGATAACTGGATCCAATCATAGCGGTTTGTTTTTGTGCATCGGCTCTATAGGTGGCTACTTTATCGGCATAGTTGCTCTCTAGGGTAGAGGAGCGTTCTTTATAAGCCTTGGCCGTTTTATCTACATTGTCTTGTGCCTCCACGCGTGCCAATGCCCCTGTTTTTTGAGACAAGGTAAGTGTCCAGTTAAAACCATAAGCAAACAAAGCTCCCAAAACCAACAATTGCAAGGCATGGGCAGGGCTAAAATCAATCGTAGGAAAGGGATGTGGTTTTTCCTTGGTTTTAGGAGGTACTTTAATGGATTTAATGAAGTCCACAAAAATCAAGTTCTTAAAGAAACTACCTCCACAAAACAACAATAAGAATTGGATCACAGCGGCACTAAACGCCGCTTCCTGCCAACTAGCTGTAGCATCTTGAGAACTGCTGTATTTGAGGGCATACAAAACATCGTAATCAATTTTATAGCAATAGACCGTAAGGCAGATCCAACAAGTCAAGGCTACAAACCAAACCCAGGCGTATTGTTGCACAAAGGAGCGTTCTTTATTTTGATGGCTTACAAAAAAGGCCATGATCAAAGTAGGGATAGCAAATAGGAGGGTCAGTAATAATTTAACTCCTTGAGGTATTTTTCTAGTTAAGCCAAATAAGGCTTTTATTATGATTATCATCTGTCTGTCTTTGTTTTTGTCTTAAATGTTTTTTGTCACGTAGGTATTTTTGATTAGAGGAAATACCTCTTGAAGTTCTGTACAGCTTCTTCATTTAATCCCAGTAGTATCCTGTGGATCTCAATGGTTATTTCTTCTTTGGATAAGGTTGCATTGCAAAAGCATTTATAAAGGCCGTCAAACTGTTTGATTTGTAGTGTAGTTAAATGAACAGGAGTATTAGGGTCTGTACTACGAACAGGGATCGCAAAACGACCTATTCCTGTTGCAGCACAACCTTCTAAGCAAACAAAAGCAAGCTGCTCCTCTTCTTCTAAAAAAAATACTGGTGCCATTTTCCATTTAAATTGATTCAGATGTTCTTGTTTCAATTTGTTTAAATAGCGTTGCTTAATTTTTTCAAGTTGTCTTTCTATGATGAACCGAGCAAAGGCACCTACAAGGACAGCCGCAAAAAAGAAGATCACTTCCATTGGATAAGTAGTATTGATTGTTAATTATTATTTCTTCTAACTAGAAATAGGAGAGTGGCCACCTAGTAATCAAAGGCTAAAAATTCGTTTAGAGTGATTATTACCCCTTCTAAGTCTGCATAAGCTTCATCTAGCTTTTCAGTTTGTTCTAAATAAAGTCCTCCATCTTCGGTATCTTTCCAGTAAATAGGCTGTTCTTCATAATAAGCCTTTCGCTGTTTATGGAGTTTATCAACTTTCTGAAGTTCTGCTTCTAGTTTTTCTCTAGTTGTCTTCATCTTATTTGCCATTGCTGTTTTGATTTAAAATGTTTACAGAGCTTCTTTCGTTGCCTCTTGTTTCGTTCTACTGCCTATTAAAATGTTCTTGGAGTTGTCTCTTATATTGTTGGCGTTCTTCCACCTCTTGTTCCTTTAGCTCATCATATAAGTCTTGATCAAAGTAATCTTCTATCGCATCACGAGCCCATTGCTGTATGGTATTAGGATTTACGGCATCCAGCTCTACTTGGCCAATTCCTTCCCAATTTTTAGCACGGCTATCACTAGTTTTAGTGGGAGCAGGAGGGAGGTTTAATTGAAGGACTTGTTCTAAGTGTAAGCCAATACGAGCCATCTCTATATTGATTCCAAAATCTTCCTTTAGATTAGCAGCAATACTTCTTGGAATGTCTTCTCCTGTAGCATCGTAATCACCAAAGTAAAGTATCAAAGGAATAGCGCCTTTGTCGATGACCTCTTGAAAGCGTTGAGCGGCTTCATTGAGAAAGGTTAAGGAAGGATAGCCTTTACAGGCTGCTAAGGCTACATCATATTCCATCGTAATGGGACGGAAAACACCTTGTAAGGCTTTCTTTTCAATCCATATTTCAGGATGATAAGGTTGGTTTTCCCAACGGTTTTTGGTGTAATAATTAAACCAAGCTTCAATTTGATCTTTAGCATGGTCTACCGCCGATTCTACTTCTGTGGTATAGCCCATAGTCCTACCCAACATTTCACGGTCATGGTCGCTAAAGGCATCAAAGCTCACCAAACCATTACGACGAGCAGCGGTCATGGCTGCTCCAACTCGTTTATAATGCCTTTGAGAATTGGTCATTCCACGAGCGACTAACTGGTAAAAGAGTCCACGAAGGGTTAAAACGCCATAATCATAGTTTGGAAGAACTTCTAAGGATTGTTCTATAATCCACTTTCTGTTAAAAACATCTTTCATGCTCTGTCTGATTTATGAGGGTTTTTAGTTGAAATGATTCTAACCACAATAAATTTCAATTCTCTTCTGCTCGTATTGCGCAGAGCAGCAAAGGTTCTTTGTAAAGGCATCAGGCCAATACCTTTGGCTAACAACCGACCTACAGCCGCACCAATAAAGGCACTGGTATAGGCTACGATTAAGAATAGGGTGGTAGGGATTAGAAGTATAAGCGGAATGTTATTTTTTGTTGATGGCATGGCTTAATAATTAAAGAGATGGAGTAAGAGTTTTGTAGCCTTTTCGATCATAAACGCCAACCTTAACTCTATTTTGATAGACATCAATTCTTAGAACATCTTGGTTGAAATAAGTCGGCAGCTCCTCTAAATGATTGATGGCTACAGTAGGGAATCTATTCTTATTCGTATTGAGTTTGTAAGTTGTGGTAGGTACCAACCATAGGGAATAATTGCCTTTGATTTGGCCCTGCTCTGCAAGCGTCTTGATGTATTCCTCAAGGGATAAACGTTCTGGTAATCGGTTGACGATTCTATCAGGATGATAATACCAAAGCTTCAACAAACTACCTCCAGCGGGAACAACAAAGCCGTGGTGCCAATGGGAGCGGAACTTGCTTAAGTGATGTTCTAAATTGTTGAGGCGTTGCGGGCTAAGTTTCTTGTACACCCCATCTTTTAATTGAGCGTAAGGGCTGCCGTCTCTGCTGTGGGTGAAACGGACGATTAAACGGACAAGATTCTCTGTTTCGTGACTAGGCATTTTTTAAGGATTTGATGCGATTAATAAATAATGTTTTGAGCTCTTGGCTCTTCTCAGGCGTTAAATGCGGCTCATTGTCCAATTCCACCAACCAACGGCTTAAAATGTGGGTAGCGGTGGCTTGGGCGGCTTTAGGGCCATCTTTAATGGCTTCTAAAACTCTTTTGGAATAGGAGGTATTGATGAGCTGGGTTGCTTTGGCCCAAACTCTGGCTTTTTCGTTCTTATCAAAAAACTGCGCTTGAATACGCGTCCAATCATCAATAGAGAACTGAACAGCGTGTTGGAAGCCCTTGGAGCCAATAGCTTGAGTGGGGTAGCCAATTCCATATTCCTTTCTACTGGTGTAGTTTTTATGTTTGGTGATGGCATGAGCTAGGATCTCAATGATGGCTTCCTCCATGGTGGGCAAGCTCGCTTTGAACTTGTACAGTAAGCGCTCTTTGCGTTTGGATTGTAGATAGGGGGTATTGGTTTGGTAGGCGCTGATTTGGGCACTTCTGTAGTTTTCAACGGCTGTTTGCGCCGTTTTGAAATGAATCAACAATCCTTTTAAAATACTCTTTTGAGTCAACTCGTTGAATGTTTGTTGGTTATACCATTCTTGAAACAACAACTGTTGTAGGTATTGCGCTACTTTTTCTTGTGTGGGCACTACTTTTCCAGCTTTCCAGCGCGCAATAAGAGCCGAGGGCGATAATTTTTCGGGCGAAATGTTTGGCGCTTTCCTAGGGATGGACTTGCTGCCTTGTCCCTTATTTTCCATATGGATATCTGTCTTGCCGTTAGGCAAAGCCGCTTTATCCACATCCAAAGGAGTATTAGTTATTAGTACAGGTTCTTTATTCTCTATAGATATAGAACTACGTAGTAGTTCATATTGCGGGAGAGTTTCCTTTGAAGCAGCAAAAAAAGAGGGGGAGGAGTGGTCACTTGGAGCCGCGTGTCCGCCGCGAATGTGGACAAGTCCTTGTTTGAACACCAACTTGATTTTTCCACGGCCACCCGCTTTGGCTTCACTGGGTAGGGGATTGCGCCAACCTGTACGAACATGGTTTATTTTTTGGGTCAAGACCCCTGCCTTTAATAGCTTCAGAATATTACTGTAAATCGTCTTTGGATCGCGCTCTAAGTGCTTCTTGCCACCACTTAAGACTTTGATAATAGTAGGAATGGTGGTAAACAAATAATACTCATTCCTCTCCTGGCATTTTTGCCATTCTTTGGGCTGGTTGCGGGCGATGTCTTCCATTGAGGCTGGAAGTATCTTAGAGACCAAGACATTAAAGAGGGACTTGGTAACCTCTGTAATGCCGCCACGCTTGCCTTTGGCTTTATGTTTGGCTTGATCGGCATCCAGTAAATCAAAACCATTGCGCTTGGTTCTGGCATGATCAAATTGCTGAAAGAAATGTTGATGGATGGGTATAGGTATAGCGGCGCTTCTTGCCATAGTAGAGTGGGATAGGAGGGGCTAAGAGTATTTACTAGAAAGTAAATACTCTAACTCCTCAATGTAGGAATAAAGCAATGTGAAAAGAGTAGTAACTTGAGCTTAAAGGAGGTGTGTTACTAACCTCCTGATTGAAGCCCTGGAAGGGACTTGCTACCTTTGTGCCTATAGAGGAGATGAACCCTCTCACTAACCTATTTTTGTTGGTTGTCCAATACCAGATGAAAAATAAATGAAGGTTAGTACCTGTGTCTTTTACAAGCTAGGCAATGTTTTTATGGAGTGTAAGCTGTATTTTTTATAACTAAAAGCGGGTAGGGTGCTGCATTCCCTGTGGTGTGTCTCCGTGGCTTTTTTGTTCTGCTTTGTGAAATAATAATTGTCTTGATAAATCGCGTTGTATAGGGCTCTTATGGAGCTTCTAACGCTTCCTTTTTCTGACGAAAAAGATATTCGTCTACTTCATAATAATCATGCTCATCGAAGTGGGAATAGGCCTTTTTGATGAGTTGAAGTTCTAGCATTAACCAGAGTGTAAAATCACATCTTTGGTGGTACTGTGTAACTCCTTTTCGATTAGAACGACCTAAACAGTCGTTTCTAATTTCTTCTAGTAAACTCCCCATACTACAAAGGATAGAAGGAGATAAAGCTCCTTTTGATAAGATACCATGCTTTAGTAAGGTGGGATAAAACCCCTTCAAGGCAACGGATGGGAGATACTCTTCAAAGCGCTCTTTTGTAAGGGCTATTTCATGTTCTTGTAGATACTTTGTTACGTCCTTATTATCTGTTCGATCTGAAAAATCATAAGGAACAACAGCAGGGGATAGTTTCAGTTTTCCCTCCTGAATGACTACGCGTTTTTCTTCTGTCCATTGATCAATGACCTGTTGATGTGCGGGGCGATAGTGCCCTTCCATTTCTTCAATCGTGAGCGAGCTAAATCTATTTTTAGCGACATCTAAGACTTGTAATTCTGTTTCATTCAATTGGGAGACATCCCAAAAGGTGACTGCTATACTCATAAGCTTGTATTAGGTTTTGTTATTTAATAATCGCCATTAGAAATGGCTACTTCTCGTTCAAATTTTAGACCTTCTGCCCAAGTTAGGCCATCGCGGCCTAGATCAAATTCTTGAACCAAGGCCATCACCTCTACAGGGCCATCCAGCCCCTTCTCATTAAAAAACCTACAAATGGCTCGGACTTGCTTAAGGTCCCATTTTCTAGGGCTTTTAAGTGCCCAAGTCATTTTTTGACTTCTAAGCTGTCCGTTGGTTGTCCAGCCCATGCATTGAGGAAACTCATTTTCCATCTCATGAGCCGTCATCATTTGCTTGAGCCTTTCCCTAAAGGCATTATCTATCATATCCAATTGTATTATTATAGCAGCTCCCAGCCGCCCCCCACTCACTATAAGGACGTGTAAGTAGGGGCGGACAACTAAACCTAATTCCATACTAGGAAAGGGAAACGCTTATCTCTAAAAGGCTAAAAATGCTAGCCTATATGTCTTCTAAAAAGAGCCACGTCCAGCATCCCATGACCAGACGCAGCTCAGGCATTATAAAGAATCGCAATTTATGATTGGTGTAGTGAGGATCACTCAACCCTTGTTGGTGGCGTGTATTAAAGGAGGATAATTGCGAACCGCTCCTGCCACAGGTTGTATAGCTTAAAAAGGTGGTTCTATTAGAAGGAGCCCCACCCAAATACCTTCAGCAATTGGTATTCCCTAGAGAATACAGCATTCATTACTGCAAACGATGATTCTTGTTTTGGTCAAGAATAGAGTAGAGCCAACCCTTTTGATCGGCTCCTACTCTGTGCTTAGCTAGAAACACTCAACTTGACCTATAATAAGCTTCTTAAATGGAAGCAGAGACAGGACTCGAACCTGTGACCTGAGGATTATGAGACCTCCGAGCTAACCAACTGCTCCACTCTGCACTATTGTTTTTCAAAAAAAGGAGGAGGTGTTTTACCCCTAATCCACCCCCTCTAAAGGTAATTCCCGAATTACCCACTACCTCTTATTAAAAGCGTAAAAAGAGGAAGAACAACTAAATAAGATAACCTTAAATGGTTGCCTCCTCCTCCAACACACCTTTTTTCAAACCTTTTATTCCTGTCCATTTGCCAGAAAATGTTATTTTAGCTTTTTTTAGTGTTGTTAAACAATCCTTAAAGAGTTTGGATAACTCTTTGTAGAGTGTTTGATGCTTCTCTTTGGAGTGTTTCCCAATACTGATAGTACAAAGTAAAGTATTTTAATACTCGAAAGCAAGTATTTTAAAGGATTTTTTAAATCCGAGTGAGTATATAATATCTTTAAAACATCATAAATGTCTGTAAAAGAGCGATTTAGGTTACTGATAAAAAGGACAAAAAAAAGCCAAACGAAATTGGCAAAAGAATTAGGAATAAACCCAAAAACCTTAAATAATATAGTTTTAGGTAATTCTATGCCTAGTTATATAGTCCTTGAACCATTAGCGAGAATGGGGACGAACATTAATTGGTTATTGACAGGAAAAGGAGAAATGTTTGAGGGAGATACCGAAAAAATAATAAATCAAGGGAATCTAACGAACCAATTTGGCGGGAACAATAACGCGAGTATTTCTAATGGGTTGAATACATCCTCTAAGAATTTTGCTCATTTGGAGAAGAGAATCCAGACTTTAGAGAGTCAATTGGCGGATAAGGATAAGATTATAAGTTTGTTGGAAGGGAAGTAGGGGGATGTTCAAAAAAAATGAAATGTCTGTGAATAAAAGGCTTAAAGCTTATTTAGACCATAAAGAAAAAAATGTTTCTCAAATAGCAAGAGAATTGGGAGTACCTAATACAACATTAAATAATGTAATTAGTGGACGTTCTAAACCTGGTTGGAAAGTTTGTAAACCATTAGCAGAGGATGGGGTAAATTTGCATTGGTTAATTCTTGGAGAAGGACCAATGATGCGCCAAGATTATGAAGGAAAAATAATAAACCAAGGGAACTTGACTAACCAATTTGGCGGGAACAATAACACGGGTATATCTAATGAGTTGAACACATCCTCTAAGAATGTTGCTCACTTGGAGAAGAGGATTGCGACGTTAGAGAGTCAATTGGCGGATAAGGATAAGATTATAAGTTTGTTGGAGGGGAAGTAGGGGAACCTAGTTCAATATTTAAATGTTTTTCCTATAAATAGGCGTTTTTTTTAGGATACAAAACACTAGAATTTATACAGCTACAATTTTTGTGATTTTAATCTGTTATTTGTGTGTATTAAGCTATTTAAGATGAAGTTAGAGAAATAGGTTAAAATTAGATTAACATCTTGAAGTTGCAATTCAGGTTTTTTTTTTGTATTTTAGGTAAAGAAGAATTTTATTTGTTTATTGTGAAATATAAAACATTCAACAAATTCAATTTTTAATGAAATCATCTGTTACTATAGATAATTATTCAAAGGGTAATGCATTCAAAGAATCTTTTGCATGGTTCGTTTCAAATTCATTATTTGGTGGTTTAGTATTGGCAATAACATTTCTGATGTCATGCTTAGATACAGATATAGTAGTAAATGGCCAATTAATATTGGAACAAGGAATTTTATTATTCATGAGTGTTTCTTTGGTAGGAGCGGTTCTTGTTGATTATGCAATGTGTAAGAAACAAAAACATGGGATTATTCAGCTTGTTATTATTATCTTGCCAATGTCTATTTTGATTATTTCAAGTGTATTGTACAGTAATTTGAATTTTAGCCCAAAAACTACCACTTCTATAGAGGGAATCGAGAACTTAAGTTATGATTTCCTTACGTTGAATGTATTGCAGTATATAATAATGGCTTCCTCTTTTTTATATTGCATCTCTTTGAAGTATTATATTATCGTATATGAATTAGAGTTAAAAACCTCTAGTGAAGCTAAAATTTTGAAATTAGAAGAAGAAAATGCTAGGTTCAAAGGAACTATGTAAAAAAATAAAAATATTATGGAAATATTAATAAGTCTGTCTGTTATTACAGGAGGATTAGTCATCCTGTTTGTTTATTTAGTTACAAAAGAGACCAATAAATCTTTTGATAAAATTAATGAATTAGATGAAATTTCAAAACGTATAATAAATGGATTAGAGTCTAATGATGAAAAGTATCTTACTTTGAAGAAAATATATGCCCGAGAGGAAAAACTGAAAGAGAAAAGAAGGGTGATAGAAGAAGAAAAAGTAGAAGAATTGAAAAAAATTGGGTTGATTAACAGAGCCTCTTTCTAAAAGAGGATGTAAAGAATGAAATTGCAAGAGCAAGAAAAAACTTGCTAGACATTATAAAATAGAGTTAACAAAAAAGCCTTGACAGTATACTGTCAAGGCTTTTTTTGTTTAAAACTGTTTGTAATCGTTATTAGTTTTTAAATAAAATCGTAAAGAATGCTTTATAACCCTACACAAAAAGCTAAATAAATTAAGAAGAATTTTTTGAAAAAATGAGAGAAAAAACAAATGGAATCTCCCTTTCGATGAAATAATGAAAAAAAGCAAGCCCTAATGAAAAAATTGAAAGTTGTTGATACTTCTTTTCTTGGACTTTCTTTTTCATTGAGCTATGTTGGTACTCATAGCCCATCCCTGTAATAAAACAGAAGCATAAAGCACCAACAATCAATAGATTAAAAATGCAGCTAGAATCCTTAAGCCTTGTTTTATGCAAATTAAAACCTCTTGATTTTAAATCTTTAAACATAGTCTCAATTGAAAACCGAAGCCGATAATAATCCATTATAACTAATGGATCATCTAAATTACTAATCAGAAAAATTGGATCAATGTAATCTGGATGATGCCAATGTAAAAAGTTTACATCAGGAAATTTTTTCTTTGAAAAATCAACAGAAGAGATTAATAAATAAGTTTCTCCTTCTGGAATATAAGTACATCGAGGTTGAAAGGAATCCTTATTTTCGTACAAAAAACGATTAGATGCTGTTCTAAAAATATAATTCCAGCCTAATATCTGACGACAAAGTTCCTGTAAACCAACACCGTCAAACTCTCCATCTCCTAATAAAGTAATCTTAGTTTTCGGAGATAATATTGAATGCAATATATTAGCTACTTCTTTGATAATATCAATATGCATTTGCTCTGGAAAATGACCTTTTTTACCTTTTCTGACAAACCAACATATAGGAATACTACGTTTCTTCCAAATTAGACTAACTACTAAAGCTACATGTTTATTTCCCATTTGGCTTCCATCTATAACAAGTCTAACTCCTTTATTTACAGGTGATTTCCTTAGAAGGTTTTCTAAAAATGCACTTAAAAAAGGAAAATAATGGGTCTCATAGTCTGTCCATTTATTTGACAAAAAACGTTTGGCATGGATTACTCTACTTGCTGCATTAATGTCTTGCGGTAATCCACTTCCTATATCTGGCAAATGACTACTTTTCCGTCTTATCATTCCTGTTATTAGTCCACTTAAACTATTTAGCCGTTTTAAACTGTTTCCTGTTGGTGCTTGTCGATATAGGCTTTTTAAACTATATTGGACTTGTGAAAAAATTGTTTTTTTCATATTGACAGGTTTTATTTGGTAATTCGCATTACAAATATGACCTGTCTTTTTGTTTTTTTTTCCTCTTTTTCAAATAACTTCTTCTTTTCTTTTTTTGTAGGGTTTCAAAAAGAATGCATCTTTTTTTTAGTTAGTGTGTGTTTATCATATTTTTTATTAATTTTATAATGATTGTCATGCTCAGTAGACAGTATTGTAGATGCCTTTGTTGAGTTAAATGTTCATTGTGAATGATTTATAATAAGGTGTCTTTTAGAAAGAAAACATAAACCCTTGAAGAATAAATTTAGTGAATATTATAAGATTAGCGATGCTAAATTAAAACAGCATTGGGAAAACGACATTTTCTGTTTTGATGCTAATGTTTTATTAAATCTCTACAGGTATACCCCTAAAACTAGAGATGCTTTTTTTGATCTCTTGGAGAAGATCCAGGATAGAATATGGATTACTTATCAGGCTGCGTATGAATATCAAAAGAATCGTCTTGTTGTTATTAGTGCTCAAAAGAAGGCATATACAGAGATCAGGGAAACTCTTTTAAAAAAGAAAAATGAAATTGAAACTGTTTTGAATAAGTTCAAAAAGCACCCCTATCTACATGCCAATAATTTGAAGTTACAAATTGAATCAGCTTTTGAAGCAATAAGTAAGGACTTGGATAAATTAGAAAAGAAACATCCTGATTTTTTAACTGATGATCCAGTTTGGGATAAGTTAACAGTGCTTTTAGATGGTAAGATTGGAGATGACTTTTTACCTAGTAATTTAGAAAAGTGGTATAAGGAGGGAAAAAAAAGATATGACGAAAAGATTCCTCCTGGATATATGGATGCCAGTGAGAAAAAAAATGCGGCAAAAAGATCTTTGTATGGAGATGTAATTGTCTGGCAACAGGTCATTGAGAAAGCGAAAGAGATTGAGTCCTCAATCATATTTGTTACAGATGATTTAAAAGAAGATTGGTGGTATAAATTTAAGGGTAAAACAATTAGTCCAAGACCTGAGCTGTTTAGAGAGTTTAAGAAAAATACAGAAGGTAAGCGAATTAATATTTATCAAGCAGATCGTTTCCTAGAGCTAGCAAATAAAAATTTATCTCAAGATACTTCATCTGAAGCCATTGAAGAAATACGTGAAGTTAGATTAGCTGATGAGAAGAAGATACAGGAAGTAGGAAAAACATTAGCAGAAATACGTGAAGGTATGGTTGATCAAAGGAAGATGCAGGAATCCATAAATGGATTATTAGAAAGTATGACTGATAATCAAAAGACTAATTTAGGTTTTTCTCCAAAATCGCGATTTGAAAAGGTAATAGACGAAGTTATTAAACGTAAGAATAAACTAGATAATGATAAATAAAATTGAAGAATCAATAAATAATATTAATAAAGATAAGTTTATTATTAAAGCAAAGAATTGGTTCTCTGAATTAATACAAGACGAACAATATGTTGGTGATTTGTATTCCACAAATTATGAAAAAGCTAAAGTTCTTGTTCATGATCTACATAGAGAAAGGGTAGGAGGAATTCCAAGTCTCTGTTTCCTTATCGCTACTAGGATTAATCTTAGTGAAAAGATTGATTATAAGCGAGAAAATGCCTCTATTGTCTTATTAAGAGTTATGGATTCAACTACTATTCCTCAGGATAAAGAGGTTGAAAAAATTAGAGTGCAGACAGCTCAGAGAATATCAGGAGTAACTGATAAACATTGGGATCATAAAGATTATATGGATGAAAAAACTCGCTCTGTTTTTGGTTTTGCAGGACTTGAATGTCGAATTGTTGGTACATTTTATCTTGAAAAAAATAAAAAGCAAGAATTGGATTTAAAATTTGGAACTGACCTTTCAAATTTTTATTCCAACATGGCGTTGAAAGTTTATAAACCCATAGGGACAGCACTAGAAACGTTAGTAAATTATATAGACCCTAACAGCTTAGCAAAATACAAGCAAGAGTTTGGATCCACATCTATGGTCGCTTTAGGAAAAATACGTTATGCTTCCACTCATAGACAGAATCAAGGGATTGATAATGTTGCTACTTATATCTATCCAGCAGATTTATTGAGTCAGAAAACAGCTTTATTTGGCATGACTCGTACAGGTAAATCTAATACAACTAAAATTATTGCAAAATCTGTATATGAGCTTAGGCATCCAAAGAATCAAGAAGAAGAGGCATTGTCTATTGGTCAAGTAATTTTTGATCCTAACGGCGAATATGCTAATGAAAATACACAAGATGCCAATGATAAAGAAAACCCAACAGCTTTGAAAAATATTTGGGAGTCACATTGCAACAGTGATGATTCTCAAACACGGTTAGAGGAGAGAAAGAAAAATATAGTTATTTATGGACTTTATTCTCATTCTTCGGATTCAAAAGGGCAAGAAAGAGAGATTATGAAGCTGAATTTTTATAACTATAATATGCTTGCAAATGGTAAGTCTATTATAAATATGGCTTTGAGTGATGAGAGTGCCCAGTATTTTAAAAACTTTCGACAGGTTGAAATTGAGAAACCCAATCAAAACGACTATAGTGATAATAATGAATTTTGGGGTGAATTAAAGCAGTATTATAGAAAGACACTTACTTACTTTACGTTGCTTAATAAAGCTGGTTTAAAGCCTCCTGCTCGTTTAGAACCTAAAATGCATCTGGATACAGATAAAACGAAGTCGTTATTTAGTTCTAAGTTTAGAGCAGTTATGAGTAAGGTTGAAATTACTGATAAAAAGAAAGAAGGTTTAATACATGCTGCTGCAGAGATTTTAGGTAAAAAAGAGCCAAACTGGGATAGTCTTCCTAGTGCTTTTGAAGGCCTATTTTATTTTCTAGAGACTAAGGATTATTCAGAATTTAATGTCAACTACATTAAGAAAGATTCTCCTACAGGGCAAGGTTATATAGATTCAGATCTCGAACGAATACTAGAAATGTTTAAATATTCTAAAGGGGCTAATCTTATAGGTAAAGTGAAGCCTCAACATGATCCTAATTCTAAGACAGATTATGCCAATGAAATCTATGAGCATTTATTGAAGGGTAAATTAGTTATCGTAGATCAATCAAGTGGTAATAAAAAACTTAACGAGTCTTCTGCGGAAAGAATTATGGATAGGATATTCAGAGGGAATCAGAAAGTTTTTAGAAAAGGTGAACGACCTAAAGATATAATGGTCTACATTGAAGAGGCTCATAATCTGCTTCCAAGTGGAAATGACTTAGATTTATCCAACATTTGGGTAAGAACAGCTAAAGAAGGAGCTAAGTATAAATTAGGTCTAGTATATGCTACGCAGGAGGTAAGCAGCATACAGAAAAATATACTAAAAAATACGGCCAACTGGTTTATTTCACATCTTAATAACACAGATGAAACGAAAGAACTTGTTAAATACTATGACTTTGCAGATTTTGAACCATCTATAAGACGAGCACAGGATAAGGGTTTTCTAAGAGTAAAAACACTAAGTAGTCCTTTCATTATCCCAATGCAAATTGACATTTTTAAAATAGAGAAATTAGATGAGTGATAATTCATACGAATCACTAAGACGGTTGCTTTCTGATTCTAAAATACAAGAACTACAAAAGAAAATAAAAATTCTAGATAATTCTAAAGTTATCAATTGGGAAGAAGAGGTAGTTTTTACAACTGATTTAAAAGAGTCTAATTGGAGGCCTGATTTAATTATTGCAATTGATGGAGATTATAGCAAACAAATTATAAATAATGGGTTTCCTGGTGCCGAAGTGGGATACATAACAGTTTCTACTGTTATGATTCTTATGGATAAACTTAAGGCATTGGAAGGTTCTCGTTTTGTTGATCCTCAATTATACAGAGAAGTTGAGCAGTCTAGTTCTATTGACAGTCTTATGGTTGGCGCTAATGTTGTCCTAAATGGAGAAGCTTCTGCAAAATCTAGTATGAGGAAAATGTTTTATGAAAAATTAGAAGAAGTACGTATTTCTGATAATACAGAAAGCCTTTTAGATACCTATGAAGCAATGCTTAAAATTAGATGGCAAAGTAAATCTACTTTACCTCAATGTCCTCATGATGATTGTACTGCCCGTTTAGAGAAAAAGGTAGGTCAATACAATTGTGCTAACTGCGGAGGTAAGATTTATTCCACAGATAATCTACGATTACATGAACTGATGCAACCTTCGGGAACAAATGGAGAAATGTATGGGCGAATAAAAGAAACAATTAAACAATTGCAACTTATACATTTACTAAGGTCATTTGAACAAAAAGAGGGATGGTTTGATCTTCTTGGACATATCGCATTTTTTATAGAAGGTTCTTTAGCTATTCCTAGTACTTCTTCATGGTTAGCTAAAAGTTTTCGTGCTGAACTTAATCGAATTAATAAAAAGGTAAAGGAACAATGTGGATTAGATTTATTGATTGTTGGAATTGAAAGAACAGGCAACTTTGTTAACCACTTTTCAGATATTGATGTGAAGAAAGATGGAACAAAAGATAATTTCCCAAACCAAGCAGCTTACCTTTTAACAAATGATTATATAAAAGACAATATCGTGTTAAACGATAGCCCAACTTATGTATATTTAAAGGATACTTCTTTTGGAAGGAAATTCTTTTATAAGAATAAATCAGGTTACAGGGTAGTACCCTCTATTGCTACATTTACTAATTATCAATCAAATCCTAAAACAGCCTTCCCTGCACAATTTCCTAGATTGTCGGATTGTTTAATGTTATTAGATAAACTAGTTTCTGCAAAATATAACAATTCTGTATTACCTTTGGCTACAGCACATGCAGAAGCAGCAATACCTTTAAATTTAGGTAATGCAATTTTTGAGAACATGGCTCGTGAAATTCGAGAAAAAAAATAAAGGTATGCCTAAAATTAATGACGTAACAAAAGGTTTTAGAACAGCAGAGGCTAGGTGGGCTAGGTTTGGGCCCTATTATGCTATGTTCCCTGTAGACTTTGCCTTTGATGTTGTTAATAAATATTCAAAAAAGGGAGACTTTATTTTAGACCCTTTTGCGGGTAGAAGTTCTAGTATTTATGCGGGGAGTGTTCTTGGACGATATAGTTTAGGGATAGAGATAAATCCAGTAGGCTGGCTGTATGGCACTGTAAAACTAAATCCAGCTAAAAAAGAAGATGTAATGGAGCGCCTTCTTTATTTATACAAAATAAGGAATTATTATAATCGTGGGATTGAGAAAATGCCTATTTTCTACAGGTTTTGTTACTGTGATGATGTTCTAAAATTTCTATTAGCAGCTAGGACTCATTTAAACTGGAAAGAAGACTCTGCGGATGCAACATTAATGTCCATTATTTTAGTCTATTTACATGCTAAAATAGGTGAGGGTTTATCTAACCAAATGAGAATGACTAAATCTATGGGAATGAATTATTCTATAGAATGGTGGAAGAAAAATAACCTCCACAAACCACCAGAGATAAATCCTAAAGAATTATTAGCAGAAAAGATAAATTGGCGTTACAGGAAGGGAATGCCAACTCTAACTGATAGTCAAGTTATATTTGGAGATAGTACTGTTGAACTTCAAGAAGTACAGAAAATAGAAGATTTTAACAAAAAAAAGTTTTCATTACTGTTTACCTCACCGCCGTATTGCTCTGTAACAGATTATCATGCTGATCAATGGTTAAGATTATGGATGCTAGGAGGAGCCTCTATCCCTAAAAAACTAAAAGAAAAACATAAAGGACGGTTTAATAATAAAGAGAATTACTATCAATTATTAGATGATGTTTTTGGAACAAGTGCTAATTTAATGGCCGAAAAAAGTACAATTTATGTACGAACGGATAAGAGAAAATTTACGTTTAATTCTACACTTGAGATTCTACAGAAGCACTTCCCTAGACACAAAACGAAAATTATTGATAAGCCACTCACTGCAGCAACTAAAACTCAAACAAAACTATTTGGGGATAAATCTCTAAAGCCTGGAGAAGTAGATATTATTCTAATTAAGAAAAAATAATGAACACTTTCTTTATACCTTGACCAAGATAATCTTATCAATAGAGCCGTTTTTACGTATCAAATAATTACCTTCAGTTCGTCCAATACCGCAACCCCACAAAGAGTTGCGAACATCTCCCAAAGTACAACAACCCAAAACCTACCAAGGAGCACTATCTATAGTGCCCTCCTCCAAACACATATTCCCCCACCAAACAGAAGCAGAGGAAGCAATACTAGGCGCGCTCTTACTCGATCGAGCAGCCCTTGTATTAATACAAGATAGTTTGCCTCAGGAAGCCTTCTATCGCACCGCCCACCAACTCATTTACCGAGCAATAGTAACACTTTACCAGGGCGGCCACGCGTTGGATCTCATTGCAGTAGTAGAATACCTTCAAGAGCGCGAACAATTGGACCAAGTAGGAGGCGCTTATCAATTGGTCGAGCTGACCCATAGAGTCGGATCCAGTGCAAATATAGAACAGCATACAAAAATGGTCATGGCGGCTTATCGCCGTCGTCAGCTCCTGCTTTGGGCCCATGCTACTATTGAACAAGCATATCGAGCCGATAAAGACGCGCTTGCTTTATTAGAAACAACCTGTGAGGAGCTAATGGAGCTGTCCAACTATGGGAATGGCTCTACGATGCTCCAGCTGCTCAATAGTGCCGTGGTCAACTTAGAACAACTTTCCAAGCAAGAGAACGGAACGGCGGGCGTGCCCACAGGCTTTACCAATCTAGATGTATGTATTGGAGGTTGGCAAGCGTCCGACTTAATCATACTAGCCGCGCGGCCAAGTATGGGTAAAACAGCCTTGGCGCTACAATTGGCCCATCATGCGGCTCAAGCAGGCTTCTCTGTCGCCTTCTTCTCTTTAGAAATGAGTGCCCTACAGCTCACTACCAGAGTTATTAAGCAACAAGCAGGCATCAACAACCAAACATTGCTCACAGAAGAAGGCCGCGCCAAAATAAGAACGTATGCGCCCATCCTGAAGAACCTACCCTTGTATATAGATGATACTGCAGGTTTGAGTATCACTCAACTCAGAGCCCGCTGCAAGAAGCTACACGCCCAAGGTAAACTACAGCTCCTCATCATTGACTATTTGCAGTTGATGACCGCAGCAGCAGATCCACACCAACAACGAGAACAAGAAGTAGCGGCCATTTCTCGTGGCCTCAAAGGCTTGGCCAAGGAATTAAATGTGCCTGTCATTGCCTTGTCTCAGCTCTCTAGGGCTTGCGAAAAAAGAGACAACAAACGTCCGCAATTATCGGACTTGCGGGAATCAGGCTCTGTAGAGCAGGACGCAGATCTAGTAGTCTTCTTGAGTCGCTTAGAACAGTATGGCATTCTAGAGGATGAGGAAGGGAATTCTACCAAGGGGAAAGCGGAGGTGATTGTGGCCAAGTTTAGGAATGGGGCTACTGGAGTGTTGGGCTTGGAGTGGGAAGGAGGATTTATGCGCTTTGGGGGATGAAACGGATAAGAGAGAGAATAGGATTTAAAAAACAACCAACTAACATTAAGATGGAAAAATTAAAACAACAAGTATTAGCCTGTCTTCCAAAAGGGAAAGTAACGCACAAAAAAATGATCCGTGCTTTTGAGAAGGTAGAAGCTGTTATGAAGAAGAAAAGACAGACATTGGATGATTTAGCTACTTATTTGTGCAAAACGAAGTGTACCGACTTTGAGCGAATGGATGTGTTTTTCAAGAGCGTACACCAAATCATTCGAGAAGAAGCGACGAAGAGCACTTATTTTAAAGAGAACCTAATAACCATTGCGGTTAACAACTTCTTACAAAATTCAGGTATCTATCATGGAAGTGCTCTATATGGAAGAGCGTATAATAAGACACTAGATTTTTATGATCCCAATAAGAGGCAGGAAAAGAACGAAGGTATTTTTAATTGGAATGGCTTCTGGTCGCTTATCAATACAAAAAAAGGGGTGATAACAGGTTGTTATTTGGGGGATAGTATGGATGTGGAGTTGTTTTATGAAGCCTTGCTTAAGTAATATTGACTCTCAACTATTAACTACAACATGTAAAAAAATGGAAACGATTATAACTTATTTTGGGCAATCTATGAAAGTAGCTTGTGATGAAAAATGTAACAAAGCCTGGGGGATTATTGCCAGACCAAAAATAGAGTTTGAGGAGCAAGATTTGGATGATTATGCCTTTCTATCCGATGATGAATTGGGGGAAGCACCAATAGATCCTGGTACTTATGAAGGAGGACAAGCCAAACCAATAGACAACAATCAAATTCCTAATAAGTGGTGTGTCCGTCAGTGTGAACGGTGTGCTTCATCGGAGTTGGGTAAGCCTAATGAAGAATTGGAGTTGCCTGATTATTCAAAACGTAGCTATAACCAGCCTTGGAAGCATGAGGGGTAGTTGTATTTCTACAATATTTTATCTTAGAGAAATAATTAGAAGGTTAAATAGGTGTAGGAGGGCGAGAGGAATTCAAAGCTATTTGCAATACTCTTTAATAGAAGTTAAACTTTATTTTGAAACAACTTTTTTTGCAAAAAAAACGTTATATTTGTTACATTATTACATGGGTTTTTTATCTTTTTGTACTATTATTTTTTCTGATAATGTACAGCATTTTATACAAAGTGATAATGAAAATATATTCAGAGAGATGGAAATTACAATAAAAGAAGAAATCACAACTACCTCAACCAGTGCTTTGAATATCATCAAAGCAATCAATGATTTGTGGTCAAATATGGGTGGAACTATTGTTACAATAGTTTCAGCTCCTATACTTTTTATTACCTTTCTGTTAGTGTTGGCACTTTTCTTAATTCTTTCTATTCCTATTGCTATCAGTAATCGCCAGTTGAAAAAATATTTAATTGAATTAAGAACACTATCAATAGAAACAGAGGAAGATTATGATTTGTTCAAGAAAGCATATATAAGGATTAGAGCCGTAAATCAACAATATATAAGTTTAGATGATTTTCCTAAGTTTATGAGATTTTTTGGTAGATCCTACAATACTGCATTAAAATTAGTGAAACAAATCCGTAAAGAACTTGCTGTGAAGCTTTGCCTGTTACCCAAAGGACTTACAGATGAACAAATAGAGAAAGCATTGGAACTGAACGCAGGTATTATAGATATACTGGAAGAAGAAGATGATGATGGATACGATTATGCAAAAGCACTTGCCTTAGGTGAGATAGAGTTTATTAAACGTTAACACACATGTCAAAATTTCAGAGTGGCGACATTGTATTAGCTTATTTTCCATTTGAAGATAGAATAGAAACAAAGCCTCGGCCTGTGGTAATTATTGAGGTATATGATGACTCTTCGTTTACCTGTATGATAACTGGAACAGATAGAACAAATGAATGTCGAGGTTTTTGGGTAGAAAAAGATTCAGAGGAAGGTAGAGCAATGGGAATAAGAAAAGATAGTTTTATCAATGCTGATAGAACAGCAGAACTTAAGGACTATATGATTGTGGGCCCTGGGCCTATGGGATATTGTCCTTATATTAAAGAATTGGAAGATATGTTGTTGTGAAAAATTTAGACAACGTAAACATTTCTAAAAAAGCCTTGATAACTTACTATCAAGGCTTTTTTAGGTAATGAACAAAAATACTTTGGCTTTAGACAAGCTATAATAGAATTGCCCACTACCACAGCGTATAGAGTCTAGGTAAAATTCTAATACCTAAAGAACTTACTCCCCCCAATCAATCTTATCCAGTGCATCATCAATATGCTTCTTCTGCAAATGCGCATAACGCATAGTAGTAGCAATACTCCCATGCTGCACCAGCTCCTTCACAACTCCAGGAGAAGCTCGACTAAACATATCGGTCACAAAAGTATGCCTACCCACATGAGAAGTGAGGCGTTTTTTGATGTTAGCGCGCTTACCAAGGGCTTTTAAAATACGATTGAGGTATTGGTTGGTTAGTCCATCATTTTTTTCTAGAAAGACCAGCTCAGGGCTGCTAGGAGCAACTTTTCTTTGTGCTTCATACTGTTGTATTAAATGTTGAGGCTTTCCATTGTATAACTTATAGAGGGTAGAAAGGAGTTGTTTGCCTGTTTTTTGAGCAATGATATTCATGGTATAGCCTTTATCATCTCGATCAATATCACAGAAGCGCAAGCTCACTGCATCCGCCGCTCTTAAGCCTGTATAGCAGCAATACAAAAAGAGATCCCGCACTCTTTCTAAATGCGGCTCATTACTTAGCTCTAAGGCCTTCAGAGCGGCAACTTCATAGCGGGATAGGGCAATGGTAGAAGTTTTCTCTGTTTTGCGCTTAAAATGATGATAAGGGTTGGTGAAATTAGCGAACAATTCTTTTTTCTCTGCCAAATGGATGTAGCGAACAATACGGCCATGGTGCCCATGAATAGAATTGACAGAGAGTTTTTGTTTTCGTAAGAATGCATCCCATTGTTCCACCCATAAATAACTCAAATCAGAAAAACTGGTATCGGGGCGATACTCTATGAGTTTATTAAGGGTTTGTTGGTGATTTCTGCGGGTGCCTTTGGAAAGAGTGGGATCTTTTTCCAATTCGTGCGCAATAAAGTCTATAAAGGATTTGATAGGGCCATATTCTCTAAAGTTGTCTAGTCGTTGGAGTGTGGGGACTTTGTTGGTGCGCTTGAGGTCGAGAATGTGCCGCTGGTAGGATAATTTTTGAGCGGTGAGCTCTGCATTGTATTCATTGGCCAAAGGATGTTCCTGAACTAAGCGGTTGCTGTTATCCCATTGATGAGGCAAAACATAGAGACCAGAAGGGTACAACCGTCTTTTCCTATTCTGATACGCTCGTATCTGAATAGGTAGGGTACTGTCTTTGCGAGATTTTTTACCTCGCCCGTTAATGACTATGGTTAATAAAATTTCTCCTTTCATTGCTGCAATACACAAAGGTAATATTGCAGATCGAAAAAGCCAATAAAAGAGACCCATTTTAAGAGAGGGGGGCCAAAAAGGAGACACACTTGTGTAGAAAAAGATTTAAAAAGTCCTCAAAAACCGCCTTAGCATAAAGCTAGGGCAGTTTTCGAGGGGGTCAAAAAGGAGACCCAATAGTGCAAAAACACTTTAAAGTTTGCAGCAATGAAAGGAAATTGCACTATATTAGTAGTTGTAAATCAACAACTTATGACTTTTTAGTGACTCGAACAGGATTCGAACCTGTGACCGTCTGCTTAGAAGGCAGATGCTCTATCCAGCTGAGCTATCGAGCCAATTAGCTAACCACTTCTGGTATAATAGAAGCTTAAAGCGAGTGCAAATTTAGAACATTTTGATAAAAAACAAAAGAAGAATCAATTTTTTATTAAAAAAAATGATAAAAAACTAAACACGCTTGTTGTAGGGGGTATAACTAAGATAAAAGGAAGAAGGTTCCTACGGGGAGATTTTTTTACAACAAATTAGCCGACCTGCTATAAAATTTCTATCTTGATAAGGAAGTCCGTGGAACGACTTCGATGCATTGATGGACCAATGCGCCTCAAAGAACTCCTAATTACTGTTGACAAGGATCAAGTATAGAAAGAGGGAAAAGAGGTGCGCAAAAAATAAAAAACATGAATATTGTATCCGTTATGTTTGCCTCGCCGATTTATGATGAATTGGTGGATTTGCGTTTGGCGTATTTGTATCGCCCATTAGAGGCAAAAATTGACATTGAAGCGTTTGCACAAGAATACAAAGATGTGCATTTGGCTGTGTCGAATGAAGAAGGGGAAGTGATTGGAGCTGTGGTTGCCAAAGTTTGTGAAGAAGAAGACGAATTGATGAACAAGCGTAAGATCTGTTTATTGCGTCAAGTGGTGATCAAGAAAGAACAACAGGGGATGGGAAACGGACGAGAAGTATTGGACTCCATTGAGCAACTGTTGATAGACAAAGGGTATAAGGAGATTCGTTTGCATGCCCATGTAGGCGCTTTGGACTTTTATAAGAAACTTGGATACAGCACCCATGGCAAGGAATTTACAGGAAATGGGATTCCACAACATACCTTAAAGAAGAAAATTCAAAAAAAATCAGATAAACTAGAACAGTTAAAGCCTGTAGGCGCTGCTTATTCCTAAGCAATGTGTATCTTGTTCCCAAGAAAATAATAACCTTCCTAAAAAGCCCTCAACCCATTGTTGAAGGCTTTTTAAGTAAAAGGAGAAGGCTATTGCCAAATAGAAGTAAATTTTTAGCATCGTAAGAATTATAAATAGCGTGAAAACACCAACACAGCCTGTTAAGAAAGGTACGCCTTTAGAGAATGTAGTCATTGAAGAAATGGCTTTTGGAGGAGAAGGAGTGGCAAAAATGCCCACCGAACAAGGCGATTATGTTTTGTTTGTCAAAAATAGTTTACCAGGCCAAGTGGTAACGGCCAAGGTTATCAAAAAGAAAAAACGCTTTGCCAAGTGCAAATTGGTGAAGGTGACTCAACCTGCCGCCGAAGAAGTGGACGTTCCTTACCAGCCTATTCCAGGGGCACCCTTTGCTCGTCTGCCGATTGCGCAACAAGAGCAATACAAGGAGCAATCGACTTTGGAGATGTTTAAGCGTCTCAGTGGCCTAGAATCTATTCGGGAGCGCTATCAGGGCTACATTAGCTCGCCCTCTGTGTGGCATTATAGAAATAAAATGGAATATTCTTTTTCTACTTTGGTGTCTGAATTACACACAGGAGAAGAAACAGAAGGCTTTGCCTTAGGTTTTAAACGCCGTGGACAATGGTGGGCTGTGGAGCAATTGAATGATGATTCTGGCTTGTTTGATAAAGAATTAGAAGGAGCCATGGCTAAAATTCGTGCTTTTTGTGAGGAGAGTGGCTTGCCTGCTTGGAATCCTGGAAAAAGTCAGGGTTTTTTCCGTTTTTTGGTCGTGCGCAAAAGCTACTTAGATGACGAGCTATTGTTTAATTTGGTAACAACAAGTGAGCAACTAGAGGCTTTTGATAAAGTGGGTTTTGTGGCTTTATTAAAAAAAATTCTAGGCGATCGTTTGGCGGGCGTAATTCAAACAAGCAATGATGAAGTAGGAGATACCGCTAAACAGCCAGCAGAGAAGTCTACGTTGTGGTACGGAAAATCTAAGATTGTAGAACGTATTCTAGGCTTGGATTTTGAAATCAGTATGCAGAGTTTCTTCCAAACCAATCCACAATGTGCGGAGAAACTATACGCAAAAGTGATTGACTATGTGCGCTTGAGTTTAGAGAATGCGACGGAGCAGGCTGTTGCGATGGATTTGTTTTGTGGAACAGGTACTATTGCACAATTGTTAGCAAATGATCCTCATATTGATAAGGTCATTGGAGTGGATATTGTACCACAGGCCATTGAAGATGCCAAGGAAAATGCTAGACGAAATAAGATTGAAGGCATTGATTTTTATGCAGCAGATGTACGGAAATTCTTGTACGATTATCCACAATACAAAGGCAAAATTGGTACGATTGTACTAGATCCACCAAGAGGCGGTATTGTACCCAAAGCGTTGACACGTATTATTGAACTAAATGCGCCTTCTATCGTCTATGTTTCTTGTAATCCTTCTACACAAGCACGAGATACACAGACGTTGGTAGAGGCTGGTTATACTTTGCGTCATTTTAGTTTGGCAGATCAATTCCCGCATACGGCTCATATTGAGAGTGTGGCTTTGTTTGAGAAGAAATAAGAACTAGGTAGGTTAACACTTGTTATGAAAAAACAGAGCCATCTCTGCTATAGAGATGGCTCTGTTTTTATAAGAGTAATGAAGGCACCAAGAAAACTTTATTAAGCTTCTGTATCTTTCTTGATTTTATCTTTTAGGGCTAAAAGTTCATCCCCCTCTTTAGAGGCCTTGTCTCCTGAGAAGTAGTTTTTCACAATAAAAACAATTAACTCCTTCAAGTACTTGGCGATGATTGTTTTCATGGGGGTGAAAGGAGTCCCATCAAAGTATCTTGGAGTCGTACCAGGTCCATCAGGACTGGCATGGTCTACATCAATCGACTCTCGCCAATAGTTAGCATGATCTTCCCACTCTTTGGTGTCTACTAGCTCTGGGGCAGTGAACCATACATTCCAAGTGAGTACATTGTTTTCTTTTAGCATATTGCCAGCGCCCATATTAAAGATATCCACAATCATTTGATTGAAATGATCGATCTTGTCATGCCCTGTTTTTCTCACGGCGCCAATTTGTACGGCTAAGTGGCCAATAGACCAAGAAATGTCTTCATGTTTGGCAAATTCAGGGATGTCAAAATTAGTACAAGTATCTTTCAATAAGGGAAAGTTGGGCTCATTAGGGAAACCTGGTTTGAACGTATTGATAACAATCGCTTTCTCCTTAGTAGAGGGGAAATATTGGTATTCATCGCCTAAGTATTCCTTTTCTAATAAAGTGACCAATGGTCTTAATATTTTTCCGTTTTGTGCCTCTTGACTAAACCAAATTTTGGCTTCTACCCCCATGTCTGCGGCTAATGCTCTGGAGTTCTTATCTTCAGGTTTTCCTTCTTCTACCCAACCTTTATTGCCTGTTACAGTAACTTCTACATTCATTGTTCCAAGGTAAGGGATGTAGGTGCCTTGTTGTGGACAAATAATGGAGTAAACGCGTCCTTCATTGGTATAGCCTAATCTAGAAATATCAGGGGCAAACATTTGATAACAGCGAGTTTTTTCTGCGGCTTTAGCCTCTTGCTTGTTTTCAGCAGGTTCCGAGATCCAACTAAATTCTGGCCACAATACTTTTTGTTGGCGTTGTAGTTTATTAATATTTGCCATATTGTCTTTTGGCTTTCCTAAAGAACTAAGGTCAGGATTAGGATAAGAAAAAGCAGGGTTGGATTGCTCAAAACCACCTGTCCACCCTGAGACAGGCTTTTTGTTAATAGATTGACGCCAATATTTATTTTTAGGATCCTCAAAAGCCTTAAGAGCATCACTATCATTAAGACCCTTTTTCTTAAAAAAATTAAGATCTCTAGTGTATTTAGGAATCTCTACAGAGAAATTAATAGCAGGTGTAGCTTCTGTGGCATTTTTGATAATATGGTATTCAGATTTTGCTTCATTACCTGTATTCAACAACTCTAGGCCTCCATCTTTAACAATGAAATATAAATCTGGTGCACGATCAAATAACGATTTGAATTTTTTAGAATCAAAACTAAGGCTGAAAACACCATTAATATCAGTAACAGCAATACCCAAAAAATCATCATAAAGTATATCTTTGTCATAAGCTATAACATGAAGATCTAAAATGCCCTCTTGAGTGTTTTTTTCTTTAACAGTTCCCTTAATGGTGTAAGTAGAACCAGAAATTGTAACAGCATTGCTCATTATGATTATGGATTGAATGAGTAGAGTAGAGGAACTTATTCCAGTTTTCTAAAAAAAATGAGAAGTAGGAAAAGTCATCTTTATAAGAATAATTTTTTAGAAAAATAAAGAACTAGATGATGAACCATAATATATAAAAAAGCCTAAATTCTAGCAAGCGCTAAAATTTAGGATAAAAAAATTACTTTTTAAGTAAGTCAGATATATCGGACTAAATACCGTGTAACAGAAATTAATTCTTTACATCCAATAATTCAATATCAAAAATCAATACCGAATTGCCTGGAATAGAACCAGAACCACTACTTCCATACCCCAAAGAAGATGGAAGGATTAATTTTCCTTTTCCACCTACTTTAAAGAGTGGAATACCATATTGCCAGCCTTTGATTACGCGATCTAAGGTAGTGGTGTAGGAGGAGCTTCCTGAACGATCAAACTCAGATCCATTCGCTAGACGACCAACATAATTAACAGTAACTTCGCTATAAACGCTTGCTGCTTGAATACCAGTTCCTTCGCGTTCTATGACGTAATATAAGCCGTTCGGGCCTTCTTTTGCATCTAAATTGTTGTTCTCAATATAACCCTGAATGAGTTCTTCTTCTGAAACGTTTTCTTTTGCGCAGGAAGAGAATAGCAATAAACTAGTGGCGAGTAATAATAGCCCAATGTGTTTCATAATACAAAGATTGGTGAATGATAATTTACTTTAATTTCAAACGGCCATGGGTATAGTTCCGCCAGCGTGTTAATACTTGTTCAAAATCGTCTGGCAAATCTGATTCTAATAAGACAAACTCATTGGTAGTAGGATGCATCAAACCAATGCTTTTGGCATGCAAGGCCTGTCGAGGCAATAACTTAAAGTTATTGATTACAAAATGTTTATACTTACTAAAGACAGTTCCTTTTACAATTCGATCACCTCCATACTGTGGATCACCAAATAAGGGATGACCAATGTGTTGAAAATGTACGCGAATTTGGTGCGTACGACCTGTCTCTAGGCGACATTCTACCAAGGTAACATAACCCAACCGCTCGATGACCTTATAATGCGTAATCGCATGTTTGCCGCGTTCTCCATCAGGATAAACGGCGCGTAAACGGCGATGGCGAGGGTGACGGTCAATGTTTCCAGTAATCGTTCCTTCATCTTCGTCCAAGTCTCCCCAAACCAACGCGTAATAACGACGTTGAATCGTATGGTCAAAAAACTGTTTGCCAATATGAGCCATAGCTTCTTCATTCTTGGCTACAATCATTAGGCCAGTCGTGTTCTTATCAATTCTGTGAACAATGCCAGGACGTTCATTATCTTGTGTAATAGGCAAACCTTTAAGATAATGAACCAACCCATTGACCAAAGTACCATCATGGTTGCCAATACCTGGATGGACCACCAAGCCAGCGGGTTTGTGTAGAATCAAAAAATCGTTGTCTTCATAACGAATATCCAAGTCCATTTCCTCAGGGGCAGGGCCACCTTCTGTTTTTTGACGTTTCCAGCGCACTTTGATTTCATGCCCAGGTTTGACTCGATGGTTGCTTTTGACTGTTTTGTCATTGACCAAAACCCAGCCTTCATCAATAGCCCTTTGAACGCGATTACGCGTGACATTTTCTAGGCGGTTCATCAAAAATTTATCCAAGCGCAAAGGCTCTTGGTTAGGGTCTGCTACAATGGTTTGTAGTAAGTAGACCTCGTTCTCTATTATCTTTTCTTCTTTCATAATGCTGCAAAGATACGTAAATTTAAGAGCAGGGCAGTTCCTTATCTGTGTTTTTTATTTCTTACTAGGAATTGGCTGTGGTGAATAATAATAAAGGGAAGCGTATTGGTGCCTTTTTTCCTGTATTAAAAGTGCTTTTATAAAAATTGAATGGTAGAAGAAGGAATAATAGAGAAGGAGGTCATCGACCCTAAGAAAAATGTTGCTATATTAGCAGCCGCTATTGATAAGAATAGCCCGTTATCCAAGGTAGAAAATTAGAACAGCACAATGAAATTACCAATATATGCCTACGGGCATCCCATTTTAAGAAAAGAAACAGAGGAAATTGAAGAGACGTATCCCAACTTACCCCAATTGATCGAGGATATGTTTGAGACCATGTACCATACAAAGGGCATGGGGTTGGCGGCGCCTCAAATTGGCCGCAACATTCGTTTGTTTTTGGTAGACACCGAACAATTGGATACCGACGAACGAGAGGAAGAAGCCGCAGAATTTGTTCGAGAAGTGTTTATCAATCCGATTATTTTAGATGAATCAGGCAAGCGATGGGAATATGAAGAAGGTTGTTTGAGCATTCCAGATGTTCGAGGTAACGTAGCCCGTCATCCTAAAGTACGGATAGAGTATTATGATGCAAATTTTGAATTGCAAGACCGCATTTTTGATGGAATTACCGCTCGTGTTGTTCAGCATGAATATGACCACTTAGAGGGTGTTTTGTTTGTAGATTTACTCAAACCACTCAAAAAACGCTTTGTTCAGAAACGTTTGGATAAAATCAAACAAGGAAAAATTGATTCTGAATACAAGTTGGTTTATGCCAATAAAAAAGGACGATAGGAGTCCTATGATTCTTTCCTTGTGTTAGCATATTATTAAAGCAAGACTAGAAGCAGGACTTTATTAGAACAATTTTCTAGTTTAGATGGGAAGTTGATAAACAGCTTTCTTTTAATATTTACCAGCCGTTCTATTATGAAGTATATCGTTCTTTCTTTGGTGTTAATTATTGGATTCCTTTTTTCTAGTTTTAAACTGGCAAATGAAGCCCCTGCGGTGAAATTTGCCTTGCTGAAATACAATGGAGGAGGGGATTGGTATTCTAATCCTACAGCTTTGCCTAATTTAGCGAAGTTTTGTAACAAAGAATTGCATACGAATATTGATCCAAATTATGAGACAGTAGAAGTGGGCAGCGCAGAAATTTTTAACCACGCCTACATACACATGACAGGGCATGGTAATGTGGTCTTTTCTCCTGGAGAGGCTGAAAATTTACGTTTATATTTGCTTTCTGGTGGATTTTTACACATCGATGATAACTATGGAATGGACCCATTTGTGCGGGTAGCAATGAAGCAGGTTTTTCCTGATTTAGAATGGGTAGAGTTACCCTTTACCCACGAGATTTATCACAAAACCTTTGATTTTAAAGCAGGAATTCCTAAAATTCACAAGCATGATGGTAAGCCTGCTCAAGGCTTTGGCTTGGTATGGAAAGGCCGCTTGGTTTGTTACTACAGTTATGAAACCGATTTAGGGGATGGCTGGGAAGATCAAGAAGTGCACAACGATAGCGAAGAAATGCGAAGCAAGGCCTTGCAAATGGGTGCCAATATTGTACAATATGCCTTTGAGCAATAGATCATGTGGCGTGCTTTATGCTTGATTGCACTCCATAGCTTTTTATGGAAGACCTTGGTTTATGGACAACCTAAGGAGGCTCAATCTATTGTTAAAGCCTTTGTTGCTGGGATGGATGAGAGGACTAGTCTTTGTAAAACTTATTGTAATGAAGATTGGTTCAATTATTTGGAGGAGGAATACCAGCGACAAATTACTCCACCAACAACGATAGAAGAGGAATGGAACGATGAACTATTACTAGAAGGTATTTCTATTTCTTATAACGTCGCGCAACAACAATTACAAAAAAACAAAAACGCTAGAATTCCTATTCGCATTTCCAATAGCTCCTCTAAGACTACCAAAGGAAACTATATCCTTTCTAAACCTATCTTTTCCTTAGACCAACAAACAGCTATTGTTTGGGTGAGCTTTAAGGGTGGTTCTTTGTGCGCGTCTGCCAGTTTGTATTTTTATAAGAAGACAGATAAGGGATGGGTGTTTTATAAAGAACGGATTTTGTATTTAAGCTAAATCTTGGAATAAAGAAAAGGATACTTGATTCTTTCTAATTAGGATATTTATTACGAGACGAATAAAAAGGAAGCTGTTGAATCCGTTCAACAACTCCCTTGAAAGATTTGACGAGTAATTTTTTATCTAACGACTGTTGCCTCTAATTCTATATTTAAGGTCTCAAAAAGCTTATTAACTTCTAAGACCGTGCTTGTTTGTTTTATTCCATATTGGGTGGCCCAATTTTGGAAAACATCAAAGCAGGTAAAAAACTCTTCTACGGAAGTGGTATAAATATTCAATCGCACAATATTTTCACAGGAATAACCCGCTTCTTTTACCACTTGCTCTAAGTTCTGAATAGCTTGTGTTAGTTGCGATCTCATACCAGCAGTACTTGATTTTCCATTAGCATCTATAGCTGTTTGGCCAGAAATATAAAGAGTCCCTTTAGGATTCGTAACTTCAACAGCCTGTACATAACTTCTTTCATCTTGCCATTCCCAAGGATTGATTATTTGCTTTTCCATTTGTTTTTGTTTTGTGTTAATGAAGCGACTTGGGTCGTTGTAATCCAACCACTAAGTGCTGTTTAAAACGGTCATGATCATGAACCAATTTGTTCAATGCAAAGGTATTAAATGCTGCCTTTACTGACCCGTGATAAATATCACAATTATGAAAAAGCGAAAAAAACTAGGAAGAAAGCCTACTAAGTGTTTCTCGTGAAACACCTAAATAAGAAGCTAGAAGACTTTTAGGCACTCGTTGAAATAAGGAAGGGTATTGATCGAGTAGTTGTGCATACCTTGTTTTTGCATTAGAGGTCAGAAAAGACAAAATCCTATGTTGGGAAGCAATATGTCCTGCATTAGATTTTTGGAGAAAGAAACTGGCCATTTTAGGGGATTGAGCGGCTAGTTTTTGATAATTTTCTAAGGTAATACAAAGTACATCGGTGTCTTCGAGACATTGTAAAGACATCTTTGCCTTTTGTTGTGTAAAGTAGGCTGAAAAATCACTTTCCCACCAATTTTCCATTGCAAAGGATATAATATGTTGTTTTCCCTCCTCTCCTTCATACACTAATTTTAAAAGACCTGAAAGGACGAAGTAGCAATGCTTGACCATTTTTCCTTTTTGAAGGAGGAATTCCTTTTTTCTATAACGTTTAAAGGAAAAATGAGATGAAATGAAAGCAAATTCTTCCTCTGTTAAAGCAACTACTTGCTCTATATGATTTTTAAGCTGTTCTTTCATTATATGGAGTCTTTGATTTAGAACTTCTTATTGATTTTTTTAGTAAAAAAATAGCTTTAGAGATGGATTCCTCTAAAGCTATTCTAAAAACTAATAAATTGTTAATTTTATTTGGATGGAATTAACCTTCTCCTTCAATATCTGTAATTATAATTTCTACACGCTGGTTGCGCCTACGCCCTGCGGATGTTTCATTATCACTAATAGGCTTGCGTTTGCCATAGCCTTTGTGGCCCATACGGGTTCCATCAATGCCTCGGCGGCGCAAATAAGCGACGACATTCTTGGCACGTTGAGTAGAGAGGCGATTACAATATTCATCAGGAGGTAAACCGTTGGTGTGGCCGCCTACTTCTAACGATACATTGGGGTTGGCTTTTAAGAATTCATATAAGCCCATCAAAACACGTTCGGCATTTCTAGTAATCGAAGCAGAATCTGCTTGGAAATATAAATTTTCTAGACGAAATTTGTCTCCCACTTTAATGGATTCAACATCAATGGCATTGGGATCGAAATTACCTTTGTCTGCTGCGACAATATCTGCTGCGGAGGTATTGGGGGCTTTTTTAGGTGTGACAGTAGGATTTTTTTGGGGAGTGAAAGGGTCTGTTTTTTTAATAGGGTCCTTTGGCTTGGGATCTTTAGGATCATTGACTGCTAAGGGCTCATCTGTTGGGATTTCACAAGAGAAAATCTCAGAGGCATTATCTATTAATACATTACCATTATAAGGCGCTAAAACAGGCGTTTTGTAATAGGCTTCAATAATAACATAATTGTAGTCCGCTTTGGAAGGATTGAATTCAAAATTGTACAAGCGCCAATCATAATGATTGATAGATTCTTTGATTTCATCTAATAACTCTCCACGGTCACAAGCGCTGTTACCACCCCAAATTCTGATAACCATCCCATCTTTGAAATTAGTAGGACGGGTTTGGTTCTTGCGGGTAGGACTGAGATAAATTGGCGACTTACAAGCCTGTAAAGAAAACTTATAACAAGTTCCTTTCACAATAGGATCAGTAAGGCGTTGGGCAACTGCTTCCCAAGTGTTGTTATCACGGCCAACTAAACCGACATAGGTACGGCCGTTTTTGGCAGGGCGGGTAACATTAAATCCTCCATAAGGCTGGATATCTGGTGGAGATTCTTGGCTATGGCCACAATCTGTCCAAGCACGAGGAATGCGGCCTGGGCCAGGAATGTCCTCAAAAGAAGGATTCTCTAAATAAATCACTTGCGTCTCTTGCGCTAATAAAATGGAGCCAGAGAAAAACGCTAGAAGTGTGCACAACAAAGAAATATATTGATACATAAATCAAGGTAAAGTATGGTAATAATAAAATAGGTTCAGCAAAGGTCATTCTAATAAAAAAATAGCCCTAGTGAAGCCGGTCTAATATCAAGAAGATTTAAAACTATGCCAAATTGAACAAAAGTTAAATGGCTTGCTCTAATTCATCAACAGTGAATTTATAGGCAAGGTTGTTATTTTGATCGCTTATTCTTGTTCAATGAATCAGTAATTGTAAGTAAATGGAGTGTAGTTGATGCAGCCCCATCTACTGCAATAATAAGAAACGTAGCGTTATCTATCGAATTCTTAACACAAATTAAAGCAAGTAGGTACACAGATAAGACAAAAATAAGCTAACGGGTAGGACAAACTAGATTTATTGACTTTTTGCAAGGATTTTTTTTATGCGTTTTTTTATGCAGCAGTTGTTTTGGAATAGCTTTTATCGTATTGTTAAAGGGCTTAAAAAAGCCAGCAAATTGTATTTAGCGGTCAACGACATTCTATTTAATTATGCGGTGAATTATCACTCTACAGTCAGGAGTATTTCATTTATAGTTCATGGTTTAAACGGCTTTTAAAAAAGACCTGTCTTTTAGAAGGCATCTTCGCGAAAACTTTACTAAACTTGCTGTGTTTTTTAGTAGATCCTTATTTAAACTTCTTTTACTAACAATAGCAGAATTACTACTATGCAAGTATTCAAATTTGGTGGGGCGTCCATCAAAAACGCCTCCGCGATTAAAAATATTGTTAACATCATTCAACAACAGCAAGATAAACAGTTGTTGATTGTGATTTCGGCAGCAGGTAAGACAACTAATGCCATGGAAGGTATTTTGCAAGCTTATTGGGAGCGCCAGTTGGAAGTGTTGCAAAAACGAGTACAAGCTGTGCGTGAACAGCATGAGCAAATTATTCAAGAATTGTTTGAAGAAGTACCAACTACCTTACAAAATGAGGTGCATGATATTTTTATAGATTTAGAATGGATTCTAGAAGAAGAACCACAAGACACCTATGATTATTTGTACGATCAGATTGTAGGTACAGGAGAGTTGCTTTCTACCAATATTATAGCGGCGTATCTACAACAACAAGGTGTGGCCACGACTTGGTTAGATGTGCGCGATTGTTTGATGACAGACAATACGTATCGAGAAGCAGGGGTACAGTGGGACGCGACCGAGGAAGCGATTCAGCAACGCGTTGCGCCTTTGCTGGATAAAGGGTTGGTTATAACACAAGGTTTCTTAGGGGCTACAACCGAAAACTTTACCACCACACTTGGAAGAGAGGGATCGGATTATACCGCTGCGATTTTTTCGTATTGCCTCAATGCCGAATCTATGTCCATCTGGAAAGATGTACCTGGAGTATTGACGGCAGATCCACGCTTATTTGATAATCCTACTTTGTTGGAGCAACTGTCTTACAAAGAGGCCATTGAAATGACCTATTATGGCGCTCAAGTGATTCATCCCAAAACGATTCGCCCATTACAGAATAAAAGCATTCCTCTACACGTTAAATCATTTATAGATCCAACAGGAGGAGGGACAACCATTACTGATAGAACACTACAGGAGTACCCTTCTATGTTGGTTGTGAAAAAAGAGCAAGTCTTATTGAGAATGATCTCTAAGGATTTTTACTTTGTGGATGAGGCGAAGTTTGCACGCTTATTTGATGCGCTTTCTAGGCATCGAATTAAGGTCAATATGACCCAAAATACCGCTTTGGCTTTTTCTGTTTGTGTGAATCAAGATCAAGCGCGTATCGCTGCTCTGTTGGAAGAATTAGCAGGACAATACGACATCAAAAAGATCGAAGGCTTAAAATTAGTGACAATTCGCCATACCACAGAAGCGCTCCTAGAGAAAATGACGGAAGGCCGTCATTTGTTGTTAGAAGAACGCATTGGCAATACTTGTCAGTTATTATTAGAAGAACAAGAAGTCTTATAAGCAAAAAACTAGTGCCTTTTAATCGATCAAGAAAGGAACTGTGAAGAAAAAGCGGAATCATTTTTGCCTGCTTTATCTATCCATAAGGAAACGCTTATCAGCATCCAATAAATTATTTCATTTTAGTTGGCTACTACACTAGCCATTTAATACACCCAACAATGATGAAACAACTTCGTTTTACTTTTGTATTACTCTTATTAGTTGCCACACAAAACCTATTTGCCCAAGGAGATAAAACGTTGGTCAAAACAATGGACCCTAAAGGGACCTCTATGATTGCCTTTGATTTTAGAAACTTAGGAGTAGAAGCGGTGCCGTGGGACGAAGGGTTTATTCGCGTCGAATTGGAAATTACGGCTAATTTTCCAGAGCAAGTTTTGGCACAGTTAGTCAAAGCTGGTCGTTATACCTTGACTCCTAGTATTGATGGAAATGTATTTAATGTACAGGCAAAAAACTTAGACAAAGCAGTCACTATTGGTGGCAAAGATCTGGACGATCAAGTCCGTGTTTTTATTAAAACACCAGGATACTATGCTGTTTCTGATGATGGAATGCTTCAAAAGAATTTCACAGGAGAGCAAGTAGAAATGTTTGTAGAGCGTTCTGCTAATAAAGAAGAAGCAGCGACGACCATTCAAAAATTGCGTCAAATCAAGGATGAAGTATACATCCAATACCGATTTGTTTATAAAGGAGACAACGGGAAAACAAGCCGAGCCAATACTCCAACTAGTTCTAAGAAAGAAAGTCGTAGTTCTGGGATGGATGATACAACCGATAAAATGACCAAAGGGCGTGACTTGCCTCCTAATGCAGGATTGAAAGCGGTACAGGAGCGTTATGGCGACATCATTATTGATGGAGCAGCTTTGGATATGGATTAAATTCTAGTGTGACCTTACATTATACAAATAGAAATGGCCTATTGCTTTGATGCAGTAGGCCATTTCTATTTGTATTGTTACCCTGACATAAATGTAGAAAAAGAAACCCCGAACCTTATTTAATTCTAAGATTCAGGATGACTTATATTTACTTTTATTTGGAGAGCTTTTCTGACAACATCTTGTGTTAAGATGTTGCTTATTCTGAAACTAAGTGCTCTGTCATGTCATTGTCATCTCCACCGCCTAGTGGGTCATTGCCAAATCTATTTTTACCAACATCACCAGCTTGAGCCAATAAATATATATTGTAGAACGGAATGAGCACAAACCAACCACTTTTGTTGATATCATGCATTCTTCTGACGCCAACTGCAATAGATGGAAGTAAAGAAGCAAAGGTATAAATTAAGTTTAAAATACCAGATGATTCATCCGCTCCAAAAGTAGTACCTATTCCAATATCAATGAATAATAATACATAAGATAAAATAGTATTGAATAAGAAAAAGTACCAATAAGCAGGACGTTCTGATCTTCCATCAAATTGGGCATACCGTTGGAATCCTTCTAAAAAGTATTTCATGGTCTAAAGTGTTAAAATTTTAATAAAATGTGTATTGAATTTCTCCTTTTCTTAAAAGGAAGTGTGAAATATACAGAAAAAGAATTAGAAGAAGCGCTTTAAATGAATTATTACTGACGGACCCCAAGTTGTATGGGATGATTTTTGATAAGCAATTTATTAAAAATAATAAATATGCATGTCTGTAGGGGGAGCTGGTAATAAAGACAAAGCGGCGATTGTCCTTCAAAAATTGCGTTAAATCAAGGAGGAAGTACATCGCCTAACAGTAGTTAAGAGTTTACGTGATATCTGCTCCTTTATCAATGTATGAACAGGGTTTTATTTCGTGGGAGAACACAGCGTTGGTTGCTATGGCAATATATAAGGCTGGATACTCCAGTTGCAATCTGACTATATACTAGAGGACGCGACCCATAGGGGAGCAATTACCCTACTAAAATAGAAGCGTCCTTTTTCTAAGGCAGGTCGCTTTACGAGTGTTTATCGTTAGTTTTGCTAGCGCTCGCAGCTCTTCAATAAATTCATGGCTTATTGCTATTTTCATATCTTTTGAAACGTTTTACAGAACAATTAACCCTTTCTCGAATGCCTGCTCTTGTTAGATTCTTTTTGGTTACCTCAATTATTCTTATGATTTTTTCTTTCTCAAAGCCTCCATTAACAGATTGTGAGCTTGTTTTAAAAGAAAAAAATGCAACCATAATGCAATTAAGAGTTCAGTTGGATGAACTTAAAAAAAGATGTCGTCTTGATTCTTCCTGCGGGGTATTAGAGGGGTATACTGCTGCTGTCAAAAGCTATATCACAATGGATGAAACGTATGAAGCAGAGATTGGGCTGGCCCTTCGGGAATATCCATACATCGAATCGATCTCCATAAATAATCAGCCATTGGAGATAAAAGGTGGTAAAGCCATTTACCAATATCAACCTAGCAGTATAGGAGAAAGGAAAATGACAGCAAGGATTGTTCTTACACATCCTAACAATCCACATAAAGATACCCTTAATAAAGAATTTACCTTTGCTGTTGGAAACAAGCAAGCAGCTATACAAAGTTTTTATCCCAATACTTTGTACACAAGACAAGAGAATATTATTCACATTGCTTCAGGAGGAATACCTTCTTACAATGCAAGAATTAGTGCAAAAGGGGGAGGGGTAAAAGCTTACCGAAAAGGAAACAATAGCTATGTTTTAAGAGTGTCCAAGCCTAAGGAAAAGGTAGAGGTAAGATTAATAAACGCAGAAGATAAAACAGAATTGGCTAGTGCGACTTATTATGTGAAGAACATTCGAGATTTAGTGTTAGAAACTGAGTTGGGAGAACTTGGTCGTCCTAAACATTTGACGGCACAGCAAATGCAACTCCAAAAAATGTTAACGGCTAATTTTAAAAAGGGCGAATACGATGGAAAGTGCTGGGTATATACTTATACCTTAGAATACACTCCTAAAGACGGAAAAAAGCAGGTGTTTAATTCTACTTGGGAAGAAGGTTGGCGGGGCCAACGAGGCTTTTTTAAGGGCAATATATTAAAGGTTATTCAACAAGCAAAATCAGGCGATCGTTATAAATTCACAAACATTCGTGGAGATTGCAAAGGGATTCCTCATGCTGCTTTTTACCAACCGAATGCTGCTACCGATTTAATTATTGCTATTGAATAATGTTGTAGGAGGTTGCTGTTAGATTTGCTGGATTAAAAGAGGTGTTTTTAGGTTGTAATTTATTAGTAGAGTAGTTTATTGGATTTCGTTGAGATAAATATACATTTGACATAATTGTATTTAAAGTAAAATTACAAATCTACTTCATTACCCATACAGAGGCAAAAATACCTAATAGCTTTACAATCCTATACTTTGATTTGTAAGGAGTAGGAAGAATGGAGCGTATGCTGTTTATAATAAAACAGAAAGAAGTTCTAAATTAAAAAGCAAGTGATTGTTCTAAGAGTTTGTTTAAAATGT
>JBOEFW010000023.1:0-51413 GCA_050633105.1 Aureispira sp. | reverse complement strand
TCATAAAGGCTTGTTTTTCTTTGATAACAAATTTAAACAGGCTCTTAAATTAAAGAAACAGTAAAAGCCCTTTGGCAACAAAGTTGTTACCTATTATATTTTTTAGTAGCTTTAATGGGTCGCACCACCCAATCGCTTTTTAAAATTATTAGACCAACAAAATTACAACAACTATGAGAAATCTATTTTTTCTATGCGCCTTTTTGGCAATGGGAACTACTTTGTGGGCACAAGAGTCTGACAAGACATTAGTTAAAACATTAAACCCAGACGAAGCACCAAATGTGCACATCAACATTCGCAACGAAGGGATGGAATCTAATCCTTGGGATGAAGGAACAATTCGAGTACAATTAGAGATTGAAGCCAATGTTCCTGAAGCAATTTTAGCACAGTTGGTTAAGGCAGGTCGTTACTCCTTGGATGGAGGAAAAGATGGAGAAGTGTACATCGTTTCTGCGCCTAATTTGGATAAAACGATTACTATTGGAGGAAAAGACTTAGAGGAAAAAATTAAAATTACGGTACAGACACCAGGTTATTTTGCTTTGAGCGATCAAGGAATGTTGTCTAAAGAAATCAACGCGGAAGTTATTGCTGCGCGTTCTAATAATGCAGCAGATGCCGCTAAAATGTTGAAAAAAATGAAATCCATTCAAGAAGATGTAGATATTGAAGTGCTAGTAAAATCTACCTCTAAGTACAAGAAAGCAATTGATTTGTCTACGTTTACTATTGTCGTAGATGGTGAAGAAATGACCGTGGATCAGTTGAAGTTCTAAACTTATTGGGTTATACAATATAGCTTAAAAAGCTGCTTTTAGTCTAGTACTAAAAGCAGCTTTTTTTTCTGTCTAGATAAGAAAAAGTGCGCTTGACTGTGTATCTTTGAGCTTTTGAAAATTGATGAAAATAATGTTCCGCTTTTTGGGCGGAAATAGGAAAGTAGAGCGATATAGATGCGGTTAAAGAGTTTAGACATCAAGGGGTTTAAGAGTTTTGCAGATCGAACAGTGATTAATTTCGGTGAAGATGTCATTGGAGTAGTTGGTTCTAATGGTTGTGGCAAATCAAATATTGTAGATGCCATTCGTTGGGTTTTGGGCGAGCAAAAGACCAAACAATTACGATCGGATAGCATGACTAGTGTTATTTTTAATGGAACAAAAGGACGGAAATCTGCTGGTTTGGCGGAAGTTTCTTTGAGTTTTATTAACGATAGAGGCGTTCTACCGTTAGAATACCAAGAGGTAACCATAAAGCGAATGCTTTATAAAGATGGTTCCAGCACCTATGAACTTAATGGCGTCAAGTGTCGTCTCAAAGATATTTCTAACCTGTTAGCCGATACAGGAATGGGATCGGATTCCTACGCGATTATTGCTTTGGGAATGGTAGACGATTTACTACAAGACAAAGACAATTCTCGTCTTAAACTCTTTGAACAAGCGGCAGGTATTTCTAAGTATAAAAGCCGTAAGAAAGAGACCTTCAGTAAGCTTCGCGCCACAGAAGCCGATTTGTCGCGGGTAGAGGATTTGTTATTTGAGATAGAAAAGAACCTCAAAAGCTTAGAACGCCAAGCCAAACGCGCGAAGAAGTTCTTAACCCTCAAAGAAGAATACAAACGACTAAGCTTGGAATTGAGTTATTTTAGGATAGCCAATTATAAAAAAAGCTATAAAAGCTTAGAGGAACAAATTAAGAAGGAACAAGAGAAAAAAACAGCCTTAGATCAAACTATAGAGCAATTAGAAAAACGAGTTGGCCGCGACCAAGCAAGTAGCGTAGAAAAAGAACAAGCCTTACAACGGCAACAAAAGGCCTTAGGAAAACTTATTGGGCGCATCAAAGGCAGAGAAAATGACCAAAAGATTCTGGCGCAGAAGATTCAATTTTTGAGTCAGAACAAAGAAAAAATAGACGAACGGTTAGCAGAGAATAAGCGTCGTTTTGCCGCTATCGAGGATCAAATTGATGTGCAAAGTGAGCGCCTAGATACCCAACATGCTTTGGGAGGCACGCTGAACAGCGAATTGCAAGAAGCTAAAACTAAACTAGAAAGCATTCGCGAACAGCATCGCTCTGTCAAGCAGGCATTAGAAGTCTATGTAGAAGAGCAACAGCACTTTAGTAAGGCTTCTTTTGAACAAGAAAAGCAATTGGCTATTCTACAGAATCAAGAAAATGCCGCCTACAAAGCAGCAGAACGCCTCCAACAAAGCTTGCAACAACGCCAGCAAGAAATGCAACAAGTGTTGAACCAAGCAGAACAGTTGGCACAATTACAAAAAGAACAAGAAGCAACCGTACAGCAACTCAAAAAAGAGGAAGCCAACCGCCAAGAACAATTGGCGACGGTCGAAGAGCAATTAGAAAAAGGAAAAGAAGAATTGGCACAGCAAAATAGAAGCTTAGATGCCAAACGCAATGAATACCAATTGCTTCAAAGCTTAGTAGAAAACATGGAAGGGTTTTCCGCTTCTGTTAAGTTTCTAAGCAAACAGCGACAATGGGCCGATAAAATTGTCTTATTGTCAGATGTATTTTATTGTGAACCTGAGTATAGAGCAGCTGTTGAAAATTATCTAGAGCCTTATCTTAATTATTATGTAGTGGCGGATTTTGCAGAAGCACTACGGGCTATTGATTTGTTAGAAGAGCACAAAAAAGGAAAAGCTAATTTCTTTCTACTCAATCAACTCGAAACACAAACAACCATTGCTCCACCTGCTTTACCAAATAGTTTTTTGGCCTTGAATGTCTTAAAATATGATGCGGTGTATCAAAGTTTGGCGCAGCACTTATTAGGAAAAGTATTTATTGGAGAGGCGCCTGTTGATTTGAAAACATTGAGCCCAGAGCATATCTATTTGACACAAGATGGCAAATGGATTCAACAACGGAATACAGTTCGCGGCGGCTCCGTAGGGGCTTTTGAAGGTAAAAAAATTGGACGTAAAAAAAATGTGGCCTTGCTCAAAGAGCAATTAGAAACCCTAAAGGCGAGCACGCAAATCATTCGAGACCAAGTGAAAGCCTTGCAATTGCAGCAACAAAATTTGCGTCAAGCGAATCAGCAACCACAATTGCGCAAAGCGGAACAACAGCTCCAACAAACCTTGCGTCAAGCGATTGGACTACAAGGAAAAGTGGATAGTTTTGAGCAATATCAAAACGATAGTCAAGGGCAGATTACCAATTATAAAGAACAAGCCCAACGCCACAAGGAGAAGCAAATAGACGTGCAACGCAAAGTGGATAAGATCCAAGAAGCGCTACTAAAGTTGAGAGACAATGTTTCTGAAAAAGATGAAGCAGCACAGGAAATGGCGGCTGCAATGGCAGAGGCGTCTGCGGATTATAATAAGAAACACATCGAGCAAGTGCGCCATCAAAATGCAATGACTACGATTGAGAAGGAATTGGATTTTGCGTATCGTCAACACAAAGAAATTAAGACGCAACGGGAAAGAGATGAAGCCTTGTTGAATGAATCGGGCGATAGTTTAGGACAAACCAAAACGGATTTAGAACAAATTGTGGCGGATTTGGAAACTTGGAAAAAAGAACGGCAAGAACAACAAGGAACCGTAGCGGAAGCGGAAAAAACGTATTTTACTTGGAAAGGAGACAGCAGTGCGCGCGAAAAAGATTGGCGAGAGAAGCAACGTTTGCAAACCCAAACTTTGGAATTTTTGCACCAATTAGAGCAGAAATTTAATGAGGTGAAATTACAATTGACCGCTATTGCGGAACGCCTTAGTGTAGAGTTTGAAGTGCGCATCAATGATCTGATTAATGAACAACCAAATCCAGATTATGAAGAAGCCGTATTGGCCTCTAATGTAGACCAATTAAGAACGCGCATCCAAAATTATGGAGCAATCAATCCAATGGCAATTGAGGCCTATGATGAAATTCAGGAGCGCCATAAGTTGATCTTGGAACAGCGCAATGATTTGGTACAGTCCAAAGATAACTTGATGGCGACCATTTCAGAAATTGAAGAAAAGGCAACAGAGTTGTTTATGACAGCTTTTAATAAAGCTAGAGGCTATTTTGTTCAGGTTTTCCGTAGCCTATTTGATGAAGATGATACCTGTGATTTGAAATTGGTGAATCCAGAGACCCCATTAGAATCAAAAATTGACATTATTGCCAAGCCAAAAGGAAAGCGTCCTTTATCCATCAACCAGTTGTCAGGAGGGGAGAAGACGCTCACCGCAACTGCGTTGTTATTTTCGCTGTATCTGCTTAAACCTGCGCCTTTCTGTATTTTTGATGAGGTAGATGCTCCCTTAGATGATGCCAATATTGCCAAGTTTAATAACATCATCAAAGACTTTTCTAAGAACTCTCAGTTCATTATTGTGACCCACAATAAGAAGACGATGCAGGCGGTAGATATTATGTATGGCGTGACGATGGTTAAAGGAATTTCTAGAGTGGTCCCTGTAGATTTTAGAGCTTTGGAGACTGTACAGTAAAGTTGTTTTTTGTAGGGCGTATATAGTCATAATAACGCCCTACAAAAAGCAAAAAATTATTTCAAGCGCCCTGCAAAGATCTTTCTAAACTTTTTCACTTTAGGGGAAATCACAGCACTACAGTAAGGATTCTCTCCATGTAAGTTGAAGTAATCCGTGTGGTAATCTTCTGCTGGGAAAAAGGTATCTACCGAAGTGATTTCCGTGACAATAGAATTGTTGTGCTCTTCTTGTGCTTGCTCCATAGAGTGTTCCGCTGCTGTTTTCTGTTCTTCTGTATAATAAAAAACAGCAGAGCGGTATTGTGTTCCTACATCGTTGCCTTGACGGTTGAGTTGTGTGGGATCATGTACCTGCCAAAAAGCCAATAAGAGCTCCTCATAACTGATGATGGTTGGGTCAAAGTGGACCAATAAAACCTCGGCATGGCCTGTTGTTCCTGTGCAAACTTCTTTATAGGTAGGGTTGTCTTTTTGACCGCCCATGTACCCCGATTGTACTTTTTCTACGCCTTGTAAATCCTGAAACATGGCTTCTACACACCAGAAACATCCTGCTCCAAAAACAGCTTTCTCTAAATTATCCATGATATAATTGATTGTTTTTAAGTTGTTTGTATGACTATATACAGCTGACTAGACTGCGTTTGTCAATATCTGTTCTAAAAATATTAAAAGGTGCTAAAAAACAGTCTTTTCTACTGTTGAATGAAACAGGAAGGAGCTTATTTAGTTCATACTCTTAATGGAATATAGTAGGGAAATAGAGGAGAAATAAGACGAAGAACTAGAGCGGCTCGACTATTGCTTTTGCTTTGCCAAACGAAGAAGACAGGAAAGCAGGGAGTTAGATAATCTATACGACTTAATTTTTCGTTCTCTGCCTTAAAACTGTATCTTTGTTCAGTTATAGCTTATAGGCTATAACAACATTCAAGTGACATTAATTATCAAAAAAAAGGACATGAATATAGCAATTATAGGAACGGGCTATGTAGGTTTAGTAACAGGAACCTGCTTTGCTGAGACAGGCAACCAAGTAACTTGTGTAGATATTGACGCAGATAAAGTGGCACGTATGCAAGCAGGCGAAGTACCCATTTTTGAGCCTGGTCTTTCTGTAATTTTTGAACGCAATACCAACGATGGTCGTTTGACCTTCACCACTGATTTGAAAGCAGCAGTAGCAGGGGCAGAGATGATTTTCTTGGCCTTGCCAACTCCTCCAGGAGCGGACGGTTCTGCTGATTTATCTTATGTTTTGGGTGTAGCGGAACAATTGAGCCATATTATTACCAAATATACAGTTGTTGTTGATAAAAGTACGGTTCCTGTAGGCACTGCTGAAAAAGTAGCCGCGTTATTGGGTAAGAACTTAGATCAGGATCTTTTTGATGTCGTTTCTAACCCTGAATTTTTGCGTGAAGGTGTTGCGGTAGAAGATTTTATGAAGCCTGATCGTGTTGTCATTGGAACCAGTTCTGACCGTGCCCGCGAGCAGATGGAGCGTTTATACCGTCCTTTTGTCCGCCAAGGAAATCCTATTTTCTTTATGGATGAACGTTCCGCAGAAGTAACTAAATATGCGGCTAACTCTTATTTAGCGACCCGTATTTCTTTTATGAATGAGATCGCCAATTTGTGTGAACGAGTAGGTGCAAATGTGGATGAAGTTCGTCGAGGAATGGGAGCGGATGGCCGTATTGGCAAGCGTTTCTTATTTGCAGGGATTGGGTATGGTGGAAGCTGTTTTCCAAAAGATGTAAAAGCACTAGCAAAGACCGCAGGAGATTACAAATATGATTTCAAAATTCTCCGTGCAGTAATGGATGTTAACCAGCGTCAAAAATTGCGCTTAGTAGATAAAATGAACGCTCATTATGAGGGGAACTTATCAGGCAAAGTAGTTGCTATGTGGGGCTTGGCCTTTAAACCCAATACCGATGATATTCGCGAGGCACCTGCCTTGGAAGCGATTGACCAACTGTTGGCTGCTGGCGCTACCGTACAGGCTTTTGATCCAGAAGCAATGGACAATGTGAAGGCCTTGTACGGGGACAAAGTTACGTTTACTAATTCTAAGTATGAAGCAACAAAGAATGCCAATTGTTTGGCTATCATGACGGAGTGGAATGAGTTTAGAACGCCTGACTTTGGCGAATTAAAACAACAACTAAGTGATGGGATTATTTTTGATGGCCGTAACTTATATGATTTACAAGTGGTAAAAGAGGCAGGTTTAGCTTATTTGAGTATTGGGCGCTCTGCTGTGAATGTTCCTGTGAAGGAGCAGGCTTAGGTAGAAGACTTGATGAAAAAGTATTGGTATCTTATCATAAGATTAAAAGCATTTGAAATGAGTATTCTAAATAATCGAACAGATTGGAATAGTGCTAGTGATTTGGCAAGAGAAGAAGTGATTAGTAGAGTTATTACCAATGAACTTAAAGGTGTTTTTGAGTATAAAGAAACAATAGAATATAGTTGTGGAGGAGTAAAGAATCAAGTAGCAAGCTTTGTTCATCTTCCAACAAAAATGCTTTTTCATTTATTGCCAGGAGAGGTTGATTATTCCATTGGCCTTGCTGCAAAGCACTTGTTTTTATTGAACTCAAAATATGCTGTTGATTTAAAAGAAAACTCTACTAGAACCATCCAAATCACTCCATTTCTTATTAGCCAGTATTTGATTACTGAGCAAGCTTGGAATCAATTTACAGGAGCATCTTTGTATAGAAGCTTTGGCCCTGATTTTCCTATTGACGCCGTAGAACGAGCAGAGGTGGAGCATTGGGCACAAAAATCAGGCTTGCAAGTTCCAAGTGAAATGGAATGGGAATATGCTTGTAAAGCAGGATCTGATACTATTTTTTATTGGGGAAATAAACCCAATTTAGATTACGCTTGGACAGAAGAGAATACCAATTTTGGTGTTGGTGATGCTTATACTTATCGAACCTTTAAAGGAGAAGAACAAAAGCCTGCCAATGCTTTTGGATTACTTGGTATGATTGGCAACTTGGGAGAATGGGTGGCTGATGATGCTTATGATTTTGGTCGCGCTTACACTTCTCCAAAACCATACAAAAGTGGATCTGACAAAGCCGATGGTATCCTTAGAGGTGGTTGGAACCAATATGGTTGGAATTTTAACCGTAGCACTTCTAGAATTCAGTGCGGAGCAGGCGATACAGGATGCAGCGCTAGAGCTGTATTTAGATTGTAATAATGAATAGTACTTTTATGGGTGAACTACTGTTTGTCGACAACTACTAAATAGAACTTCACAGAAGTAATATATTATCACAGTGTATTTACATAGAAGCTTGCGCTAAACAAGAAAATTGGACAAGAGAAAAAATCAACAAACGATTAGAAGAGGACAGTAGATTGTCAGAAAAAAACATAGCAGCACTTGATAAACCAAGTAAAGATCTCAAAATAATACTAGGCCGTTACTACAGCACAACCAATAAGAAAAATAAGAAAGCAAAACAAAAATATGGCAAGTTAAGACATGCGCCAACGATGATAGAACATTTAAACCTAAACCAACTACAACAAGACTTCACAGAAGTAGCCCGCCTAGTGGCCTACTTAACCAACTAAACAATAACCAAGGAGGAACAATGAAACGAGTATTAATAACAGGAGCAGCAGGATTTTTAGGATCACATTTGTGTGAGCGATTTATTGCGGAAGGCTATTATGTCATTGGCATGGACAATTTGATTACAGGGGATATGAATAACATTGCCCATTTGTACAAATTGGAGCAATTTGAGTTTTATCACCACGATGTGAGTAACTATGTGCATGTCCCTGGCGAGTTGGATTACATCCTTCATTTTGCGTCTCCTGCTAGTCCTATTGATTACTTAAAGATTCCCATTCAGACTTTAAAAGTAGGTTCTTTGGGGACACATAATTTATTGGGTTTAGCAAAAGCAAAAAATGCTCGTATTTTGGTGGCCTCTACCTCTGAGGTTTATGGTGATCCATTGGTGCACCCACAAACAGAAGATTACTGGGGAAATGTGAATCCTATTGGTCCACGTGGTGTGTATGATGAAGCCAAGCGTTTTCAGGAAGCCATTACAATGGCATACCACACCTACCATGGCTTAGAAACACGCATTATACGTATTTTTAATACCTATGGCCCACGTATGCGCGTCGATGATGGCCGCGTTTTACCTGCCTTTTTCTCACAAGCGATTCAAGGAAAGGAATTGACAATTTTTGGAGATGGTTCTCAAACCCGCTCTTTCTGTTACGTTGATGATTTAGTAGAAGGCATTTATCGCTTGTTGTTGAGCGATTGTACCATGCCTATTAACATAGGAAACCCTGATGAAGTAACCATTGGTGAGTTTGCCGAAGAAGTTATTGCATTGGTTGGGAATGGTAGTTTGTCGTATCATCCATTGCCTGTTAATGATCCTAAGCGTCGTCGTCCTGATATTAGCAAGGCAAAAGAAGTATTGGGTTGGGAGCCTAAAATTTCTAGGGCAGAGGGGGTTCGTCGAACCTATGAATACTTTAAGACAGTAGTACCTGCTGTAGAAGTGCCACCTGTCAAGTAGCCATCAAACTTAAGTGTTTTTTGACAACGGTTTCTGTGAAAAGAAAGCTTGTGAGGTGTAATTTAGTTAGATCATAACAGACAATAAAAAATAGAATGATAGAAGGAACAGTATTAGTAACAGGTGGAGCAGGATTTATTGGTTCTCATGTCGTGCGTTTATTAGTGCAACAATATCCTAAATTAAAAGTGGTCAATTTGGATAAATTGACTTATGCAGGGAATTTGGAAAACTTAACAGACATAGAGCAGGCTCCTAATTATGAGTTTGTAAAAGGAGATATTGTGGAGCAGCAATTTGTGGAGCAACTGTTTGATGCCTACGATTTTGATGGCGTTATCCACTTGGCCGCAGAGTCGCATGTGGATCGTTCTATTACCAATCCTTTGGCTTTTGTTGAAACGAATATCATTGGAACGGTTAATTTATTAAATGCCGCTCGTCGTGTTTGGGAAGGGAATTATGAAGGTAAACGCTTTTATCATGTATCAACGGACGAAGTCTATGGAACACTAGGAGAGACGGGGTTATTTACAGAAGAAACGTCTTATGATCCTCGCTCACCTTATTCGGCTTCTAAAGCAAGCTCTGACCACTTGGTTCGTGCTTATTATCATACCTATGGTTTACCCATTGTTATTTCTAACTGTTCTAATAACTATGGTGGCAACCAGTTTCCTGAAAAACTAATTCCTCTCTGTATTCATAACATCAAAGAAGGAAAAGCCTTGCCGATCTATGGCGATGGTAAATATACAAGAGATTGGTTGTGGGTGAATGATCATGCCCGTGCCATTGATACTATTTATAAGGAAGGAGTAATTGGAGAAACCTACAACATAGGAGGACACAATGAATGGAAAAACATTGACTTGGTAGAGTTACTTTGTGACCTCATGGATGAAGAATTGGGACAGCCGTTAGGGCAATCCAAGCAATTGATTACCTTTGTGAAAGATCGACAAGGGCATGATCGCCGTTATGCTATTGATGCCCAGAAGATTGCTGATGCGTTAGGCTGGAAACCTTCTGTTGATTTCAAGGAAGGACTGCGTCATACAGTGCGCTGGTATTTAGAAAATGAAAATTGGCTAACAAGCGTAACTTCAGGAACTTATCAAAGTTATTATAATGAGCAATATGGAGCGGTCTAAACACTAGTTATTTGCCCCACATCCAATAGCTTGCTCCTTAAATTAATGAAAATGAAAACTGGTTTTTTATCTACACTATTGTTGGTTATACTAGGAATAGTACTGGCTTTACCAAGTTATGCACAGGAAGCTCCTAGTGTTCCAACAACAGAACCAACAGGTGTTCCTGATAGTCCACTTGATCCTACTGTCAAAGCTGCCCTAAATAATGGTAAGACAAACTCTACGGATAGAGAGCCCATGAATGATAACAACTCCACAGAGTCAGAGGAAAATGGAGAACCAGAGGATGGTAAGACTGAAAAAGAAAAATTAGAAGAAGAGCAGAAAATTAAGTTTGATTTACGCCAATCTTCTTTGCCAGAAGCTAAAATTTGGGGGCAACAATTTTTTAGAGATCAAAGTATCTCTCTTTTTACGCGCTCTCGAGATATTAAGGCAATTGATAGTTACCTCTTGGGTATTGGAGATGAATTGTCCATTACGGTTTGGGGAGCCGCTTCTTATAGCTCTAGTGTGGCGATTGATGAAGAAGGATTTATCAATTTGACCAATCCACAACACGGCATTGATATTCCAAGGTTGTACATCAAAGAAATGCGTTTTTCAGATGCCAAAAAAGCAGTTATTGACCGTTTGAAAAACCACATGGATATTCAACGCTCACAGGTGTCTATTGAGCTGAATTATTCCCGTAGCTTAACCATTAACATTACAGGCGAAGTTTTTAACCCTGGCTCTTATACCATACCAGCGGTTAATACAGCTTTTAATGCTTTAGTAGCAGCAGGTGGGCCTTCACAGATTGGAAGTGTACGCCTGATTCGGGTTGTTTCTACACAACGAGCACTTCGAATATTGGATGTGTATAAGTTTATGAGTAATCCTAATGTCGCGGATGAGTTTTTCTTGAGTAATAACGATTATATTTTTGTGCCATTGGCGGAGCGAGTGGTTGAAATTACAGGAGCGATTGAACGACCTTTCTATTATGAATTGATTGGGGAAGAGAATTTAGTGGAGCTTATAAAATATGCAGGAGGGCTAACACCAGATGCTTATCGCAGAAACATCCAAATTACTCGTTTTGAGAATGATGAAGAAAAATTGATTGATGTTAATCTAGCTGAAATTCTAAAGGGCGATTCTAATTTCGAGTTAAAAGATGGAGATAGAATCAACATCAATCCGATCAAGCAAGCCTATGCAAATTATATTACAGTTTCTGGTGCCGTTAAACTACCTGGAACATATGAATTGGAGCCAGGAATGAAAATTAGCGAAGCATTATCCAAAGCAGGAGTAGTGCTATCGGCGGTAATGAAACGTATTTATATCAAACGTTTACGAGAAGATTTATCGTTGGAATACATTCCTGTAAATGTTGATGAGGTACTTAAAAATGAAAACTCTGCCTTTAATTTTACGTTAAGACCATTTGATGAAATTGAGGTGAAATACAAGTCAGATTTTATTGATAAATATCAAGTTAAAGTCTATGGTGCTGTGCGTAAAGGTGGTTCCTTTGAGTTCAGTGATAATTTGACTTTAGCCGATGTTTTATACATGGCTAATGGCTTAAAGAGAGAAGCGTCCAATAGTTATATTGAAATTTCTCGTTTGGTATTGGATGCTAGTGGTAACCGTACACGGGTTAATTTTGAACGCTTGGAGATTGCTGGAATAGAAGATAGTTTAAAGGTGGAAAAAGCAGCTACTTTTACGCTACAACCTTACGACCAAATTTTTGTGCGCAGCTCCAAAGAATTTGAAGCACCTAAGAATGTGAAAATTAAAGGCGAAATCATTTGGCCAGGAATCTATACGATGGCCAACGATAAAGAACGGGTGATGGATCTAATTGACCGTGCAGGTGGTTGGACAGAAATTGCTTTCTTAAAAGGAGCAAAATTAATGCGCAAAGGAGATGGCTTGGTCTTATTAGATTTAGAAATTCTAAAAGAAGAAGGCCGAGAATCTCGGTATAATTATGTGCTGCGTGCGGGAGATGAAATTATTATTCCTAAACTCAAGGATCTTGTCTCTATTGCTGGTTATATAAACCACCCTGCCATTAAAGAGAAATTTGAAATTGCCAATAGAGAATTAGATTTAGAATTAGAACGCGCGGTTACCGAAATTGATAAAAAAGAAATCTTGTTAGAAGAGTACAAGGAGCAAATTACCAACCCACTCAAAGTTAACATCCCTTTCCATCAATCTAAACGAGCCAATTTCTACATTAAGGAATATGGGGCAGGGATTGACTGGAAACAAGGAGGTCGCCAACGATTGGTTTATGTGCGCTATGCGAATGGAATGGTGAAAAAGACGCGCCATTTCTTATTCTTCAAAGTTTTTCCAAAGGTAGAAAAAGGAGCAATGGTTTATGTGGGCGCCCGTGAGAAGAAAATAAAAGCACCTAAACAACCTGTCAATTGGTATAAAATTGTAACTGATACAATGGCTGTGACAGTTTCTGGTTTATCACTCTTTGTGTTGATTAACACCTTGAGTCGTCAAAATAATCAACAATAATATACTATGGAGAAAGAGACGGCCAGTCAGGGAACAGAGGCAACAGGAGCCCCTTTTGATGTGCAAGCCATTTTGGGAATTGTCAAAGACTACAGCATAGAGATTCTAAAATTCTCTTGGTTGATCGGCATTTGTGCTTTCCTATTGGGGACATATATGCGCAATCAAAAATTAGAATCGCCGACGACTTATACCGCACCTTATTCTTTTTCGGTCAATAAAATTGCAACAGAAAAACAACAGAATATTGCTAGTTTATTTGGAGGCTCAGGAGGGAATGGAGGAGCAGCAGAAGGCAATGTTAATTTTAAGCGTTTAAGAGAATTGGTGTTAACCCGCCAAATTATGTTGCGTGTATTATTTGATACGATTTCCCTCAAACATCAAAAGCCAGTAGTGGAGGATTTATTGATTAACCATTACCTCAACTTATTTTACTATAAAGGACCTAAAGAAGGAGATGCTGCCCAAAAACGCTTTTATTTCCAAACAGATTCTATAGACCCTTATGATCGCCGCGCCAACTATTTGCTCAAATATGTACACAATCTCATTGTACGCAATCATTTGACGATTGAAGCCTCTCCTGGTGGAATAATGCACATGAAGGTCGTTTCTGTCTCAGAGGACTTTTCGTATGAATTGGTACATGCAATTTATAGAGCTTTAGATAGTTTTTATAGCTTGGAATCCTTAGAACAGAAAGGACGCTTTCTGGAAATGGCAGAAGAGCGTGTGAAGCAATTGAGAAGGAAACTGAATGGTGCCGAGGCTTCTTATATTACTTATGTCAATACCCATTCTGCGGAAGCAGGTGGTCGAAACAATACCTTGATTGAGACACAATTTTTGTCAACAGACCTCAAAAGAGCAACACAATCTTATTTTAAGGCGGTGGGCTCTCGGGATGCGGCTCAAGTCGCTTATCAAGAACAATCGGAAACACCTTCAATCTCTGCAGTAGATCCACCTTTGTATCCCTTACCAAAAGTAACTCCAAGTCCTTTTTTGCACATGGTGGCAGGAGGAATATTGGGGGCATTCATGGCCTTCTTACTAGTGGTAGGACAGAAATTTGTAAGAGATTACTTACGCAACAAAAAGGCCGCAGAACAAGCAGAAATCAACAACAAGTAATTCCACGTCATTAATTCTAACAAACTATGTTTAATATAGATGCCTCTAAGATTTGGACAGAATTTGGAGCAATGGTAGTAGGGTATGCCCCGAAAATATTACTGGCATTGATTGTTTTTTATTTTGGATTTAAGCTGATCAACAAAGGGATGATCTTGTTGAATAAGCTGATGCGGATCAACAACTTTGATGAAGATTTGCGCCCTTTTATTATTACACTATTAGGCCTTTTATTAAAATTAGTAGTCTCTATTAGTGCCGTGGATATTTTGGGTATTGAGACGACTTCTTTTGTGGCGATGTTAGCAGCAGCTAGTTTTGCTGTTGGTTTGGCGCTCCAAGGCTCTTTGAGTAATTTTGCGAGTGGGATATTGATCTTGTTTTTCAAACCTTTTCGCACAGGAGATATGATTAGTATTGGCGATAATATTGGGATTGTGCAAGAGATTCAGATTTTTAATACCATTCTAAAAACCATTCACCGTCGTCAAATCATTATCCCTAATTCTATTCTCACTAGTGAGATTGTAGAAAACATTACAGGAGCAGGAGTTATTCGGGTGGATCTAATCTTTGGAATTGGTTATGAGGATGATATTGATAAAGCCCGAGAAATTGTTTGGACAGTGATCAAAGGTTGCCCGTTCTTGGTGCATGAGGAAGGACAGGAACATCAAATTTTGGTGGAAAAACTCAATGACAGTTCTGTAGATTTAGCGGTTTGGGTTTGGACACAAGGGACCGACTATTGGGAGGCCTTTTATTTTATGCAGGAGTATGTTAAAAAGGCTTTTGACAAAGAAGGGATTAGTATTCCCTATCCGCAAATGGATGTGCATATGAAGCCTTCTTAAGAGGTGAAAATTAAAAAAGGCAATTGCTTGCAAGCAATTGCCTTTTTTACAGGAAAGATAAATAAAAACAATTTTTTTAGCCCAATTCGTTTTTGCTATAAGGCTTCTTTTAGAGTTTGTTTAAAATGTATTAAGGATGAAAATCAATAATTAGTGGTTCTGACAAAAAGTTAGTGGAGAAANNCCGATACTAAGTTGAAGTCAGGTTCATAAAGGCTTGTTTTTCATTGATGAAAAATTTAAACATGCTCTTAATCTTTATAACCCTGTATTTATCTGTATTCTCTCAAAGCAGTAACTTTATTTTGCCCTTTTTGTAATAGTGGGAACGCATTGGTCATTGGAGTTGCTAGGGTATACCCCCCAACCATTCTTGGGACACCAGTGGTAGGAACAATGATTCCATTAAGTTCTTCGTCTGCAAATTTAGTATCGTCTCCCAATTTTTTCTTTAGTTCTTCCCGAATTTTTTGGCCGTGGGCTTCTAATTTAGCTACTTCCTGTTCATTGAGAGAGGAATGGCGTAAAAACTCTAGGGTCGTTTTAGGTTTTGCGGAGAGTTCTCTTTTTCCACGAGTCCCCATTTCGATTTTAATAGACGTTTCTTCCAATTCCTTGGCCATGGCTAGTCTATCCTCTTCTTTACCACTAGTGGTAACATGTTGAGGTTTGGTTGATTTAACGATATTGTTAACAAATTTAGCTCTAAACAAGGCATTAAATTTTTCGAGTGACACATCTGTTCCTGTTGTCGTCTCTAATTTATTGGCTTTAGCGGTTAATTTAGGCCATTGTTTAAGGTCTCTTTTTTCTTCTTTTAGTGCGCTTGCCTTATCTGTTGGATCTTCTAGTTGACCATCTTTTGCTTTACTTGCAATTTCAATAGGAATTAATGTCGCTTTATGTGCTAATAGATTGTCTAGTGTGCTATTGACATTATCTAAAGCCAGAGTATGTGTCTCTGTCTCCATTAATGCCGTTCTTTTGAAGTAGGTTAACTGTTCTTTTAAATCTTTTTTTAGTGCCTTCTTTTCATCTTTAGTAAGGCCTTCTTTCTTTTTGTACGAAAGTTTTTTCTTCAAAAACACTTTAATATTACCACCTTCTGTTTCTGTTCCCCACTTGTGTCCATCTTGTTGGCCCATAAAATTATCTGACCAATTTTCGTAGGTCGTCAAGTCTACATCATTTCCTGATCCTTTTAGTCTCAATAAGGTCAGTTTACCTCTATCTTGAACAGCCACTAAATCCCATGCTTCTTTAATGTCATTCCAAGATTGCTCCCCAATAGCTTTGACTAAGGCTCTATCATTCCACTTGTCATTGGTTACCAGATCATTAACTTGGCGTTGCAATTCTGTTTCTTCTTCCTCCTCGTCGTCGTCATTGAGCTGAGCTACTTCCTTAGAAGGAGCTTTAATAGATGTTTCTTCTTTAGGTAGTGTAGTTGGAGCAGTTGTTTTTTGAGCTAAAGACCCTTGCTTTTTAGCATCTTCTTCAAAAACCTTTTGATCGTTAATAGGTGTACCTTCTATTTGATTAGTTGCTGCTACATTATCTTTCAATTGTTGTACAATATGCCATAACTCTTCAGAAAGGTGTTTTTCTTGACCAGGGGCAATATAAATATCGGGGTATTTGGCATAAGCATTTGCTCCAATAGTTGCTGGTTTGTCAGAATTATAATGGACTCTAACATCATCTAAAGAAACTTGAGACATATACTCTATACTGGCCTTGAGTGCATTAGGGATACCTGTCTTATTAGGTTTGGGTTTTAGCACGCCATCTTGTTCCGTCGTTTGTTGTTGGCTCTGCTCTTTTTGAATTGGGTTGATATTAATTGATTGAGGGGTTTCTCGGTGCCCTTCTTGCTGCTGTTTATCCATGATTTTAAGAGTTCAGTAAGAGTAAATGAATAAAATTCTACTGAAATGTACAACATTTTTTGGTTTGAAAATAACCAATTCATTTGGTACTTACTTTTTTACTTAAAATAGGCTGATAGAACCTAAAATTAACCAACAATAGTGTTGAATCAAGAGGAATCATAGCGTTTTGGTTTTTCTATTTATCAACCTTTTCTACTTTTACGCTTAATTTACTAGCTTTGCAGGCTCAAATTGTTTAACAACATCTAATTGCGACTTTCTCATCTATGCAAGAATTTTTTTCTCATATAGCAGACTATTATTACAATCTTAAAGACCTAATCAATCCACTTAGTTTTGTAATTGATCTTATTGTTTGTACGCTGTTAGCGTTAGGCGTAGCCTCTTTTTATATTCGTTATGGTAATGCTGTTTCTAACAGAGCACGATTCGCTGCGAATTTTGTACCTTTAGCGCTAACAACCATGTCTATTATGGTGATCGTAAAGCCTTCTGTAGCGCTTTCTTTAGGATTAGTCGGAGCGTTGTCTATAGTGCGTTTTAGAGCCGCGATTAAGGACCCTGAAGAATTAACGTACCTGTTTTTGACGATTGCAATTGGTTTGGCTACAGGAGCAGATCAACCCTTGATTGCCATTATTGTGGTATCTTTTATTCTGTTGTTTTTGTATTTGAGCAAGCGTATAGCAAACGATAGTGCTTTTAAGAAAGAGGATCGTTATTATGTCAATGTAACAACCGATTTGTCCAATCTTCTTCCAATTAATGATGCGCTAAAAGCTTCCTTTAGAGAGGTCGAATTGAAGCGAATGGATACACTTCCTAACAAGGGCTTAGATTTAAGCTTTATTTGTAAAGTAGCTTCTATTGAGAAGGTACAAGCAGCAAAGGAGGCGATTGTAGGTCTATCAGAACAAACAGACATTTCTATTATTGACCAACCTGACCTTATTATATAGTGCGTTACGAACGAAAATACCGCATTGAAGGGGTACACATTAATGCGATCTTACAGACGCTGTTAATGCATCCTGCTGGTCTTTCTAAGTTGTATCCTGATCGTCAAATTAACAACATTTACTTTGATACGCCCAGTCTAACAACCTACAAAGAAAACGTGATGGGTTTGGCCTATCGCGATAAGTATAGGGTGCGTTGGTATGGGTGGGACCCCTTGGAGGTGCAGACCCCACAATTAGAAATCAAACATCGCCGCAATAATGTTGGAACAAAAACGATTTGTAAAGTGGCACCATTCGAGTTTGACCAACTGCGTCCACTAGTTAAAGAAGTCAATGAGAAAAGCGGCACCTATGCGTTACTGCAACCTGCTCTACAAAACTCCTATAAGCGAGCGTATTTTAGCACGAGAGATGAGAAGTTTCGGGTGACATTGGATTGGGATTTGCGTTATGCCTCCATGCGAACAACAAGGCAGTTTAGGCGCCACCAGCAAGAGGATTACAATGTGCATATTTTAGAAGTGAAATATGAGCAAGAAATTGAGCAAGAAGCAGATCGTATTACTCAATTTTTTCCCTTCAAAAGTACTAAGAATTCCAAATACGTCACGGGAATTGAACTGTGTTGGTAAGACAATCAAGTGGAGCTCTTTTTATAAAAAAAACTTTCTGGTCCAAGTAGTACGCTAAAATAAGTAGCTCACAAGCGGCGACCTTCTACATTAAATTTAATAATAAAAGGGTATTGCTCGCAGACACACCCACTCTCCAACATATTGTCATCTTGATCGACAACATTGGTTTGGATTTCTTCTACTCTATAGTTTGACTAGTTTTTATGTAAATGATCTTACAAAACTAAGTCAAAAACGAAGGCTATACAATAGGGTAATTGCCCTATTTTGAATAGTGAAAAGAGCTGTATTCAGGTCGCCTAAAAATTAAAAAGAAAGTTTCCAATGAGCAAGGAAATTCCTATTATTGCCCAAGTGATGGGAATAATAAACCGAGAACGCTCTGCTTGGAGAAGAGAATTAAGATAACTGGGATCATAATGTTCTGAGGGAGCACGTCTCACTTCTTGCGGGTTTTTGGGGTTGTAATACAGTTGCAAAGAACGGCCAGCAACTTGACCCTGATAATCGTCTAATAAATCGGTTGTATCACAGGTGAAGTTTGTCCAAAGGAATTCATAATCTTGTTGATAAACTACACCATCAACGGTATAAGAAATCGGAAAGAAAAACCTCTTAGCAGGCATGTCGACCGATTTCTGTGTTATTGTGGAATCTATTTTTACTGTCCCTTCAAAAGTGAAATCAGGTGTTTCTTCGGGTAAGTAAACCGTGAATGCTTTCCAAAATTTTGCCAATTGCAGATTCAAAGTAACCTCTTTATACACTATATAGAATTTGATACTCAATAAGCTACTAACTAGCAGTAGAAGAACGGCTGTAGGAACAGCGTCTACTACCAAAAACAAACTGTAAATAAAGGGAAAGGTAAGCAAAACTAAATGTCCTGCATTTTCCCAGCGTTGTTCTGAGTGCCCAGCAAGACGGAACGTAATCAAGAAATAAAGCAAATTGCCAAATATACCAAGAGGCCAATCAAGGTAATAACTAACAATAAAAAAGGGGGCAATAATGATAAAAACAACAGCAGGAGCTAACATAGGTCTTCAAACGAAAAATGTATAAATGAAAGGTCTATGATTTTTTATTCATAGAACCTTTTTTAGTAGAAGTGCATTATGCTAATGCTTTGGTTAACAAAGCGCTAATTTCGGCCTGTAAAGTCTTACCTTCATCTTCTTTATACCATTGCAATACTACAGCATATTTTTCATCCTTAGGAGCTGGAGAACTTTTCTGAGAAAGTACCAAGGCCTGAGCAGGAGCAGGGCGCGGTCCCCAAACAAACAAATCATTGCCTTCTTGGTCTCTAGCCACTGCAATCGGAATGGATTTACCACCATTGGTTAAGTATTGATCAATCTCACTATCAGAATCACGCAATTGAACGGTTACTTCAATTAAAGGATTAATAGCCGCCATCTTTTCAAAGTAAGGCGTGAGGTTGGCGGCATCACCACACCAAGGCTCTGTAATAATAATCCAATGCTGAGGAGTTGTTATTTTTTGGAGTAAATTTTCTAACTCTTGTCCAATTTTTGCACGTTTAGTCCAGCGCTTCATGCGGGACCGATTAAGTTTGACGTAATTTTGGAAGGTAGGCGTATCATAAGGTGCTGGTGTATAACTTCCGTCTAATATCTTGTCAAAGAGTTGTTTGTATTCTGCTAAGGTCATTGTAAATTCAATTTTATTTTTGTCGCTTGTAATTTTAAAAGAAAGTGAAAGCTTAACAGCAAAAAACAACAGAAGGTTGTGTTAAACATTCGTTATAGCATCGGTCTTGATTAATTCTAAGCCATAAACCATTGGTAGTTTTCCTTCTAAACCTTTGATATAATACCCGCCCTCTGGTCGCGGAACCATTTTAGAAAAACAAGGATAAGGAGAGTAATCATACTCTTTGAATTGTTGTACCGTCAAGCCGACTTCTAAAAAAGCGGAGATGATATCTGCCAAACTGTGGTTCCAACTATAACAATCTAAGGGTTGCTGTGCTTGCCCTGTATAGGTCGCTTCCTCTACTTCTGTAATGAGTTCTTTATTAAAATAAGAATACTGCAAGTAGGTAAACTCCTTATCAAACATCCACAAAGCAGGATGGAAATCAACTAAAATCAATCGACCTCCCAATTCTAGGCGTTGAGCGACTTGTCGCGCCCATGCCTTGAAATCAGGGAACCAACCGCAGATACCATAAGAAGCAAAAGCCAAGTCAAATTTTTCTTCCAAATGCTGCTCCATATCCAGTACATTGCAACAAACAAACTGAGCGGGTAATTCTAGGCGTTTGGATAGGTCGCTAGCGGTGTTGATGGCTTGTTGAGAGAAATCTACACCTGTTACTTGCGCGCCCATACGTGTGAGGGATAAGCTGTCTTGCCCAAAATGACATTGTACATGCAAGGTTTTGGTATTATTAACCGCGCCCAAAAGTTCTAATTCAAAGGCATTGAGTGAATTGCGGCCTTGCTCAAAAGAAACCTGGTCATAAAATTCAGCATCTACATGCAAGGCGGCTTTATGATTCCAGAGTTCACGATTGGCTGCAAAGTGTTTTTCGTTATTGTTCATAATAGGTAGGGTAAGGAAGTGAAATTTAGGGTTGAATAGAATTCTTATGCTACGTTTTTCTACTGGTTATAGAAATAATCAATCGTTGGCAACGATTGCTGTTGATTGATAAGAACCAAAGTTGGACAATATTAGCATCCAACTTTGGTAAATCGCCTTATTGGAATTTCTGTTGGATTCCTTTAGGAATACCATCTTGGTGTAGTAAAACACCAACAGTTTTAAGTTGGAAATAAGCCTGAGACATGTATAAATAACCTTTCTCCGTGTTTTTAGTTCCCCAAGAATTTTTGATTTTGTAATACTTGGTGCCTTTGTCATCGTAAGCCAAGCCTACCACATGCATCAAGTGATCATCCGTTGTACTTTTGCTCTCAAAGGTAGATTGACGAAGAAGCTGGGTGACAGCGATTTCTTTACCTGGCGTTTCCCATAAATCTTCTCGTTCTTCCTCAACAGGCAAGATAGCCAAGCCTTTTGCATGGTTGAAGGTTTTCTCACTGACATCACCATCCCAAGCAATGGTAAAGCCATTCTCTAGAGCATAATCAACAATTTGTTCCAATTCTGTTAGCGGGATATTCTGATAATGACCATTGGAGTAATTGTCGGGAATTTCTAAAATGAAGTTCTTATAAAAAGGATGGTGGGTATAAGAGGTCAAGCTAATGTAATCCGCACTGTTGATCCCTAAAAATTTTGCAAAAGCTAAAGGCGTGTAATTGTTTCCTTTGAAAGGGAAGATTTTAGGCGCTTCTCCTAAATAAACATCTAAAACTGCCTGTACCGCCGTGCGCCAAAGTGGCCCCAGAACACGACGTTTATTAAGGCCATCTAAGAGTCCTTTTACAGCCGCCACCAATTCTCCATGATCGTGTTTTTCCATACCAGCAGGACGACCAGAGTAAATCTCTTCAGGGATAATACCAACACGTTCTACGGCACGAATTACATCATGAGACAAAGAACCTTGGCTAAAGTTGGCTTTGCCTTGGCGTAATAAATAGTTTTGTGCTTTATCCATATAAGTGGCACGGACACTGAACATTTCAGATAAGTCTACTTCCATTTTTTTTGTACGCAAGACTTCTGATTCTAAGAAAGAAGATGTTGCAAAACTCCAACAGGTTCCTGTACGCTGTTGATCTTTGATCGGACTACAAGCAACGTCATATTTGGGTTTGATATTGTATTGTCCCCACAAGGTGCAACTGGTCAAAAGAGCCAGTAAAAGAGCAAAATGCCTCATAATTTTGGTGTATTTTGATTGGTAATGAATAAGATATAACTAGATTTTACAGCAAAGTAGTTTTGTGAATACAGCAAAGCTGGAAGGTCCAAAATAATAAATTTAGAATAACTTATAGACCTTTTAACTGTGCTTTAATAGAACATTGCTAAGAATTAGAATGTAGTCACATGGTTGCCCTAATGATAGAGAAGTATTAAGAAACAGTTTTGTTGAAGGAGCATCTGAATCCAATTGATAAAAGAGATGAAGATGGAGAGAGTGGGGAGGTTCAAAATAATGAATTTGAAGCGACTTATAGCGTTTTTAAAGGTACTTTACCTTAAAAGTACCCCCTATTCTAAGTAGACCTTGTAATAACCTAATATTTTAACCTTTAATAAATTGCATTTTATGAAAAATTCTAAGACGAATGTTATCCACTTTAAACGCAGTGAAGGTAACCCCAAGGTAGGATATGTCCAGCTGCCTCTTGATGAAATAGAAGATCGAACGGTCGCAACAATGGTTGACTTGGCTGATTTGATAGAGGGATACCAAGGAGTTCCTGTCTATCTTGATTTTAACAAGAATAAAGAATTATTAGGAATTGAAATTGTTGGTTGATCAATTAGGGCTAGTAGGATGAGAGTTTCATTAGATGCAGCAAATGTTTATCTTTGACACTTGCTCTTTGTTCTACTATCTAGCCAAGGGCATTTCTAGAACCCCATCCTTTGTCAGAACTTTAGCAATATGATCAGAATAATAGGACTTTTGATAGCCTGTTGGTGTAGTTGGTGTGTCAATGTTGTTGCACAAGAATTGCCGATGTGTGTTATTCCTGAAGCCGCCCCGATTCAACAAACGATCGAAAAGGCATTGGGGTATTATAAGAAGAAGGATTGGGATCGAGCGAAACAATATTTCTTACAAGCAATAAAAGCTTCTAAGGAGTTGCCTTGCTTAGAACAGACGCGCTGGTTGCAACGGAATGTCTTGCGTACGGATTTCTCCAAAGGAGATTTTGCCGCCTTCAATCAGTATTACCAACAGCTCCTAACTGCGAATCAAACTCCTACAGATACCGCACAGGCTATTTTTAAAGGGCGATTATTGTTGTTGGGCAGTAAGGCGGCTATTGTAAAACGGGATTGGAAGAAGGCAGATGCCTTAGCAGCGGAAGCCACTGTTGTGCAAGAAAAACAAGCGGCTTGGTTACAAGCGATTCGTTCCGTGAGCACTCAAGCGACTATCGCGTATTATCAAGGCGATTACCAACAAATGGAATGGTGTCTGGACAAGGCTTTTTATTGGCAACAAGCGCATTTGAGGAAGGATTTGGGTTCTTTGCAAAAAATCATGAACCTGTATGGTATTGTTTATTATGAAACAGGAGATTATGAAAAGGCTGCTCAACGTACATTGCAAGCAATTGAGACCAATTTGCAACAACCAGTAGAAGAACAGAACAAACAGATTCTCGCGCAATCGTATAACAACTTGGCGTTGTATTACATGGAGTTGGGGGATATTTATAAAGCGAAAGATTATTGTAACAATGCCTTACAATTGTATCAACAACAAGAGAATTATGTAGATGCTGCAACGACTTACCTGAATTTAGGAGAATTTTTTGATCGACAAAAGGAGCATAAGGCAGCTCTTTCTTATTATAAAAAAGGAAAAGCATCCTTGGATAAAAGTACAACAAGCCGTAGAGATCGTATCAATCGCGCTTTGGTTATTCTTAATAATGGAATTGCCTTCTCAGCGATACAATTAGGGCGTTATCCACAGGCTTTAGAGGCGTTGAATCAAAACGTAGCATTGCATGAACAGGATGCGCCAAAGAAGGAAGAGACATTTACTATTTTAGGGGATTATTATACCAAACAAAAAAACTATAAGAAAGCAAGACATTATCATCAAGAGGCTTTGGAAGCACGTCAAGCTTTGTATGGGGGAGAGCACCCGAAGGTCGCGCAGGGCTATTTAAATTTAGCAAAACTAGACTATATACAAGCGGACAAATTGAGGAGCACTCAACAATTGGAAGCGGCTGCGCAAGCGCTGCAAGCAGGTGATAGTTTGGCCTTGGGGCAATGGGCACAGAAAGAGTTGTACCATATGGTTGAAGCGCATGCAGGAATTTGGTTAGAAATCTTGCAACAACAAGCCCATTTGTTATTAGAAGAAAATGCCTTAGAAGCGGCCTACCAAACCGCCCAAAATGCCTTATTATTACTAGAAGCCCAACGTCAACAGCTACAGGAAAAAGACTCTAAGTTATTTTTATTGCAAACGATGTTGCCAACCTATGAAATTGTTGTGGAAACAGCTTTGCGGTTGCATCAAACCACCCAAGAAGCGCGTTATTTGGAAATGGCTTTTGCTGCATCTGAGCGCAGTAAATCGCTTTTGTTGTTAGACGCTATGCGTGTAGAAAAAGCCCGTACGTTTGGGCAGGTGCCTGATTCTTTACTCAACAAAGAAAGGCGTTGGAATCGCGCTGTTCTTTATCACAAAAAACAATTGTCGGAAGCGACTCGAAATCGAAACAAAGAAGCCATTGCCTTGCATCAACAGCGTTTACTGAGGGCCAAACGCTCTTTGGAAAAATTACAAGTACAGTTTGAGGTGGATTATCCTTCTTATTATCAATTAAAGTACAACGATCAAACAGCGACTATCAAGGAAATACAAGCTGCTTTGGAGGAGAATACCATCTTGGTAGAATATTTTGTAGGAGAGAAAGCGATTTATGCTTTTAGTATAACAGCAGAAAAGGCTTGGAGTACAACCTTAGATAAGGGGGATAATTTTGAAGTGGCGATCAAAGCACTGAGAACCATTTTGACCAATTTGACACAATGGGAGGGACAAGAAACCGCACAAATGGCAATCTTAGCTCGTTATGCGCGCATTGTCTATCAACGTTATGTAGAACAAGTTTTGCCCCAGCCTGCGCTACAACGCTTAATTATCATTCCAGATGGTTTGTTGACCTATATTCCTTTTGAAGTTTTGCTGACTGCAAAACCAGATTATGAACAACTAGAACTGAACAAATTGCCTTATTTGTTGAGAGATTATAGCATTAGTTATCACTATTCGGCTAGTCTGCATTTATTGACACAAAAAGCCCCTACAACTGGAGGGAAAATTTTGGCTTTGGCTTCTTCTTATGATCCTAGTTTGGCGAATGACACCAGTTTGTCGAATCGCCAACAGATCATTCGACGCTCTATGAAGGATTTGCCAGGGGCGATAGAAGAGGTACAGCGGTTAGAAGAACAATTTGCAGGCGATTATTATTATCGAGAAGCGGCGAATGAAAGGCGTTTTAAACAGCAAGTAGAACAAGGAGCGTATAGCGTCATTCATTTGGCGATGCATGGATTAGTTGATGCGCAACAGCCTGATTATTCAGGCTTGTTGTTTACCTATTCTAAGGATAAGAAACAAGATGATTTACTCCATGCTTATGAATTGAATTTGTTGTCTTTGAAAACGGATTTAGTGGTTTTGTCAGCGTGTGAAACAGGTTTTGGTCGCTATGATCGGGGAGAAGGTGTGGTCAGTATTGGGCGTGGTTTTATGTATGCTGGAGCTCCTTCGTTGTTGCTAACTCTTTGGCCGTTGAATGATGCAGCAAGTGTTTATATGATAGGGGCATTTTATGAGGCTTTAGAGGCGGGAATGCCTAAAGATATTGCCTTACAGCAAACAAAATTAGCCTATTTAGAGAGCACTTCTGGATGGAGCGCCCATCCTTTCTTCTGGGCTCCTTTTATTCAGTTGGGAAATGCTGCTCCAATTGTTTTAGAAAGCCGTTTTGCCGCTTATAAATGGTTGGGCGTAATTGTTATATTATTGTGTATAGGAGCAGGATTGCTGTATAGTAAAAAAAGAAAAGGTTAATACGGTTGGCTTAAAAAATAGATTATAATGGAAGTAAAAAAAACGGCTGCTATTTTTGATGCATTGGTGAACCATCGTCGAGCGGTCCGTCAATTTGATCAGGAAGAAGCGTTTGATCAAGGACTTGTCCGTCGCAGTTTAGAACGAGCTGTTTTATCTCCCAATAGCAGTAATATGCAGTTGTGGGAATTTATACACCTTCAAAGTCCTGCTACCTTAGAACAAATAGCTCCTTTGTGTTTGAATCAACAAGCGGCTAAAACGGCAAGAGCGATTGTAGCGATTGTTGTTCGGCGAGATTTATGGCCTGCCCGTCGTGCCGCTGTATTGGCACAGCAAACGGCTGTTTTTAAAACAGAAGGAGGTGGAGTGTTGACCGACAAACATAAACGTTTGTTAACGTATTGGGAAACACATGTTCCTCTGTTACATCGGAGTGGTGGAGGCTTTTGGGATGTTATTAAGGAACTGATGACAAGTTGGAAGGGGCTAAAAAAGCCTGTTATGCGTTCGGTGACAAGCCGTGCAATGCGTTTGTCGGCTCATCGTTCCGCGGCTTTGGCGGCTCAAACTTTTATGTGGAGTATTGCTGCTGAAGGTTATGATAGCTGCCCTATGGAGGGGTATGATGAAAAACGAGTCAAAGCATTCTTGAACTTGCCTAAAACGGCTGAACTTGCAATGCTGGTAGCTGTTGGGAAACGAACGGCTAAAGGAGTTTATGGACCGCGTTTACGAGTTCCTTTTGAGGAAGTGTATACAGCTTTGTAGAACCATGAAATTATTAAAGAAGAGAAAAAGCCCATGAATAAAGAAAGATTATTTTTTAATTAACATCAATTCTGTCTATTTTGCTGTTAGAGGTTAGGTTATTGCTTATTATGCAATAAATGGTTGTTTTATTATTTTGGTGCGGCACCATTACAACCTGACCACTTGATCTTTATTACTAGAGAAGTATTTTTTAATTAAATAGATACTAGTTTTAGTACATCAACTAAAATAGTATCCACTCATTTAGCGTTGTGTCCCTTTCAACTAGATGAATCTAATAGAACATGATAAGATACGCGTTTATAACGGCTGTATTATTGTGGGGTGTTGTTGGCAATTTAGCAGGACAGTCATTTTCTGCTAAATTGAGAAAAATTTCTATGGAGGATGGCTTGTCCAATCGCTTTGTACGACGCACCTTTCAGGACTCCAAAGGTTTTATTTGGTTAGGGACAAACTATGGCCTAAATCGTTATGACGGCTATGATTTTCGCTTGTTTACAAAGGAAGAACAGGATTTGCCTAGTAACCGCATTTTTCAAATGTATGAGGATGCTGATACTTGTATGTGGGTGCGTTTTTCTAATGAAGATAAAACACCTTCACAAGAGATTAGTATCATTGATCTGAAGACTTTAGAGGTGCTTTCTTTTACAGAGCGTTTTGGAGAAAATTTTCCTGTCAAGGAGTATGATGTTTTCGAAATCTATCAAGTGGCTCCTACGGTTGTTTTTATTGTTACAAAATCTCGTCAAGTGTACGAATACCATGATGGGAAACAACTCACGTTGCTATTTACTCTACCTTATCCCAATTATACCTTAACAAACATCATGGCAACCGATGAGGCTGTTTGGGTGGTTGGTATGGGATATATTTTGGAGTATGATCGAAAAGGCGTCTTGCAAGAAGAGGAATTGGTGCCTTTTCAATCTGTTCTGAGCATTCATAAGGAGGGCAACCATTTGGCTGGTTTTGCTCGTTATTTGCAGAATGATAGTTTGTTTTATTTTTCTAAAAAGCCACATAAAACGGTAGAATATGGTTCTCCTGGTTTTAGTGCAGAGAAGATGCAGGTGCTCAATCCAACGAGTAATATTTGGCAAGCCTCTAATGGGGTGATTTGGTACCATGATTTTTACCGCTCTTGCATGTATAATTCCAAGGGGGAATTGATTTATGATTTTGTAGATCATTTTGACCCTTCTATTCTACAGGGCATTTTTCATGTTTTCTTTGATAAAAATAACAATGCTTGGATTGGAACAACGGATGGTGTCTATATTCTTACAATCAATAGCAATCGTTTTTATAGTTATTTAGATGAAAATGAGTTTCTACCAGGGAGTGAACAGCATAAAGTGCATGGCATTGTTGAGCATGATAACTATTTATATGCCAATACAAAGTCTGGGCGGAAACGGATTAATTTGTTGACAGAGGAGGTGGAATCGTTGGAGGAATATGCCATTAATGGTGATTATGGACGAGCGCCCGAAGAAGCTGCCATGAAAGACAGTAAGGGATATATTTGGTTCTGTGGTAGTCAAAATAATGTGCAGCGTTATGATCCTGTGAACGATACCCTTATCAATATTCCTTGTAAACATGCCATCCCAACCGATGTGATGGATTATGAGGATAAGAATTTAACTTTGTATGAGGACAGCCACTTACGTGTTTGGTTGGGGACGCAAAGTGGGGTATATTATTTTGATACATTGCATCAAGCATTCATCAAATTTAATGCTTATTCTCAATGTACTCAATTGAATGAAAGTGCTGTTTTTGCTATCTTGGAAGACACTGCGAGTAATATGCTTTGGGTGGGAAGTACTACTGGATTATACCAATATGATTATAAATTAGGCCATTTTACTTATCATTATAGCTCTGCTTTAGCGACTCCTTATTATTTGCCCTCCGATCATATCTATTCTCTACACAAAGAAAAAGAACGCAATATTTTGTGGTTGGGAACAATGGAAGGAGGTTTAGTTAAATGGGAAACCAGCACTGGAGACTATGAACACTTTACCATTGCTCAGGAACTTTCTGATAATACCATTTATGGGATTTTAGAAGATGAGCACAATCAACTGTGGATGAGTAGTAATCAAGGACTGATGCGTTTTGATAAAGAGAATGATCGGTGTGCTACCTATTTGCCTAGAGAGGGCATTACGACAGAACAGTTTACTAGAAGCTCTTTTTATAAGGCAGATGATGGTCGGTTTTATTTTGGTAGCGATAATGGCATTGTGGCATTTTATCCTCAGCATTTTCAACGAGAAAATTTAAGCAATACCCCTTTTCACATTTTGAAGTATGAGTGTTTGACAGATACCGATAAGGAAATGCAAGATCGGACAGAGGATCTTCTTAGAGATGGAAAGATTCAACTGGAACCAAATGATTTATTCTTTCGACTAAGTTTTGCCTTATTGGATTATAGGAGCCCCAGTCAAAATACCTATCAATACAAAATCGATGGCTCTGGCCAAGGTTGGCAAAATCTTTCAGGCAATGAGTTGCGGATTAATCGCTTGGCCTTTGGGAATTATCGATTGGTTATCAAAGGAAAAGGGGCCGACGGGCAATGGAGTAAACATAAATTAACTATTCCTATTGAGGTCCTTGCGCCATTTTACAAAACAACCTTGTTTGGTTTGTTAATGGCCTTTTTATTGATTGCATTTATTATGGGGATTGCCCGAATTTATGTGATTAATAATCGACGAAAAAAACTCTATCTAGAGCGAGAAATTGCTAATCGAACGCAGAAATTACTAGAGCGCGAGCAAGATTTATTAAAAGCAAAAGAAGAAGCAGAAAAATCTTCTCATGCCAAGGCAGAGTTTCTCTCTATTATGTCGCATGAGATTAGAACGCCAATGAATGCGGTTGTCAACTTAACCAATTTCTTATTGGAAGATAGCCCTGCTGTGCGTCAAGTAGAGAATCTCAACATTTTGAAGTTTTCAGCGAATAACTTATTGGCGATTATCAATGATGTATTGGATTTTAATAAGATCGAATCTGGGAAAGTGGAATTTGAAGCGATTGATTTTGATTTGCTCCATCTTTTGGATAGTATTCGCTACAGTATGGCGGTTAATGCTCGCAAAAAAAATATTGGTTTCTTGTTAGAATCCACTATTAATTTGTCAACCATGTTAGTAGGGGACCCCAATCGCCTCACACAGATATTGAACAACCTGATTAGTAATGCAATTAAATTCACCGATGAAGGACGTGTAAAATTGTGTTTGAACTTAGTAGAAGAAACAAGTACACACCTAAAGTTGGGTTTTGCGATTCAAGATACAGGCATTGGTATTTCTGATGAGGAAAAACTGTATATTTTTAATATGTTTACCCAAGCGGCTTCTGATACAACAAGAAAGTATGGTGGAACGGGCTTGGGATTGGCTATTACACGTCGTTTGTTGCAATTGCAAGATTCTAAAATAGAGCTAGAGAGTACAGTAGGGAAGGGCTCTACCTTTTCTTTTGTTCTAGAGTTCGGAAAAGGAGCGCTTCTGAAAAAATCTCATGTGGCAGGAGTGCCTGCCCAGAATGATAAACGTGATTTAACAGGCAAACATATCTTGGTGGTAGAAGATAATACAGTGAATGTATTGGTTGTCAAGCGTTTTTTACAAAAATGGGGCGTAGAGTTTGTTCATGCAGAAGATGGATTAGAGGCCTTGAAGAAAGTAGCTAATTACTCTTTCGATCTTATTCTCATGGATATACACATGCCCAATATGGATGGTTATGAAGCCGCTAAAGCCATTCGTGACCAAGGAGATACTCATTATGAACAAGTGCCGATTATTGCACTAACTGCTTCCGCGCTGATGGACAATAAGGAGCGTGTTTTTGAGGCTGGTATGAATGATATTGTAGTAAAGCCTTTTAAACCTGCTGAACTTTATCGAATTCTTACACAATACATTAATTAATACTTCTAAGAAAAAATATGTACTGGTTAAGTGATGAGTTGGTCTTTCCTGATCCTAAATATGCCCCTGAAGAAGGGTTGCTGGCGGCAGGCGGTGATTTGTCCCCACGGCGCTTATTGATGGCTTACGAGTATGGTATTTTTCCTTGGTATAATGAAGGGGAACCTATTTTATGGTGGTCTCCTGATCCGCGTTTTGTACTTTACCCTAAAGCCGTTAAGGTCTCTAAAAGTATGCGTCGTGTATTGCGCAGTGGCGCTTTTGAATTGCGTTTTGATACAGCTTTTGAGGAAGTTTTAGCGAATTGTGCTTCTATTAAGCGAGCGGGACAGGATGGAACTTGGTTGATTCCTGAAATGCGGAAGGCGTATCAAAAGTTGCATGCCTATGGCTATGCCCATTCTGTTGAGGCTTGGCAAGATGGAGAATTAGTTGGGGGACTGTATGGTGTTTCTTTAGGGCGTTGTTTTTTTGGAGAATCTATGTTTGCTAAAGTGTCTAATGCTTCTAAAGTGGCTTTGATTGGTTTGGCGCAACAGTTGGACGCGCATGGGTTTGAGCTTATTGATTGTCAGTCAGAAACGAAGCACTTGGGAACAATGGGCGCGAATTTTATTGAGCGTCAGGTTTTTCTTGATTTTTTAGAAAAAAATAGAACCTACCCAACCCAACGAGGTTTGTGGACCAATTGGACAACCGCTATACAATAGGCTATAGGAGACTTAAAAGAAAACATAATACGCTGTAGAATAAAAAAACTTGTCTTTGGTGTTCTATACCACTTCATTCGTAATAAAGTCTAGTATAAATTTTGTAACTTTGCAGGAATTTGTTGTTAGAGCCATTTGCTTTTTGTGAATGCTGACAGTAAACTATTAGACACCAGACAATCTAAACAGAACGATGGGAAAAGTAATTGCTATTGCCAATCAAAAAGGCGGGGTAGGGAAAACAACAACAGCGATCAATTTATCGGCAAGCTTGGCGATTTTGGACTACAAAATTTTGCTAATTGATGCCGACCCCCAGGCCAATGCAACTACTGGGATTGGTGTAGCAGAGAATGCTTCGGAGCATAATTTATATGATTGCTTAATCAATGAGGTGCCTTTGAAGGAGGCAATTGTCCCTACAGAAACCCCTGGATTGGACTTGATTCCAGCCCACATCAATTTGGTTGGTGCAGAGATTGAGCTAATCAACCGCTTTCGAAGAGAGTTTGTTCTCAAAGAGCTCTTAAAAAGTGTAGAAGAGACCTACGATTTTGTGATTATTGATTGTTTACCTTCTTTAGGATTAGTGACGGTAAATGCTTTAACAGCAGCAGATTCTGTCCTTATTCCAGTACAATGTGAGTATTTTGCTTTGGAAGGGTTGGGTAAATTAATGAATACGATACGCCAAGTAAAATCACAGTTGAATCCTGATTTGGATATTGAAGGCATTTTATTGTCTATGTATGATGCTCGTTTGCGTCTTGCCAAAGAGGTGGTTCAGGAAGCACGTCGTTTTTTCAGCACTCGTGTTTTCACTACTATTATTCATCGTAATTCTCGGATAGCAGAAGCGCCTGGTGAAGGAATGCCTGTTGCTATGTATGATGCTTCTTCGAAAGGAGCCATTAACTTCTTAAATCTAGCCCAAGAGGTATTGAAGAAGAATGATATGAAGGTGAAAGAAATTACCAAGACTTCTGGGCCTAAAAAAAGAACTACCAATAAGAAATCTTAGTACTAGTGTGGTACTAGTCATTATTAGACTATTTTTTCTCTTGTCCTAAGCTATGGTTTTCAGCAGCATACCCTTTTTACTGTATTTCTTTCCTATCTTTTTACTGTTCTATTTTATAAGCAGTGAACGCCATAAGAATACAATCCTATTACTGTTTAGCCTGATTTTTTATAGTTGGGGAGCGCCTCAATTTGTTTTTATATTGTTGGCTTCTACGATTGTTGACTTTTATTTAGTGCGGCACCTGCACAAAAGTGAAGAGTCCGCCAAGAGAAAATTACTGCTGGGTATCTCTATTTCCATTAACTTAGGCTTATTGGCCTATTTTAAGTACGCCAACTTTTTTATAGAGAATACCAATGTTCTATTGGATAATCTAGGACAACCCATGATGGATTGGGAAAAGATTATCTTGCCAATAGGAATTTCCTTTTATACTTTTCAAACACTAACTTATTCTATAGATGTCTATAGAAAAGTACATGCTCCTTTACAGCGCGTACAGGACTATGTCTTGTATATCATCATGTTTCCGCAGCTCATTGCGGGGCCTATTGTTCGTTTTAATACGATTGCTGATCAATTGGTTAAGCGTGAAGCGAAGTCAGATGAACGATTGCTCGGTTTCTTTCGATTTTGTATTGGATTAGCCAAAAAGGTATTGATTGCAAATGTTTTAGGGGCCGCCGTTATGGATGTCATAGGAGCTGATCCTAGCTTAATTGCTTGGGATACCATTGATACGCCCATTGCTTGGTACTGTATTCTAGCTTATACTTTTCAGTTGTATTTTGATTTTTCAGGCTACTCTGATATGGCTATTGGAATTGGGCGTATGCTTGGTTTTAGCTTTCCTGAGAATTTTGACAATCCTTATGTTTCTCGGAGTATTACTGAATTTTGGAGGCGTTGGCACATAACGTTAGGAGCCTTTATGCGGGAGTATTTATACATTCCTTTAGGTGGATCTAGGGTATCTACAGGGCGTATGTACTTCAATTTATGGTTTGTATTTCTGATGTCGGGTTTCTGGCATGGTGCTTCTTGGAATTTTGTTTTGTGGGGGGCGTACCACGGTTTGTTTCTGATTATTGAGCGGGTTTTCTTATTAAAATTCTTTAAGAAATTAGGTGTTTTTGGAGATGGTTTGAGCCTTGTTTATTGCTTTTTTATTGCGATGATGGGCTGGGTCTTATTCTTCATCGAAGACCTAAGTGCTGTTGGATTGTTCTATGAAAAGCTATTTGCTTTTGAGAGCAATAGCTTGACCTTACCTTATACAACGGAGTTTTATTTCATCTTGGTCGTCGCAGCTATTTTTGCTTTCTGGACCTTATTCCCTCCTTTAAAACGTTTTCATGATTGGGTTTTCTTTGGAGAATACAACACTGTTCAGATTTCTATCGGTTATTTAATAGCCTTTGTCTTGTTGTTTTTCTCTATCGCATCAATTGCGGCAAGTGACTTTAATCCTTTTATCTATTATCGTTTCTAGATGTTTTTATTTCCCATAACCTCATGGAATAATTTCTATGATAATGGGGCCTGTTCTCTCAATGTCGAAGGTTATTGGATCAAATAGATTAGTATTGATATAGCGAATAATTAATTGCTCTTTTTTCTTCATTTTCTGTATCGATTGTAATAGCTCAGTGGTGGTAATTTCTTTTATCTCTTTGGTAATAAAGTCTTGAATTTCAAAGGAACGAATTGATGAATGTCGTTCAAAATACCTTCCCAACCATTCTTCTAATAAAATTGTAGTGAGCTTGGGCAAAGAATCATAAGGCAACTCTAGTATTTTATCTTTTCTATAGGCCGCCCATTTTTTTTGTTCCTCTAGTGCTTTTTCTCTAGCTCTTTTTTCTTCCTTTTGTACTGCCTTTGTTTTTTTTAAACGATAGAATGGGAATTCTTCTTGTCCCATTTCATTGAGTACATAGAGTTCTCCATCTTTGAAATATAAACTATCATCTGCCCAAAAGTCATCTACATAATAATAAAATCGCCTCCAAACACCTGTATCCATAGAGAACTCTGAACAAATTATCTCCTCATAGCTTTCTATAAAATCTCCATTTATCATCACCGTATTCCAGAGTCGAGCAATGCTGAGTCTATTGGCATAATCATGCTCATTGTTGTTGTAAGTCATACTCTCCATCAAACTCCAAACTTGATTGGCGTGGAATAAGGCGCAAAAACTGTCGTTGGTGATTAAGGCATGATTGGACGGAAATTTTGATAAATCTTGTGCTTGGCTTAGAAGGCTTATAAGGAGGGATATACTTATTATAATGGCACGCATGGTGTAGTTGTATTGAAAGGGGCTGTTCAAAGATTTCTTGTTGTTACCTTAATAAGAACCAACCTTTGTTTGGTTACAATAAAACTATTTGAATGGATTGCTATTTTAGCTTTTTTAAGGTTTTCAAAGGATAACTTGGCGTTTGATTTCAAGTACAATGCCTGTTTTTTCAAAGAATTCATCCTGAGAATCTTGGTAAATAGTTGTTGTGCGATGTTTTTTGTTGCAGAGCTGTGCACTGATATTTTTGATAGAAATAGTAGGGTTATGCTCTTTGAAAATAGTAATTGTTGTCTCCAGTTGGTTTTTCCCTTTTCTTCTCCAGTTTTTATCTTTTAGTTTGCAATCTTTTAATTCTACAAATTTATAGTAATCTTCTATTACCAGTAGACCATCACAACGACTTTCTTCCTTGGTTGGGGTATTTGACTTTGGTATTTCTACACAGTGATCTATGGCGTAGAAATTTACTGTTCTCTTTTCTTTATTAAGTACTTGAGCAATCCATTTATTTTTCTTTGTTCCATCTTCCGAAATATAGGCTGGATCTTTAGCAGGTGGAGGATTATCACACAGACCAAAAGTAGGCGTACTAGAGGATGTTTTACAGGGGCTTAAAAAGAAATCTATTGCCATTTCTGTTGTAATTCTAATAAATCTGTGAATAAGTCATTGGCTTCCATCATTGCCTCGTTGAGGTCATTCTCTTCAGATGGAAATCCTCTTTTACTTTGAATGCTCTCAATACTACCATCACTATTGAGCTGATAAAGTGAAAGTTGTTGAGGATTTATTGCAGCTTCTAAAGGAACTAGTTTTTGGAGACGTTCCTGTGCCTTTTTTGTCTGTTCTTGTGGTAATTGCTGTATGATATGTTGTAACTGGTGGGCTTTTATACACAAGCCTAAATATCCCAATAAATATAGGCTGTGGGTAGTTAGAACCAAACGATCGGCTGCCCTTCTGTTCTTGTAACCAATTAGAGAAAATAAGAGTTGTTTTTGAGAGCTTGGATAAAGATTTTGCTCTAATTCTACTACTACATTGATAAAACTATTATGTTGTAATTGGTCATTGAGTTTAGCTTCTGCCCAGTCTCGTTTCCATTCAATAGGGGTTTGTATAATTATCTTTTCGAGTTGCTCTTTCTGCTTTAAACTAAGTCTACTTTTAGCTATACTAAGCTCTTGATTAATATTATCTGATAAATAACGAGTGACTAAATATAAAGGCGTCATAGATTGAAAACCACTAGAGGCTCTTAGTAAATCTATTTCATAATCTTGCCCAATAATATAAGAGGTGTCAGAATTAGAATTATATCGGTATTGAATATTACTGATAGGAAGTTTAATTTTTTCTTTAACTCCTTTTTTAGCAGCTCTATATTCCACTAGAAATGTAAAAAGAGGAGCAGGAAGTAAGGTAATCGTATCTGCTTTATCAATAGCACTCACAAAATTACGTTCAGCAGGAACGTACATTATTTTGGGATAATTGTAAGCCGCCTTTTTCAATAGTTTTGTCTGAATCTTATTTTCTTTTCCATTGTATTTTATATGATAGGCCTCTCCTTTGTATTCTACTTTAGATTGCGTTGAAAGATAAGTATCTATACCTTGGTATTGAAGATTATTTTTAAACCCATTCCGAGCATTAAATTGCTCTACAGAGAAGTCCCCACGCATCAAGGCCTTTTCTAACCAAGATAAAGTAGAGTAGAGCTTTGCAATAGTGCTTTTGCCAGAGCCTTGATCTCCAATGAATAAGGTTACCCCTTTAAATTCAATGAATTCATTTTCTCCTATTAGTCCTGCTTTGATAGGACCTACATGCTTCACTTTTAATTTTGCCATACCAGTTATAAAAACAGTTAATAGTGGTTTCGTATGAATTAATATCTAGAACTTCTTCCTTATAAAAAAGGTGTTCAAGACATTTTTTATAAGACGTAAAGTACAAAAAAATAAACAAAGCAATTGTTTTTAGAAGAAGGAGGGAGTACTAAGAATACTTTCTCCTAACTCGCCTGATTCAAGTAATCTTTTCTCCAATTGGCAGGATTTTGCTCGATGTAGTTCTGAATACTTTGATAGGCTTTTTCACTCCTAATAATATGGTCGTGATAATTGGTATGCCAGATGGTGGGTTGTGCTTGTAATTGGGCAACTTGGTATTGATGAAATAAGGTGGTGTTCCATTCGGGTTGAGTTTCTAATAGATGATAGAGTTGTCGCATCACACTTCCTTTATAGCCTCTAACAATAGCCCCTAATGTCTGGGAGGGGCTTTGGAAGCTGCCTAATGGCTGTGGTGAATCATAGAGTTGATGGGTGATGTGCACAATGGCATGTAAGTGGTTGGGCATGATAACATATGGGCCTAGTTCTACATTGGGGCGAATGTTGGGAGTAGCTTCCCATTCTTGTTGTACTAATTTTCCTAAGGTGTTGAGCTGCATCTTTCCTTCTTTGATTTTTCCAAAAAGGCAACGGTGTTCATAACAACAAATGGTAATGAAGTAGTGGCCTGCTTGAGCATAATCGTAGTTGAATAAACGGGTACTGCGGCGGTGGTGGATGTTTGGATCGTAGGTCATCGTATTTTGTGTTTTGGAGTAGGAGTTGTTGTGCTGCAGTTTTACGGGAGCTTATTGGTAGATGTTGCAAGAAGAAGGCTTTTTTTGTTGTTTAATTTAATCTGTGCGCATTGATATGGATTGCTACGCGATGTCTTTGGTGTTGCATTCATCTAGGGGGAATGTTTTTTTAGTGGGTCGTTTTTTTGAGGTGCTTTTTTTCTTTGATTTTGTTTTTTTGGGGAGGGGGTGAATGCAATTCACCCGTACGGGGGAGGGGAATTGCTTGGGAGCTAAAAGAGTTGTATCTTGTCGGCCAATTATGAAAATAAACAGGGGATGAAAAGAAATAGCTATTTGGGGTTTTTATCAGCAGGTATAGTCGTGCTGTTGTCCTTGCCAATGCTGCAAGATTTTTTTGGTTTTTGGAAAGAAGCGCCGCTCAAAGGCGCCTTTGAGAAAAAAGAAGCCGTAGAATGGTCCAAGAAGAGCTGGTTGGAAGGAGCGTACCAGAAAGCCACAGATGCGCACTTGCGTCAACAATTTGGAGGAAGTACTTGGGCGGTCCGCTGGCACAAACAATACCTATACAGTTTGTTGGGCATGGCAACAAATACCAATCTAGTATTGGGGAAGGAGAACTATATCTTTGAGAAAGTCTATCTTGAAGAGATAGAAGGAAAGAATTACTCTGGCCAAGAATATTTGCATACTATTGCCAAAGAACTGGCTTTTATTCAGGGAGAAATGGCAAAAAAAGGGCAATTATTGGTGACGGTTTTAGCCCCTAATAAAGCGCGTTATTATCCTGATTATTTGCCAGAAGGTGTAGAGATTGAAAAGGACACGACTAACTATCATATTTTAAAGCAAGAACTGGATGCTTATCAAGTGAATGTTTTGGATGTAGAAGATTGGTTTATGGAGGCGAGAGCCACTACGGAATACCCTTTGTTTCCGCCTTATGGGACCCATTGGAGTGTGTATGGAGTGGCTATTTTTATGGACAGTTTGCTTCAATACATTGGAGAGAAAACCAATCAACCTATGGCTGAATTAGTCATGGATAGTATTTGGACAAGCAATCGACTCCAAGATCCTGATAATGATTTGGAAGAATTACTGAATATAGCGCGTAGGTTACCCAATACTCCTATGCCTTATTATACGGCGCATTTTAAAATGAATGAACAAACCTTTAAGCCACGCTTACTAGCGATTGGCGATAGTTTTTGGGGGACGTATGGTTTTAGACAACACTTGTCTAAGGATTGTTTTGATCAACCTGAATATTGGTATTATTATAAAACCATGTTTCCAGGTGGAGCTGCTAGAACAGAGGCTGATCGTGCTGCTTTTGACCAACAAGATGTTATTGTTATTGAAGTAACAACAGCAAACATTCCTTATTTTGGTTGGGGAGCCTTAGATGGCCTTCGCAATCATTATAATACCGCCGATGATGTTTACATCAAAGAAATGGAGGCCAAGATTCGAGCCGATGAAACTTGGTTAAAAGCTGTGACTGCTAAAGCCGAAGAACGCGGTATTTCTGCCGATGAAATGATCACCCTAGATGCAGAATACATGGTGAATGAAGAATTAAAAAGAAAGCAACGCTAGTTGCTTTTATCGTTGCTCTTTTCTTTTTCTGTGAAGGATGGGAATAGGCTTGCTCTTTTGGAGCAAGAGCCGCTTGCGGCCAAGCGACAGCGCGCTGTGGAACAGCCTGGTCCTGACCTTTTTTGGTCAGGACACAGCCTATAAAAAATACTTCGTTTACTTAATCCATTGTCTCAACATAATAGGAATAATCAACAGATCACACACTAAGGCAGAGATTAAGGTAGAGCTAATTAAAATGCCAATAGTAATGGCTGGTGGATTGACAGAAACTAGCAAACTGAGGAAGCCAAAGAAGAGGATAATAGTGGTCAGGCAGATGGCTTTACCCGTTTCTTCTAAGGTAATTCCAATCGCTTCTTCTGTATCACAGCCTCGTTCTTTGCAGAGTTTGAATTTACTCAATAAATGAATAGTATCGTCTACCGCAATGCCAAAGATAATGGCAAAAACAATGGCCACACCACCTTCTAAAGGCGTGCCAGAAAACCCTAAAATGGCTGCCGCGATCATCAACGGTAAAACGTTGGGAATAAGCGTAATAATAAGCATTCTAAGATTCTTGTAAATGAGGGCAACAATAATGCTAATCAACAAAATAGCAAAGAGTAACCCTTGCAAGAGCGAATCGCGAATGTATTCTGAGTTTTTATCAATGATAATACCTGTTCCTGTGAAGCGTGTTTGAATGATAGTAGGATCAATATTGGCTGCCATCCATACTTCACTTGCTTTTCGGATTTCTGTGATTCTATTGGCCCCTACATCCAAAACTTTGGCAGAAATACGGGCCTGTTTTTTATCTCGACTCACTAAAACTCCAAAATCATCCCGACTACTGAGGCGTTTGGCAAATTTGCGATAACTGTTGAAGGTTTTTTCGTCTTTTGGGAAGGCATAAGCTTCTTGGCGATTGCTGTTATACGCTTGATTGATGGACTTGTACAAACTCGTAATAGAGGACATAGATTTTACGGCCTCATACTGTTTAAAGAAGGTTTCAATCTTATCCATTTCTCGGACCACTTCATAATCACTAGCGGTATAGTCTCCTTGAATATTGATGGCAATTTCAAAGGGACGGAAGCCACTAAAGTTGCTTTCAAAGAATAAAAAATCCTTGGTGACGGCTTGGCCTTTAGGGAGGATTTTGAGGAGCTGTGTATTGGTAGAGACTAGACTCATTCCCCAACCACAAACAGCAAAGAGGACTACAAAACCTACTAAAATTGGCTTTTTATGGCTAATGGTAATGCGTTGTACCCACTGCATTAATCCAATAAAAATACTGGGTTTGGCTTGTGGGCGAATGATTTTATCCTTATGGAAAATGGCTAAAAAAGTAGAGGTGAAAATAAGCACACAACCATAAGCAATCATCACTCCAATGGCCGCATTAATTCCAAAACTTCTAATCGGGATTAAACGACTGGTTACTAGAGATAAAAAACCAATGGCAGTTGTCGTGGAGGTCAAGAAAATAGACAGACCAATCTCTCGGATGGTAACTTGAATGGCCTCAAAGCGCGGTTTTCCTTTTTGTAATTCGTCAATGTATTTGGACATCACATGCACCACATCGGAGGTAGCAACAATGATCATAATAATAGGGTAGAGTAGAGCCAATGTATCCAAAGTACGTCCAAAGAGCCCTAATACGCCTATAAAAATAAGCAAACCTACTAGGATGGAAATCAACGCAATGGCAATGCCCCAAACACGGCGGAATAAGACCAACATGGTTAAGAAAACCAGAATAATAGAAATGATTGTCGCTAGAATGAATTCGCGGATTTGTAGGCGAACAATCTCTGTTTGAAAATAGGTTCTACCCAGTAAATGATAGTCCTCAAATTCGTGCTCCTCTAAAAGGCGTTTAACATTGGTAATAAGTTGATTGGCTCCTGTTTGGCCTAAGTCATCTACGGTTTTTAAAACAACTACCAATGTCTTAGCATCTTCTGAAATGAGGTTGTTGACTAAGCGTTCATCGTTGAGAATGCGTTCTTTGTCGCGGGCGTAGCGACTGGTATCTTCTAAGTGTAAGGCAGGGATGGCCGTGAAGCCTGTAAAAGGATTTTTGACAGGGTATTCTATTTGTAATAAGGACTGGGCAGCAACTACAGGATTTACCACATTGATAGAATCACCTGATACGTCATCCCACACGCGTTTGCCTGGTGCTTTGGGACCTGCTTCAATGGACAGGCGTCTAGCGGCCAAAGAAAAATCCAATACGCGTTTTAAATAGGGCTGGTCAAATACACCATCTTTCTTGGGCAATGCTACCAATAAATAGATATCGTCTGGCTCAAACTGCTCTTTAAATTCCAAGAAGAACTCTAAATCCTTGTCTCCTTGTGGGAAAAATTGCTCGAAATCAAATTCAAATTCTAAACGAGATGCAGCTAAAAAAGCCCCTAGAATGCTGAGCAGAATAAAAAAAGGTAGGATGAATTTGGGGTGCTTAACGAACATGTCTTAGTGTAGTAGTAGTGATATAATGTAGTGTTCCATTTAACAATGGAATGGAGGTAGGGTTTAAGAGATGGATTATTGTTTGTTAATTTTGAGTTGAAATTTTATTTTTCATGAAAAATGAACTTTCTACTATCCTAAAGTGTAGAGCAAATAATCATAAAAATCACTCGATTTAAGTACAACATTATCATGCAAGCCTACATTCAAACCAACACTCAAGGAGATTATTTTAACATCAATGCCTATGTGGCGGCAGATGGCTTTCAGCAGTTGGGTTGGGAGGTAGTGAAGTTTCATTCCATAGAGGAAGTGGAAGGGGCAGATTCCAGTGTCGTTTTGGTAGGAGGGATTGGTATGGTTCGAAAACGCTTGGAACAACTAGGGATAAAGCAGGACTATGAGATCGAGTATCCAGAAGAATTGCGTCTCTTCTTAAAGCGCAAAGTCTGGCAATCGACGTTGCAGAAAATTATCCAGCAAGAACAAAGAAATGTTTTTATCAAGCCTGTTCAAACCAAACTGTTTAAGGGAAAGGTTATTCGACGATTTGGGGATTTTATTGGGCTAAAATATGAAGAAGAAGTCCCTGTTTGGTGCTCAGAAGTCGTTGAATTAGTGACGGAATGGCGTTGTTTTGTGCGTTATGGCGAATTGTTGGATGTTCGGAGATACACAGGGCGTTGGGACAGTCGTATCGATATTAGAATAATCGAAGCTGCCATTGAAGCGTATACCAGCCAGCCTGCGGCTTATGGGCTGGATTTTGGAGTGGATGCGCAAGGGGAACATTATTTAGTAGAGGTAAATGATGGACATAGTCTAGGGACTTATGGTACTTGGCCGATTTCTTATGCTAAGTTTATTTCAGCGCGCTGGGCGGAATTAACAAAAACAGAAGATTTATTGAATTTTTAGAAGAGCGGCGGGGTTGTTAAAACAAGCATTAGATCTATTAGTCTTACATGAAACACCTGATTATCCAGCATTAAATTTCATTGGTAATGAAAGGATTAGGACGGTATTAGAACGTTCTAAGAAAGAACTTACAGTAGTTTGTGGGCATTGTCATTGGGAGGAACCCTTAGTTATTTTGAAAAATGGTATAATCGTTATTAATGTGGATGCCCGTGTTTTAATCTTAGAAAAGAAGAGCAGTTACGACTAGAAAAAGCTACATTGGAAGCAACAATCTATCAATAAGTTTGCTTCTTTTAATGGATAAAAACAAGATGTCAGAAAATTTATTTAGGGTAATGAAGGAATACATTCCTGTGGATGTGGGGATGCAGCAAGATTTGGAGAAAATTTTGATTAAGAAGAACATTGCTTCAGGAGAGTGTATTCTTCGGGAAGGGCAAATCTCTTCCTCTCTTATTTTTATTGAAGAAGGAAGTGCGTATTATTATAAGATTGATGAGCAAGGAAAAAAACGTGTTATCAATTTTAATTTTGAAGGAGATATATTTGTAGATGTAGAATCTTATGTCAATGATTCCAAGACGGATCTTTATATCGAAACATTAGAGCCTTCTATCATCTATTGTTGGGAGAAGAAAGATTGGGAAAAACTACTTGCAGCAGATTTACGTTGGGAACGTTTAATGCGCTTGTATCTGCAAAAAGTCTTTATTAAGATTATTGAAGAAAGAAAAAACATGAAGACTTTATCCAATACAGAACATTATTTAAAATTACTAAAAACCTACCCCAACTTATTTCAACGTGTCCCACTTTATCTCATTGCTTCCTACCTCAATATCACTCCTGAAGGCTTATCAAAAATCCGCCGCCGCTTAAGTTGTAAATAAAATACGTATTGTTTATTTAAATTTGTTTATTGAACTTGTTCAAGGAAAGTCATTTTTACAAGGGTTAATTTTGTCTTTTATTAAAAGAAGAGATAACGTTAAAAATAGTAAAAATGAATATTCCAATTCCTCAAAACCGACCACTTCCTTTATTAGGTAATTTATTAGAATTAAATTTAAAAGAAGGAATGCTTGTTAATCTTGAAAAGCTAGCTCAAACAAAGGGGGAACTTTATCGTTTAAAATTGCCTAGTAGTTCCATCTTAGTGGCTAGTTCTTACTCGATCATTAATGAAATATGTGATGAGAAAAGATTTCAAAAAGCGGTCACCCCTCCACTCTTAAACATTCGTGATTTTACCAAGGATGGTTTGTTTACAGCCTATAACGATGAGCCCAATTGGATCAAGGCACATCGTATTTTAACTCCTACATTTGGCCCTATGTCTATCCGAGGGATGTTTCCTGAAATGCTTGATGTGGCGGAACAATTGGTTTTGAAATGGGAACGAATGGGCGCGGAAACTCGATTTGATGTAGCCGATGATATGACAAGGCTTACCCTAGATACGATTGCTTTGTGTGCTTTCAATTACCGATTTAATAGTTTTTATCGAGACGAGATGCATCCTTTTGTCCATTCTATGGTGGAGGGATTAATCGAAGCTGGAGAAAAAAATAGACGATTACCTTTTCAAGGAGACTTGATGTTTTGGAATCGCAAAAAGTATGAAAACAATATTGACTACATGAATCGTGTAGCAGATGCTATCATTGAAAAAAGAAAAGAAAATAGTGAAGGCAAATTTGATGACCTTTTGGGTAAAATGCTTTCCAGTAAAGATCCTATTACAGGAGAAGGATTGAGTGATGAAAATATTCGTTATCAAATGATTACGTTTTTAATTGCTGGACATGAAACTACAAGTGGACTTCTTTCCTTTACCTTGTATTATCTTTGTAAGCATCCTGAAGTTTTGGCAAAAGCCGAAGAAGAAGTTAAGCGTGTTTTAGGAAATAAAAAGCCAGAAGTAGGGCATATTAATAAGTTATCTTACCTTGATCAAATTCTGAAAGAAACCTTGCGCTTGAAGCCCACAGCTCCTGTATTTGGAATAGAGCCACTAGAAGATACGGTGATAGGCGGTCAATATGCCGTCAAAAAAGGAGAAACGATATTGGTTTTGATTCCTGAGTTGCATAAAGATCCGACAATTTGGGGGACAGAAGCAGAAGCGTTTCAACCAGAGCGGTTTGCAAAGGAAAATTTCAGCCAAATGCCTCCCAACTCTTGGAAGCCATTTGGGAATGGTGCACGGGCTTGTATTGGACGACCTTTTGCCATGCAAGAAGCAATATTAGTACTGGCTATGATTTTGCAACGGTTTGATATCCAACTAGCAGACCCCAATTATGAATTACAAGTCAAAGAAACTTTAACCATAAAACCAGAAGGTTTTTATCTTAAAGCCAAACGTAAAGACATTGTTATAGAGGAAGAAGGGGGAACGAATGTTCTTGCCACTATTAACGATCAAGAAGAGGCTTTAGAAGCAGTAGATGATCCTCAATTGTTAATTTTATTTGGCTCGAATAGTGGTAGTTGTAGAAGTTTTGCTTTGCAATTAGCACAAGATGCTACAAAGAAAGGTGTTAGAGCAAAAGTAGGTGTGTTGGATGATTATGTGGCGACCTTGCCTAAAGACAGTAAATTAATTATTATAACGGCTTCTTATGAAGGGCAACCGACTAATAATGCGAAGCATTTTGTGGATTGGTTAAAGGAGACGAACGAAGCCGAATTCAATGGATTGGAATATTGTGTTTTTGGTTGCGGAAATAGCGATTGGTTCAATACTTATCAAGCTATTCCTACTCTTATTGACAAACGGTTGGAAGTATTAGGCGCACAACGCTTTTTTGAGAAAGGCGCAGCAGATGCTAAGGAAGATTTTTTGGGGGATTGGGAAACTTGGGAAGAGAAACTTTGGCAACATTTAGAACAAATATTAGAGGTATCCAAAGAGGACAAAGAATCTACAAGCCCATTGGCTGTTGAAATTATAAATGCGCCTTTGAAATTACAGCACCTTAAACAAAAACAATTGCAACAAGGGCGTATTCTTGTGAATAGAGCGTTGGTGGATACCACACAGGAGTTAGGGCGTCCTAAGCAACACTTAGACATCGAATTGCCCAATGGTATGTCTTATCGTGCAGGGGATTATTTATCGATATTGCCTGTGAACACAACCGATAATATCCAACGTGTTCTTGAGTATTTTTCATTGGAAGCTACTACACAATTAGTTTTGAAGGACAATGCAGCAGTATCTATGTTGCCTCTTGATTATCCTATTTCAGTTGGAGAATTGCTTAAGAATTATGTAGAATTAGGACAAGCCATTACACGTCGTCAGTTAGAGGTGCTCGTCAAAAACACTCCTTGTCCTCCTGAGCGAGTACAATTAGAAAAGTGGTGTCAGAAGGAAATTTATACGCAAGAAGTTCTTAAAAAGAACATTAGTTTGATAGATGTTCTTCAACGGATGGGCTCTTGTTCGATTAGTTTTGGTGATTTTTTAAGTATGTTACCTCCCTTACAAATTCGTCAATATTCTATCTCTTCTTCTCCTTTTGTTAATTATAAGAGGTGTAGTTTAACGGTTGCTGTTGTTAATGGTGCTGCATGGTCAGGACAAGGAATACATCAAGGGGTTGCCTCTACGTATTTATCTACGCTTCAAGTAGGAGAGACCGTCTGGTTAGAAGTGGTTCCTTCTAAAGAGGCTTTTCATTTACCAAAGAATAGCACCGCACCAATCATTATGATCGGAGCAGGATCAGGATTAGCTCCTTTTAGAGGCTTTATTCAAGAAAGAGTTGCTCAAGGCGACGAAGGTAAGATGTTACTGTTTTTTGGTTGTGATCACCCTGATGTGGACTTCCTATACCAAGAGGAATTAATGGCTTGGCAAAAGCAAAGCAACTTAGAGATTTTTCCAGCATTTACTTATCAAGAGGTAGACGGGGTTAAGTTTGTTCAACATCAAGTATGGAAAGAACGAGCGGCAATATGGGCTGCTTTAGAGCAAGGTGCTACCATTTATGTTTGTGGAAATGGAGAGCATATGGCCCCTGCTGTAAAAGAAACGTTGATAGAAATTTGTGCTGAAAAAAAGAACAGTTCAAAAGAGGAAGCTATTTTATATGTAGAAGAACTACAGAAGAATAATCGATATGTATTAGATGTATTCTAAGTAATAAAGGGCAGTTTTGGGGGCAACTCAAAACTGCTTTTCTCTAAAAAAACGAAGTAAAGAAATATTCCTTTTCTCAGAAGGAAGTTTTTTATAGAAATACTTCCCCATACTGCTTATAACTCTATAATAAAGGAAATAAATTCCTTGTCCAATCCTTTCTATACTTGTAAAACAACGTTAACAAGAAGCTCCTTGTTTGCACGATTTCCTAAAATCTACTATCTTGGCCTTTTCTTACCAAAATCCACTAGTAGATCACAACTATGTCTTCTTCGAATACACCTTCTTCTCGCCTTGCTAGCTTTCGCCAACCTGCTGTTTGGTTAAGCTTAGCTTTACTTTTATATGGTTTGGGCATAGCTGGTTTGTTGGGCGTTTATGCGCAAGCTTGGTTGAGTCAAGCACGGCAATCGGTGTCTTTTTATGTAGAATTAAAAGAAGAAGGAACGCAAGCGAATATTTTTGCTTTTCAGAAAGAATTAGAAAAACATCAAGCGGTACAAGTAGGAAGTGTTCAATATATTAACAAAGAGCAGGCGCTAGAGGATTGGGATGCTGCCGAAACAGGGATTTCTAAAGAAGAATTATTAATTGCGGGGCAAAACCCTTTGCCTAATGTTTTAATTTGGGCGCTTTCAGGAGAATATACAGGCGATTTGGAAGAATTGGTTGCTCCTTGGAAAGAGGAAAAAGTGGTCGAAGAATTGGCTTATACCGATTTACCTTTACAGGAATGGCAAGAAGGAATCCGTCAAGCAGAAGGATTATTATTACTCTTGCTGTGTCTTTTTGTGGCTGTTGTATATGTATTGTTAAGAAACAACAGTAAATTGGCCCTGCGGGAAGCATTGGCAGAAGAAAAGCTGACATTGAAGATCTTACAAGAACGTTACCAACGTCAAAGTTGGCGTAAAGGCTTGCTTAGTGCTTTAATTGCTATTGCTGGATTATGGGGCACTCGATTCTGGTTAGAACAAGATTGGGAAAGCCTTGATTTGGGACAATTAGAATTTTGGACAAGTCTAATTTCTGGCCTTCTGCTCTTGGGAGGTTTGGCCTTACCTTGGCTCGCTGCTCGCGGCAAATTGATCAAAGAAAAAGAATAAATTGTATTATACTACCTAAAATTAACAAAAGAAATGGGAAAAAGGGATGATAAAAAAGCGGTTCGCCGCCCTGTTGCAGCACCTAAAGAGTTATTATTGTCAAAGGAAAACTACATTATTATTGGTGTAGGATTAGTGATGGTTATAGTAGGACTCTTCTTGATGTCAGGTGGTCAGAATGGACCAGACGAATGGGTGGCCGATGAAATCTACAGTTTTAGAAGAATTACTTTAGCTCCATTGGTTATTTTATCAGGCTTAGGAGTGGTTATATTTGCTATTTTTAAGTCTTCTGGAAAAGAAGAAGTATCTCCTTTTTAAACGGGACAAGAGTAAATTGTTACCTGCTTTTTTAACGTTATAGAAGACAACATATGGATTGGTTAGAGGCGCTAATTTTAGGTATTATCCAAGGCTTGACAGAGTATTTACCTGTGAGTAGTAGTGGGCATTTGGAGTTGGGTAAAATCATGATGGGCATTGAGTTGAAAGATGAAAATGATCCTTTTGGAATTACATTTAACGTAGTGTTGCATTTAGCAACCGTGTTTAGTACTTGGGTAATTTTACGCAAAGAAATTGCGGAACTACTGAAAGGCTTGTTTCAGTTTAAGTTGAATGATGAGTTTTGGTATTCTGTTAAGATCGTTTTATCAATGATTCCTGCAACTATTATAGGTTTGTTGTTTGAAGATCAAATTGATGCGGCCTTTACAAATTCTGCGTTGTTAGTAGGGCTGATGTTATTGGTGACGGGGGCTTTATTGTTCTTGGCAGATAAGGCGAAACCTAGTACAGGAAAAGTTGGGTTTAAGCAGGCGTTTATTGTAGGTTTGGCACAAGCGGTTGCCTTGGCGCCAGGTATTTCTCGCTCAGGAGCGACGATTTCGACTTGTGTGTTATTAAATATTGATAAAGAAAGAGCAGCTCGTTTTTCTTTTTTAATGGTCATGCCGTTGATTTTAGGTAAAGTGGCAAAAGATGCCTTGGATGCTAAATTTGCGTTGTCTTCAGATGCTTTATTACCTATGGGAGTAGGCTTTTTAGCTGCTTTTTTGGTAGGCTTGGCTGCTTGTACTTGGATGATTAATCTGGTGAAGCGCGGACAATTGGTCTACTTTTCGCTTTACTGTTTTGTGATAGGCTCGTTAGCTATTGCTTACGATCTTTTTATAGCAGTTTAATGCTTCTAAAATATGGCATTCCTCCGATTTATAATTAGCTTTTATTTGATAGGTTTTACGGTCGCTTTGTTGGCACAACCTAAACCATTAACCTTGCGTAATCCTTCTTTTGAGGGAATACCACATGATGCTGTTACCCCTAATCAATGGCAAGCTTGTGGCTTGGATTCTTCTCCTGATATCCTTCCTGGCCCTTGGGGAGTTTACCAAAAACCAACCCACGGAAGCAGCTTTATGGGGTTGATTACTAGAGAAAACAATTCTTGGGAAGCGGCTGGACAACAATTGAGCAAACCGCTCAAAAAAGATCGTTGTTATAAAATCAAAGTTGATCTTGCTAATTCTCCTGCTTATGCAGGGTATAATAAGCCTACTTGTTTGCGTATTTGGGGCAGCAAGACGGCTTGTAGCCGTGGTGAATTGCTAGCGATATCCGATCCTGTTCCGCATTATGAGTGGAAAACTTATGAGTTTATTTTTGCTCCACTCGACGATTATGAATACATCATTATTGAGTGTTATTATGAAACGCCTGTGCTGGAATATTATCGAGGCAATTTGTTAATTGATAATTTTACCGCTTTTGAGGCTTGTGATCGTGCTTAGAATTTAGTATGTTTAATTTTTGAAATTATAAAACACCAAAATGGAACGTACTATAATTAATAAAGTTTTACAGTACTCCTGCATTTGTGCTATATTATTTGCTGTAATAGCATTTCATAGGATGGATATAGAGTTCATGAGTTTTAAAGCAGTTACAACTTGTTCTTCAATTATTAGCATTATTGTTCTTTTTTGGACTGCTTATTTCTCTATGTTATGGAAATGGAAATTTTTCAAAAATATTCTATATAAAGAAAATTTAAATGGAACTTGGTTTGGTACCTACAAATCAAGAAAAATTACAGATAATGATGAGTATGAAGGTGAAATAGTTCTTATTATTAGGCAAAATTTTTTGAATTTAAATGTAAAATCTTTTACAGAGAGTTATATTAATTATTCTTTTGGTGAAGCAATGAATTATGATGTTAGAAGTGAATCTCATAGACTTGTTTATTTGTATTCTCAAAGCGAATTTAATCCAACTGATAATAATATAAGGAAAGGAGCATCAGAATTGATGCTACTAAAAGAATTTGAATGTAAAAAATTGTTTGGTGATTTTTGGACTAACCATAATTCAAAAGGAACCTTATCTCTTGAAAGAGTTTCTCAAAAGCACTATACCTCTTTTAAAGAAGTTAAAAGTCTTACTAAAATAAAAGAATGAATTACACTTATATAGATGGGGATAATATTGGCCTAAGAATAGAAAAAAGTTTTCTAGAAAATAACGAAAATGAACTGGGGGGAATTAATGAGAGAATTCTATTTTTAATAGAAAATATCTCAAATCATCTTCTTATTAATGGACAAGAAATCATCTTTAGTGGAGCTGATGGAATTATTTGTAAAGGACAAAAAATAGATATTCATTCTGTACGATCTTATATACAAAAAATAGAAAAAGAAATTACATTTTCTATTGGTTCAGGTAAAAGTTTGAAGGACTCATATATTGCACTGCGTTATGCTAAAGCAAAGGGTAAAAATATTGCAATTTTACTAGATAAAGGTATTTTTAAAACAGTAGAAAAGTAACTATTTTTCATTAGGAAATATGAACAATTTTTTCTGATATTTTCCAGATCTAAAAAACAAGTATTAATATTTTTTGCTAAATGTAAATATGCTTTAAATTTCCTTACTCATTGGGTTGTAAATGATTAATCATATAACCTAAAGTTGTTTTATTTGCATAAGCTAAGTGGAATATATGCCAACTAAAAATAATGTGTTTATGAATGAAGTGAACTGTTATGAACAGCAGCGTGTTTGATTGATTCTGGCGCTTTCTTCTAGTTTTTTACTCTCACTACTAACTGATACATGAGCCACCACTTAAGGGGTGACTCATGTGTTTTAATGAAATGAAAAAAATAAAATTTTAAGGTCGCCCCAAAACAACTTTACGTTGCACAAAAACCTTGTCATTATACAAGAGCAAGATATAAGTGCCAGTGGGATAATCGAGTCCTTCTACCCGAACTTGATCAGTGCCAGCAAGAATACTTCCTTGCTCTACTTCAACGCCTTGAATGTTAACCAATTTCCATTGGTAATCGTGTTCTAAGGAGTGGTCAAATTGCAAGTTGAAATAATCGTGTGCTGGATTTGGGAAAAGGTTAACATTTTGTAGCTCATTGAGTTGCTCTTCGGCTTCTAGAGGCTTGACCCCAACCCAATAACCACTAACATCTCTAGTGGTTGCGACTTGGAAAATCTCCTTGGTACTAATGTCTTGAATGAAGACAACAGCTTGAAAATCTCCAGGCTCATAATTAATAAATCCACTACTGGTATGATTCCAGTTGAACTCTACCCGTTGTGTTTCTTGATCTGCCCAAACACGATTGAGGTAGACATTGCTGTCCAAGGATTGACTACTGTTCAAGTGGTATTGATTGTTTTCTCGTGCTACCGCATGTATTTGACTAATATAGCTGCTTCCATTAGGATAAGACAAAGAATCCTCAGAGATAACAGTGTAAATTCGATAACTAGGAGGAA
>JBOEFW010000022.1:0-45127 GCA_050633105.1 Aureispira sp. | reverse complement strand
AATACCGTGTAACAGAAGTTTTTGTCAATTTTAAAACGCGTCATTTTACACTTTTAATTGTTAGATAATCGCCGTTTTAGCTAAGGCTATAAGGTTTTTTTCTACCTACAAAAATATTAAAAATACGTTATAGAAAACACAATAAACTTCTGTTACAGTGTACTTAACAGTAGTATAGGCTTCGTTTTGAAGTAATTGATTGGGTTAGATGTTTTCCTATGAGACCAGAAGCTCCAAGAACCAGTGCTGTTTTTGTTGCCATAGCTTTCTCATTATTGGTGTAAGGTGAAAGGTTCTTTGCTTTTGATGTTAATCTGAGGTTTGGTACTGTCTACTTCGATCTTATTGGGATCTTTAGGAAAGATGCCAAATTCTTCTTGATTGGATAGGCTGATTCCTTGGGAGTTCGGCTCTTTACGGATGCGTTCCTTGATGCGGTAAACGGCAATATTGACCTGTTCTTCTTTGCGTAGTAATTCAAATTCAATATAACGATTATAATGCCGTTCTACAAAATTGATGTACCAAGGAATAATAGAAGCGTTATAACGATGAATGAAGTAGATATTACTATCCAAAGGTGCTTGTAAATGAATGTTTTTAATGCCAAAGTTGGTTAACTGTTGGTAATGATTTGGAGAGTTGGCAAAATGTCCAAAATCCAACATATTAAAAGCATCAAATAAAGTATCTTCTAAGCTTTGATAAGGCGTCATAATGGGTTGCAAGTAAAAATCCCCTCCACCAATGTACAAGTGTTCTGGTTTCGCCTGTAGACTGTCTAGAGCCGCGGACCAATGTTGTTTTTCTATTGCCGTTTGGTAGCTTCTAAAGCTGCTTAGCTTTAGGTTAGAGAGCGCTAATAGGCTTAATGTCGCTAGGACCTTAACTTTGGTAGAACGTTCTAACAAGGCACCATTGGCAAACAAGGTTCCCAATGCCATTAGGTAGAAGGCTAGGGGATAGCTAACGCGCTCTGGCAGGTGTTTGTAGACATACAAAAAGGCTAAAATCGCAAAGATTAACCCTAGTTGTACTGCTAATAAAATATACCAATTTCTATTACCTTTGGTAAAGAGTAACAAGAGGAATAAAAAGAGGAAGCCATAGAACACATAATCGCTCCATACTTGACTGATAAAAAACTGCCAGTAACGTTGTTCAGTGTGTTCTTCGGTGAAAGGGCAGTCTTGAAATGCTTTTTGTAGGGCTTTGAATTGTTGTAACCCATAAACTGTAGAATCTGCAAAAAACCAATGCTGAAACAGTACAAGGTCTTCATACTTCCAACCAACTTGATAAAAGTAATCGTCAGCAGTAGAGGGCGACCATTGGTATTGTGGCTTTTTATAATCTAAAATATCATGTGCCGCTAAGGAGTGTTTGTAGGTATTGTAATGTTCCCAAGCGAGATCTTGATTTTGTATTAAATAGTGGCTTTGTTCCAAGCCCCAAGCCGCAACTAGAATACCTGTTGCTAGCAACAAGTGGCGTACCGCTTGTTTTTTTTCTTCAAGGATGGCAAAAAGCAACAAAGGAGTTCCTAGGATGACCACTAAAAGAAAGGCATCCCAGCGCATCATTTCTACAAACAATAAAAGCGCGGTAGCACTGATCCACCAAGTTGTACGACGCTTGTCTGTTGATTGTTGAATGGCGGTAAAGAGCAGGAAAACGGCTCCTGTTCCTAGAATGAGGGCAGTAGAGGTATATTGAAGCTCTTGTAGTAATAAGACTTCTGCCGTTGCAAAAAAGGCTAGGAAGATGCCCAGTCTCAAAAAACTAGATTGGCGCAGCAAAACACTGTAAAGAATGGCAGTCATCCCCATCCAATGGGCCAATGTTAGGTACCAACCATACCAAGGAATGCTCGGAAAAGCGCGATAGGCTGCTGATAGTGGTGTTCCAATGAAAAGGTGGGTCCAACGTAAGTTAGGGGAAGATTCTGCTAACAAGCCTTTTCCTGCCAAGACCATTTGCATTTCTAAATCATCAGTTGTCCCAAAACGAGTATACAAGAGACTTAGGCACACGCCAAAGAAGAAGGCATTAAGTAGCGCGCTACTCAAAAACGGCTTTTGTTGTAATAGTGAACGCATAGATCAGTAGAAGCGACTGTATTAGGTGGCTATAGTATAAAAATTAGGCTCTTTGAACAAAGATAGCAATTAATTTGAATAGCGACAGAACGGCCTAATAAAGGAACCAGTTAAGGCGAAGGGCGCTGTTCTACATTCCATTCTAATTCTTGCAAAAGAGATTCTCCAATAGACTTGAGCCAAGGAAGATCAATGGTATTGGCACTTGTGCTACTGACTTCCTCTAACCAGGCTATCATTTGCTTTTTAGCCTCTTTTTTATCAAAGTTAAACGTTATGCGCTGACAAAGGTAATTGTATAAGGGCTTGAGTAACTTAATGAAGTTTAGGTTTCTTATTTTTCCTTGATTAGAATAAACACTGGATTTGCGTTGAATAAAACGGCTATGCTTTTCTAGGTAACTTGGAATATCACCTAATTCAATCTTTTGTTGTTTGAACGCTTCAAAAAGACTTTTTATCTCTAAGGTGTTGCGTTGAATAATAAAATGGATACGGTGTTCGCGATCGGGCAAATCATGGTCAGAGAATGCTTTTAGCACCGCTTCCCAACGCTGGTGTAGAAAAAAGTTATAGGCTTTAGACAGCATAGAAACATGAGGTGCGTACGTCGTTTGAATATATTCTGTATAATCTGCATCAATTTTTTCTAACAACTCCGTATCTTTGTTGGTGAAAGCCAAGTAAAGCATATTGATAAAGTCCTCAAAGTAGATAAAGCCATCATTTTGAACCAGCCAATGGTTGGTGAAGGCTATTTTATAAACTTGATACACATCATACATGTTCAAGTCAGTCTGGCTTGTTGGAATATAGTAGTTAGTAATATTGACCAAATAATTAAAGATGAGTTCTTTATCATCTTTTGGAATGCCAGAAGAATGCTGATTGAGCAAATCGAGTACTTCTTTGAGGTCTCGTTTTTGAAAAGGAGCTAAAGCCAATTTGTAAACAGTAGCATAAAGACTCAGAATATGCCCATCGTCATTATAGGTATATTGTGTTAGGTCGGGGAGGGCTGGTAGCTCTTCAATCAAATAGTTCTCTTTTGGAAAAGAAGTCGCTCGATTAGCTTTCTCCACTAATAGACGTAATTTCTCAATCCAATAAAAGGTATCTAAGTTCACCTCACTTCGATTGAGGTAAAGTAAGGTTTCTTCTTTATGGGTATTGGTGTTGGGATGCAAGTACAAACTTCTATAAAACGAAGCATACTGCTGGTATTGTTGAGGAGTGGGGTCACTCGTACTATTAATCGTGTCACGAATACTTTGGTGGAGTTCCTCAATATAAACCGACTCTTCTCGACGGCACAAGGCTTTTTGGAGTAAGAGTTCTTGTTGTAATTCTTGTTCTTTAAGTTCTGTGAGAATGAGATACTGTTTTAAGTCATCTATCAATTCTCCATACAGAGGAGTAAGTTTCTTGGAGCTGGATAATTTAAGAGAACTGGCTAGTTTTCGAGAATCAATCCGCTCGATTTCTTCTATAGAGGTAGCTTTATCTAGATAGGCGAATACTTTTTCATGGCGTTCAGCAGTTTTTGCTGTTTTGCCACATTTTATCCGTTGCTTGAAAGTTAGTCTATCAGCATGGGACAAAGCCTTTATCAAGTAAAAAGCAACTTTTTTCTTTTCCATTTTCGGGGACGTTTTTTAGGATAAAAAATGGTTTTAAAAAATTGATTTACATAAGATTACGGCAACAAGGGGATGCCCCAATTTTTGGCGAAAAAAGGGGAAATTGAGCAATTCCTGTCCTAGTGATTAGGCAGAATCCATTTTATCTTTGTATCAACAACTAAAACAAATAAGGGGACTTATTCAACGGTTGTTATGAGAACAAAATATTCTATAAGCACAGTATTAGAGGGACAGTATATTGTGCCTATAGAATAAATAGTAACTAAAAATCTTGTCAAGCTAGAAGGTCAAATTGTCTTATCAAACACCAGAAATACTAGTTATCAAAGCTTTTAATACTTTTTAAGACGGTTCACGCAAGCTTGATGCGAGAAGTACAACAAACATACGTTATTATTTCCTGAATTCCAAAATTGACATTTCCTTTTTTAATTTCTAAATGAAACTTATTATGACGCGTTCTACATCACTTGCTCAGTCTGTTTTTTTCTTTATAGCCTTGTTTTTCGTATCTCTTAATGCGAATGCTTACATCACTACAAATGTCGCGCCACCCGGTGGACCTCGTAATGTAATTCAAGAACGCTCTGCTATTGAAGTTATCCAACCCACTGCTGAACATCTATCTATTACTGTAGTCGATGAAGACGGTGTTGTTGTTGCCAGAGCTACCACAGAATCCGCTGTTGCCACTATCTCTACTGCTGGCTGGGAATCTGGTGAATACACTGTACAAACTATTGATGACGATGCCGATTACCAAGAGAATACTATTACAGTAGACTAAGAACTGTATTCCCCCCGATTAAGTCCAGTTACACTTCCTCCGCTAAACAAACAAATGCTTGTCTAGCTCCATGAACTTCTCTTAACGATACAAAAGAACTACTTATGAAATGCTCAACCATAACTAGCCTATTCACTACTTTATTCCTAGCTTCTACTTTCTTATTCTTAAGCAACGCTGCTTATGCACATGATGTAGAACCAACAATAAAACCTGTTATAAGCGCTCAAGGAGTGCCTTTAGAGGCAGAAGGAGGGCCTAGGAACGTAATTCAGGAAAGAACGTCCATTACAGTAATTCAATTAACTAACGACTATCTAGAAATTGTTGTTGTTAATAAAAATGGAGAAGAAGTACACGAGAGCAACATAACGGCTTATAAGACGACGATTTCTACAGAATCGTGGAACGTGGGGAATTATACAGTTATTACTACTGATGCATATGGAGATCGTCAAGATTTCTACATTAATATCGAATAAAAGCACTAAAAATATAATCTGAGAAGTTTTTTTAAGATTATTTAGAGAAACTTTTTAGGAAAAACATAGACCCTTTAACTTGCTGTATTTCAAGTTGTTCTGAGGGTTTTTGCTCAAAAAGGAACGCAAAAAAAAGGGAAATTAGCTACCTTCTGTCCTTGAGTAAAGCAGTTAAGTGGTCTATATTTGTATCAACAACTAAAACAAATTAAGGGGATTTGCTAAAAGTTGTAATGAGATCAATCAAGCCTGTCCAATATGAACTTAAGGGACGAAGTTCGGATAGCACTAATCTTGTTGAGCTAGCAGCCTAGCAATGTACAAATTGCGGCTGCTAGTATTTTTAAAATGTTTATTAAAATACTAAGTAGGTTAGTACATACTATATCAAAATCACACACACAGGAAACTAGCTTATTAAAGATAGTACCCTTCATAAAATTCAAATTGTACTTCCCGATTACAAGCTGCCTTTTCAAAAAAGGCAGCTTTTTTTGTCCACTTTTATGCAACTTTATAAACATTGCATAATATGTGAACCAAAACAATAATTAACGGCTGCCTAGCCTTTTTTTTTAGCACTTATACGTGCAAAAGTATAGTATATTTTTAAAATAAAAGGTAGATGTAGTTCTCATCTGGATATGAAGATAAAAAAAGTATTATAAAAAAAGCAAAAAGTCGCGATGTAAAACTTCAAAAGCGGCACTATATTTACTTTTATCACCTTTTTGAGGGCGTAAAGTCAATGTTTGAGAAATTTTAGTGCAACTTTTTTGCTTTAATTCTAACAAAACTCGATTGCTAGCCTTCCCTTCTCTAGGAATAACAGCGATTTCTTGTGCTATCCACCATCCCTGTTTTATTGCTATGGTTAAGAATTGCTGCGCTTCTTGTGTTGGTAGGATGAGGGAAAAGTTACCATCGGGTGCCAATAAGGTTTTGGCAGCTGTTAATAAGGTCGTAAAATCTAAGGTAACGGTACTACGAGCTTGCCGTCTTGCCTCTTTTTGTATAAAACTGTTTTGTTCGCTGGGATAATAAGGAGGGTTACAGATTAAACTGTCATAAAGAATGGAAGGAGTTGATAGGAGGTAATCTTGTATGCTATAAGGTAAAAGTTGAAGCCGTTCCTTCCAAGGGCTCTGTGCAAAATTATTATGGGCTTGTTCTTGAGCCGCTGCATTGATTTCTAGTGCATGAATCATGGCTGTTGGTTGGCGTTGTGCCGCCATAAGTGCCAATACACCTGTGCCCGTACCAATGTCTAAAATAGAAGAAGCCTGAGCGATATTCGCCCAAGCTCCTAATAATACTCCATCAGTACCAATTTTCATGGCACATTTATCTTGTTGCAACTTGAATTGTTTAAATCTAAAGACGGACATGTATCTAAAAGTCCAAATCTAAGTCAAGATCGTCATCATCATCATCGTCTAGATCCAAATCCAAGTCGTCATCATCGTCCAAACCTAAATCGAGGTCATCATCGTCATCATCTAGATCTAAATCGAGATCATCGTCTAATCCTAAATCTGCATCTCCATCAAAGGCTACTGCAGGCTCCTCGTCTAGATCTAAATCATCGTCATCCTCGTCTAGATCGAGGTCTAAATCCAAGTCGTCGTCTAAATCTAAGCCATCAAAATCAAGATCGAGGTCATCAAAATCACTATCATCATCCAAATCTAAATCTCCCAAATCTAAATCATCATCCAAGTCGAGATCTAAATCTAAATCATCATCCAAGTCGAGGTCTAAATCATCTAAATCTAAATCGTCTAAATCAAGATCATCGTCTAAATCTAAATCGAGGTCTAGATCATCTAAGTCTAAGTCTAAATCGAGGTCTAAATCATCTCCTAAGTCAAGATCTAAATCATCTAAATCCAAATCAACATCATCCATGTCAAAATCGAGATCCAAATCATCTAAATCATCATCATCTCCTCCTGAGCCAGGAGCATCATAAATGATTACATCAAGATCTTTTGATTTGAAGAGCGCATATTTGAGTTGAGTGCCATCAAACCACATACAAGTTGGATCACCAATTGAAAAGCCTTTAGAGCCCATTCTTCGGTCATTTGTAGTGAAAGCACTATTTTCTTCATCACCAAGAAGGCGTAAGACCGTCATTTGTTGTAACGATCCTTTATGACGTACCAAATCTCCAATTTCCATTGTAAACGCGTTATTTTTTATAAGTAAGAAAGGGGTGAACTAAGGTAGGAGGATAAATTAATCTTCTTCTCCTACAGGCACAAGAGTGCCATCTGCGTATACTAAGGTTGCGGCCTTGAACGACTCTTTTTTAAGTTTGACATTATCTTCATTAATGATTTGTTGCCATTCGCAAAACACATCACCTGGATTAAAACCTTTCATGAGGGCCATTTTTTCACGAGCCCCTTCATTGTCTTTGTAGACATAAGTAATGATCATTTCTGGTCCACCAGATTTTAGACGGACAACTTCTCCTGCTTTTGGCATTGGGTATTAATTTATGTAGTCAAACAAAAACTTTAAAAATTAGCCTATCAGACCATTTTTAAAGTACTCTACAAGATATAAAATATAGGGAATATTATGTGGTTGACTGCTTTATTTTTTTCAGTAAGCTAGCTTTGCTTTTATAAAAGTGGCGTGAAATTAAAAGATGGTGGAGAAAAAACTTCCGTCTACCATCTTGAGCAGGGAAAAGAGCTCCACTTATTTAGGCTCTTGTAACTTACGTATTTGGGGGGACCGTATTTTTTTGATGTGGGTGGCAATAGACTTATTATGGCCTTCTACATGGGCCCAACCATACGGCTTGCTGTGGAAGAAATATTTAGAATTCGACTGCTGCGTTGAACAAAATCAGAGCGAAAAAAGCGAGTAGGGCTGTTAAGGCAATAACATGGAGCTGAATCATAGAGCGATCTTGTGCCCAATCTTGCTCATGGAATTTTCCTACGCCACCAAATCCAGCATTATTAATAAAACAATCAAGAAGACAACAGACGGCTGGGTTTGTTGTAGGCGGAAACCATTTAATGGCTATAATCTGATTGTAGTGTGGGGCGCTGGATGATCTATCCTTTAGTATAAACAGTTTTTATCTTGTCGTTTATACTAAAGGATAGATCAACTCTGCAAGAGTTTTTTAACTAATGTATCGTTCAGACCAATTAGCGATCATTTTTCCTACATAAATAGAATCTCTTTTACTAGAAATCATATGAGTGGCCCCATCTAAAGAAATAAAACTCTTGGGATGCCATGCCGCTTTATAAATTTCAGCCGCATTTTCTATTCCAACCGTTTTATCCTGAGGAGAATGGAGTACTAATAGGGGGCGCTTCAGCGATTTCAGGACTTCTTCCATATTTTTTTCATTAATGTCGTCTAGAAACTGTTTTTGAACTTTAAATGCTCTCCCTCCAATTTCTAATAAAGCTTCTCCTTTTTCATTAATTTCATCTATCCCTGATTTAAACAAATGGGAAACATGTTTAGGGTTGGATGGCGCACCAATAGTGGCAACGGCTTTTACGCCTGGAATATGATGTGCTGCAAAAATAACAGCTGCACCTCCCAAGGAATGCCCAATTAAAATCTCTGGTGTGGAGTAATTTGTTTTTAAAAAGGCAGCAGCTGAAATCAAGTCCTCTACATTGGAAGAAAAATTGGTGTTCTCAAAATCACCTTCACTTTCTCCTAAACCCGTAAAATCAAAACTTAATACCGCAATGCCTGATTCATTTAGTGCTCGACTAATGTTTTTAATGGCTGTTAAATTCTTATTACAGGTAAAACAGTGCGCAAAGAGGGCATAAGCTTTAGGCTCCTCTGTAGGGAATTCAATTATGGCAGCTAGATCTTGCCCTAAGTTATTGGTAAATGTTACTTTTTTTTTCATTATTACTTCCTAGAGTTTTTAATTAAAGATTCTTATAAAAAGAGGCAAAAAACAAAGCCTCCTAGTTATGAGGGTCAATAACAAGAAGGGGAAGTTAATCAATTAAGAAACCGAGTAGAGCAAAAATAGGCTACTGTTTTAGCAGTTTTTGGTAAAAAAAAACTCAAAATACCTGACTCTACGACTATCCCGTCACCAAGATAGCTTTCTCTTCCGCAATACCAATTGTCACAATGGCGCCAGAATTAAAGGCTATAAAATCATCCATCACGCCATCACTAAAGATAACACCTTCTTTAGGCATGCTTGATTCTAGTTGTAATGGGTATTGATTGGTAAGGAAACCTGTTGTTAATTTAATACTGGAAGCACGACTTAAAAAAGGTTCTCTAACAATAAAAACTAGTTTATCCGTTTCCCAGGACATATGTTGTTGTTGTACAGGGGCATTACTTCCAAATTGAGAAGAAATACAATTGGCCATATTAATCAAAGAACTCAACCAACCTGTTGAACCCGCCCCTGTAGAGACAATGATCCCACTGGAGGATTGATTTTCTTCTTTATTCTGAAAATTGATTTTATATCGGGCAGATTTATGAGACTGATGCCCTATAAAAAAATCATTAAACGCCAATAAGCGCTGTCCATCATTTAGCTTGGCTTCTGCCATGGTCACTCGCTTGAATTGGTATTTATTTTTTTTGACCCTTTCGACGGCTTTTTCATAATTATCTAGCGTGAAAGGAAGCAATATACCATCATACAAAGTTGGGTCAGGGTTGACGCCTAAGATCGGTTTGTTGTGAACATATTTTGCGGTATTCGCTACCAAACCATCGTGTCCAATAACGACTACTACATCATCTTCCCCAAAGGAGAAATTAGGTAAAAAGTTTTGTTCAACGACTTGGGTGCGCATCATATTATTGGAGATCTTCTGTGCGGCTTCTACAGAACGTTCTATAGCCGCATCTTCACTTTCGACCTGATCAATATTGATGCCCTTGGTTTGCATGTAAAACTTTGCTTGACTCTTGGTATTGAAGCGTTTTTTGAGTTGCTTCATCCTAGATTCTCCCTTTATAATGATCAAATTGTCTTTTTGTAAACCCATTGATTGTTATTTTTTATTACTTAATTAGGTCACTAAGGAGATCTGGACTAATATTGAGGTTTTGAATGTTGCCAGAATTTTCGGCTAATTCTCTAAAAGCAAGAGCTACATTTAATTTTGGATCACCTTTTCCTTTTAACGCCATGATTGTTTTCCAATCCATACCATTGTATAAGGCCAACATTTTTTCCATTCGATAAGCTTCTGCATCAGCGGCCTTACACTTATTTTCAGCTTGTAATTCAATAAGTCTTTTCCGATTTTCTTCTATCAGAATGTCCGCATTGATTTTCATCTCTCGTAATTCTCGATCATTGTCGGCTTTTTTGATTTCCGCTTCCATCTTTTTGTCTGCGATTTGCTTTTTCTTTTCTTCTACTGCAATCTCCGTATTCAGTTCGGATTCTTTAATCGCACGTTCTTGCTCTACGGCAAAATTACGACGTTTATAAATCGCTTCATCTGACTCAATTTGTAAAGCTTCTCGTGTTTCGGCTTCTAGCGCGCGCGCCATTTCAGGCGTTGGTTTGACGGATAATACAATAACGCTCAAGGGTTGAATCCCTATGGATTGAATGGCTTCAGAGTTTTGCAATTGTGTCAGAATCGCTTTTTCTAAGATCTTTGAACCTCCAATTGCTTCTCTCAACGTATTGTCCCCTAGAAAAACACTGGCAGCAGCTTGTACTTCATTAACAATACGTTGAGATAACTTTTGATAGTCATCAGATATTCGTTTACCTTTTGAGTCTACCGTAAAGTCTAATAAATTGGCGAGTCCTTTTGGGTCAGTAATTTGATAAGTAATTTCTCCTTGCACAGTAACCGTCTGAAAATCTTTAGTAGAGTCTTCAAAGATAAAAGGGGCATCATCACTACCGATCGGAATCGCGGCGATGGAAGTAGTAGGACGATAGTACCAAAAAGAAAGGCCTCGTCCTTCTCGCTTGATGCCACCATTTTTGTATTGCAAGACATAAGTCATAGCATCGAATTTTATAAATCGGAATCCAAACATAGTGTGTAATTTTTGTTGTCTATAGAATGTAATTTTTACTTAGCTTGACTTTTAAACTAAGGATGGATTGATTTAGTTCCCCAGTTTGTTTTTGTTTTGTTTATGAAGGGATCTTATTGGAAGATAAAGTCTTTGACTAAGAGGTAAGTTGGTGGAGATGATATACCTATGAGGTCTTATTCTTTAGCAGGGAAGGGGCAATGGCTTATAAAGATCAAAATAACTAGGGACTAGACCGACACGAATCGTTATCAATAGTATAAAATGCTAAAAAGGCAATTTCAAAAGCTGTTTTTTCTTTGAGGCCAGTCGTTGAAAAATCAAATACTATCCTAGATTTTAGTCCTTCTTTTAAATGAGAAGAAGTTTGATGAACAAGATCTGTAATAACCATTTCCCAAGGAATGATATTTGTCTTTTTTGAAGGTGCAACGGAAGTACAAATCTTTTGTTTTCCACTAAATGGTTTAGTGAGCTTTAGCCTAAAGAATGAGGGGCGTTGTTTAATATGCTGTGCTATTCCTTGACAAATTAATAGCTAAATATTGTTGGGAGTAATCGTAATGGGTTTATGGTAACTAAATCCCAAATGCATCATCTCCAGAATTTTTTTCTACCCCATGTACTTTAAAGATGCACTCTTTTTACATAACCAACCCAGCCTATCTTTTTCTAACCGATTAAAGGCGATATTAGCTTTATTTTTTTTAAAATAAATATGATGAAGAAAGAGATAGTAAAGACAAGAGCTGTTATAAATGGAATCATGACTATTGGAGAATACATATCCCAATAAACTCCAGCAGCGGTTATTTTTTGTAATACCAGAATGTGGATTAAGTATATGCCATAACTATGTTTGCTAATGGATAAAAAAGCTCTATGTATCCATTTGTAAGGGATTGAAACACCTTTAAATAAGAGAAATAGACCAATAGCACTTAATATTACATTGGGTTTAAGGTAATCATAAAAAGCATGAGTGAACGTATTGCCTAACACACTGTAATAATGGGTTCCATATATAGTTATTGCACTCCCTAATAAAAAACAGAGTGCTGCATATCTTCTTTTGACAGGGGAAATTATAGAAAGATAATACCCTAATACTATAAAACCGATATATCCTGAGAAATACTGAAGCTCAATATTTATTATATTTTCTCCAAAAAAGGGAAGTAGTTTAAGGATGGATATCCCCCATATAATTAAAAAAAAGAGAATTTCATTTTGGCTAGATTGCTTTACCCATTTACGAAGGATTGGTATAATTAGATAAAGGCCGAGTATGGTATAAACAAACCACATATGGTACTCTGCTCCATAAAGCAGCTTTTCTTTTAAAAAGAAAAGAAGATCGATGTAAACAAGCTATTTCCTACACTTAACCACTGTTGAAAACAATAAAAGCAAGTCCAAAATAAAAAAGGAAGGAATACGCGAGAAAATCTTTTTAAAAGAAAATCTTTCAATTCGTAATCTTTGTTTAATAGTAAGAAACCAGATAACATAAAAAAATAGGCACACACCATCTAACACTGCCATCGAATAGGTTGCCAATTACCCAATAAGAGAACCTATCTAAAGTATAGGTGGCGGCAGAAGGAGCCGATACATGTAATAGAATAACTGCAATAGTCGCTATTACTCTTAAATAATGAACCCAATCTGTTTGTTGTTTTATGTTCGACATTATATTCTTATAATGACAGTATTGCTTGTCTAATGGTTAATATTTTGCTGCTTTTTGCTAAAAGTACTAATAATTTTCGTTGTACTTCTTTTCTGTTAAACAAGACTCCTATTTTTTTCAATTGGAATATTGCATTTGAATTGTTCTGCATGATCTTTATTAATGAATAAGCTATTGAATTCCAATGTTTTTTGCCCTTTGATCTTCATCGTCATAAAGTAGAGAGTCATTCTGCACGAATAGTTCCAACTGATAAGTGGAGTTGCAATAATGATTCTTTTATTAAAGTTGATTAATAAAAGAACTTACTTCTTCTAGAATCAACGCTGGGACTTCTTTATGAGGGGTATGTTTGACTTTTGGAATAAGGAGTGGAGAGGAGTTTCCTTTTGTTTGCGTGATAATTCTTTCCACTTGCTTTAAGGTACCATATTCATCCTCTTCTCCTTGTATAATTAAAGATTGACAGGTTATTGAGGGTAAAAAGTTTTCAATATTCCAAGTACTAAATTCTTCTGTTGTCCAAGTTCGAGCCCAAGCCCAAAACATTTCTTCTGTTTTAGTATGGTGATACTTTTCTAATTTAGTCTTTAGATTAGTTGTTTTATAAAGCAGTTTTGCCTCTTCAATACCATTAATGGTTACTTCCTCTACAAAAATGTGAGCGCCTTCTGTAATGATCGCCGAGATCTTTTCAGGATATTTCGCGGCTGCAATTAATGCAATGGAACCTCCATCACTGTGTCCAAAAAGTATGGCCTCTTCAATATTCCAATAACCCAATAGCTTTTGCAAAATGTCTGCCTCTTGTTCCATATAGAAATTGTTTCGTTCAGAGTAGGAAAATGAACAAGAATTTCCGTAGCCCTGTCGGTCATAAATAAGCACATTGCATTGCGTTAATTCTCCCAATTTTTCGGGAAAATCACGCCACAGTTTTATACATCCTAAGGAGTCGTGGAGGAAAACAATGGTTGGTCTATCTGGATAATTATCAATTCTTTTAGTTGCTATTTCGTTGAGTGGAAGCTTACTTTTTGTATGCATTTAATTCTGTGTATAATTGGTGTTAATGGTTGGTATAAAAGGTTAGTGGGAGAACTCTAATTTAGCGAGGGAATACCTGTCCATTTGGATTTGCTTTATGATTAATCCTCTATTGCCAACTGTTTTAGAAAGGCACAATAGCACTTCCATTAAGTAGGTGCTATTGTGCTTAGTTTTGTTGGTAACCGTTATTTTTTATATTTCTTAACTACCTGATTTATTTTTCCGAAAATCGATTGGCCCTCTTTATCGTTCATTTCTATTTCGATTCTATCTCCAAAACTCATAAATGGGGTAGAAGCGTTTCCATCTCTTATTTTCTCTAAACACCTAACTTCAGCTAAACAACTTGAACCATTCGGACTTCCTTGATTGGCAACCGTACCTGAACCGATAACAGTTCCAGCCATTAATGAACGAGTTTTGGAAGCATGTGCTATTAATTGCCCAAAGTCAAATGTCATATCAATTCCTGCATTTGGGGAACCGATGAGTTGTCCGTTCAAAGTTGATTCTAATGGCAAATGAAGTTTTCCGTCTTTCCAATGACCTTCCAATTCGTCTGGAGTAACCACAACAGGAGCAAATGTTGTCCAAGGTTTCGATTGATAAAAGCCAAATTGTTTGGATAGTTCATTTGGGATTAAATTCCTTAACGAAACATCATTAATAATGGTAATTAACTTAATGTGTTTTAACGCTTCTTTGGAATTTGTTCCAGCAGGAACATCATCCGTAAATACAGCTATTTCCGATTCAAAATCAATTCCCCAATCTTCCTTCTCTATCTCGATATCGTCATTGGCCCCAATAAAAGCATCAGAAGCACCCATATACATTAATGGGTCCGTCCAAAAAGATGCAGGCAGTGCTGCATTTCTAGCTTTTCGGACAAGTTCTACATGGGTCACATAAGCACTTCCATCTGCCCAATGGTAAGCTCTTGGAATTGGAGCTAAAACTCTTACAGAAGAAAAATCTAGTGTAGAAGTTAGTTTGTCCGAGTTTAAATCTTCATAAACACGTTGTAATTTATTTTCAGTATTTCCCCAGTTGTCTATTGCAGCCTGCATGGTTGGTGCAATTTTAGGTACTTTTACTGCTTTTGTTAATTCTTTATTTACAACAACTAATAGCCCATCTCGGGTCTTGTTGTCAATTGAAGCTAATTTCATTTGATATATTCTGTTTTCGGTTTTTAATTGTTGAAATCCTTTTAAAAAGGACTTTCATTTAACTGGAACTTGAAGGCTCAGTAAACTAAAAACAGAGTACTCCTGAGCTTTCCAAGGAAACTATTTGTCTTTCTTAAACAACTTTGTTCTTAACAATTGCATGTGGAATATTTGGTGTGATGCCTTTACACTAAGGTTTTATTTTGTCACAGTAATAGATGATTTTGGAAAAAAACTGATAATCTTTATAGCTCTGCACATTTGTTTTTCTAAATATTCGAAGGAATATAAAAATCCTCGAACCAGTCTGCAACCAATTCAAGGATTTAAGATACTCGTTAACATTGGATGCATTTATTTACTGGCGTCGCAAGGTAAATACATTATTAGGACAGCTAATACAATCGACCTCTAAGTAGAGTTCTTCCGATCCATTAAGGTAGGTAAGGTGCACAGGCATCCAAGCCTCTTGGTTAGAATTTTCTTCCTTGATAAGGACTTGTCCAATCATAGAAAAATCTCTGGATACATCTGATTCTAATGCACGGAAGACAATCTCGTCCTCTTGATACCCCCAAGAATTAGTAGGAACATCCTGAAAGACACCACTTCGGTTGACACGAGTAAATTGAATCGTCAAGGGAACAAGCGTAGAAGAAAGCGTGCTGCTTTGCCAAGTATCTGCCACCCAATAGCCTTCCAATTCGTTAAAGGATAAAGGCGTTATTTCGACCTCCTCAGGACTACAAGCTAGAGCACAAGAGAAGAAGAAGAAAAGTATTCCATAAACCTGGAGACGATGTCGTAGAAGCATTATCATAAGAAGTAGATTTTAAAAAAGAAGCAATAAAAAAATCCTTTGACCAGAATACTATTCTAATCAAAGGATTTAATATTATTATTTATAGTCGCTCTAAAATAAGCGTGTTATTGGCACAATCGATACAGTCAACAGAAACAATCAAACTAGGAGATAAGCTGATGATTTCAACAGGCATCCAGGAATTTCTAGTAGGGTCTTCAAATTTAACCAGCATTTCGCCTTCTATCTGAGCTCCTACAAGCTCTAGGTAACGAAAGACAATTTCTCCTTCTCGATACCCTAAGTTGTTAAAAGGAACATTTTGAAACGTACCTGTTCGACTAATACTAGTGAACTGAATATGGATTAGATCACGACCTCCTTGTCCATTTGTAGTCCAATTGCCCTCCCAGATACCTTCTACTTGATCTCTATTAAGAATAGGTACTCTTGGATCTTCTGTACAAGCACTAAAACTAATTAATGCCAACAACAGTAATAAATATTTCATGCAATTAGTAATTAAGTAAGTGGTGTAATTGGACCACTAACTTAAAGACTAACAGTAGCTTCTGGTGCAGCTGCTAAGATCTCTTCATTAGCTTTGTCCTTGTATTGTTCAAAATTCTCTACAAAAGAATTCGCTAAGCTCTGTGCTTTGTTATCATAAGCTGCCTTGTCTTCCCAAGTGTTGCGCGGGTTAAGCACCTCATCTGGAACATTAGGACAAGAGGTTGGCATTTGTAGGCCAAAAATAGGCAGCTCAACAAAAGCAGCTTGATCAAATGCTCCATTTAAGGCAGCAGTGATCATGGCACGAGTGTATTTCAATTTCATACGCTCTCCTGTTCCATAAGAACCACCAGACCAGCCAGTATTAACCAACCAAACATTTACATTACTCGCTTTCATGCGCTCTCCTAGCATCTCTGCATATTTAGTAGGATGCAAAGGCAAGAATGGCGCTCCAAAACAAGCAGAGAATACAGTGACAGGCTCTGTAATACCTGCTTCTGTTCCTGCAACCTTAGCGGTGTAACCAGAAATAAAGTGGTACATCGCTTGTCCAGGTGTCAACTTAGAGATGGGAGGCAAGACACCAAACGCATCACAAGTCAAGAAGAAAATATTTTGTGGTACTCCTCCTTTAGAAGGGTGCAAGGCATTGTCAATATGATGGATAGGGTAGGATACGCGTGTATTCTGTGTAATATCCGTATTGGCAAAGTCTGGTGTGCGGGTACCTTCGTTGAATTTGATGTTCTCTAAAATAGCCCCAAATTTGATGGCTTTAAAGATTTCTGGTTCTTTTTCTGCTGACAAATCAATCGTCTTAGCATAACAACCACCTTCAAAGTTAAAGACACCTTCATTGGCCCAACCATGTTCATCATCGCCAATCAAGTTACGCGCAGGATCTGCCGACAAAGTCGTTTTACCTGTCCCTGAAAGACCAAAGAAAACAGCCGTATCTCCTGCTTGACCAACATTGGCAGAACAGTGCATAGATAGTACATCCCGTTCTTGTGGCAAAACATAATTTAAGACAGAGAAAATCCCTTTCTTAATTTCACCAGTGTATCCAGTTCCTCCAATTAAAATAACTTTGCGAGAGAAGTTGACAATGGCAAAATTGTGTTGGCGGGTACCGTCTTCATCGGCTACAGCCATAAATTCAGGAGCACAAAGAATAGTCCATTCTGGGTCTGCGGCTAAAATTTCTTCTTGGCTAGGGCGCAAAAACATGTTGTTGGCAAACATAGCAGACCAAGGCTTTTGGGCTACAAGGCGCAACGTAAGACGGTAATTGTCATTGGCACAAGCATAAGCATCGCGCACATAGACTTCTTGTCCTTCTAAATAGGCTACGACTTTGTCGTAAAGGCGGTCAAATTTTTCACTATCAAAAGCCATGTTAATGGCATTCCAATCTACTGTATCAGCAGTGCGCTCATCTTTAACAATAAAGCGATCCTTAGGGGAACGCCCTGTAAACTCTCCAGTTTTGATAACCAAAGCCCCAGAATCAGCTAACACTCCTTCATCCATAGCGATGGTGCGTTCTACTAATTCAGGAACAGGCAAGTTCCAATAAGCGGTTACATTTTTAAGACCAAGCGTAGTTAAATCTGCGTTGGGATTTTTAAGACCTACGTTCTTCATTAGTCGTATTTTTTTTGTTAAATACCCGTAACAGGAACTATTCAGAAGGGTAATGTTAAACGAACGCTCGTGCGACACTACTTTTATAATCTTCCTTAATAGCTTAATTTTCCTGCAACTAAGTTATCTAAATTTAATAATAGAGTTTTCTTTTTTTAGAAGAGCACTGTGTACTCTGTAAAGCTGTTTTAACAGCTTCTATGCGATCATTTGCCTTTCCTCTTGGATTAATAGAAGGTTTTGTAACCATAAAAAGAACTGGCAAAGGTTATACGAAAATCAAGGCTCTTTGTTCATGGCTGTCAGGTTTTTGTGGGGGAAGATATTCAAAAACAATCTGACAGAGCGCCATAAAAAAAGCAGTTTTTCCGATATCAATTGGAGAAACTGCTGTTGTTTTATTAAGCGGTGGTAGCATTGTTGTCCACAGCAATTACTCGACCAGGATAGACGGTTAATGCCTTTTCTAAGCAATCCATAGCAGAATTTAAGGCATCTACATTTAAGACATAAGCAATACGAGCTTCCTGTTTACCTAATCCTGTAGAATTATAAAAGCCAGCACCAGGAGCCATCATTACAGTTTTTCCTTCATATTCAAACTCTTCCAGCAACCACTGACAGAATTTATCACAGTCGTCAACAGGAAATTGTGCGAAGGCATAAAAAGCACCTTTAGGATTGGGGCAAGTAACCCCTTCCATTCCTTGTAGGCGACTGATAACCGTTTGGCGGCGGTTGTTGTATTCGGCTGTTACTTCTTGGAAGTAATTTTGAGGCGTGTCAATTAAGCCTTCTGCTAAAATCTGTGCTAGGGTAGAAGGGCTCAGTCGAGCTTGCGCTAGTTTCATGGCTTGCTCCATGAAGTCTACATTTTTAGATAGAACAACTCCCATACGAGCACCACAAGCACTGTATCGTTTAGAAATAGAGTCAATCACAATCGCATAATCTTCCATCCCATCCAAGGATAGAATTGAAGTATGAGTTTGGCCCTCGTAACAGAAATCACGGTAGACTTCATCAGCTACTAAAAACAAGTCGTGTTTTTGTACAATAGAACGCAATTGCTCCAACTCTTCTTTAGAATACAGATAACCGGTAGGGTTACTGGGATTACAAATGAGGATAGCGCGTGTTTTATCGGTGATTTTTTTCTCAAAATCCTCCATAGGAGGCAAGGCAAAACCATCCTCAATACGAGCCGTAATGGGCACAATTGTAATGTCTAAACTCTTTGCAAAACCATTATAATTAGCATAAAAAGGTTCTGGTACAATAACTTCGTCTCCTGCATTGGCACAAGTAAGCATCGCAAACAATAGAGCTTCTGAACCTCCATTGGTTACAATCATCTGCTCGGTTGTGATCTCTATCTCATAGCGAGCATAAAACTCTACTAGTTTCTCTCGGTAAGATAAAATCCCCGCAGAGTGGGAGTAAGAAATAACTCCTAAATCAGCTTCTTGTAAAGCGTTAACACCACTTTTAGGTGTTTCAATATCTGGCTGACCAATATTGAGGTGAAATACATGAAGGCCTCTAGATTTGGCTGCTTCTGCATAAGGCACCAATCGACGGATTGGTGAAGCAGGCGTTTTCTGAACACGTTGTGCAATAGATGGCATGTGTAAATAAAGCGCATTAGAACGGCACAAAAAAATCAGTTATCAACTTCAATCTTTGTAACACGTACAGGTTAGAAATTGTGTTTGAATGAGTTAGCTATTCTGAGAATAACTTATTGTTTTGCTCAGATCGAGCAATAGAGTAAAGATACAAAAGCCCTAGAAAGAATCGGAAATTGTACCAAGATATTTACAATTTGCTATTCGAGTAATGTTTTTGTTGGCTCAAAATCAGCTTACTTTTTGTGTTTTTTTATAATGAATATTGCGCTCTTTCAGGTAATTGACAATGAATTCAAAACAAGGGATATAGCGTCCAATCAATTCAGGAGGAAGTATTCCTTTGTCAGGAACTAAGCCTGTTAAGAAGGCATTAACCGCAGCAGTTGCAGTGTACCCTGTTGTCCGCGCCATAGACGATGTTTGAGTAGCTTTAGAATAGACATCCAATAAATTATAGGTGATTTCTTCTGTTAGCCCTTGCGCGTTTTCTCCTTTGATATAAATCCGCATCACTGTCAATTCTTCTTCCTCTGGATAAAGTTTCCAGTTATCAAATAAAATACGCGCCGTGAAATCTATAGGACGAATGGATTGATCTTTTATTTTTAGTGCTTCTTGCCCAAAAAAGCCACTAGCTTGCAAAACCTTGATGTATTCCACATGATTGGGATAACGCAGCGTTTTTTCTTTAAGGTTAGGAATGTGCGACATGGTGAAGAGCAAGGAACGCAATCCATCTGTATTAAAGGCTTCTAAGGTGCCAATCCCTTCAAAATCTAGGTATTCACAATCGCTTAAGGCAGGGCGCGTAATAATGTTTCCATGTTCTACATAACGAGCTGGGCGCGTGTATTCTTCCAAGACATCAATGGGAGAAAAAGGGGCTTTGTATTGGAATGGCCATTGTTTGACCAAGGGCAAACCACCAACAAAACATTCAAATTCACTAATCTTTAATTGTTCGTTGTGGTGGCCCAATAAGATATTACCCATTCCAGGAGCAACACCGCAATCTACAATAGCCGTCACTCCATTTTCCTTGGCTAACGCATCCAATTCCAAGGCATTTTCTTCAAAAAAAGAAATATCAACAACATTTTTTTTATTTAGAATAAGTTGGCGCAGGGTTTCAAAACCTAAGAAACCAGGTACTGCACAAAGCACTAAATCAGGTATTTCAACCGCTTCTGCTAGTGCTACGGAATCCGTTACATCCAGTGTTGTAATCGTCAAGGCTGGACATTTTTCTTTTGCTTGTTTTAAAACGGAAATTTCTAGATCTGCTAAGATAACGTGATGTTGCTTAGCAAGATCAATAGCCATTGCAGAACCAACCATACCTGCTCCTAATACCAAAAGCGTTGCCATAGATTTATTTGTTTTGAAGTGTAGAATAAGCACTGCTAAGAACGCAAAAAAAAATGTGAATGTATATAAATCAACAAAACGAATGTTTGTGAAGTGTAGAGCACTTGAAAAGTAGGGAGGATTAGATCGGACTGTAAAAAATAGAGAATTGTTTGTATCTTGGTAGCCCTAAAAATTTATTTTTTTCTTGTTTTTTTCTTTTTTTTTATTAGAAAAAAGTATATTGATAGGGCGACCGTATTGATTTCCTATTTTAAACTTCCCTTACAGTAACTAGTAACCAAGATATGATTGACTTGAGCTTGATGGTGCAGGCCTTAGACGATATCGTCTTTTTGATCGATGAGACACTCGTTTTTCGTCAATATTGGGTGGCAAGAGAAGAAATGCTCTGGATGCCTCTAGACGCGTTTTTAGGAAAAAACATTTCTACTGTTTTTCCAAAAGGAATGGGAAATGTAGATATCAATGAAAAAATCAAACAGGTTTTTAGTACCAAAAAGAATGAAAAGTTTCTTTATCAATCCTTTGGTCAATATGATGAAAAACAATGGTATCGTATAAAGTTGCATTTAACAGATCGCTTTGATCAGGAGGGCAAACAGTTGTTGTTAGTGGTTGTTGAAGAACATACAGAGCAAGTTGTAATACAAAAGAATAAACATCTTTTTCAATCTCTAGTCGATCAAAACTGGGACGCGATCCGCTACAGTGATTTAGACCTGACGATTCGTTATGTTAATTCTGCAACAAATCGTTTGTATGGTTATGAAGAAGGAGAACTAATTGGTGAAAAAGTTAATTTATTGACGGCAGATTCAAGCATTGATATTGAAGAAGTGAAAAATTTGATCCTAGAAAAAGGGAGTTGGGCAGGAGATGTGTGGCAAATGCGTAAAGATCAAACTCGATTTGAGGCTTTTTTGTCTATTCAATTAATGAAAGATGATGATAATCAGCCTATTGGGTTCGTTAGCCAAAGCAAAGATATCTCTGAACGCAAAGAAACGGCTGCAAAACTCAAACGTATTATTGCGGAACGAGAAACTTTGTTAAAAGAGATTCATCATCGAGTTAAAAATAATCTCCAAGTCATTACAAGCTTACTCAGTCTTCAATCCAATATGCTCGCAGATGAAAAGATTCGTGGGGTATTTCAACAAAGCCAATATCGTATTAATGCGATGGCAACGATTCATGAAACCTTGTATCGTTCCAATAATTTTATGGGAATAGATTATCGTCAATATTTAATGACATTATCAGAGTATCTTTTACTATCTATGAAAGGCAACAAGCATCAAATAACATTACATATAGATGTGCCTCCTGTTGTATTAAGTTTAGATACTGCAATCCCTTTAGGTTTGCTAGTTAATGAAATAATCACGAATGCTTTGAAGTATGGAATTGTAGGAGAACAACAAGGCAAAATCACTATTCAGCTGACTCCAAAAAAGGCTCAAAAATACGAACTTTATATTGGAGATAATGGACTAGGATATTCAGAAAAAATGAATTTTAATAATACTACTTCCTTGGGTTTAAAGTTAATCCAAAACTTAGCGCGTCAACTCAATGGGACAATTGAACGTCTTTATGCCAACAAGGGAACTTATTATAAACTATTATTTTTAGGAATCTTGTATGAAACCCCGATGAATAAAGAGAAGCAGCCCAATTGAAACTTATAGAATAAACTAGATTTTTTTAACAATCATTCGTCAGATACTTATTTTTTTAGTTATATTTAGGCACTTTTAGTGGTTTAACACCACTTTAAAAAAAAGTAAAGATAAACGCTTTAATTCTTCCCGTTAAAAGCGATCTACCCCAATGATTTTCCCTTATTAAAATACAGTCCAAAGTTCACTTTATTGAACTTGTTGATTCAATGTTTGCAATTAATGAAGTGAAGAAGTTAATATTGACTTGTTTCAATTGGTAACTGATGAAACAACCAAAGAAAATTGTACGACCTAGGATGGTTTCTTCCTCCATATCCCAACGCATAAAGGAAGCTGTTTTGTATTGGCAGCAAACTTGGCAAATGGATATTAAAGGAATGCCGACCTACTTAATAGAACCGTGGGTTGTTTCGGCTGTTTTATGGATCGAATCTGTATTGCAAGAAACGGTAGAAAAGCCAACTACTTCTCTATTTTGGGAAGAGTGGTCTCGTGTTCCATTAACAAGCAGTCAATGGAATATAATAATACTGCAACTAGACAATGCTTTAGATAAAGAAAGAATACCAAACAAAGAAAAGATAATAGAAGCGGCTCTGGAAGCTCGTCAACAATATGATTTTATTACACAGGATAAATTACTAGTGGATAAAGCTATTGCTCCCAATAATAAGAATGCTTCAGATATTACCACACAAATCATAAGAAATAGCAATTCGATAATTATGAACGAAGAAAAGACAAATTATCAAGATTTATTACAACGAATGGTGGATGTCTCCTTTTGCCGTGTAGAGTTTGATCAAGCTGGTGTAATTACTTCCATCAACCAAAACATGATTGACCTATTGAGATATGACAAGATTGATGACCTTGTTGGGGAGAATTTGAGTGTGATAATGGATTCAAATGAAGAATTAAAAAATAACACAACATTTGGAGAATCCTTAACAGATGGTGTTGTAGAACAAGGAGACTATTGCTATTTAACAAAAACTGGAAATAGAGTTTGGATCCAAGGATCTTATTCTCCTCTTTTTAATACAGAGGGGGAGGTTACAAAAATTGTCAACATTGCTGTAGATATCACAAAAGAAAGAGAAAAATTATTAAGCTCGCAAGTTCTTAAAGCGGCTATTGATGATTCTTTTGCCCGAATAGAATACGATATCTATGGTGAAATAAAAGATGCTAACAATAAATTCTTGAGTCTATTTCAGTACGATAGCCTAGACGAATTGGTCGGACAGAAACATACAATCTTTCTTGAAAAAAATTATGCAGAATCCAACGAGTATAAAGAATTCTGGGATAACCTTAGAAAAGGAGAAAGTCAAAATGGAGACTTCAAAAGGTTAAAGAAAGATGGGAGTGAAGTATGGATTCAATCCATTTATGCGCCTGTTAGAAATAAAAAAAATGATATTGAAAGAATCATTAAAATAGCTATAAATGTTACTCCTCAAAAACAGTTTCTAGACGAAATTAATAAAGTTATTATACTAGCAGGGGAAGAAGGAAGATTAGGTGCCCGCTTAGATGCTAGCAAAGCAGCGGGCGATTGGAAACTTTTAGCTAGTTCTGTTAACTTATTGTTAGAATCTGTTGCATTGCCTGTTTCTGAATTAGGAGAAGTAGTTGGTGCCTTAGCACAAGGTGATTTAGCGATACGGTTTGATTCTTTTGTAGAAGGAGATATTAAAGAGTTGGGAGATGAGCTCAATAGTGCTATTAGTAGTATTGCTAGTTTGATGGCACAGATTGCTCAAATAGGAGATTTAGTAGCCGCTTCTGCGGAAGAGATGCTAGTGAAGGGAGAAGAAATGAAAAATACCACGTTAGAAGTGGCATCGGCTACCCAGCAAATGGCAGAAGGCGCTCAACAACAAGCCCAACAAACAGATGAAGCAAGCAAAATGATGGATAACGTTCTACTTTCTGTAGATGTTATGGCTGAAAAAGCAAACAAAATCAACGAATCAGCGAATATTGGCCAAGAAAACTCAACAAAAGGACTGGATATTATTCAGTTAGTTGCAGAAAATATGGGCGAAATTAAAGAATCGGCCAGTAGTACTTCTACGTCTATTGAAACCTTTGCGGAACGTTCGGAAGAAATCGCTCGTGCGTTATCCGTTATTACAGATATTGCTTCTCAAACCAATTTACTAGCATTGAATGCAGCAATAGAAGCTGCTCGTGCAGGAGATGCAGGACGAGGTTTTGCGGTTGTTGCCGAAGAAATTCGAAAATTGGCGGAAGGTTCTCGCCGCTCTGCTGTTGATATTGAAAAAGTAATCCGAGAAATACATAAAGATATTTCCGCTGCTTCCAAAGCGATTGATTACATGGAAAGAAGTGTAACAAGTGGTATTGAAGCATCTAAGAAAGCAGAATCAGTTTTTGAGAGTATTGAAGAAGCGAATAAAGAAACGTTGGATTTATCCAATGAAATTGTAGCGGCAACAGAACAGCAACGTGCTTCTATTCATGGTACAGCCAAAAATATTGAGAAAATTGTAATTGTAGCAGAAGAAACAGCTTCTGGTACAGAACAAGTAGCAAGTTCAAGTCGTGTTTTGAGTCAAGGTATGAATGAAGTAACCGCAACCAGCGAAGATCTAGCAAATGTTGCGACACAACTTCAAGAAAACATCTCTAAGTTTAAACTTCCAGAATAGACAATGGCAGAGAAAAAACAATATACATTAGATGACGTTCGCCGAGAAGCTGCCAATTACAAAGAACAACAAGCTCCTACAGAGTTGTTGCAGTTGGTGGTGTTTAAGCTAGGAGGAGAGTCGTATGGTTTGGCTATTGACCAAATCAAAGAGGTGGTGTTAAGTCCTCCAGTAGCTCGAATGCCCCAAACCCCAGCTTATATCAAAGGGCTGGCTAATATTCGTGGCAATATCATTGCCATCATGGATTTGGAGCAAAAATTTGGTTTGCAAGAGCAGGATACCACCATTAATGCTTTTCCATATACCCTAGTGATTGAAAATGAAACCTATAAGATAGGTGTATTAGTGAAAAATGTACCCGATACGATTACTGTACCAGTAGAAGACATTGACCGTGCTTCTGATTTTGTACAGTATTCTTCTTTGGATGCTCGCTGTTTGGTTGGTGTAGTCACTGCCAAAGATCGCCTGATTATTCTGATAGATATTATTAAAATGGTAGAAGTGGAAGGCATAGAAACGGCTTATTAAACAGCTCCTTCTTTTCTAATAGTCCCTATATATAATAATTATAATAAAATCCTCTACAGTTTGTTTCTATCTGTGAAAAGAAAAGAACAAGCTATTAAAACAAGATGATGACATGAGTAAACGAGTATTAATAGTAGATGATTCCCTCTACATGCGTACTATGATTAATTCTGCGTTAACCTCAGCAGGATATGAGGTCGTTGGTCAAGCAGCGAACGGAGAAGCTGCTATTGATTTGGCAATGGATTTAGAGCCTGATTTGATTACACTAGACAATATCTTACCTGATATGATCGGGACAGATATTTTGCGAGTCTTAAAACAGGATGAAAAGCTAGCTTCCAAAATCATAATGATTAGTGCTGTTGGGCAAGATTCTGTTATTCAAGAAGGATTGAGCCTTGGAGCAGCGGCTTATGTAGTGAAACCATTTACTACAGAGAGTTTGCTAGAGGTAATTAATGAACAAATGGAAAAAGAAGATTAATTACTTTGAACACAACGGATTCCATTAAAGTGCTGATTGCAGACGACTCTGCTTTTATGCGGCTTCTAATTCAACAAATCATTACAACTGACCCTACCATAGAAGTAGTTGGAAAAGCGAATGATGGGCATACTGCTTATCTGAAAACAGAAGCCTTACGTCCAGATGTTGTTTTAATGGATTTGACAATGGGAGATTATGACGGGCGATATGGTGTTGCTCAAATCATGGAACATTGTCCAACGCCTATCATCATGTTATCGGCGATGGGAAATGTAGATATGGCACCTATTCTAGAGACCTTAGCATTAGGAGCCATCGGTTATGTTAATAAGCCTGCAAATAACCGCATTAATATGCAAGAAGTCAAGCAGGTACTTTTGGATAAAATAAAAATGGCGAGTCGAGTAGAGCTAACTGAAGTTTCGACTCAACCAACGATTCATAATAATTTTAAGCATTCCTTTGATGCGAACAGTTTGGCCTATGATTGTATTGTCATTGGCGCCTCTACAGGTGGCCCTAGAGCTATTGAGCATATTTTGACACAATTGCCAGAGAATTTAGCAGTACCTGTATTTATTGTACAGCATATTCCTGCTTCTTTTGCCAAGTCATTTGCTGCAAGACTCAATGGGTTAACTCCTTTAGAAGTACAATTGGCTACTATTGGTGAATCACCCCAAACAGGAGGAGTTTATATTGCTTCTGGACAAGGGAATTTAATAGTAAAGCGAAAAGGAAAACGTGTCTATTTTAAGGAAACAGAAGAGCAAAGTTTACATTATAACAATCCTTCTGTTGATATGCTCATGTTGTCCGTTGCAAAAATATATAAAAACCGAGCAATTGGTTGTGTACTAACAGGAATGGGGCGTGATGGAGCAGTTGGTTTAAAGGCGATTCAATCGGCAGGAGGTTATACTTTAGCACAAAATGAGGCCTCTTGTATTGTTTTTGGAATGCCTAAAGCGGCACAAAATATTGGGGCAGCTACAAAAATGGTTCACCTCAATGATATTGCAGGTTTTTTAGTGAGTTGTTTGTCTTAAAAGTCTTAAAAAGGCATTCTAGAATTAGGGAATAATTTAATCATGGCAAGAGAAGACGAATACAAAGAAATGTTTTTGGCGGAGGCACAGGGAAGTTGTGAAGAACTTGACCAGTTGCTGACGGAGTTGGAGAAGAATCCCAACAATCTGGCTGCTATTGACGCCCTTTTTCGTATTACCCATACGCTCAAAGGCAATGCTATGGGCATGGGGCTGGATGGAATTGCTGCACTAAGCCATGTTTTAGAAGATCTATTTAATGTGGTTAAGCAAGGAAAAATACACCTAGACGCTAACTTGTTTCAAACATTGTTTCGTGCCAACGATGTATTGGGACAATTGGTAGAAGCCATTAAAACAGAAGAAGTTGTTCGTTATAAAGGTATTCTAACAAAGCTAAAAGTAGTCTTGCGGAAAGCCAAAGAACAGCCAGAATCAACGAACACTGCTACGTCAGGTACAAAAAATACAACAACAGCGCCTGAAGATGCTGTTTCTACAGAAATAGAACAGGCTAGTATTCACGTGACCCAAACAGGACACAAAGTTATTTTGTCAGACATGGTACAGGTGCCTGTGCGTAAGTTGGATGAACTGATGAATATAGTGGGAGAGTTGTTGATTGAAAAAGATACTTTAATTGCTCAACGTCGTGCTAAAGATTACAACAGTAGTGGTGAATTGGCTCGTTTACATCGCTTAACATCGGATTTGCAGTACAGCGTAATGAATGTACGTTTAGTACAAGTTGGCTTTCTCTTTAATAAATTTCACAGAGTATTAAGAGATGCCGCTGCGGTTGAGGGCAAGCAAGTTGATTTGGTATTAGAAGGCACCGAAAGTGAAATTGATAGAAATGTACTAAAAGCAATTAGTGATTCTTTGGTGCATTTAGTAAGAAATGCGGTTGGCCATGGTATAGAGACCTCCGAAGAACGTCTAAAAGCAGGTAAGCCTGCAAATGGAACGGTTATCCTACGAGCGCGCAGCGAAAAGGATAGTGTATTTATAGAAGTAGAAGACGATGGGCATGGAATTGATATTGACAAAATCAAACAAAAGGCCATTAAGAAAGGCTTGATTCTAGAGACCCATGCTAATATGATTTCAAGAGAAGAGGTCTTGATGTGTTTGTTTGAACCAGGATTTTCTAATGCGGAAGTTGTGACTGAAATATCAGGACGCGGAGTTGGCTTGGATGTAGTGAGAATGGGTGTTGAAGCGATTGGAGGTAAAATTAATATTGAATCAAAGCTTGGTGCTGGTAGCATTTTTACAATGTCTTTACCTGCTTCTATGGCGGTTAAGCCCGCTTTGTTGTTTCAGCTCAGTGCGCAAGAATTTGCTATTCCCTTATCGTACACCGAAGCGGTGATTGCCCTACCAAAGGCAGAAGTACATAAAATTAATACAGGCTTAGTTGCCCGTTATCTCAACCGAGTCATTTCTGTGGTTTTTCTAGCAGATTTATTTGCGATGGAATCCATGCAAGATATTGATCAACAAGGAGCGTTTTTTACACATTTTGATAAGAAAGAAGAAGACGCTTTATTAGAAATGGTGATTGTAAGCTACAACCATCGTTTTGTAGGGCTGGTTGTGGATAAATTATTACAACAGAAAGAAATTGTTGAAAAGAAATTACCAGCGCCTATTCATAATGTAGCCTTGTTTAGTGGAGCTACTGTGCTGGGAACAGGTAAAATGTGTTTGGTATTGGATATAGCCCGAATTATGGCCCATTTGTTCAAGGAAAAACGCTTGGGATTAACAAAGGCTTTAGGAGATAAATAAAAAATTAAGTGTTCTTAGAACACCTTATAAAGATAATAGAAAATGCTTAACGCTAAAGAACTACAGACTGCCAAAGAGGTCGTGTATAATGGATTGCAACATGCTGCTGAAGCTTTGTCTTTTTTTATGAAACAGCCAATGGCTGTGGTAGAAATGGACGTGAGTGATATTGCTTTAGAAAGTCAAGGTCCTGTCTCTGTTTTTAAGGGAGCGGACGCTCATCTTTTGACAACCGATTTAGTAGGTGAGGTAGAAGGTTTTTGTTGTTTGATTTTCTCAAAAGAAGAAGCACATCTATTACAAAATAGTGCCTTGCCACCAGAGATTCTGAACAATGAAGAAATGGCGGCTCCAATGAGAGAGGCAATTTTGCTAGAAGCAGACAATATTATAGCGGCAGCAGTTATTACACAATTTTCTAATTTACTAAAGCGCAAAATGCATGGAGATGTGCCTAAACTCTTCCGTTTATCAGAAGAAGGACTACAAAACTTTATAAAAGAGCGTTTAGAGGAAGGTGTACATGTGTTGACCTTTAATGCCGAATTAAAAGCGGATAAAGCGTCTTTTAGTCCTGTATTTTTATGGTTTATGAAGGAACCTTTCATCATAGATATCAAACAATTGAGCGAATAACAACACTTTATAACCTGTCTTTTGCAAGGAGCAGAATAAGAAACTATCGTACTTTTTAAATAGAACAATGACTCTATTACCACCACGCTTGACCATTAGTGATTATGAGTTACAGTCGTTCACTTTAGCAGTGAAGACACGCTATGGTCTAGATTTCACCAATTATGAACCGAAATCACTGAAACGTGGTTTAGTGCGCTTAATTGCTAAGTACCAATTGGAGTCTATGATAGGGCTGTGGTCGGCTATGCTTTATAATAAAGAGTTGATTATACAATATGTCGATGAATTATTAATTAACTTAACTGAGTTTTTTAGAAATGCCTCTTTGTGGCACTTTTTAAAAAAAGAACTGTTGCCAACAATGATTAGCGAACCTGTGATCAAAGTATGGCATGCTGGCTGTTCTACAGGCGAAGAGGCTTACAGTATGGCGATTGTATTGAAGCAATTGGGATTGTTGTATCGGGCTCGTCTGTTGGCAACTGATTTAAGTTCTAAAGCATTGGCAAAAGCTAAAAAAGGCGTGTACAATAATTTGTTATGGCCTGCTTGCCAGCGTTCGTTTTTGCGCTACGATTCGACAGGAAAAATGGAGCGTTATTTTTCTAAGGAAGAGGAGGAGTTTTATATTGTTCCTTTATTGAATAATAAAGTACGATTTAAGCGGCATGATTTAGTGCAAGAATTTATAGGAGAGCAATTTAAATTGATTTTTTGTAGAAATGTCATGATCTACTTTGATCAAGGCTTAAAACAAAAAGTATTAGAAAAATTGTACGAAGCACTAGAAGATGATGGCTATTTAATCATTGGTTTTTATGATATGCTGTCAGGAACAGCTAGGGATATGTTTAAATTACATTGTCCAACAAATAGAATTTACACTAAAAATTTGGCTTACAAGCCTACCTAACTAATAACAAATAAAGAATACCATGGAATTAGTGGCTACAGAGAATGGGGATAAATTAGTAATTGACTTTATCGGCCAACTGGACACAGGAACCGCGCCTAAAGCAGAAACAGAGGTCAATCGTTATTTAGAGAAACACAAGCAAATTATCTTTGACTTAAAACAAACACCATTTGTCAGTAGTGCTGGTTTACGGGTGTTTTTAGGAACAGCCAAAAAAATCAAGGCCTTAGGTGGAAAATTTATTATCTGTAATGCCAATGAGGTAGTACAAGAAATTTTAGATATTTCTGGCTTTAGTCAAATTCTAAACGTACAACCTTCTTTAGAGGAAGCATTAGCTGTCTAAAAAGATCTTTTCCCTAGAATAGGGGTTATCAATCATAGTATAATGAAACAAGGAATAGATCAACAAGCTATTGAAATAAGTGCTCTGAAGGAAGAAAAAGCACGGATGGAGGCAGAGTTAAATCTAGCAAAGGACATCCAATTGCGGATGATTCCCACTGGACAACCTCCATTAACGACAGAACAGAACATCAATTTTTATGCAAAACTGATTCCTGCACGAGAAGTGGGAGGGGATTTTTATGACTATTATTGGCTCGACGATCACCGATTGGGCTTTGTTGTTGGGGATGTGTCAGGAAAAGGAGTGGCCGCAGGTTTTATGATGGCTATTTGTAAGGCGTTATTGAAATCAAAGGCAGCGACAAATAGCTCTCCAGCAGCAATTCTCACCCATGTCAACAACCAGATGGCGGCGGATAATCCTGATTATATGTTTGTGACTGTTTTTATGGCGGTATTGGATTTGAAAGCAGAAACCTTAGTTTATTGTAATGCCGGACATAACCCTACATTCATTCGACATAAAGATGGCAGTTTACAGAAGTTAACGGATTTGCACGGCCCTGTAATCGCTGCAATGGAAGGGATGGATTATGGAGAAACAACAGTGTCCTTGAAGAAAGGGGATGTGGTGTTTGCTTATACAGATGGAATCACAGAGGCACACAACAGTGCTAGAGAACTGTTTTCAGAAAAGCGTTTACAAGAAGCTTTAGAATTACCTTTTAAGGGACCAAAAGAACTTGTAGAGCGTATTTTTATGAACATTTTGATGTTTGAACGCGGAGAAGAGCAGTTTGATGATTTGACTGCTTTGTGTATTGAATTAAAATAAAAAGAGCCATGTCTGAAATTCATTCTAGAAAAATAATTATCAAGAATACGATAGAAGAAGTACAGCGCGCCATTACTGATTTTGAGGCTTTTGCAGCGACGCATTCTATTCCAACCAATGTGATGCTTAAAATCAATATTGTGCTGGATGAGCTTTTATCAAATATCGTTAAATATAGCTTTCCTGATGGGAAAGAACATGTAATTGATATTACCTTAGAACTATTTACTACAGGGAAACTGACCTTGTGCTTAACAGATGAAGGAGTGCCCTTTAATCCATTTAGTGCACCAGATCCTGATTTATCAATGCCTTTAGAACAAAGAGAAATTGGCGGTTTAGGTATTTTAATTGTAAAGCGTTTGATGGACGAATACAATTATAAACGCCAAGCCAACTTAAACATTACGTCGATGAAGAAGAATAAAATATAAACAACGCATTGTGTTTTTTAAAAACCATGTTATTTTATAACACATAACAGTTGTTATCTTTTAAGGATAGAAACTATTATTGAACTTATGATAAAAACCGTTCCAGACATACAACGCTATTTTAAGGAAGACATTGCAGCTGCTTTTGGGTTAGCTTTCGTAGTGCTTCCTATAGCATTGGGTATAGGAGTAGCTTCTGGGACTACACCTATTGCAGGGGTTTTGTCTGCTATAGTGGGAGGTATTGTTGCTACCTTCTTTAGAGGGAGCCATGTAACAATCAATGGCCCTTCAGCGGGGCTGATTGGAGTTATGTTGATGGGAGGTATTATTCTGAGCGATGGAGGAACTATTTCTGGCTTTAATTACCTATTGGCTGCAACAATTTTGGCAGGTATTGGACAACTGTTATTAGGAGTTCTTCGATTTGCAGAAATTATTGATAGAGCGCCTTCTGCTTCTATTAATGGTATGTTGGCTGCTGTTGGACTAACAATTATTGGAACACAGTTTCATACCATTTTAGGCGTCTCTATTGGTTATGATAGTGCCTTTGATTGTTTGTGCAGTATCCCAAGTAGCTTTCTGGAATTGAATCCTATTGTTACGAGCATTGGGCTAATGGCTGTAGCAGTTATGGTGTTACATGATAAGATTAGTATTAAGGCTATAGAAGTTATTCCTGCGCCAATTTGGGTGATTTTATTTAGCTTGCCCATTGTTTATTATTTCGATTTTTTCGAAACACATTATGTACCCTTATTTGGGGAGGGAGTTAGAGTGGCACCTGAATTTTTAGTGGATATTCCAGAAAATTTTAAAGGGTACTGGGTGTATCCTGATTTTGGGAAAATAAATACGTTTAGTTTTTGGATGGTTTCTTTAAGTATTTTAGTTATCTCTACTATTGAGACACTTGTTAGTGCCAAGGTGGTTGATCGCCTAGATCCATTAAAGAGGCACAGTAATCTAAATAAAGAATTAGTTGCTGTAGGGATCAGTTCTATTGTTGCTGGAGCAATTGGTGGGCTACCTGTTATCACAGCTATTCCCGTATACAGTGGTGCCAAAACGAAATGGGCGAATTTATATTATGGCCTTATTTTACTCCTATTTGTTGTCTTATTTGATGATTTACTTCGAATAATTCCTTTATCTGCTTTAGCGGTATTATTGGTTTATACAGGGTATAAAATGGCCAAGCCTCAGATTTGGGTGTCTACTTATAAAAAGGGAGATGACCAGTTCTTAACCTTTTTAACAACCTTATTGGCTACATTAGTTTATGACTTGCTAATTGGACTAGGAGTTGGAATTATAACAACACTCTTCACGCACTTTGTCAAGTCTAATTTGACAAGAAAACAGTTCTTTCAATACTTACGAGACCCATCAATTGAAAGTGATCGCAACGATAATACACATGAGCGTTACATCCGTTTAAAAGGTATTGTGAATTTTATCAATATTCCCACTTTGAAAAAAATCTTGCGTTATTGTGCCAAAACGGAAAAACACATCATTGTAGATATGTCTCATACTCGTTTAGCTGATTATACTGTTTTAGAATATTTACAAGACTATGCTCCAAGATATGATTTGATTGGGGTAACTTTTGAAATAGTTGGTTTAGGAGCGCATGATGCGACTTCTAGACACCCTAACGCGACTAGAATCTTATCTGCGGATAAGAAACCACAACTCAATCAACGTCAACGCGGATTGAAAGAATTAACAGAAGAGAAAAACGGTAGTTTTTGGCCAGAAGTACGCTGGGATTTTAACCAATTAAAGGATTTTGAGTTGTTTAAAGGGCGAGGAATCGAATACACCATTAATACAGCTAAAGGACATTACAAGATGTTTTTTGAATGGGAGACCTGCGATATTACCTTTGGAGAGAGTCGTTTGTTTTCCAATAAAGGTAGACATACTAGTGTGGCTATCTTGCACTTACCATTTAATGCCCCTAGTTTTGTTTTACAAGAAGAGATACTAGCGGATCGCATTGGTGTGAAACTTGCCTTACGAGAAGAAGACATAAATTTTGATCAACATCCGAGTTTTTCTAATCGTTTTCTATTACAAGGAGACGACAAAGAAGGAATTAGAAAATTCTTCAATGATGTTTTAATTAAGTTCCTAAATGATAACCCTTATTATCAATTAGAATGTAACGGAGCAATGTTATTAATATTAAAAGATATGCGCTTTTCTAGCCCTCTTGAAATGAGGCGTTTACATGAGTTTAGTCAGCAATTGGCTGAAATTTTATTAGAAAGTTGGAAATCACAACCTTTAGACCTAGAAGCGCTACTATAATAGGGCTGGCATAGTTATAGCACTGCCAATATTTATAGAAGCATATTTAAAGTTCATCCCCAAGCTATTTTCTACAAAGACTGTATACTAACATGACAATAAACACAACTATTATGAATTACTGTAAACGGGTTCAACAATCAACCGCGGGGCTAGGAATTCGATTTGGATTTTTAGGGTTGCTGACCTTATTTTGTTTGAGTGCTACTAATGTAGACGCACAACGAAATAAACCACGTAAAAACAGGAAGTATATTTTACCTTATCTCAAAGACATTAAAAGTGCCAAAGAGATATCAGAAATTTATAACAAATTTGATCGCTTTAAGTACCAAATCATTGGACACTTTAGTAATAAAGAGCAAGTAGACGCAAAGAAGACAACAGAGCCATGGCAAGAATTTATTGTCATGCCGATTTTCCAAGATCGCCCCAATGAATTTTGGGTATACTTAGAATTCTTTTCTCCAGGATTATTAGATTTTCCTATTGACCAGCGTGTCGAACAATATGTACAAGTGTCTCGTGATTCTTTTCGGATGGAAGTGTACTACTTGAAGAATCCTGAGAAATATATCAATGCTTGGAAATTTAGTGAATTTCCAGAGACAGATATTAGAGAAGACCTTGTCCGTGGTGATGGCTGTGATTTAATTATTGCACACCAAGACGATAAACCTGGAACCTACAAAACGGTTACGCCTGAGGAGTTTACTTGTGAAATGTTAACTTCTCAAGGAGCCGCTCGTTATGTCGATTTATCGTTTGAATTAAGCGATGAACAATATTTAATGTGGTTCCATTTTTATACAAGGAAAGGAAAACACCTTAAGCAAAGCGCTAAAAATGGATTAGAATTTAAACGTATTGAAAAGGAAGATGACATGCAGCATCTACTTTCTAAAGATTAATCAGGACTATTAGCCGATGGGGAAATAAAAAAGCCTTCTGTTCTCTTATTGAACAGAAGGCTTTTTCTAACAGGTTTTCAAGAATTACAACTCAGGTGTTTCTTCCTCATTGGATGGTCGCTCTACTAATGGCGCAATGATTTGTTTCGTGAGTATGGTAGCTGCTGCTGCTTTATTTCTTTTTTTATAAAAGAAAATAGAAAGACTAGTTGCTGCCCCAAGAATTGCTAAGAACAATAATTTGCCGCCAATAGTTGGCCAGAAAGGAAGGTTAGGTGCTTGGGGAATCGAATGGCCGGTCTCTTGGACAATAGCTTCTACCGTTTGTTTATCTAAGGTTAGCAGTTGCTGGTCATTACCCACATAACCACACCATTGAATTTCATAGTTCCAAAGTGGAATAAAAAAGACCGTCAATTGTTTGTAGAAGACCCCTAAATCCATGTACGTGCCATCTTCCAATAAGAGGTATGCGGTATCTGGTAATTCCTGTGCTTTGAATACTTTTTCTACATCTATTTGAAAGAAAGCAGGAACCTTGGCGGAAACTTGTATAGCCACTAGAAAAGAAAATAAACCAACTAGAACACTATTTCTAAGGAAGGCGACCATGATAAAGCGATTAATTTGGGAGCGAAAAATGATATAAGGGACACTCTAAGTAAAGGAAGATTTAAGTGGACTATTTGGACAGCGTTTTCATCCATTGTAATAATTCGGGAACAGCTACAATAGACCAACTGTGTGGGTGCCGTTCTCCACTGGCACGATAGCCTTTGTTTTTGGTTTCAATCAATTCCAATTTTGCCCAGCCTTTTTCTTGTAAGAAAGTAGACCATTGTTTCAGAAAATAAGCATTGGTACGTTCATGCTCTGTCTTGCGATTGACTTTCCACCATTCAGGGTCTGGCTCTGTATAGAAACGAACAGGAACCTCTTGAAGTTGCGCGATATTATCCCAATGCTTGGTAGCATAGGTCAAAGGCGATACTTGTTGAATATTGGTTAGCAGTTCTTCTTTTTCGGTACCAAAAGAACTTGCAAAGTAATCAACAATCCAACGGGGCTCTCCAAGGCGTTGTTCGTCTAAATCGGTTCGTTTTGTATCAAAGGAAGCATTCTCATACAAGGCATACAAATCAATGGGAGAATCAACAATGAATACCCCTGCAGGTTGATAGGCTAACTTTTGTGTCATCCAATAATTGCCCAATGTTACCGCCACAGTACCACCAATAGACATCCCTCCTAAAACAATTGGTAAGCCTTCTAATTGATTTTCTTTTAGAGCTTGCTCTATAATGCTAGTAATGGAAGCACAATCTTCTGGGGTGATCCAAAGATGTCGATTAAAGTTCATTAATAGAAGTGCTACCTTTTCTTTTGGAGCAGGAGTAACAATGTCAAAATTAGCTTCTATGTCTTTGGCGACGGTACCGCCTCCTGGAAATAAAATCAGTACTTGTTCTGCTTGCGCTGGAAGGTATAAATTATAATCGTTGGTTGATGTTTGTTTGACCGTTGGTTCTTCTGTAGAAGTAGTGTTGGTGGCGGATTGATTTTCTGATGGTGTTTTGTTTTGACAACTCGTTATTAACAACAGTACGAAGAAAGTACAAAGGCAGGAAGTCGTTTTCATAAAGGGCTTTTGAAGGTGACAGGAAGTAGTATTGGTAGATAATTGCTAGTAAAATAATTAAAAAGAAACAAGGCATAAAAATAAAGCCCTACTTTGTTGCAAGGAAGACTTAAACAACGTCAAAAAATGTGATTAATACGTATGAATAAACAAGTATTATTTGACCATGATGGTGGAGTAGATGACTTATTATCTCTTTTGCTCCTGTTGAGAATGCCTGAGATCGATTTACTAGGAGTTACAGTTACTCCCGCGGATTGTTATTTAGCGCCTGCGGTGCAGGCAACGCGTCAAATTTTAGCGAAAGCGGGACAAGCATCTATACCAGTAGGAGCAGGAGATTATTATGGGGTCAATGCTTTTCCTGCGGATTGGCGTGCCCAGCCTATGTTTATCAATGCTCTGCCTAGTCTAATTGGAATAGAGTTATCAGCGGCTAATAAGCTCCCTAGTGCAGTAGAGGTGCTGATAGAACAACTTCAACAAGCAACAACAAAAGTGACGGTATTAATGACAGGCCCTTGCTCTAATTTGGTTTTAGCCTTGGAAAAAGCTCCTGAGCTGGCCAACAAAATCGAAGAAGTTATCTGGATGGGAGGAGCTGTCAATGTTGGAGGAAATGTCCAAGCACATTGGCACGACGGCAGTGCGGAATGGAATGCTTACTGGGCGCCTCAACACACCAAAGCTTTGTTGGCTAGTGGTTTGCCATTGGTTTTAATTCCTTTAGATGTCACGAACCAAGTTCCTGTGAGTGTAGCATTTTTGAAACAGGTGGCTAGTCGTCCTTATACCTATGCGCAATTGGCAGGGCAGTTATGGGCAAGTACCGTACACACCATTCCAAATTATCACTACACCTATTATATGTGGGATGTTTTGGCAACTTGTTATGTCTGTTTAGCAACTGTTTTTGAAGTAGAAGAGAAGCATTTGATAGGAGTTAATGAAGGAGCCAATGCGGGCCAAACGTATGAGACAAAAGAGGGACATTCTGTTCAAGTGGCAACGGGAGTAGAACAAACGGTCTTTTACAATTATGTACTGGACCTGCTTAGCGCCAACTTCTAAGATATTCATAAGAATAGAAACTAATAAAGGTTTTTAATGCCATTATTTTTCACTATCTTTTGGCATTAGACACTTCATTCAGACGGTTATTCTGTTAAAGAGTAGCCTTTAAACTTCCTTCCGTATGACCATCAAAATTAAGCGAGGTAGCGCCGATACTGCCAAAGTTATTTTCAATTGGAATGGCAAAAAATTAATTAAAGGAAATGCTAGCTATGGAGAAGTCGCCTATAATTTTGATGGGCAATATATTCGAGAAGGTAATTCTAGTTTTAATAAAGTGCTGTACAATTGGGATGGTCAAAACTTACGCTTAGGTAACCATAAACAAGGCAATATTGAACTGAATGTATTAGCTAGTGGCAAGTTGGTAGATGGTAGTGCTACTACAGGAGATGTACTTTGTAATTGGAAAGATGGGAAATTGCGTTGGGGAGCTGATGAGACGGGGAATATAGAGTACAATTGGAATGGAGATTTACCGACGCCTATTATTATTTTAACGTTATTAGAAGAAAATAAGATATCACTGTGATGGAATTGATAGAGGATTTGAAGGCTGAATTATATGATTGGTGTGAAGACGAACACCACTTGGATCTACAAATAGCAGGAGAAGAAGATTTTTCAAAACCACATTTATGGTTGCGTTTTTTAGATGATCCTATGAATTTCCATCGATGGCATGCCGTTGAACTAAGATATTTGGAAGAAGAGGTAGACAGCCATAGATTACAGCATTTTGTTGATACCTTGCCAAAAGGACATACTGTGGTTAATAAAATCATGCTTTCGAAAACAGGTTTCACACAAGCAGCGCTTGTTTTGGCAGGGGAGCTAGGAGTTAATTGCATTAATATTGCCCAAGATCCGCAAAGCCATTACTATGGCTACTTAGTACCTGTAGTAAGTGCTCAAACAATAGATTCTCCTCAAGTACTCAGCCAACGAGAATGGCAACAAATTCATCAGCATTTAGAAGACAGTCGTCATAATAAGGGAATTGAAGCTACAATTGTTGCTCCAGATGACGGCAACAATTATACTTGGATGAATTTAGAAGTGGCTTTACCTGTTGTCACACCTTATGATACGCCTAACCAATACGAGTATGATTTTTCTGGTCATCAGTTGCATATAACAGGTTTTGAAGCGTTGCCGATTAATGGTATTTCTTTTAAGTATTCTACCATATTTAAAGTGTTGGATGGGAGAGAAGAAATTGAAGCAATTGCAGAGTTGTTAGAAAAAAATATTGTGACATAATGTTTGCTAAAGCATCCGTATGAAGTATGCTTACATCTATCTTGATAAAACACGTCTAGAGCTAAATCCCATTCTACAATTGCTCCTAGATGGAAAAAAGTTGTCCGCAATCAAAGAGATACGACAACAAATTGGGATAGGACTAAAAGAAGCTAAGATTTTGGTGGAGCATCTAGAAATAGAGGATTATAACGGATTAGTAAAAAACTATGGTTATACCCTTGTGGAGCCTCCCAAACCTACTGTGGTTAATATCCCGCAAGGGCGGGAGTATATTTATGTTAATGAAGTACGGCTCCAAGTAGCTGCGATTGCTAAGTTATTACAAGAAGAAGGAAAAATACAGGCCATTAGTGCCGTCAAGGAAGAAGTAGGATTAGGACTAAAAGAAGCCAAAGAACTAGTAGAACAAATCGAAACGAATAGTTATCCTATACATTTTACTAAAACGAATACTGTTGCTGGCCAAAAAGAAGTCAATACATTTAATGCGGTACAAGGCTCTACCGAAGGGCATAAATTTTTGTCTGTAGCATTCTTCCTATTGCTGATAGGGTTCTTGGTGTATTATCTTGTTTTATAATAGAAGAAACGAATTTATAGGTCCTCCTTCCCAACAATTGCAATGCAGTTTTTAGTTTCTTTTTAAGAATCATGAATCAATCAATTACTAGGATTCTTACCTCCCAAAACGTTCTTGAAAAGGGCGAATAAAGCGCTCGTCCTTGGCATAAATAGCAAAAACAATCTTTTCAAAGACGCCTTTAAAATCATCTTCTAATACTTCTTGATAGTATTGGGCGATCTCTTTCGGATCATTTTGAAAAACACCACAGCCCCAAGCTCCTAATACCAATTGTTGGTGCCCTTGTGCATGGGCGATGGCTAAAACTTTGGCTAGGCGCTTTTTCATAGCAGCAGGCACCTCCGCCAAGCGTTCCTTTTCTTGGCGTTTCACGACACCTGTATTAACGGCAGGGGAGGTAATAAAACTTGCTTGTTGTAAAGAAGGGAGATAGACGCCTTCATCATCTTTTAGTAAAGGAACAAGTGGCGAATAAATCATATGATCGGTGTAAAAACAAGAATTGGTTTTACGGTGAATCGTGTAGTATTCTTTGGCTTCTAAGAGGCAAGGATATAGGCCAGTAGAGCGCGCCAAACTTTCTTCCTGTGCTTGACTTCCACCCAAAAAACCTCCTCCAGGATTTTTTGCAGAAGCAAAATTAAGAGCCAATACTTGTTCCCTGCCTTCTTCTAATAAACGTCGAACGGCATCTAAGGTGCTTTCTGAAGTAACCTGATATTGGGTCTTCGCTGAGGAAGTGGAGAGGGGATAAGCCTCTAGTAATGTCGCCGACTCACTAGGTGTATAAAGTTGGGTGTGTTGTTGGGCGTATTGTTGGGCTTTTGCTATTGTAATGATTTGTCCTTGGGTATTGGTATAATGGCCTTTTTGGAGGCAATCTAAGGTGTCTTGTGCAATGACACGTCTGTTGCTACGACTAGTAGACATGGTAAAAGTATAAAAGGGTTGTTTAATTAATTTGCCTACTATTACCACGATTACGAGACTAAAGTTCCTTGTTAACTAGAAAAAGAGCAAAGGTGATTACTGGAAGACTGTATTTACTCCTTAATGAGAATTAAATTTTACTCCTTCAATGTTTTATTTCATTAAAGTGAATTTTAACTAAGAATCATCCTAGTCTCTTTTTAGGGAAGGATTACGCTTGTTGATCAATTTTATAGAGAACGCAAGGATTCAAATGTGGAGCATCCTGCAAGGCGTCTTCTTGGAACTCTTGAAAGAAGTGCATCCCAATTTTTTGCATGACTCGTTGAGATTTTTTATTGACAATTGGTGTCACCGCATAAATAGTTGATAATTGAAGGGTTTCAAAACCATATTGAAGACAGGCTTTTGCTCCTTCTGTAGCCAATCCTTGGTTCCAACTGCTTTGTTGTAGGCGCCATCCTATTTCGACAATGGGCCCTAATTCTTCTACATAAGTGTGTTGAGATAAGCCAATGAAGCCTATGAATTGGTTAGTGTCTAAGAGGTCTACGGCAAAAAAACAATAACCACGTGCTGCAAAATCTTCTTGCATACGCGCCAAAAAAGTAGTACTTTCTTCTACTGTTTTTAAGGCAGGAAAGAATTCCATTACCATAGGATCTTGATTGAGGGTTTGTAAAGGCAGTAGATCACTGGCTTTCCAATTTCTAAAACCTAAACGAGCGGAAGTAAAGAGGTGCATGAAGTCGTGGTTGATGTGGAGAGAAATAGTAAATTTGAATAGAATTGATAAAGGGCTAAAATAGTAAGAAGTAATACAATACAATTAAGAATTGATAGAAAACATGCTTCCATATCTTTTTTATTAAGCACTTGTGGTTGATCCATGAACTAAGCCTTCTCAAAACCCATTGATACAATAATGTCTATTGATAGGCTTGTTTTTCTTCCTATCTTGTTCTATCCTTTTATAACTAGAGTAAAAATAGAATGAAAGCTTTTTTTAAGAGTTGCTACCCCAATTTAGAAGAACAACTGCGTCTACCCTCTTTTGAGAAGAGTAGAGTTGAAGCTTGGCAACAGCTTTATGATTGGAATTTGCCAATAGATTATAGCTATTTTTTGATGGAGACTGCTGGAAAAGTTTCAAAAGGACCTTCCTTTGATTTAGCGAAAGTTATTCCCAAGTACAAACTTTATCAACAGCGTTTTTTTATAACGGTTAAGCTATTTTTAAGTTGGGAGGAATTGGCTACTTGGTATGGAGAGCAAAAAAGAGAAACGAGTGTATTGGATTTACAATATTTTCCGATTGCAATGTTGGAGGATGGCGGGCAATTAATGATTGGTTTGAATAAGATTGCTGCTTTGGCAGGCGGCATTTTTTATGAATCGCCTCGTTTGGGCTTGGTTAAATTAGCCAATAACTTGTTAGAGTTTCTACAAGCGAGTACAAAACAAACTCCTTGGACACAGGGAATATTGACTGGTATTGTTAGTCGAAGTTCAATAGAGCAAGGTCAAGTACAATTATCAAACTTTGAGGCTTACCCCGCCACTAAATATCATAAAGAAATTGTTCTACTCCAACAACGGGAAGGGCAATTAGAATACTTGATAACACGAAGTTCTATTGTTTTATTTGGAGCAACTACAAGAGAATATTGGCTAGAAGAATTAAAAAATGTTCAAGTGGATAAAGTGTTGTACATGAAATTAGCCGTTAATCAAATTAAGCAACTTACAATGGTCTTAGATTTTGGACATACACAAGAAGAAATAACGCTGTATCATATCCAAGAACAGCGCGTTATACAAAAGTTATTAGAGTTTATTATTAATAATAGTAAACGTTAGTATTTGCAGCAATAGACGGATGATAAAATTACCAGTTATTACCATTGATGAAGTGAAATTTCCAACTTTCCGCCTAGGTAAAGGGAACTGGATTAGTCTGGCATTGCCTTCAGGGCCCCATACGCACCAACTCCTTGGAGCCTATTGTAAGCACCTTAAATTCCATAGCCGTCAAGGAATATTTGAGAACAAAAAAGCTTTTCATTGGCTGAATCTTACTCATACTAATACGCTCTTTAGCAGGAACCAAACGGTACAAGAATTAATTGAAAAACAAGAAGGAATAGACCCACACCTTTTAACCCAATACGTACAAGAAGAATTAGAATTAGATTTGAATCGTCGAATTAAGTATGTTGATGGTACTAGGCGGGTTGCTTTTTTATATGCCTTGCAAAAAAAAGAAGCTGATATCATCACGATCAGTATGGCAGGCTTGGAACCTTGGGGCGTTCGAAAAATTAGAAAAGCTCTCCAAGAAGACCAAAAACAGAACATTGTTGTGGAGTTCTGTTCTGCGGTTAGTCGACGGTATAATATTGCTAAAGAAAGTACATTGGTGAAGTTGGTTAGAGGAGAGGAGAAGTCGTTGTCTTTTTGATGGAATGATAGTATTATGATAGAACAAGTTGTTTTAGGTTTCCGTGATTTTCTGAAAGTAGCGTGGCCAGCTTTCTTAAAGCAATTGGAGCAAATACCTGTTTCTAAACAGGAAGACTGTATAGATGATTGGTTACAGGTAAATTGGGAGTTGTTGGTCGAAACAGCAATATGCGAACCCTTACAATATTTGTGGCCTTATGGCAGTGGCGGGAATGCGAATGGAATTAGTGATCGAATCCTTTTTTCGGAAGGTGTCATAACACATGCAGTGGTTTGTTACCCCAAAGTAGGGGAGCATTTCTTTAATGCTTTTGATAACCAACTTGTAAGAGCCGATCTTTGTATTTGGGAAAAATTTGCCTCCTTGTCTACAAACAAACAACATTATATAGATGGTCCTCCATTTGATTATGTTTTATTATCAAGGGAGTACAATGAATTAATCATTGTAGCAGTGAAAGATGTAGTATTCAAGTTGGAAACAGTTGAATTATGAGTTTTTTTTGAAAAAGAGCGGCAAAAAAAATTAAGAAAAAAATACCATGAAAATAATTAAATGCCAAAAATAACCATGAACTACTTATACACNNTATACACTTTGAGCCTATTCTTATGGGTAGGATCTATACTCCAAGCACAAGGAGAGAATTTATCCAAAACATATGAAGACTCCCTTCAGATGGAGTTTTTAAAAGAGGAAGGGTTTGAGAATATTGCCTTAACGATTGAACAAAGAAAAACAGCTTTTGAAAAAGCAGAAACTCTGGCTATAAAATATGGATATAAAAAACGACAGTTTTTTATTCTAGGGGATGCAGGGGATTATTACAAGGATATTGGGGAGTTGGAAGAAGCTATTGGTCATTATAAAAAGGCAATCCAACTGAAGGAGCGCGCTAAGCTAGTGATCAAAAGAAGAATCTATGCACGGTTTCATAATGCCCTTTCAGCAGTGTTACAAGATTGGTCAAAAGAAATAACAATAACGGATAAGACCAATGTCTTAGAGGAGGCATTGCTCCATTCGAAAATTTCCTTAAAACTAGACGCTAGACGAGACAATGCTTGGCTTTTACTAGGAAACACCCATATTAGATTAGCGGAGCACAAAATGGATCAACTAGAAGAAAGTGAATTTGATAAAACGGCGAGGATTATTGTGGTAAAAAATGCTTTAGAGCATTATGAAGTAGCAGCAGTTGCTTATAGAAAGGTAGAGCGCTTACGGCCTGATCATCCTGATATAGAGAAAAATTTAAGTATTTTATACCGAAATAGAGGAAAGTTATTAGGGAAATATCTGGGAGAAATAGAGCAATCTATTACGGCTTTAGAGACAGCTATTTCCTATTATAAAAAGGATGTAGAGACCTATCGATTATTGGGCATTGCGAATGGCATAAAGGGAATGCAATTGCAACATGCAGGAAAAGAAGAAGAAGGAGAAGCACAACATTTAAAAGCCATTCAATATTTTGAAAAAGCGTTACTCCTAAAACCAGAATCGGTTCCTACTTTGTATAATTTGGAAGTGGCGCATCGTATGGTTGGGCAACCTGAAAAAGCTGCTGTTTATCATAAAAAATCAGGTTAAAATCACGA
>JBOEFW010000021.1:0-40314 GCA_050633105.1 Aureispira sp. | reverse complement strand
TTTTTTTGCCTATATCCTACTCAATCCCTTTTTATTATGTCGATCTGCACACTATACTTAAAGCAATTATTCCTACAGAGCCTTCTAGCTACTCTATTTGCTTTACCTGTATTCGCACAAAGCACAATAGAGCAAAAAGTAATGTATTATGAATCCTTTTTAGAAAAAGGAGAGAAGAAAGTCTATAGTAATTATCAAAAAATCGTTTCTAAAACATTAGATGGAAATTATATTGTCCGAATGTTTTACCCTGAACGTAACCAGATAACTTCTTTGTTAACCTATAAAACAAAAAAGCTAGAGGTTTTAACTGGAAGAGCTAAATGGTGGTACGATAGTGGGAAAAAAGAAAAAGAAGGGCATTATAAGAATGGCAATAGAATTGGAAATTGGAAATATTATAATCGTGAAACAGGAATACTGACTGCAGAGGGACAAATCAAATCTGAAGAATGGGAAGGGGTATGGAACAACTATACAAAGGAAGGACAGCTAGAGTCTAGAATTACTTGGAAAGGGGGAACTAAGCATGGTTCTTTTGAAATCTACAATGAGCTTGGAACGATCATAAATAAAGGAACGTATGATAAGGATCAATTAATAGAACAAAGCGATAGTACTTATGATGGAGTTAATAAGCAAAACACTAATGAGAAAGAACGCTTCACTTCTAAAGACTTAGTGCAACAGCCTCGGTTTCCAGGGTGTGAAGATGAAATTGGTGATAATAACATAAAAAAAACGTGTGCAGATACGAAATTATTGGCGTTTATTTATAGTAATATTCAATATCCTGATACGGCTCGCTTAATGCAGGTAGAAGGCAAAGTAATTGTAGGTTTTACTGTTGATAAGGAGGGATATATTATTGATGTAGAAGTGCTAAGAGGAATTTCTGCTAGTTTAGAAAAAGAGTGTAGACGAATTATGAATCTTATGCCAGTTTGGAATCCTGGTCTACTAGTAGATGATAAGCCTGTTAATGTCCGTTACTATCTCCCCATCAATTTTAAGCTTAATTAAGCGAACATATTGAAGAAGGAAAAGGCAAGTGAGTGCCTAATCTAAGTGCTAAAAATAGCTATTACAACAAAAAAGTTCCGCTTCTCGAAAGAAGCGGAACCCACACTATAAGAACACCCAATTAAAACCTTTATTTGATTAACTAAAGAGCAATAGCTGTACCAAAACCAAAAAAAAGACTCCTTTAAGCGTTTTTTTAGATTTCAATAACACATTGATAGTAATTTGTTAGTATTTATAAAAGCCTTCTCATCCCATAGTCAACAAGTCTTTATAATGTCCATTATTGAATAGCCTAATACCTCCTAATTTTAAGACTTGTAGCAATGGCTTTGGGAATACTTCAAATATGTTTATAAGGCTAGATTTATCTTGGTGTGCCAAATACCTGCGTCCAATAAGAACCGCTAGTTGCTACCCCCATTTCAGTGAATGTCTCCTTCATAATGTTTTTACAATGTCCCTCACTTTCTAACCAACCCTTTACGACGGCTGCTTCACTAGTATAACCCTCAGCGATATTTTCTCCGTAGGTCTGCCAAATATACCCTGCCTGAGTCAATCTACTTCCAGCATCCGAACCATTGCTTCCTTGATGACTCAAGGTATTGACGGCCCTCATATCTTCGCTGTGGGCTTGTGCCGTTGATTCTAGTAAGGTATTCCAATTTAAAGCAGGAACAGGCGGGTAAGAGGTATTGCCACAAGTACAGCCTGTTGTTCGAGCCTCATTGACTAATTGTAAAATAGTTGCGGGCTTTACCTCGTCAGGAGCATCTAACGTAGCCTTTTCAGAACAACTGGTCGCATTGAGTAAGAGCAGTAAGACACTGCATAAAAAAATCGAAACTCTCATTAGAAATTAATTTTAAAGATGAATAGGAATAGAAGAAGGTAGATGCTTATAAAAATAACGCTTTTGTAGGGAATATATTAGCCTTTGAGATAAATTAGGGAACTTTAATCTTAATCAAAGTATTGTTAGTTTGTAAATTAAGCAAACTATTAAAAACGACAAGATGAACTATCATTTAGGCTGGCTTTTGGAAAGAGCAGAGCAAGAAGAACGTGTCAAGTATTTATTCTTCTGGGGACATCAACCGTCTAAGGATGGGAACATTCAGGCGACCTGCTTTAGCCAATGGTGGGTAGGACATCCTTTTGAAGAGGATGGGATCGTATATGCTACAACAGAGCATTATATGATGGCAGGCAAAGCTAAATTATTTGAAGACCAAGAACATTGGGAACAAATTATTGCTTGTGAAACAGCCGCAGAAGCGAAGAAATTAGGACGTCAAGTCCGTAATTTTGATGGAGCAATTTGGGAAGCGCATCGCTGTGCCATTGTCATTCGAGGCAACCAACTAAAATTTGGACAGCACCAAGAACTAAAAACTTTCTTACTAGGAACCAAGAATCGAGTGCTTGTAGAAGCAAGTCCAAGGGATCGAATTTGGGGCATTGGTTTGGGTAAGGACAGCGAAAAAGCGCGACACCCAGCTACATGGCGTGGAAAAAATTTATTGGGCTTTTGTTTGATGGAGGTGCGGGATTTGCTGAGTGTGGAGTAGGGGCTGTTGATTTGAAATGTTGTAGCATACTATACTGTTTGATTAAGTAGCCACTAAAAAGTTCTACTACATGAGGCCTGCGGCGTTTGCATTAAAAAATAATTCATTTTTCATTATGCGGTTTCTTTCTACCGCCTACTTAAAGTAGAAAAGTTGCAGGATTAGCTAATCGTACGAAGTGACATCAACGACAATGCAGATGCTTATTACCACTACTAACAACAGCTCCCTCTACTAGATTTAGATGGAGCTGTTCTATGTTTAAAAGGAAACCAAGGAAGTTTATTTCCGCCCAATCAATGGCCAAAAGCGAGGAACGGTGGCTTGATATTCCTTGTATTCAGGATATTTTTCTGTGGTGATCGCTTCCGAAAAATCAGAACTACTTTTAAAGAGTATTAATAATAACAAAGCTCCTGCAACACTCCAATTAAGTGGTTGACCAGTAGCGATCACACTAAACAAGTAGAAAACAATCCAGATAGACTGTTCCGCCATGTAGTTGGGATGACGAACTATACCCCATAAACCAGAGCGAACAAACCCATGTTGGTATTCCCCTAAATCTTCTTTGGCATTGATGCGGCGGTATTTTTCAGTTTGGAACACCCATTGTTGTTGATCGGCTATGGCTTCTATGATAACTAAGAAAACAAACACAAGGGCTAAGGCATAATCTGCCCAGATCAAGCCCTCAGGAGCCGCTTCATTGAGTCCTGTGAGAATAGGAACTGTAAATAAATAAATCAAGGTCATCTGGTAACCGCAGATAAAAAAGAGATTCAATAAGGACCAAACCCAAGGTTTTTCAAAACCAGGTTTTTGTTGTAAGATCGCCCAGCGATAGTCTTCGTCTCCTGTCCAGAACTTCCAGGAGTAGCCACCACGGCGTCCAAAATTAAGTGTCAAGCGAATCCCCCAAATACTTACCAGAACAGCCATGAGGAGCATACGTGGATCCCCACCTCCTGCAATCGCAAGGTACCAAGCATAAGCCAAAGGGGCCAAACTCCATACTTTATCTACTTGGCTATAATTTTTGGTTAATTCTCCTATAATAAAACAAGCAGAAGCTAATCCAATCAAGATGTAACCACTCTCTTGGAACAATTCCCATTGAAGCGCAGTAAGGTTTGTACCATAATGGAAAGAAACATAGGGAACAACAAGAAGGGTAAAAAGTAGTATAGCTGCTGTAAGTAACATAATTTCAGTAGATCGGTTAGCAATAATAAGTAGGATATTAGACGTTATTACAACAAGATAGGTAAAAATACCAACAATCTATCCACAAAAAAGCCACCTCAATGTAAGATTGAAGTGGCTGTATTTTTAACGCTTGTTACAAGGATTTATCCATCCAAAGAAATCTTTTAACTCCTCATAAGAGAAGAGTTGTTTCTATTTTTGTCGGAAGAAAAAAGCAATTGTCGAGCCTGTAAAATTGAAACGCTCGCGGAAACGATTTTCTAAATAGTTACGGTAAGGCTCCTTGATATGCTTGGGATAATTACAAAACATAGCAAAGGAAGGATAAGGCGTATGAATTTGTGTTGCATATTTAATACTAATAAACGCTCCACGATGGGGTGGAGGCGGGTGTGCAGCCACAATTTCTTGTACAAATTCATTAAGTTTGGAGGTAGAGATGCGTTTAGCACGATTCTCATACACCTCTAAAGCTACTTCAATGGCTTTGAAGATACGTTGTTTCTCCAAAACAGAGATGAATAAGATTGGTACATCAGAGAAAGGCGCAATGCGTTCGCGAATTTTATCTTCTATATCACGAGCTGTATTGGTGGCTTTATTCTGTACCAAATCCCATTTATTAACCAAAATGACAACGCCTTTGTTGTTCTTAATTGCCAAACGGAAAATATTCAAATCTTGTCCTTCAATTCCTTTGGTCGCATCTAACATTAAGATACAGATGTCTGCATTTTCCAAAGAACGGACTGCGCGCATCACCGAATAAAACTCCAAGTTTTCTTGAACGTTTTTCTTCTTACGCAAACCAGCCGTATCAATCAGCAAAAATTCTTTGCCAAACTTGCTGTACTTCGCGTGTACACTGTCTCTAGTGGTGCCTGCTACTTCTGTTACAATACTGCGCTCTTCTTCCAATAAAGCATTGGTGAACGAAGATTTTCCAGCATTAGGACGCCCTACAATAACAAATTTAGGAAGATCATCTTCTACCAAATTGTCTTCAGGAAGAGAAACAATCACTTCATCCAATAAATCTCCTGTTCCACTACCAGAGTTGGAGGAGATAGGGAAGAGTTGCTCAAAACCCAGTGACCAAAATTCGTGTGCGTCGAGGTGCCTAGCACTATTATCAACCTTGTTGACAACCAACAAGACCTTTTTACCAGAGCGGTGTAAGATTTCTGCGAGTGCCTCATCCAAATCGGTTACGCCTGTTCCTACATCTACTAAGAATAAAATTAAATTGGCTTCTTCAATGGCGATGTGTACTTGCCCGCGAATAGCGGCTGCAAAGTCATCTTCCGAATCGCCAATGAATCCTCCTGTATCTACTAACATAAAGGATTGGCCATTCCATTCAGAAGCACCGTATTGACGATCGCGAGTTACCCCACTAACGTTGTCTACGATGGCCTTACGCATGCCAATCATTCTATTGAAAAAAGTCGATTTGCCAACATTTGGTCGGCCTACAATCGCCACTACGTTACCCATAGTTGCAAAGTTTAAAACGTGTCATGAAAAATAGAACGCCACAACGAAAAAAGGCCATTCCATTCCGAGCTAATGTCGAAACAAAATGGCCTTTTACGTATTCGAGCGTACAATTACACAATGTGTACAAATGTACGATTCTTGTAACCTTTCTTGAATTCTACGGTGCCATCTTTAAGGGCGAAGATCGTATGATCTCTACCAAGGCCTACGCCATTTCCTACATGATATTTAGTACCACGTTGACGTACAATGATGTTTCCAGCGATAGCGGATTGTCCGCCGAACAATTTGACACCTAAGCGTTTGCTTTTACTGTCACGTCCGTTGTCCGTACTACCTACACCTTTCTTATGAGCCATAATTTTACTTTTTTATAAGTTCTTGACTTAAATGAATTAATAAGCGTGGGCATTAGGAAATGCTGTCCACTTTAATTTTTGTGAATTGCTGACGGTGACCGTTCTTGCGGCGGTATCCTTTGCGGCGTTTTTTCTTGAACACGATGACTTTCTCACCTTTTACTTGTTCAAGGACAGTTGTATTAACTGTTGCAGCCACGGTTGGATTACCAACTTGGAAGTCCCCTTCCTTCGCTACGAGGAGTACTTTATCAAAAGTAACTTTGTCACCCTCAGCAGCTTCTAAGCGATGTACGAAGATTTCTTGCCCTTCGCTCACTTTGAACTGTTGTCCTTTAATTTCTACTATTGCGTACATTTTTTTAATTAGATTGTTGTCTACAAATCACAAATTCGGTTGGCGAAGATAAGAAGATTCTAAACGCCGTCCAAGTAACCTTCCTAGAAATGTTCCTTTTTTCTGAAAAAAGTTAACTAATAGGGAGTTGTACCTCAAAAATAAGTTTTTTAAGGCACTTAATCCTAAAAAATAGCAAGGGGATTGAAACAAGGGGATTGTAGAGATTGTAGACTTGCTCTTGTAATTTCTCTAAGGTAATTGTACTTTTGTCTATGAATTTGTCCTGTTGTAACAAATTCTACGACAATTATTTATTCCATCACCTTTCAAACCAAAGGCTATGAAACAAGTCTACAGTGTTCTTTTTTTTCTTCTACTATTAAGTGTTAGCGCTCAAGCACAAATTACCTATACAGGAAATAGCTTTCCTATTGCAGGGGATATTTTAGCAACAGCTACCACCCAAGATTCTACAGTAATGATAACTCCAGCGAGTGCTACAGCTACGGCTTGGGATTTTTCGCAATTAGTAGCGACCAGTACCCGTCGTGACACTGTTCAAGCGGCCTCTGATGGGGCTAATTTTTCAGATTTTCCAACAACAGATATTCTCTTGCCTGTGATTGGTAACTTAGGCATAGCATATACGGAAGTATCTACAACGGCTATTACAACTGTAGGAGGTGGAGTAGAGATATTTGGTCTATCTTTTATTAATGCTTATACGAATACACAGGTTCGCCAAACCGCGCCACTTACTTACAATAGTGCGGATAATGATGACTATGCTTTCCGCTTTACAGAGCATATTGATAGTGTTCCCTTCTTACGCCAATTAATTGACTCTTTGGCTGGAAGTCTTCCAGTGAGTCCAGATTCTATTCGTCTAACACTTGATGGAACGGATGATCGTTTAATTGACGCTTGGGGAACGTGTGCTTTAGCAGATAGTACCTACGATGTATTGCGTCAAAAAGTAACAAGTACGTATACACTTGGAGTAGAAGTAAATGTAGACTTTGCTTTTATAGGAAGACAGTGGGTTGATTTGACAACGATTACTACGTTGCCTTTTCCAACTTCTGGAACAGTGGTCCGTTATGATTTCTTAGCCGAAAATATAAAGCAGCCTGTGGTTAGTTTGACCATGGATAGTGCACAAACAAGTGTCGTCAATATTGAGTACCTAGATACACTTTATGCGATTGATAATGCCATTCAATATCTAGCTTATGGAATTGATGCACAAGTGTATCCCAATCCAGCACAAGGGCATTTTTCTGTTCAAGTAGAAACAGCAAGCTTACCAGCAGAAGGGTATACTTTGCGTTTGATGGATGCGCTTGGACGTATTGTAAAGTATAAAACAGCTATCCAAGAAGAACTATACCAAGTGAATACTAATGATTTGCCTATCGGCAATTATCTATTGACTTTACAAGACCCTAAAGGGCGATTGATTTATCGTCAAGGAGTTGCCGTACAGCAATAGTCAACGGTGTTGGGTCGATAAATAAAAGCCTTTTCCTGCACTTGCAGGAAAAGGCTTTTTTATAAAGAAGCGGTGCTTTTAGTTGGCTTTCTCTGATAAGACACTTAAACGAATAAGCGCTACTTCTTCCAGAGAGACATCGTCTTCTTGAAGTTCTTCTAACGCCACATCCAAAGAGTCGGAAGAAGCATTCATAAAATAATCATAAATATCTTCTTGTACTTCCTCATCCATTGTTTCTTCTAAATGGTAAGAAATATCCAACTTAGTCCCAGAGTTGACAATCATATACATTTCATGCAAAAGCTCCTCAATAGAAAGACCTAAAGTTGCTGCAATATCTTCAAAAGGAATTTTCTTATCAATGCTTTGAATGATGGTTACTTTGTTCTTAGATTTCTTAGCAACAGACTTAATGACAAAATCAACGGGGCGTTCAATTTCATTTTCGTCTACATATTCTTTGATCGCTTTGATAAAATCACGTCCATAACGACGAGCTTTGCCTTCACTTACCCCATCAATATTCTTCATCTCCTCAATAGAGAGGGGATAGCGGGTAGCCATACCTTTGATAGAGGCTTCTTGAAAAACAATGTAAGGAGGAACATCTTTTTGTTTGCCAACACGTTTGCGTAGGCGCATTAAAACATCAAACAAGGCTTTGTCCAAAACATCAGCAGCAGTATGTGCCGCTTCTGCTGCTACCTCTGCATCTTCTGCTTCCTTGACAAAATCATGGTTAAGCGCAATTTCAAAAGGTTGGGGGCTCTCAATAAAGGCGCGTCCTTCTCCTGTTAATTTTATGATGCCGTAGGTTTCTATGTCTTTAACCAATAGATTGTTGAGTAGAGCTTGACGTAGAATCGAATTCCAGTAATGGCTGTCTTTATCTTTTCCTTTTCCAAACAACGATAGTTTATCGTATTTGAAATCGAGGATGTTTTTAGTTTTACTCCCTAAAATGAAATCAACAATTTCTTTAATGTGGCAGTTTTCAAGGAGTTGTTCTGTGGTTTGAAGAGCCAATAAAACATCTTGTTTGGCCTCCATGGTGGGGCGTGGATATTTGCAATTATCACACATTTTTTCTTCTGTACAGCTTGTATCTTGGTATTCTTCTCCAAAGTAGTGCAATAAAAAACGGCGTCTACAAGAAGGTGTTTCAGCGTATCCTATGATTTCTGATAAAAGTTGTGTTCCCATTTCTCGTTCAGAGACGGATTTATCTCGCAAGAATTTTTCTAGACGTAAGATATCTTTATGAGAATAGTAAGCCACACATTTACCTTCTAAACCATCTCGTCCAGCACGCCCCGTTTCTTGGTAGTAATTCTCAATACTCTTAGGAATATCATAATGGATAACAAAACGCACATCAGGTTTATCAATCCCCATTCCAAAGGCAATTGTTGCTACAATGACATCGGTTTCTTCCATCAAGAAACGATCTTGTGTATCGCTTCGAACTTTGGCTTCTAACCCTGCGTGGTAAGGGGCTGCGTTAATATCGTTGACGCGCAGTAATTTGGCAATTTGTTCCGTGCTCTTACGACTTTGGACATAAATAATACCTGATTTACCATTCATGCTTTTGACAAACTGCACAATATTTTTGAGTACATCTTCCTCTTTTGCTTTAGGCCGTATCTCATAGTATAGATTGTCGCGATTAAAAGAGGACACAAATTCCTTGTGGTCTTTCATGCGCAATGTTTTGACAATATCTAAACGCACTTTTGGAGTGGCAGTAGCAGTCAACGCAATGATTGGAATTTGTTTATTCATACTCTCAATCATTGAGCGAATACGGCGGTATTCTGGTCGGAAATCATGCCCCCATTCTGAAATACAGTGCGCTTCATCAATGGCAATGAAAGAAATATGTGTTTCAGAGAAGAATTGTATATTTTCTACCTTGGTCAATGTTTCAGGGGCGACATAAAGTAGCTTGGTTTTACCATCTCGAATGTCTTGGCGTACCGCTTTGATTTGAGTACGAGTGAGCGATGAATTGAGAAAGTGTGCACTAGAGTCAGAATCTGTAAAAGAACGAATCGAATCTACTTGATTCTTCATGAGGGCAATGAGCGGTGAAATGACTAGTGCTGTGCCTTCTACCATGAGAGCGGGCAATTGATAACACAGTGATTTCCCACCGCCAGTGGGCATAATAACAAAGGTATCATGGCCATCTAAAATACTAGTGATTACTTCCCGTTGTGTCCCTTTGAATCGTTCAAATCCAAAAAACTTTTTTAAAGAATCTTCTAGATTGATGTTATACGTCTCCATACTATTAATAGTATTACTTTTGATGATAGTTAGTTGGTTGTTTTTGTTCCCTATTAAAGGATAAGTGTTTAAAAACCAACTTCCAGTAACAGCTTTTTAAAGCTGTTTTGTTTTTTATTATTATAAGGAATAACTTCTTATGGATGATAATGATCGCTGAATATGAAAGATTGTAAACCGTGAAATTAGCTTATATTAAAGCCATTAGCTCTGTTGACTTTCCGTTTTTAAACAGCTTCAATGGTTGAATTATTAAGATACAATAAAATAACGCATTAGATGTACTATCTTATGGTTTTTGTATTTCTTTCCTCTCAACCTATCCTGATTAATCAGGATGATTTTTGTATGAAATTTTTATTAAAGGAACATTTAGTTAGAGGGCATAATTGCTTTTGTTTTTTAATAAAAGAGCCCTATATCCAATAAAAAAACACCCTTCATTTACTCTAACCAACTTTTGACGTTGTTGTTTGAAAGTAGTAAAAAAAGACTAAAAATTCAAAAATAAATCTATACCTTTCAATACCATAAATTAGTTGATTTTTATACACTAAGAACTAAATAAGGAACCATAACTAATCCCTTATCTATGGAAGATTTATAAAAGGCAATTAGCCCATAATCAAAAACTGTTCCGATTCAACTAGATGGTTAAAACTGCCCTGCGTTTTATTATAGAGCAACGATAGGGGATTTATTTACTGCCAATAAGTACTATAAAAGATGATTATTAGATGGGTTAAAATGACCTTTCATGAACAAGAAGTGACCGATTTTTTAGCAATGTTAGAAGGACGTCAAGCAAGGATTAGAGCTTTTCCAGGCTGTTTGTATTTAGAAGTAGTACAAGATGTACACTATCCTAATATTATTTTTTCTCACAGCCATTGGGAAGATGAAAATGCCTTAAATGCTTATCGCCATTCTGATTTCTTTAAGAAGACTTGGTCAATGACTAAACCTAGATTTGCTGCCCCTGCTCAAGCATGGACAGTACAACGATTGCATGAATTGTTGTAAATAGCGTACTATAAAAGAGGATGTAAAATGTTAAGAATAATAAGCAAGTTATTTCCTTGAAGGGTAGAAGATGGTGTAAGAAAGTTTAATAAATCATGGCAATAAAAAACACAATATCTAACTGAATTAATTTAGTTAGATATTGTTCTTGGTTGGTTTATTGGGAGGCAGAAATAGGAGTATACGGTTGGGGAAGGTCGCGGAGGACCTCCGCAAGATCTAGAATATAGTTACAAGTTCTATAATCGGAACATGCTCACTTTACTGAGTAGTCTTTATATTGGAGGATTGGGACTCCTCTGCTTAGGAGGTTTCATAGAAAAAAGACTGCCTATTTGACATGGAAAGCCACTTTGAGTTTTTACCCTTTACAGTAGTATTTGTTCTTGTTTCGATTTTGAACTACAAAAGCAGCTTATTTAGGTTTCACCTTAATTATTTTATAGCGCTTGAGTTGATGATCCCAATCTTACTATTGCTGTTTACACTAGTAACCGTTCCCAAAAAGACACCAGCATCCTTCAAAGCTCTTCTAGACCAGCCTTAATTTAGGACATTAAGTGGTTATAGAGTGCTAAAAAATGGCTTCACTTGCTGAAGCAAATGAAGCCGAGACTATTAGTAAGCAATTAGTTGTTGAAACGTATTTAAGATTCTACGTTGGTTAATTGACGCATACGAACGTAGGTGTATGCTTGGTCAGAACGTCCAGCTGTTTGCCAATCATTCCCCATTAGTATTTTGAGGTTATCATAATTTGTTTTGTTAGGGCATTTCCAACGGCGTTGCCCAACACCATGTCCTCCATCTCCTAAAGTAGTGGAACTGCCAGATTCTACGGTTGTAAAGGCGACATGATCGTCTTCTACATCAACATCTACAACAACTCGAACGTGATAAGTATTGGTGCCTTCTCGTTTGTAGTTCACCATCATATCACCAGCGCGTAAGTTAGTTGGGTTGTTGATCTCAGGATGATTTTGAATGCCTGCTGTATTGGTAATATTGACATCTTCACTACTTTGGTTGTTCTTATTACGGTCCAAATCATCTTGTAGTAAGAAATTGGCAGCTTGGATAGCTAACCCAGAACAATCCATAGAAACACCGTATTTAGCTAAGAATTCATTCAGTCCTTTTGATGTTTTTTGGGATGATGGGACTAAGTTAGCAGCTAGGCATTGATTGAGGAAGTCTTCAATTTGTACTAGTGTTGCTTTTCCTACATTTCCTCCAAAACCTAAGCGATTAGCAATGCGTCCAACAGAAGGATTGGCGTTGCGTTCTTGTTCTGCACTTCTTTTACGGTGGCCTAAATTGATGTGGTAAGGTGGACGAACGGCTACCCATTCTTCTGGGCGAACTTCCACTCGTACCCCTGAGAAGGCTTTTGTAAAGTCTGCCATTTTTTGCTCCAACTCCGTTTCCACACCACCAATGATGCCGTCATCGGTATATCCTTCCGTTGGTTTTAATACTCCAGTGAGATATTTGAGCGTTGTTCCATTAGGATCAACTCTGGCATCCTGGTTATGAACCATTCCTGCAAAACGATGCTGGAATTGACGGATGGCCTGGATCGTAGTGTCTTGTGGATCGCCATCAACAGGGATATCATAGCCCCAGTCGTCTCTCAGTAATTGTTGTACTAAAGCAACATCTGCTGTTTCATTTTGACCACCTTGTCCAACAGATTTTTGTAAGGTGTCATTGATGTCTACAGTAGGGGTGGGATGGTTTTCCTCTATTGTTTGTCCATCTAAGAGTTGAAAGGTTTCATCGTTTGGTTCGATTAAGCCTGTTGGGTTTTGTTGTTTGCGTCGTTGGAAATCTTGGATGTTTTTGATGGTATCTTCTTCCACATTTCCATTGACGGCTAACTCATAGCCATTCTCATTAAGAAGGTTTTGAATCACTCGAACATCTTGCTCTTCATTTGTGCCTCCTGTTCCGACAGATTGATTAATAGAGCGGCCAGAAGCGGTTGCTTTGTCGTCTTTATCTTCATCGGTAGTAGTCGAAGAATCATCCGATGTACTGGAAGAGCTGTCTCCACCGCCTGTTAGTTTTGCCCAAGTAGGGCTGTTGGGCTCAATTAAGCCAGTGACAGGTTTGATGTCGTTGTCTCGTTGAAACTTCTTAATGGCTTTCTTAGTTTTAGGACCACAATCACCATCTACGACAATCTCTAAAAGTGTTTGTACTGCTTTGACATCGTCTTTGTCGTTTTGTCCTTTTACTCCAACAGATGCACGAATGTTATTACCACTAGAAGTAGTATCATCACTACTATTATCCCCTGTATTGGTCTCATCATCTGTACTGCTGGTACCTGCTAACTGGTGCCAAGTAGGACTATTGGGCTCCATTAATCCAGTGACGGGTAGATTGTTCTCCCGTTGGAGCTCCTTGATGGCCTTTTTAGTTTTGGGGCCGAACTGTCCAGATCCCTGGAAGTCATGTCCCTTTTTGTTGAACAATTGTTGAACTAATTTTACATCTTCTACTTTGTTTTCTCCGCCTTTACCTACAGAACCGCTTAATTCGCTACTAATATCTCCTCCATCGTCTGTCGATGTATTGGGATCAACGGTCTCTGTTGATCCACCAGAACTTGCTGCTTTAACCCAGCATTTCTGACCNNTTGCGAATTTACCATTGGGGTCAAAAAAGTCCACCCGCAGATTTTTCAATCCTCTGGCTGTTTGGTCCGCTGTTTGGAATTTTTTAGTAGAACCATTTTCAAATGTTACATAAATATAGGCGCCAGATTTTCGTCCAATTCCAAGCTCCTCATAGAGCTCAGGACTAAGCGCTACACTTAAGCCTGCTGTCAGTTTATTGGCATTGTTTCCAATGGCATTTAAATCATTTTGATTAGCATAGGGATCGGTGGTGTATCCATAACGTGTTACTTGGGCTTCAATTCCTTTTTCTTCTCCTTTAGTCTCCTCTTCATCAGCCTTTTCTATGTTACCATTGCTCAATGCTTCCCAGGTTTTACTTCCTTGTTCTAATAGACCATTGGCTTCTTCCCCAACCTTAGCTTGTATTTCTTCAATAGCTTTGATAGTCTTAGGGCCACATTGACCACTGCCTTGGAAGTTGTAACCAACTTTATTTAATAAAAGCTGTACTGTTTTTACATCTTCAATATTGTTAACTCCATTTTTTCCAACGGAACTACCAGTAGTCGTGCTGTCCGTAGTTGTTGTGTCTGAAGAAGTGTTATCCGAAGAAGTATTCTTCTTTAGAAGAGAAAGTAAGTTTTTTAATTTATCTGCAATCTCGTTTCGGGAAGTGGTGTCATACGGATTGTCATGTAGCTTTAAGTATTCGTTGATTTGCCCCTCTAAGTGAGCTAATTTGTCTAGAAATGCCATAAATAAGGTGATTCAATAGTTGTAAAAGTGATAGTTTATAAACCGTATTGTTAAAAACAGAGTATAGGGAAGTCTAGTGATCGAACCAAAGATGTTGGAGCATTCACAGAGTAAATATAAGGAATATAAACTAAAAAAACAAGTCTAAAATTATCTCCTTAGAGTAGGCTCCCAATAATTAAAAGCTATTGGCCTGCATAGACGTTATATTGTTCTAAGGAAAGCTGTTCCCCTTCTAACATATTTTGCTGACTGTTCTTGCTCGCATCATAGGTGTCTACTACTGTCAGTTTATCTTTGACGATTATCCACTCTTCGGTCGTTGGATGTAGTGCAATACTGCTGTTGCGTTCCCAACGTTCTCGACTGCCTCCATCTTGTTGGAGTATAATGGCTTCTTGATCGATTTGTATTGTTCTAAAAGGATCTCCTATAATGCCACCACATTGGGCGCATAAAACTACTTTATCACTACTGGCCCAAAGACGATATTGACCTTGTGGATTCCCTTGTAAGATGACTAGACTTCTTGGTGGGGATAACTCATCTGGTTGTGCTTTATTGGCTGGGTTTTCTAAAACGATTACTTTATCAGGAATACCATCATTGTTGAGGTCGCCTTCTACCTCTCTAAGTAGTGTTTGTCCCGCTCCTATAAAAGCTTCCACTGCGTTGTACCCATCTTCATTGATTTTTTGGATAGTACTAATTGGTGTTTCTTGATCTGTAGTTGTTTCTACTATTGGTTGTTCTTTGGTGGTTTCAGGAGGTGTTGGTTCACAAGCAAGAAGGCTTGTAATTAATAAGTTGCTTAAAAAGAAATAGTGTCTTGGTCTCATTGTTCTTGTAATAAAATTTAAAAAGGTGTCTTACAAGATAGTATTCTATTCCTTAATGATGCGCTATAAAAGGTATTTTCCTAGAGGCGCAAAAGGCTATGCACCATCAAAAAACGCCTTTTGAGGAATTTCCTCAAAAGGCGTTGTCTTACTTATCTAGCCCCATTTTGTTGCTAGAATAATGCTTATTTTATAGATGCTTACATCATGCCAGGCATTCCACCAGGCATTCCACCAGGCATTCCACCAGGAGCAGCATTCTCCTCCGGAATGTCACTGATCACACATTCTGTTGTTAAAATCATAGAGGCAATCGAACCTGCATTCTCTAAAGCTACACGAGATACTTTGGTTGGATCAATTACTCCTGCCGCTTTTAGATCTTCGTATTTCTCCGTACGTGCATTAAACCCGAAAGAACCTTCGCCTTCACGCACTTTCATTACTACTACTGATCCTTCTAGGCCAGAGTTGTTAACAATTGTTCTTAAGGGTAATTCTAAAGAACTACGAACGATGTTGATTCCTGTTGTTTCGTCAGCGTTGATTCCTTCAAAGTTATCTAGTGCATCAATAGCGCGCACTAAGGCAACACCACCACCAGCAACAATACCTTCTTCTACTGCCGCACGCGTTGCATGCAACGCATCATCTACACGGTCTTTTTTCTCTTTCATTTCTACTTCTGTAGAAGCACCAACATACAAAACAGCAACACCACCAGACAATTTAGCCAAGCGCTCTTGCAACTTCTCCTTATCGTAGTCAGAAGTTGTATTTTTGATTTGGTTTTGAATTTCATTGATACGAGACTGTACTTGCGCTTCCTCACCAATACCATTAACAATAATAGTATTGTCTTTGTCGATAGAAACACGCTCACAGCTACCCAAGTGTTCCAATTCTACGGCTTCTAGGCTATGGCCTGTTTCCTCAGCGATTAAAGTACCACCAGTTAAGATGGCAATATCTTGTAGCATTGCTTTGCGACGATCTCCAAAACCAGGAGCTTTCACAGCAGCTACTTTTAAGCCCAAACGCAAACGGTTTACCACCAATGTGCTCAATGCTTGACTCTCTACATCTTCTGCGATAATCAACAAAGGACGACCAGCGCCATGTGCTTTTTCCAAAACAGGAACGATAGACTGGATGTTAGAGATTTTTTTGTCGTGAATTAGAATGAAAGGATTTTCAAATTCTGCTTCCATAGACTCTGTATTGGTTACAAAGTAAGGAGACAAATACCCACGGTCAAACTGCATTCCGATCACTTTATCAACATAAGTTTCACGACCTTTAGCTTCTTCTACAGTAATAACACCATTAATAGTAACAGATTCCATTGCTTCAGCAATCAAAGTACCGATTTCAGCATCACCATTAGCAGAGATAGATGCTACTTGCTTGATTTTCTCAAAATCACTACCAATGATCTCCGAGCTATCTTTTAGGTGTTGGATCACTTTGTTAACAGCTTTGTCTACACCACGCTTTAAATCCATAGGATTCGCGCCAGCAGCAACACTTTTCAAACCAGCATTAACGATGGCTTGTGCCAATACAGTAGCAGTAGTGGTACCATCACCCGCTACATCAGCAGTTTTGGCAGCTACTTCTTTAACCATTTGAGCACCCATGTTAGCGATTGGATCTTCCAATTCTATTTCACGAGCAACAGAAACACCATCCTTAGTGATATGTGGTGCACCAAAACTTTTTTGAAGAACAACGTTACGACCTTTAGGGCCGAGTGTTACTTTTACAGCGTCTGCCAAGGCATTAACACCTTCTTGTAATTTATTGCGAGCATCTGTGCTAAAGCTAATATTTTTAGCCATGATTCTTGTTCGTTTTTATGGAGGTTGTTTAAACATCAACGTTCATCAGGTAATGAAAACGTCTGCATAAACAACGTCATGATAATATAAATAGAATAAAAATAGGGTAGAGGGTATAGAGAAATATTAATCTAAGATCAAAAGAATATCATCTTCTTTCATAATCAAAAAATCTTCTCCTTGGTGGCTTACTTCTTGACCAGCATATTTGCCGTATAAAACAACGTCGTTCACTTTTACAGTCATAGCTTCACCGTCTTTGCCTGGGCCAACAGCGACAACTGTACCACGCTGTGGTTTTTCCTTAGCTGTATCAGGAATGATGATACCACCTTTACTAGTTTCTTCTGCTGCAGCGGGTTTTACCAAGACTCTATCGTTAATTGGTCTCATAGTAAGAGTATTTAATATTGTATGGTTAAAAAATTTAAAATTGATGGGGCAGAAGAGGACAAGAACCCTCTCTACACAATAGCGACTATAGCACATCTTGTACCAAGTGATTTTTTGTGTCTTTTTGTCAGTTTTTTATAAATAAACTGACATTTTGATTTTCTCTGAAAGGAAATAGAGTTACGATTTGACAGTTGTTTTTTGTGAGAAAATGTAACAAAAAACCATCTAAAATAGTATACTAGCAGAGCAGTAAGTCTAGTCAATTATATAGAGGGCTTCATCGAACTACAAAAACACCAAAAGTGAATACAGAGTTTAACGAACAAAGAGACAGTTTATACGCACTTATCAAAAGCCATGACGAACAGAATGTATTGGTTGGGGCAATGATTGCTAAAGGAGATCCAGCCTTGTGTCAAGACTTAATAGAACATGCCCATCAATTGATAGAAGCAGATTGGGAACGAGCGGTCATCATTAATATGATGAGAGTAGCCAATGAAATTCCTGCCATTAAAGAAAAGCTAGAAAACCGCTACAAGGATTTAATTGAAAACTTACGTTATAGCTACTCCTCTCAAACAGAGGTTGAACTAAAAGAACTCTTAAATATCTGCGGAAATTGGTCACACCGTTTTTTAAATGATGCGCCTAGCGAATGGAATCCTACAGAAGAAACAAAAGCGGTTTTAGCCACCGTCCCGATTGAAAGTTTAGACATGCAAGATAAGGCTTGGCCCGTTTTCCCAAAATGGCTGCCATATTTGCAGCAGCTCAAAAGCATCAACCTCAAAAACACCTTATTAAAAGAAGTGCCCAGTGCCATCCAAGAGCTCAAGAACTTAGTTTATTTAACCTTAGATGATAACTACCTGACAGCATTGCCTGCCAGTATCGGTCAATTGACTCAACTACGTGTTCTTTCCGTCCAAAACAATCAATTAACAACCTTACCAGAAGAACTAGGAAAGCTCACCCAACTAGAGGAAGTAATCTTTCGCGCCAATCAATTGAAGGCCTTACCCAAAAGTACCATTAATTGGCAGCAATTGCAGACATTGGACATTGCTGATAATCAACTAGCAATATTGCCAACTTGGGAAAAAAAGCTCGCTAAATTAAAGCAAGTAGATTTGAGTAGTAATCATTTAAGCACTCTACCAGAAGGCTTGCAACAATGCCCTGCTTTATCTAAGTTGAATTTATCAAATAATAGAGTCGTAGCTCTGCCCAATTGGTTGCAAGGCCTGAAGCAACTCAAAAAGATCTATCTAGCCAATAATCAATTAACAGTATTGCCTCCTAATCTTTTTACACTCACACAGCTCAGTGCTTTGTATTTACATAACAATGCCTTAGAAGAATTGCCTGATACTTGGCAAACCTTAGGACAATTAACGTATTTAGATTTAGAAGAAAATGACGTAACAATATTGCCCCCTTCTATGGGACAGTTAGGGAAGCTTCAACGCTTGCGTTTATCCAATACCGCTCTACAAACATTACCCAACCATATCCTTCAACTACCTCTACTTAGAAAAGTAAGCTTTATGAATACGCCAATGGCAAAAACTACTGGCCGAGAGTTTGTACGCAAAAAATCTGAACTAAAAGAATTAGCAGCTTTGCTAAAATAGAAATATTAGTATTAAGAAAGGAGCTATCTAAAAGGAGGGGGAATGCGTTCCAAGACGCCCTGTTGATAGGTATCATAGAGTTTTAATTGATCAAGATGCACATAGCCAATATAGCAACCGCAAGAAGCATTGGTACAAGTACGTGGCCGTAATACAGTTGAAATATCTTGGTCGTAAATATTGCCTAAGACGTCCCCAATAAAATGGCAACGTCGAACATCGCCTGCTCCATCTACCGTAAAAGCAGTATGCCCCGCTTGACAAGCTGCCCCCCAACTAGGGTGGTATTGGTTGTTGTAAGAAAACAAAGGATCGATTTGCTCAATCTGCGTAATCTCTTCTGGCGTATAATAATTTTCGACGCGCTTGTAAGCATTGGCCCATAAATAACGATGGGAGGGGAGTTGTGCGCGCAATTGCTCCAAGTAAGGCAAATCTTCTTTTAGGGCAACAAAACCAACACTGTAACGAATGTCCATTTCTTCCAATTGCCAGCAACGTGCTACAAAATCCTGGATAGAAATTTGGCTAGGATGAAAAGTCGTCCATAAAGCAAAACGCTCCTTATGGACCTGTTGCATCCATTTTAAACTCCCTGATAAATTGGTCTGAATACTCACGCGTCTTACCTGAGGCATATGACTGAGTTGAGTCATAGCCTGTTGGTAGGATTTGCGAATCAAACCCTCCCCCCAAGGCGTAAAGAGAATACCAATTTGTTCTTGACGTGTGCTTACCCAGTCTACAAAACGAGTCAACCGTGCTGCATCCTCTGCTAGTTCTGCTCGTGTGTTTTTAGTTTTGGCAAAAGGACAATAGCTACAACTGTAGTTGCAACTGGACAAAGGACCACGATAGAGAATAGACCAAGAAGACATAAAACAAGGATTAAGGATTAGTAGCAATAATAAAAACTAACTCAACTCAAAAGCTGCCATTTGGGCTTTGACATCCGCCGAATACAACCAAGGACCAATAATATCCGAGCATTCTAACCCTGCTTGGTTTAATTGCAAACGCCCTTCTGTTGTCTGTAAAAACTGCAAACTGTCCAATTGCTGTAATTCTGGCAAGTCTAATAAAGCACTACTACCAAAAAAGCGTTCATAAGCAGCCATGTCCAAATATTGGCCTTCTAATAAGGATTTGATGACATACCGCCGTTGTTGTTCTTGTCTATTGAGATAAGTGCCATAATCTGCCTGCGAAAAATCCTGCGCTGTTTTTTCGTGATAATCATGGATAATATGTTGCACGCCTTTGCGGCCTACGGCATAATCAGAGCTGTAATGAAATTCACGGGTATAAGACCGAGCACCAACGCCCAATCCAACCATACCATCTTCAGGACTGTTATAAGCAGGCAATTCTTTTTCTACAATGTTCTGACGTCTAAAAATACGCATGGTAACTTGTTCATACCCTTTGGACAATAGAAAGTCACGGCCAAAACGATAGAGGTTTAAACGATGGTCATTCCATTCTTGTTCTCGTTTGCCTAAGCCAGTTAGAGGGCGAACATAGAGTGGATATAAGAAAACCTCTTCAGGCTGAAAAGCGACTGTCTCTTCCAAGGAGCGCTGCCAAGAAGCCGTTGTTTGCCCAGCAATGCCATAAATAAGATCAATATTCATACTAGGAATAGCCGAATCGCGAATATAGGTCAAAGCTTGACGAACCTCCTCCATACGTTGCGGCCGCCCAAGTGCTTTGGTTTCTTCTAATAAAAAACTCTGTACACCAATACTTGCTCGATTGGTGCCATATTGATGCAACAAGGCTAGTTTCTCAGGACTAGTGGTTTTGGGGGATAATTCTACAGAAAAAGGAACAGTTCTGTGGTTTAGGCCCATTTGCTGGTGAACGACTTGGAATAAGCTTTCTAGATCTTCTAAAGACAAAAAAGAAGGTGTACCACCACCAATAGCAACTCGATTGAAGCGAGCATTTTCTCCTAACGCTTGTTTTACTTGTGTTGCTTGACGTTGCAAACTGCCAATAAAAGGTTGTTCTAAAGGCGCTTTAGGATTAGCAGTAGTAAATAAATTGCAAAAACCACAACGCATTTCACAAAAAGGCACATGAACATATAAAAACAATTGGTTTTTATTTTCCGCTTGCCAAATTTCTTGTAGTGCTCTTGGCTCTTCTAGAGGGCGGTAGCTTGATTTGTGAGGATAAGAATACGCATAACCTTGAAAGTAATTGCGACTTTGAATCGCTTTTGCTAAAGTAGACATATAGGAGAAATGTAATAGAGTCTAATGAAAAATGAAGTAAAATAGTAGGTGCTGTAGTGTCCTCAAACTAGTGTTTCCAAATAAGGCACCGTCCACACTTGCTCATGGGCGATGCGATGCCCAGTGTAACCATCTTCTCCATAAGTAGTCCCATGATCGGCACAACAAATAATAAAAGTAGGCCGAGCACGACGGGCTAATGCTGCTTGCAAAATAGGCAATTGTTGGTCTACATAACGCAGTGCTGCGGCATGACTTTCTATCGTATCTTGTTTATTGGAAGCAACAGCTTGTTCTAAGTAAAAATAATTTGGTTGGTGAATCGCCGAGATGTTGACAAACAAAAACGTAGGCTCAGGATGTTCACCTAATACTTGTACGGCTTGCTCTAGTTGCGCTTGGGTAGAGTGCGGATTGGTAACTCCCAATTCAGGACTCCAATAACTGTGTTGGAAGAGGGAAGGAAAGACCTTGCTCAACGGAGTTTGTTTGTTAAAAAAGCCAACTCCACCAACACAAGCGGTTGTTATTCCTTTGGCTGCCAACCCTTCCATAATGGTAGGTGCTTGCAAAATACAAGTTTGTTCTACAGCGGTTTCACTCCCAGCAAAAGCGGTGGCAAAGAGCCTTGGATGTTTACCAGGCGAAACAGGGGTAGGCAAGAAGCCTGCAAAAAAAGCATGATGGGCCGCATAAGTAAAACTGCCAGGGCTATGGCGTTGCTCCCAACCAGTAGAAGGTAACCAATCCGAAAAATTAGGCAATGCTCCTGCCTCCCAAGCAGCTTGGGCAACATCATACCGTAAGGTGTCTAAGGTGATAAAAAGTAGATCGCTTTGAGCAACTACTTCATTCATATTATAAGACATATGCTTAACTTAAGAGGAGGTGATTAGAGTGGTAAATCTAAAACTTGTTCTATGACATGGTCCGCTGTTATGGATTGGTTCCACTCGCGATTATGGCTGACCCAACACGTCGCAATGCCCAATTCAGCAGGTGCTACAATATCATTAATCGGATCATCCCCAACATATAACAATTGCTCTGGTTGGAGTTGTTCTTGCTCCAAAATACGTTGAAAAAGTAAGGGATTTGGTTTTGCTAGTTGATGTTGTTGTGAAATATGGATCTGCTGACTAGAAAAAATGCCCTCTAATTGTGCTTGTTTTATCTTGCGGCTTTGATTGCTGATGGAACCATTGGTGAGAATACCCAATTGATAGTGGTGTTGCAAATGCTTTAATTTTTGTTGTAAAGGCAAAGAAATAGGAGAGACATAAGAACTGATGTTTGTTTTGATATAATTCCATAAACTCTCTTCCTCCCAGCCCCAAGGCTGGTATTTTTGAAGCAACCAAGCAACAAAATCATTACGATCAACATAGCCCCAATCATCATTTTCTTCAATTTCTGGTTGCTCGTTATAAAAATAAACCTGTGGCAAATGCTCTTCAAAAAAAGTAGCCAAACAAGCCATTAAAGCTGCATTGCGATCAATGAGCGTATTGTCCAAATCAAAATAGATGCAGGTGACTTTGTCAAACATAATGCCATTGTTTTAGGTGCTGTAGAACCGCAGCATAGGTGTTTTTTTCTTGATACAATACTCTAGGCAATAGATCTCCAAAAGCATTGGCTTCCAATATATACGATTGCTTAAAGTCGGCCTGAACCAACACATCTAAACAGGCGTATTGATGGGATGGAAGTACAGCAGCAGCTTGTTCTACCAATTGTTGAATGGCTTGCCACTTTTTAGTGCCCATTTTTTCTTGTAATAAAGCTAAGGAACCTCTTTGGTTGCCCAAATGCAAATTGGTCAATGGAGATTGGCTTTGTCGGACAACAACATGTTGACATTTTCCACCAACAACAACCATTCTCAAATCAAATACAGCTTCTCCCAAACTTGCTTTAGGAATCCATTGTTCTACTAAAATTTCTTCTTGAGCTAAGTGATCTAGAAGCAAAGCAATGTCTTTTTCCTGCGTATACTTTTGTAAACGCAAAGAATTGAAAAGCTTCACTTGGCCATTTTGTTGCTGCATTTCTACAGAAGTAATGGCCTGTAGTCGCTGCCCTTGTCTCCTAAAAGCAACCACCCCAGAGGCCGATGAACCATGCAGTGGTTTTACAAAAACGCGGTTCCAGCCTTTTTGAGCCATCTTACTGCGTAACTCTTCATAATTTTGGATCTGGTACAAAGCAGACGGAACAGCTATGTTTTGTTCAGCAAAATGAGCATGACATTGTTGTTTATCAAAACAAAGGCGAATGTAATCTAAACTATTGACGAGTTGAATCTTTGGAAAAGCGGCTAGCGCTTTTTCTACTTGTTCTAAGACCAATAAGAATCCAAGGTGTTGTTGTCGCAACCCTGCTAAACTTCCTTTTGGCAATGGAACGGTAGTTGATAAGGGCGTTTTAAGAGCAGGATGTTGGGCTCCCCATTGTAATAAACCTTGTGCTACAGCTGCATTTTCCCCTGGAGATTCTAAACGAACAATATCTATGGTGGAAAGCAGACTTTTCCAGTTGATTGGATCGGTTAAAATAGTCTCATAAGATAAAACTATTGGTGGTGGAAATCCTTCTTGCTTGGCTGCGTCTAAAAAGAATTGACAGCGGCGATTTTCAGGATTGCCTAACCATAAAAATTGTAACATAACACAGGGCGTCTTTTAAAGGCGGAAAGGCAGAAAAACTAAAGCGTAGCGAGTAACTTGGTTACTCGCTACGCTTGACACATTTTTTGGGGAAAGCTTACTCCGAAACAGCAACATAACGATAAATGTCGCCATCGCCATAATCGTCTTCTTCTTGCTGATCTCCCGCACTAACAGGAACTCCTAGATCTTTTAATTGTTCTACCACCTCCTTAGAGATATAATGGTGGTCAAGAATAAGCATTTTGAGGTTTTTAATTGCAGGATTGTCAATCAATGCTTCTGCTCCTTCATTGGTCATCGTTCCATTAGACATATCTAAGGTCTCGATGCGATTAAGAATGGGATCATCGATGAGTTTATCCGCCAACTGGTCCGCAATTTCACTGTTGCGCAAACCTAAATATTTGAGGCTAGGGAGGTGGTTTTCCTTACTCCCTCTATAACAAGCGACTACTTCTGATGCAGAAGCAGAGAAGCCATAATTATCTGTCCCTAACCATAGTTCTAGGTGTTCTAAAGCGGGTAAGGTAGATTCTGCTAAATCGCTGAAAATGTTGCTTGACATACCTCCTGTTTGTACCACCAAACGTTTGAGATTGGGCATTTCCAGTATACCTAATGATAAGCCATTTCCTCCACGAACTTGAAAGGTTTCTAAGTTGGGGAATGCTTGAAAGAAGTTTTTGTAAGACGTGTTTTCTATCCAAGATACTTCATTTTCTTCTTGGGTAATGTCTCCTACAAAGATTCCTTTGAGGTGCTGTAGTTTTGCTTTGTTCTCAATTAGAAGGTTGAGAATTGTATCAGGACCGTCATCGTGCTCTTCGCCCCACATACCAAATACCAAATTATCAACTTGGCCTACTTTGTCATCTTCAATGAATTTTCTTAAATTGTCAGGAACATCGTGTGTGCCATCATAATCCGTATAAAAGCGGTAAGCAGCCTCCGTTTCTCCTATGCCGTTTTCGGGAGAGAAATCGATGACCTTTTTTCCATTGAATTGAGCAACGTTACCATAAAAACCCATAACTTAAAATGTATTTGAGGTGGGATAAAGAAATTACTCCACTAAGTTACTAAAAAAAGGACTAGTTGTCAAGTCTCGATTGAGGCAATTATTGATTTTTTTGATAAAAAATTAAGCAATTAAAAGTGCTGAAAAATATTCCCAAAAAAGAAGAAAAAATATTCTTCTAATACTCTACAAAACCAAGATGTTATGCACTTTAAAAGTCTACAATTGAAGGAATTGGGGGACTATGTTTATTCAGAAGCCTATACCCAATCCGATTATATTGCGATTAGTAAACAACGGGCCCTTTCCCAACAGCGAAACCCTAGAGCACTTCCAGAGGATGTAGTACTAGTTTTGGTGTATGAAGCGATAGAATTGGTGGCTTATCTAGGGGTTTTTGTTGACGATTTACATTTTCAAACAGGGGTGGAACATGTGGGTTGGTTGAGTTGTATGTGGGTCAATCCTAAAATGCGTGGCAAAGGGATTGCCAAGAAGCTTTTACAGACTGTTTTTGAGGCTTGGGACTATAAGATATTAGTGACAGAGTTCACCCCTGCTGCAAAAGGATTGTATGATCGAAGTGAACGGTTTATAGATTTGGCAAAACCAAAGGGATGGCGCGGTTATCTTCGCCCTAATTTAGCCACTTTATTACCCAAGAAATCTCCCAAGTGGGACAAATGGAAACCCTTATTGCATCTAGCAGATGGCCTACTGTCTGTTCCTAATACTTTACGTTTGTGGGCTCAACGGTCTCCTTCTATAGAAAAACAAGGCTATTCTTTTGAATATTTAGTAGAACTAGATGAGGAGTCTTGGGCGTTTATACAAACACAACAAAAGGGAGAATTGATTCATCGAGATCGAGCAGAATTGGATTGGTTGCTGCGGAATCCTTGGTTGTTGCAAGCCCCCTTGAAGGATAGAAATGCTACACGGTATCATTTTTCTTCTGTGGCTTCCTCTTTTTATTTCTTAGCGGTTAAAGTTTACAATGCGGACTTAGCGGTCGTGGCGGTTGTGCTTTTGAGTTATCGAGAAGGATCGGTCAAATTGCCTTATGTGTATTGTAAGGTAGGTGTCGAAGAAGTATTGTGGCAATTAATTGACCAACATTTATTGGCGATGAAAGCCAATACCTTAACTATTTTTCAGCCGAGTTTGGTGGCTACGTTGGCTAAGCGTCGCCATCCTTTCTTTCGCTTGCGTGCTTTTCAGCGCCATTATATTATAGGAGCGGTGTTGCACGAGGCGTTGGAAGCGACAGGCGCTATTCGTTTACAAGATGGTGATGCCGATGCGGCTTTTACATAGAGATGTTGCTTTGATTTATACATTAAAACCTTGTCCTTTTACAATTTATTCTGTTAGCAATACTCGGCAAGAGGCCATTATTGGGTCATAATGTTCCTCGTGAAAAGCATAAACGCCATCACTTGAATGAAAAGCCACATAGTAGTGACCGTTATGGTTCTGCTCTTGGTCAATCGTCCAGAAAAAGCCTATATTTCCTAAATCATGAAAAGATCTACGATCACGGCTCTGGTTTCCACCATAATAAGCTTCAAAACCACTATTTCCTCGTTGAGTAAGATTGGCGCCAGCTTTAGCATGATTGATATCTTGTTGCTCCTCATTAAGTGTGGCCTCTAGTTGGAAGTGATTAAAGAGTGTTTCATAATCCTTTAGGGAAGGAATACTACAGTTTTTAGGACAACTTTTGTCAAGCATAAAAGGCGCATATAGTCGGCCATATTTAGCTATGAATTCAGGATTTGTCTCCTGATTGTAAACTACAGCGTTGTCACAATCATATCGAAGGTTTTCCCCCAACCAATATTGGTTTCCTATATTAACAATAGAATAAAGGGTATAATCTCTTTCATCTAAGAATATTTTTTTGTTAGCAATTTTTTCATTTAAAATACCTTCCAATTTGTTAAGGTACTCTTTGCGTTCTTCCAATTCTTGAAGTGCTAACAATGCTTTATTATGGTTCGTCACCCATTGTTTATCAGAGTAAGGGCGCAAGCATCTTAGGGAAAAGGCACTATGTGCGCCTCCATGTACATTCAGTACAATATCACCATAATCTTTCCATACATGGACAATGGTTTTGTCACCATTGTCTTGATAAAAAGGAGACATTGACCAATAGAATCCTTCTTTATCAATTCCTTCAAAGGATTGATCGTACCGTTGTCCGCCACTACTGAGATCAAGATTACTGCTACCACCTTTTAGGAGCTTTGGAGTGACAGATTCAGGGTTTGATCCAAAATGTTTATCATAATAAGAATCATTATATCCTCCTAAATGTATTAATAAATCCATCCACGCTTTATTGTCGGGGACTTCCCATCCTTCAGGGCAAGCTTCTTGTGCTGCGTCTATGGTATATAGTCGGCCATGGGCGTGTAAGTTTTCTATTTGTTGATCGTAGATATGGCTACCTTTAGTGGTTTCATAACGCACATTTTCTCCTAGCCATTCTTGACCTGCAATTTTGACTATACTATAAAGGCTATAATCCCTAGTATCTAAAAATACATCATCAGCATCAAGCAATTGTTGATACTCTTCTCCTAAACTTTCTAGATAGGCTTTGCGTTCTGTTATATCTTTCTGTTGTAAGAGAACATTGTTGATGACTTGTATTTTGTCTTTCATGTATTTTTTTGACGTTTTGTTAAGCAATTTTGGAATAGAACAGCGTTGCTCTAAAAAACTTGAAATGCATGGGAGTAGAAACGCTGCGACGCCTCAACTAAATTACTAAAAAAAGAAATGGTTCACAAGTCTCCATTAAGGTAATGGCTGCTTTTTGGAGAAGAAAAATATTTGCTAAAATTGTAAGAGTGTTTTAAAAAGCAGCGAGAGCAATTTGTTTGAATGTTTTATGAAATGGAGACACCAAACTCCCTGAAAATCTACAAAGAAAGGGATTGAGACGTCTTGTTATTTACGCTGCATGTTATAGGCTTGTTGGGAAGGATAAACCTTTGATCAAAAAACGCTATGTTTTTAGCTATTTATTGGAACTAGTAACCGCGTTTTGGGCGTTTGTATAGACACAATAAAAAAGAGAAAACGGTGGGGCAAAGATCAGATCACATGGAGTCCGTAAAAAGAAAGTTGAATAGATAAAACGGAACTAAAACGGTTGGAGGAAGTAAACTATCAAGAAAAAAAATTAGTTTAGATTATTCTTAACTAGAGAGAAAACTAAGACTTGTTTTTGTAACTTCTGTTTGGAATAGGGAGAATAGTATAATTTTAAACCAAGAAAGACGACGAATCGCAATCTATGGATAAAAGGCGTTCCAGAAATAATGAAGGAAGATACCTTCTACAACATGCGAAGGAATGGATTCAGTTGAGTGAAACCCCCTTTGCTGGTGGAGGGGAGGGAAACTTGTACCATATCCTTTCTCCTGCCAAGTACCAAAAAAAGTATGTCGCTAAGATTTATCACCCACACAAACTAACAGAAGAGCGCGCTAGGAAAATTGATTATTTGTCCACTTATGCTCCTCAATCAGAAGAAGGCAATAACCATTCTCCTGTTGTGTGGTGTACGGATGTGTTATTGGACAAGACCACGTTTGTGGGCTTTATTATGCCCTATACAAAAGGGGAGAAGCTAGAAATCTTATGTACGCCTAAAATTCCGCGTAAGCAACGCGAAACTTGGAGACGTTTTGATTTTAAACAAGGAGAAGATCCTTTAAATTATCGTTTGAGGTTGGGGTTTAACCTTTGTGCAGCAATTCACCAAGTGCATAAAATGGAGCGCTATGTTTTGGTGGATATGAAACCAGATAATATTGTTATTCAACCCAATGGCCTAGTTTCTATCGTAGATACCGATTCGGTAGAGGTCGTGGAGAACAACGAAACCTTATTTGATGCACCTGTAGCAACGCCAGAATACACTCCGCCAGAACATTATCAAGAATTGAGTTATGACCCTACGCAACGTCAAGAGTGGGATTTATTTGGCTTAGGAGTTATCTTATACAAACTCTTTTTTGGCATTCATCCTTTTGCTGCGAGTACAAAAGCGCCTTATGAACATCTAACTACCTTAGCACAGAAGGTAGAAAAAGGTTTTTTTGTACACGATCCTAAACATGCAAACTCTTTTAGCATTGTGCCACCGCCACATGAGGCCTTCCATAATCTTGAGGAAGAATTACAGGCGTTGTTTATGCGCTGTTTTGTAGAAGGACAAGAGCAGCCCGAAATGCGTCCTACCGCAGAGGAGTGGTGCGCGGCGTTGTTATTGGCAACAGATGATAAAGCTGCTTATGAGCGTTATGGACACATTCTAAAACGTCAAACAGGAGCACGTCGAGTCTACATGACGTTGCCTTCCAATAAATTTAAAGCACCTCCAATAGATAAAAGCGTCAAGGCGTTACAATTATTGGAACGAGAGACAGGACGGATTCCAACGACTCCTTCTTTGAGTCCGTCGCAATACATCACCTTTAGAGAAACGCTAAAATATAAACCTTTCCATGCGATTATTGCTGCAGCTATTGCTATGGGAACGATTGCTTTTGGCGCCCCTTTGGTTGCTGTTGTTATTATTGGCATTTTCTTGGGGCAAATGCAGGAAGAATTTAAAAAAACAAGGGAATATAAAAGCCTCCAACGCGATAATGCTTTTTTACGTAAAGCAAGAAAGAAGCAAGAATACATCAAGAGCCGAACAGCAAAGAATAAAAGACGTCTCAAACGCCGTCTAGGGAAAACGGCACGTCATGTAGAAAACCTTCTTAAATTGATTAAAAAAGAAACGCAAGAACTGAAGGATTTTCTTAAGCAGCAGGATGAAAAAGTAAAGCACCTCAATGAAGAAGCCAATAAAAATTATCGCTTGATTAATGAAGAGTTCTTGCAGCAAGCCAAATCCCACCGCTCTGTTGCCAGAGTTGAGGTGGACCAATATCAAAGCTTGTCACAAATTAAAGCCGCATTACAAATTGAGCAAAAAAAAGCAGTACAGGAGTTGAGCCGTCGGCATGCTGATCAATACGAAAATGAAGCCTACCATCAAGAAAAAATAGCCATTGAGCAGCTCTTTAATCAACGTCGTCATAAAGTAGAAAAGAAAAGGGAGGAAGAAAAAGGACGTTTGCAAACAGCAAAAAAAATCACGCTGAATCAACTGCATCAGAAATTGGAACGAGAAGCCAATTTGAGCACCCAATGGGCCCGTTTTTGGAATGGTCTAACGGCCAATAATCATTCTAATAAAACCTTACAAAATAGATTTCAAGAAGCAGGACTCCGTTCTATGCTTCAAGTAGCACAGGTAGATTTGAATGATAATTATATTGTGCTAGGAAATGGCCAAAAAATCCTCTTGAATGGGATTTCTGGATCTAAACAAATTCTGCGAAACATGCTTTATTGGATGGATGAAATCAGGCATCAGAAAGACCAATTAGCAAAAGAAGATCAGGATTTGAGCAAGGCTATTCAAATGAGTTTGGACGATATTGAAAAAGATGAACGCATAGAAATTCGACAGTTAGAGCAGACAAAACAACAGCAACTCCAACAGGTTAAAGTTTTGGTTCCTGTAGAGCAACTGGGGGCACCTTATGAACAGTTGCAAGCGCGTTATGAATCCGCCAATAGTTATGTAGAAGAGCTGGAAGAAGCTTATGAAGTAGAGGAGAAAAATGTAAGCAACCAGTTCCAAGTACAGTATGAGGATTTGATGGCACAGAGTGAGCAAAAAGCAGCTTACGCTAAAAGACAAATTGCTCAATTGCAACAAAAGTTACAAGATCAAAAGAAACGTTTACAACATAAAAAAGTACAACGTGGCCTTCGAGAGTTAGAAAAATATGAACGAGAATTAGAAGCGGCAACACAAGATGTAGAGATTTATTTGGGCAAAGTAGAACGGTATAAGAAAATTACGTTTAAGCATTACCTGCAACTATTGGTCAAAACAAAACGAAAGTAATTTGTTGGATTAAAACAACTACCATATCTTAGGTGCTAACATTTCAACTGCCAAAATTACTTAAATTCGGTTATTTTGGCGTATTATTTAGCTCTGGTATAATATTGATAGCTTTCTATTGTTAGTAATTAAATCAGATGTCTACTATCCTTGTTCCTTATCGCAAAATGTATCTGCTGCAACAACTGGCTAATAAACTAGCTGTTGTGTTAATAACAGCAATGTTTTTTTTGTCTATGGGATCAAGTTGGTGGACAATTATTATTGTTGCTATTATTGTTTTTTTGGTACGACCTAAAGGGCATTTTATAGAAGCTTGGAAAGGGAACCATCCCGCATTATTAGCCAACGAGGAAGGATTTATAGATTATACTCGTCCTTATAAATTAGGTATTATAGCTTGGGAAGAGGTAAAAGCGGTAGACATGTATGGTTTTATACTCAAAAAACAAGTACGCTTAACCTTGCATGATCCTAAGCGATTGCTACAACAAGTAAAAAATCCTTTTAACCGATGGAGAATGGTGCTCGATATCTTTTTGCATCAAACGCCTTATTATTGGGATAATAGGATGCTAGGAATCACGCAGCCAGACTTTTTGAAATTACTAGAAGAACTAAAGAATGGAAGTTATGACTTTAACAATTTTGGGCAGCATTTAATTGAACAATGAGCCCCTTACACCCATTATAACAATTCACACAACCAAAATAGAACAAGATGTTTAATAAAAATGAGTTTAGAAAATACGCTGTTAAGCACATGGGCATGACGGGTATGCATGTAGATACCTATACAGAGCGCACTGCGCAGCAAGCGATGATGGGTATGCCTAATGTAACAGGTTTGACGCCTTATATTATTGAGGAACGCCAAATGAATGTTGCATCGATGGATGTATTTTCTCGTTTGATGATGGATCGTATCATCTTCTTGGGACAGGGCATCAACGATTATGTGGCTAATATAGTACAAGCACAGTTGTTGTTTTTGGAGTCTACGGACCCTAAGCGCGACATTCAAATTTTTGTAAATAGTCCAGGTGGATCTGTTATTGCTGGACAAGGTATCTATGATACCATGCAGTATGTAACACCTGATGTAGGAACGATTTGTACGGGCTTAGCGGCTTCTATGGGAGCAGTATTGCTTTGTGCTGGTGCAGAAGGAAAGCGCAGCTGTTTGCCTCATAGCCGTGTGATGATTCACCAACCACTAGGAGGCATGCAAGGACAGGTAACGGATATGGAAATCTCTTACCACTTGATTAAGAAGTTACAGAAAGAATTGTACGATATTATCGCTAAGCATACTGGTCAGCCTTATGACAAAATCCAAGAGGATTGTGAGCGTGATAACTGGATGACGGCTACAGAAGCGACAGAATATGGCTTAGTAGACGAAGTTTTGACTCGTAAGAAATAAGAAATTAAAGCGTTAAAGCTTTGATAAATATAACATAAAGAGCAAGTTGGACCGCTATAATAATAGGGTTCAACTTGTTTTCTTTTTGGAATAATAGTATCTTTGCTGCTTCTTGTATTTTTTATGATGGTTACTCTGTAAAGTGCCGTTTATAAAAAAACAACAGAATTTCCCATTGATACCATAGGGAAGTTGTTGCGCAACAACTTCTGCTTCATTTACCTACTAATCTAAATATAATTGTCATGACAAAACCAGGAGCAAAATGTTCTTTTTGTCGTAAGCCCAAAGAGCAGGCTGATGTGTTAATATCAGGCTTGGATGCTTATATATGTGAGTCTTGTGTGGAACAAGCAAAAGCTATAATCGAAGACGAAATGATGTCTTTTGAAGAAGATACACCCATTGAGGTGAGCCCTATTCATGGTAAAGAGATGATGATGCTCAAGCCAAAGGAAATCAAGACCAAATTAGACGAATACGTCATTGGACAAGATGATAGCAAAAAGGTTTTGGCAGTAGCGGTATACAACCACTACAAGCGTATTTTGCAGCAATACAACCAGAACGAAGAAGATGAAATAGAGATTGAAAAGTCTAATGTGGTGATGGTTGGCCGTACAGGAACAGGAAAAACATTGCTAGCTCGTACCATTGCTCGTTTGTTAAACGTTCCTTTTACCATTGTTGATGCTACTGTTTTTACAGAAGCAGGTTATGTTGGAGAGGATGTAGAAAGTATGCTGACTCGTTTGTTGCAAGCTTGTGATTATGATGTAGCGGCTGCCGAACGAGGCATTGTATACATTGATGAAATTGACAAAGTAGCGCGTAAAAATGATAATCCTTCCATCACTAGAGATGTTTCTGGAGAAGGGGTACAACAGGCACTCCTCAAAATGTTAGAGGGGACAGATATTTTGGTGCCACCACAAGGTGGTCGGAAGCACCCAGAACAAAAACTAGTAAAGGTGAATACCAAGAATGTTTTGTTCATTTGTGGAGGGGCTTTTGCAGGCATTGAAAAGAAGATTGCCAAGCGTATCAATACCCAAGTGATTGGGTTTAGAGGCAATGACGATGAGGAAGTGGATACAGACAATTTACTACAGTATGTGTCCCACCAAGATTTGAAGTCTTTTGGATTGATTCCTGAATTGTTGGGACGTATGCCTGTTTTGACCTATTTAGATCCATTAGATAAAGCAACCTTGCGTCGTATTTTGACCGAGCCTAAGAATGCTTTAATCAAGCAGTACCAGCGTTTGTTTGAAATGGAAGACATCGCATTGCGTTTTACAGAAGATGCGTTGGATTATATTGTAGACAAAACAGTAGAGTACAGTTTGGGGGCTCGTGGTTTGCGTTCTATTTGTGAAGCGATTATGAACGATGCTATGTTTGAATTGCCTTCACAAGAAGATGTAGAAGAATTTGAAGTCACCAAAGAATATGCAGAAGCACATTTGAGCAAAACTAAATTAGCGGTTTTGCGCCAAGCGGTGTAGATATTGGTTACGATCAATCCTAATAAAAAGGCCCTGCTGATATTTTTCAGTAGGGCTTTTTTTATAAAAGGGATAGCAGAAAGATTTATTTAGGTTTTGTCAAAGGTCGATTTAGGTGGAGTAAACTAAATAAAAACGCACAGAAACCTAAGTAGGCACCATAAAGCAGCCAAGTTGGATACTTGTCATCAAATAACAACATACTCACAACCACCGTTGTTACTCCATAAAGCAAATAAAGGATAAACGATTTTTGATTCGCCAAACTACTGTACCAGCGGTACAACATGCTTGCAATAATAAAAAAAGGAACCGTCTCTACAAGCATGGATAACATTGGACTGAATTCACTTTTATTAAAACCTAGATAAGCCATTAACAACGGGCCCGCAACCATTCCAAAGCCACTCAACGCATAAACAGGAGGCAAGACAAAAATGGCAAATTTAGAGAGGGGCTTAAAATTGAGTACAGTAAGAGCAATACCTACAGCAGCAGGAGCAAATAGAAATTCCCAAGTGTTGTTAATGATTTCGGTGTCAATAGCGTATCCTATGCCCAGGGCAATAAGGCCCGCAATTATCCCTACTAATAAGGCGCGAATAATAGAATAACGTTTTACAGCAGAAGCAGTACTTTGTTTAACAGTAGACATTGGTTCTTATTAAGTGGGGTGAATAGAACTAGAGGCAGCATTTATTTTTTTAGAAGGGTACAACGACCGCTTTCTAAATCGGCTTTGACCTTCTTGAATTTTATAGCTTTTACAATACTTCCATCTTCATACTGAACCGTGATTTTTTCATTTCTGCCAATTCCGTTGAAGGAAATAGAAGATGGAGGGGGCTTTTTATGGAGTAGACGCTGTTTTTCTAGAATATAGAGTTCCAGTGCTTTTTGATCGTTTATATCAATGCCTTCCGCGATCGCTTCCATCATTAAGGTCTTCGAGTTGTTCCAATTTTGAGATTTTTGGGCTTCTATTGGAATGTGGTCTTGAATTTTATCAACCACCTTTATTAGCTCTTCCATATTCTCCAAATATCCTTGATCGCCTAGAAAGCGGAAAAAAGCGAGGAGAATTGTTCCATACATCTCAAAAGCGGCTTCGTCAGCGGTGACCGTCTGTGGAATAAGTTCTAAACAAGCTTCCTGAACTTCCAGCCCTTCCCATTGGTGTATTCTTTGATACTGAAATTGATACATAATATCCACAAATGTACGGGCAAGAAAGACCGCTTGTTCTTGTTGGATCTTTTCCAGCTCTTTATAAAAGGAACTTTGCTCAAATTCATCTAAGCAGGCTTCCCGCCTTGCTGCGCGCTCTTTTTCGATTTGTTCTTCCAGAACAATCGCTCGATCAGATAACCGTTCTAAAGCTTCCATCATGTCGTCATCGGTATCTCTTCTTGATGCTTTATCGAGTTTATTCCAGCTCAACACACACATAAAAGGTTCTGCTCCTTCTTCTAATGCTCCTATAATAAAATCGTCGTCTAAGGAATGGATGGTTGGCGCATCTAAAACAATAGCACAACGTTGATCGTCCATAAAAACTTCTTCAATTTCTCCTGCCCAATTGTTGACAAGTGTACCTGTTTCAGGATCACTATGGTCTTTAATCGTTATGTAATCACCTTTTTTAAACATAATATTTTAAAATTCTATCTTGTTAAGAGTTGTGGTCGTAGACGTATGGCGGCTCTCGCAGAAAGTGCCTGTATTTCTTCTTTGATTAAGAAAGGTCCTCCCCAATACTACCAATTTGATTCTCCTCTACTTTAAATTCTTTAAGCTTGGGCAGGTCTTTGAGTGAGCTGAGTCCAAAATGCTGCATAAACTTTTCACTGGTTCCATAGAGTAGGGGGCGCCCTGGTTCCTTGGAACGACCAGCGATATAGATGAGGTCTTTTTCTAGTAATTTGCGGACAGGATAGTCACAACTTACCCCGCGAATGCGCTCCATGTCGGATTTTGGAATGGGTTGGCGATAAGCAATGACGGCCAAAGTTTCCAACGTAGTTTTAGTGAGTTTTTTATTACTTCTTTGTTGCAATAAAACCTGTAGTGTTGCTTCAAAGGCAGGTTTGGTTAAAAATTGATAACCACCAGCAATTTCGACAATTTCAAAAGAAAATTGAGGCTGCTGGTATTTTTCCTGCAATTGAAGAAGGAGTTGTCGTAGATCGTCTCTACTGATAGGCTCGTCTAGTGCCTTGCCCAAACATTGTTGTAATTCTTTGAGGCTAATGGGGTGCTCACTGGCAAAAATTAGCGCTTCAAGATGTGCAATTATTAAATCCAAAAGAAGGAGTTTATCTTAAAATAGGTCGTTCATAGTCCTCAAAGGGCTATTTGTCCTAAAAAAATGAATGAATGATAATTTGGCGAACAAATTTTAAAAATTAGGCGTTGTGTCAAACAGAACGCAATATTGTCGGCCCTTGGCTCTACTTGTTTTGGACAATTAAGAAGAGAGAAGAGAATGGAAGTTCTTCAAACCAACTTAAATTCCAAAATAGCCAAGGTCATATTGCAATTAATAACAAAAAAATGGTAAATTTCGGCAACAGCGCCTCTTTTTTTATACAATTCTAATTTAGAAGAAGAGGTACGACATTTTATTTTAAAGAAATCCAATAAAACATTATGAAGTCAGAGCACCTAGATAAAGTAAAAGGTTATTTATTAGAAATGGGACACGACATTATTACTGAAAATAAAGAAGATGGCCTATTTGTAATTACTAATACCGATAATGGATTGGTAAATACTATGTTAGAATGTGAAGGAGAGATTTTGGTTATTGAGCAGCATGTCTTGGATTTAACAGAAGAGAACACACAAGCCTACAAACGCTTACTCCAAATGAATCGTGAAGTAGTACATGGTGCCTTTGTGCTCACAGAAGAAGGAGATAAATTATTATTTAGAGATACGTTGCAGTTGGCTAATTTAGATCACAATGAACTTGAAGGTTCTCTCAACGCTTTGGCAATGGCTCTAGTAGAAAATACAGATGAGTTATTAAGCTGGGCTAATTAAATGATCCTGCTCAACCTTCTTGTTGGGCTATTTGTATTGTATTCAATTGTAAATTAACAAACACTATTATATCAGTTATGTGGAACTTTATTAAGAGATTATTTAGAATAGGAAAAGCAGAAGCCAATGCGGCAGTAGATAAATTGGAGCGCCCTATTACCATGACTAAGCAGGGTATTCGCGATCTCAAAAAAGATATGGACGAAAGTCTAAAGAGCTTGGCAGAGGTTAAGGCAACTGCTATTCGTTCAAAGAGAGAAGCGAACAACCACAAAGAAGCAGCTGAAGATTATAAAAAGAAAGCCAAAGCATTATTGCAAATGGCATTGGATGGTCGCAAAGACGAAGCGGAAGCAAACCGCTTAGCAGCAGAAGCAATGGCTCGCCGCGAGGAGTCCCTTAAATTATACCAAGTAGCAGCAGGCAACCAAAAGAAATTTGAAGGGCTAGTTTCTAAAATGGAAGGTAAAATTCGTAGCCTCAAAAGCCAAATTGCAAAATGGGAAAACGAACTCAAAACGTTGGAAGCGCGCGACAAAGTCAGCAAAGCAACAGGAAAACTCAACAAGCAGTTGGCAAACATCGATTCTAGCAGCACTTTATCTATGCTAGAAAAAATGAAAGAAAGAGTAGAAGAACAAGAAGCGTTATCGGATGCTTATGGTGAAATGGCAGACGAAGGGAAAACTATTGATGAAGAAATCAATGCTGCTTTGGATGATACGGCTTACCAAGGCACAAGTTCTTTGGATGAGCTAAAACGCGAAATGGGTTTATTGCCAGCCGAAGAGAAAATTGAGATTAAAGATACTGTAGAAGAAACCATCAAAATTGATGTAGAAAAGAACGACGATACGACCAATGCCTAATTGGTATGGTTAGTTTTTCTTTAGGAGAAACCTACTAAAAAATTATACGAGGTCAGCTTAGCTAGTGTAAAATCTAGCTGGGCTGGCCTTTGCTTTTTTGGGGATAAACATAAGATGAAAAGTAGAATTAAATCCTTAATTACTGTGTCAAAATAATAATGGCCTTTTTCTAAAAAAGAAAAGAAAAAATAAGAACATTAGCTTCTAAGGGCACTTTTTGAGAAAAAGAGTCTTTTAGGGGTATAATTGCTAAAATAAAAATGAAAAAAACGGACAAATGTCCGTTTTGAACGTAAACATGACCGTTTTAAATGGTCAGAATACCTTTCCTTTGTAACTGTGAATAGTACATATAGTACACCAATCAGAGATAGCTTTCGGGGGAAGGCTAAATTTGTTGCACCGCAGCTGACGTTTGTCAGCTGCGGTTTTTTTTGTCTGGTATCTTGATTTTGGTGGTAGGGCAAAACAGGCTTTTCAAAAGGATATTAAGCTTGAGGCTAGACTAAAAAAAAATCTCCTGCAACAACTAAGTTCTAGGTAAGAGTAGAAGACGTGTTGACTTCTGTTCATGATTTCTTAGATGCTCCATGAACAACAAAGGAAATGTGATTTTTCCTTTACTAAGGAAGCATTAATCGGCCTATTTTTTCTTTGTGTGTGATCAAGGCTGGTATATATAACTCCCCCTCAAATAGACTAGCAGAATTAGGACGCATAATACCATTACTATTGTTTTGTGGTAAAGCAGTTCTAGTCATAATCCCAGAATTATCAAAACTAACTATAATAGGATGTGTATAAGCAAACTTAGTAACCACTGTTGGTTTTTTATCTATTGCTAGGGTTAAATTGTCATACAGATCATTATAAAATAAGTAGAGTTTGTCATTTTTTAGCGCATATCCATAAGAGCCAAAGGGGGCAAATGGCTGGGAGGCATAGCGATAGTGATGATGAACTAATGTTAGAAAACGCAAATTGTTGCCTGTTTGAATAGATACCATAGGCTCATGTTGAAATTTAGCGATTCTATTGACCCATTCTAACTTACCTGTTGCATCTAATGCTGTAATTATGATATCCCTTCTTTTATAAGTGGCATTGTAGGAAGTAACATAAGGAGTATAACTTTCTGTAATGTTGTAGAAGCCTCCATCCTTTCTTAAAACTACGTCTGATTTAGGAGTCCAATTATAAGGTATCCCTTTATAATATTTTTTACTTTTACTTCCATATAGGTTGTCGTAATGGGTAGATGTAAAAGGAGTAATGTTTTGTGTTAGCTCTTTTGTTATGGGGTTATAATAATTGACATAAACTCCCTTTAAGACTCTTTTTCCGCCTTTGTAATCAGAATAATAACCTACCATAGCGAGTTCGTTGTTAGGAGTTAGGGTAAAGCTAGGATTCTCAATAAAAGGTATTCCATCTAAGTTTAAGCGTTGCTCTGTTACATTGCTATTGCTATAGCTGCGGAGAAGATAGGTGTCTGAAGAATAGATTAATTCTCCATAATAAACGATCAAATGAATAAAGCCTGCTTTATTGTAAATAATCTCTTTTATTTTAATTTTGTCGCCACTTTTTTTAAGAGGAAATACATCTTCTACTTGTTGAATTGTCTCGAATTTGCTGTTAATAACGTGTATCAATGCTTGCATTTCCGAGTTCTTCCGAACATAACGAAATCTGCTGATTACTAGTAGATCAGGGTCTTCTGGAGTAGGAATGATATCATAAAGGTAATAGTAATTATGAATCCTATTTTCTTTATCAAATACAAGTTTTCCTTTTCCTGTGTTTCCTTCTTCATCAATTTCATAAGCAAAAAGGCTTATTTTGTCTTTTTGAACAAATTCCATAAATAAGATAATCTTGTCAGTAGCAGGGAAATAATGCACATAGTTTAATCTTGCTTGACTATCTGTTATCTTAGGTAAGACTACTTCTTTAGAAGTGATAAAGTTTAAATTCTTAGCATCATGAGTATCTAAAAATAAACGAGGATTAAGGAATCTTGTTTCCTTAAACGAAACACTAATAAGGTGCTCGTCTGTTTTTTTGATGATTTTAGCAATGGTGGGTGTGTTCTTGTATAACTCACCATATTGTAAAGACGGAGCTTGTGCTGATAGGGAGCCATATAGCAGGAGCAATAGGACTGTGAATAGAACACTTTTTAATAGTCTTTTTGTAAGCATTTTTATTGTGAATTTAATAGATATGAAATAAATCATAAAAATACTATTAAATAGGGCAATTTTGAATGATAGAAAACAAAAAATGCTCAAAGAACAGTTATTAGCAAAGGTGATCTTTATGCCGTAGATCCCTTATGAAAAGACTTAACTCTTAGAAGCGCGTTTAGCTTGGCGTGCGGCGCGTTGCTCCTTATAATATCCCTTCTTAGGTTGTTTCCATTTAAAATTGAAGGTTAGAGAAGGGATGATAGGAAAAAGCGAAACTTGGTACGATTGCAATCTAATCTCTCCAGAAAAAGAATCAATTTCTGATGCCGTATAGGTAAAGAAGATATTTTGCCTGTTGTAAACATTATAAACAGAAAGAACTAAACTGCTTTGAAAAGGTTTGTCTTTTTTGCTCAGCACAAAGGTCGCACTCAGGTCTAAGCG